>CAYOJC010000015.1:0-66493 GCA_964404195.1 uncultured Syntrophobacteraceae bacterium
CTGTCGAACTTAGGATAAGGTGCCAACAGCGTGAGACACTACACTAGAACTTTTGTTTCCAGCCAACAACAGCGACAAGAGGCCAGGGACAGCCCGGCCCGAGACAGCCGAACTGACAGGAGTAATCAACGGTCGGGTTGCCGGAGATTTCGTTCAGAGCGACCCCGGCGCTGCTATCCGTAAATGGATCTCCCGCCCATGCGGGTTGACCATCTCCCGCGATCACAAACCCGGCAATCTGTGGATTTTTGGTGATCTTCATTTGCTGGTGAACCAGGATCGCCCCGGGGGTATAACTCGCTGTCATGTTGCCAGTGATCTCCAAATCGTTGCCTGTGATTAGCAGCTGGTTCTGGAGCGGCAAAGACGTGGTTGGATAGGGACGCATATACGCATCGCCCGATATCCGAATGCTGTCGCGCGCGACGACGGTTGCCTGCCAGGGCAGACTAACGCTGCCGACGTTTCCCGAGATGTCAACCTTTGCCTCCGAGTAAAAGACTCCGTCTGCGGCGGTGACGCCTCCGACGCTCCAAGTTCCTTGGGAAAACGACCAGCCAGTCGGTAACGATACGAGGATTCCGCCGGCACAAAATCCACTCGGATCGCAACTTATTCCCGGTCCGGCCGTGACCGTGCCGTCGTCATGAAGTACGTAGCCTTTGCCGTTTTCGCCGAGGCTCGCAACGTAGGGAGCGTACTCGGCAGGATTGATCCGGGGAATGTCATACGGCACGGCACTGTTATGGCTTGATTCATACGCTGTTCTTTTCGGAAATGAATCGAGATTATTGGTGCTAAGTCCTTGACTAGAGGAGGCGCACGCGGCGCTCCCGATACATGGCGACCCTGGAATGTTCATTCCTTCCGGTATGATGCCTCCCGCGACATTCAGATTTGCCGCCGTGAGGCCGTCTGCCATCTGGACGGCGGGATTGCCCGACACCTGCATGTCGTCGTTGGAATGGGCTCCGCCGCAGGCGCCGATCAGTTTGGGACTGCCGCTTATCTTTAGATCGCCGCTGGTAGCGATCGCTTTGGGAGGTCGGCCGGGATCTTTTCTGAACCATGCTTCAACTTCGCTCACGGAATTACCGGAAGCCGTGGCCGCCGATACGACTCTGATCCAGCTTGAATTCGCAGGCCAAGCCAGTCGCGTGACTCTGTAGGTTCCACCATTAAAGTTAGAGTTATTTACAATGACGGTTCCCGCGTTCGTTTGTAGAGCGCGGTCAAAATTCATCGCTCCGCTCCTGCTCTGCAACTCCCCGCGTGCATGATTGATTCCGGCTTCGGCGATATAAAAGGCCCGATTTCCTCCGTTCAGGTTCGCAGTGGTTCTGAGATCGGACTGCACGGCTACGATTGCCGCAGCTCCTGCGCCGATCAAGAGAGCTATGAGGAGAAGCGACGTTACGAGGACAACGCCTTGGTCGCCGGCCAAACTTGATCCAGGTTTGTAACGTATTTCCACTATGAGTTCCTGAATTCTACGCTCGACGAGAGAGTTGACTTGATAGTTTTACCCAAACTCTTGCCCCGAGGAGTCGGATCGGGAACTTCGACCGAAAATCTGATCCTAACTCGCTTCACGTCGGCCACGGCGGGATTTCCACCGAACGGCGTATCGTTGGAATCGAAATAGGTAAAGAGAGGTTCCTTGGAAGAGACTACGACGTTAGCCACCAAACAATAACCGTTGCGCTTGATATTCATAGGACCGGGACATGCGTCAGTTCCGTTGCCGATAGAGTAAGTGACATTTTCGCCCGTCGCAGTGCAGCTTCCATCCGGGTCGTCGCTGGTGGGAGATGGCGACTGAGTGTCTGTCTGGATCTGAATCGATGTAGAACTCGCCGAAACCACGCGAAGCGGCTTGCCTGAAGCGTCATTGAGACAGGTCGCATCGGCGCCCTTTGGAAATGATCCGGCATTTCTCAACTCCCGCACCATGATGTCGAGCGCGCCACGCGCGTCCTCCAGGGTTGAAGTTCTGCTTTCTTCCAACAGAAGACTAAAAAGCTGTTCTCGATAAAAACCGTATAACGCAAACAAGACTATAGTGCCGCAAAGCGCGGCACTGAGAAACTCAACCGTAGTGAATCCTCGGGAACTCCGTAGCGTTCTTTTCACAAGCCTGCTCGCTCAGTAAAAACCAGCGTTGAGAAAGTGACCGAGCGCGATTCGGAATCTCGCCAACTCACAGCAACACTGATCTCTTTAAGGCCCGAAACTAAGAACGAATCTTTGATCGTCCAGCAGCGATCATAAATCCCTCCGGCAGCGCCGCCGGCGGAAAGGCCGTGTTCACCGGAATCGGGACAGAAATCGACGTTTTTGAGGGCAACGATTGCGCTCAACTGCTCCAGCTTGTCCTGCGCTAGATTGTTGGCAACGGTATAGCTCGTACTGTTGAGATTGCCTCGAATCACGCTGACTGTATTGACTGAAAATCCGAAGACTGCAATGGAGATAACCGCAACGGAAACAAGGACCTCGGTATAACTCAAGCCCTCCTGGCGATGGATTGCAGCCCGTTTCATTCTCGGCCTATTGGCACCGCTCGCTGACCACACGTATTCTTCCCGTGCCACTAAAGACAATGACGTTTTTTCCCTCGCGCCGGCTATTGCAAAGTTTTATGGTATCGCCTGTCGAGGTGCCTCGCGGGGTAAAGCTGATATTTTTGGCGCTCGCATTGCCGTAGATGATGCCGTCGGGCAGGGGTTTGATTTCACCGGTAGACGCATACGTGGTCGCGCCGATTTTTTTTTCGATTCGGTAGGAGGAAGGCGGTAAAAACACCGCGCGATGCTCGGTGTTCTGCGCCACCGCCTGGGACTTGATTCTATGCAGCTCGGATTGGACCTGGCGCGCGGCTGTATTCAAACGGTACGTGGGCAACTGGCCGGCCAGATTGGGGATAGCGATGGCCGCTAGAATGCCCGACAGCGCTAGGGCAGTAATCATGTCTAACAAGGTAAAAGCAGACTCTCGTGAGAGGATGGATTGTGTCGCCCGTTGAATCACGCGGCGGACAATACTCTGGCCCGCGGGAGCTTGTCAAGCGGAATTATGAACAACCAATTTTGGGAATTATGCGAGCGGAAAGCTAATGCGCTTTAGAAAAAGGGCTATTCAGGGTTTCCTGTGAAGAATAATTCACCACCGAGACACGGAGTTCGCATGGTTCGACCCTTCGGCTTCGCTCAGGGCAGGCTCTCTCGACTGCGCCTTTAGTCCCGAGCTTGTCGAGGGATCACCACGAGCGGAATTCTTCATAGCCGCGCATCCTGAGCTTCGTCGAAGGACGCGCCTCGGCGGTGCGATCTCCGAGCCTTGCTTCACACGGAAGCCTGAAGTCCCAGAAAAAGAGGAGAAGTGGGGATTCTATCGCCCCCGAAGCAACCAGACATAGTCGGGTTCGTTCCTAATGTTATCCAGAGCTGTGTCTGTTTTGACGTAGCCAATATCGTGATAGCCCAGCTTGAGGGCCTTTTCGAGGGACGCAATGGCTTGATCTTTTTTACCGTAGAAAGCATAAAGGCGCGCTAAGCTATAGTGAGCCTGCGGGTTTTCAGGATGCGCCCCTGCATTCTTCACCGCTTCAGCAATTTTTCTCTCGCGCTCTTGAATCACCGATTGATTCTTTTTCGCCGTCTCGAGATTTTTGGGGCCCGTTGCGCTCTTTGGGTCGATCTCCAATGATTTTTCCAGCTCTCGAATAGCTTCGTCGTAGTGTCCCGTCTTATTATATAGGACGCCGAGATTGTTGCGGGCTACTGAGTCTCGCGGATTGAGCTCGATAGCCTTTTGATATTGGAGAATCGCATCGTCCACACGACCCTGCCGGTCATAAGCGTACGCGAGATTTAGCCGGACGTCGACATCCTTGGGATTCACCTCCACTGCTTTCTGAAGCGCGCCGATCGCCTCCTCGATCTTGCCCTGCTTGAGGAGATCTACGCCCTGATTGTTCCGCTCAACCGCTTCCTCCGATGCTGCCTGGGCTGAAAGCGTGCCCAGCAAAGAAACACAAAGCAGAGTTAAAATAAATCTCGATTTCACTAAAATACCTCGCGCCAACCCACCAGCGTTTTTCTTGGACCCTTTCCTGTGTCTGTGTCGTATATCATCTCGCTTGTTGTACTCGTGATTGCATGTCCAGCTACCATGACCGGCTTGGACGGTATTCCCGTGCCGATGTCCTTGGTATTCGTCAGCGCGCTTTGCCCCGCGGGCAAGTCCGTTGCATTAGCGAGATTTATGGCGGCATCTCCCGTGTCCATATTCACCGAATAAAGTTTGGCATTTCCACCGCCGGTTCCGCACGCAACCGTAGTAACGGGCGTGAAGGTTGTGAAAAGCACAACCCCTCGGAAAACTTCAGCGGCCGCCAGCACCTTCTCACCGCTGCTTGCCGGCGAAAATACCAGGTACCATCCCTGAGTGATCGTTGGGGTGCCTCCACTGCTCATATCCGTCAGCGACGATTCGGTTAGTTGGCTGCCGTTCGTCATGCTGGTGTTGTCTTTGATCCCATAAAATCGGTTGGTGCTTGGACTGTTCGGGTGATAACGATCCCCGGTTCCAAAGAACACCCAAAGATTCTTGCTTGCATCGAGCGCAAGCGTAGGCCAGGAATAGATGGCCTGGGTCGGATAAAACTCTCCTGCATTTGGTGGATTGGCCTGACCGGGGGAAGGGGCTGCCGTAAAAAGGCGTTTGCCCGTCCAGTTGTTTATCAGGCTTCCCGACAACGTCGCGCCACCCGTCGGCGCAACGTCGAATTTCCAAAGCTGTCCGCCCACGTCGCCGATATATACCCGGTCGATATATCCGTTGTTGTCGAGATCGACGGCGGTCGGCGCGGCCGGGAAACTAAAATTCATGAACTGGCGGTCATCCGAAGAGCTAGAGTTGTAGTACTCCCAGAGCTTTGCTCCATTGGATAGATCGATCGTGAAAAAAGTCTCGGTCGTCTTGTTCCCGCTGCTATAGTTGCTGTGCGTGCTGTCAAAACCTCCTCCAACAAAAGCAACCCACTTATCTGTACCGTCGGACATTTTCACCTTGCCGATCGCCGGTTCCGACCACGTCTCCCCCAACCTGGCATCGCTGAAACTCCAAAGATATTGCGGATTGGTGGTGTCGGTAATATCTAAGGCGTAGTAATTGTTGCCTCCCCGCCGCTGTCCGAATATGACGATAGTTTTCCATGTGCCGCCGGTTTTGACATCGGCGGCGATCGGACTAGCGTCGACATAAAAATCACGGGTTCCCGAAAGAACTTTTAAATTCTTCAACTGGTCGAGCAGATTGGGCGGAATGAAGGCCCATAGTTCTTCGCCGTCGCTTTCGCGAAACGCATGCAGCATTCCATCGTTGGCTCCAGCCAGCAAAATGGTCGTACGGCCGGCGTTGGCCGTTTTGAAGGCATTGTAGGTCGGATCCGTAATAAATGGAAAAAACGGCGGCGATACCACAACCGGCGTTGAGTGAAAGATGTCGCCCAGCTTCCACGGCCGTTCTTCAGTTATATTAGTATCTCCGTCTTCGTCGTTATAATCGACGGCGCCGCGAATATAATTGATGATCTGATCCTTCTCGGTGTTATCGGCGGCACCTAGAACAGTGTAGGTAATCGCCGACGTAGTTGTTTTGAAATCCTGTAGCGAACCGCCGATGTAGGTCTTAATCTTTCGGTTGCCGGCTAATATCACCGGACTGCCGGTGTCACTGAGCTGCTTTCCTGCATCCCAAACCGGCGTGCCGGATGGCAGGTGAGTCACCGGGTCCGTGGGGATAGTACCGTTCACGAAATCATAGGCTTTTAAATAACCTTTCCAAAACGGCCGCGATGCGTTCGACTGAAACGACGCGAGGTAAGCTCTCACGGCTCCGCTTGTGCCTGTGGTCGGAATGGTCGGTGCAGCGAAGGAGAAGGTCGCAGCGAGGATCTGGCTAATAGCGTCTTCAAGGGCCTTCTCCAATTCAGCCGCATTGTTGGCAGTGTGGTAAGAGCCGCCTCCGTTTTTCGCCGCGTCCTGGAGATCGGTTATAGCGGACGCCGGCTCAGAAGCGCCGATGCCGAAACCAACTGTGTGAACGATGACGTTCTGTATCCCAGCGAACGATGTGCCGGTGCGATGGTCCTGAGTGTATCGGTTGGTTGCTTCGTCCACCACGTCTATAATGCCATTTTGCTTTCCGTCCGACATCAAAATGACAAAATTGGGCTGACAAGAATAATCGATCGGACTCGCGTAAGTGGTTCCATTCCGCAGCGCTAAACCCTTATAATATTGGCCCGCATCGTAGAGAAATTCTCCCAGCGGTGTGTAACCGCTCGGGCTAACATTATTTATGGCGCTCACAATGGTGCCTTTGACGCTTCCGATGGTCGCCACCATCTGGCCTCCGCCGAGACCAGCAGACGTGTTGCCACCGAACTTCATCACACCGAAACGGACGCCATCGGTGTTGTTCACAATGTTCGTAAGCACACTCTTGGCAATGACAATTTTTTTCGTCGGAGCCCCTGAGCAGGATGTGCCGCATGCCTGGTAGTTCAGGTAATTTCCGACGGAAAGATTTACGTTGGAACCCCCAATTTGCCCGGACCAGAAGCCGACGGTACTGAGGCCGTTCCTGGCTGCGTTGGGATCGCTGCCGTCGGCGTTGGGGACCTCCGATGGAGCGCCCGCGCCGCTTATACCATCATCCCCAATGATGTCCCTGTACAGTTTGTAACAGGGAGGACTGAGAGGTTTACAGTTATTTTTACTAGTGTATTTCCGGTAGACTACAGTTTGTATATACGTGTTCGGAGTATTGTAGGTACTTCCTGGATCATAAGGATTAGATATGACCGTCTCATCCATGCTACCGGAAGAGTCCAACAGGATCATGACATTAGGTTGGATATTCGCCCCAAAGATGTCGCTATCGTCGGCTAGTGCCGCGGGCAAATAGTTGCCGCCTATGAGAGAGACGACCAATATCCATACAAGGAATTTTTTCATATTCATTTTAACCTCACTGTACTGGGCCGAAAGTGGCCAAAGCCTGGACTTGTCGGGCGGCGCCGAGCGGTCCTACTCCCGTCGCGTCAATCTGATAACGGTATGTGAAAAAGCCGGCGCGGTCTGAGTTGTAGACTGCCCCGGAGCTGAGCGTAGATTCCTCTGCGAGACTCGTGGCCGGAGGAGTCATCAATGGCTGCGGCGTTGCACAGCCGACCCCGGTAGTGGCTATTGTACCACTGCAGTAGGTCCCGCCGTTGACGGGTAGTGGGCCGAACGCGGCTGTCGAGGCCACTGTACTAGACACGATCTGTGAGAATCCGAAGCTCGCGCCCGTATCGGCAGCATAAAACGCCTGAGTTCCTGCGCGGTAATTGCCGCTGATTCTGAGATCGATGCCGCTGAAAAGCAGTCCCGCGCCGGTTATGGCGAGGATGATAACCATCAGCATGATCACGACCACGAGAGATATCCCGCGCTCGGATCTTAAGGTCCGGCCGACAATCTTTATCCGTGGCAATGGTTTTTCTGTGCTCAAGTTTTTCATCCGTTCCCTCGATTACGCAGATCCACGTTGGAATCCATCCTGATGTCCTGTGGTACGCCTCCGCTGAATTGGACATCCGTGCTCCGGGATCGCACTGTAAGCGTGATGGAAACACTTCTGATACTGGCCGGGTCCGCCGTCGGAGTGCCAGCACCATCAAAGTATAAAAAAGCAGCGTTCGTGACATTGCCGGCTGTGAGGTCCTGTGGACCATTGCCGATGTCTCTTGTGATATTGAGGGTAACATTATTCCAGGCATAAATTACGTTTTCATCCGCTCCCGCCCCAGAGGCTACCGTGTCCGCGCAGTCGCCGTCGCCGTTGGCATCATAAACAAACTGAAAGTTGTTGGCCGCTGCGGCGATGATCCCATTGTTATTGGCTGGAACAGTGGTACAGGCTGTAAGAGTTGGAAAAAATCCCAAGTTTCTTATCTCGCGCACCATCATATCGAGAGACGCGCGCGCATCCTCCTGGGCTTCCATCTTGAATTCCTGCGCCTTGACGGTATGAATCTGAACCCGGAAGACGCTATATCCGGCCCCCAAGACGATGAGGCTGAGGCTCATTGCCACTAAAAGCTCGATCAGCGTAAAGCCCTTATGATTTTTCCAAGTCATATTTTCCATCGACCGAATCCTGAGTTTTCCGCGAGACACTTGCATCGCTAAGTATTGGGTGACATCGCCGAAGAGACCGTCAAGGTGTGCGGTACGTAATCTGTCCATTGAATAGTGACATTGATTTGCTTGAACGTTGCTGTGTTCGGGTTTAGAGCCCACCCCCGTGTGAAATTCACTCCCTGAAACGTGACAGTGTCATTGCCGGCAGTAACGGCCGCGAAAGGTTGTGCTCTCAGTTGTTCCAGTATGTCCTGAGCCACGTTGGTCGCAACCGTGTGGGATTGACTCGTTTTGTTGGCTCTTGTGATGGTTATCGCCCCTACCGCAAGCCCCAGAATTGCGATAGACAAAATTCCTATTGCAACCAGGACTTCGATCAGCGAAAAGCCCTTGGGCGATCTAAGTGTTTTGAAAAGTGATAATTTTGAAATCATGTCCAAACTATTGTGTAAAAATTTTACCGGCCGCGTTGACCGTGACTGTTCTGTTAACACCATTGTTGGTCACCGTGATGGTCGTGACATTAGCAGCGCCGACAGTAGTGAAGGTTGGATCTCCGCCCACCACAGCCGTGATCGTAGTTCCTGGATAGAGTTGGTTGAGGTCCCGGCTGTTCGGACCAAAGGTATAGACTCCCGTTGGAGGAACAAACGCCACGGTAAGAGGTGCGCGTGTGGAGATCGCTTGCATCCTCGCTAATTGCAAATCTGTCGCCACTTGCCGGGCAGCGGATGCAAGCCGAATTCCCGGAAGTACTGCGTAAAAGCGGGGAACCGCGATCCCCATAAGAATCCCGGCAACCCCGATCGTGGCAAGCAGCTCGATGAGAGTAAATCCGGTAACATCTCCGGCAAATTTTCGCAGTTTCATATCGCGCCTCGGGAGAAGGTCATCGCCAGAAGTGTGCCAACCTCAGTGTTGATATGACCGCTGTACAACTGACCGGAAATCTAGGGTTTTTTAGAAATGAATAGAGAATGGAAGGCAAATCGAAGTGACAAAATGCGTCAGATTAACAAAATACGGATGAGATTTATCCGGCAGGCAAGTAAAACTGGAGAATGATTCTACCTAAAAAGAGATAAAACAGAGCACCCAGGCAAAGGAACGGCCCAAACGGAATGGCGTACTTCCCGCCCGCTCCGGCTCTGACCATCAAAAACACACCGATGACGGAGCCGCTCACTGAGGCGAAAAAGAGGGTTAAAGGAACAGATGGCCATCCCAAGAAAGCTCCGATCATGGCCAACAGCTTCACATCTCCCCCTCCCATGCCTTCGGTTCCGGTAAAAAATTCGTAAACCCAGGCTGCCAACCAGAGAAAGCCTCCGCCGACCAAGATTCCGATAAATGAGCTCAGTGGCGATGGGGGTATAGATAGAGAATCTGCCGGCCAGGGGTACTGCGCCAATGAAGCAACAAAACCCAAGCCGATGCCCGGAAGACTGATCACGTTGGGAACAATCTGGACGTCGAGGTCGATAAAGGAGACGACCACAAGAGCCGCGACAAAAACAAGATTGACAAAAAAAGCGGCGCTCAGGCCAAAGCGAAACAGTAAAGCTACAGTGAGAATCCCCATCAAAAGTTCCACGAAAAAATAACGCGGAGAAATTCTCTCCGCACAAAACCGACACCGACCGCGCAAAAACAGATAACTGACCAATGGAATGTTCTGGTAAAACGGGATCTGTGCTTTGCAACTCGGGCAATGGGAAGGCGGCTTTACGATCGACTCGTTCTTCGGGAGCCGAACGATACAGACGTTCAGAAAACTACCGAGCATGGAGCCAAAGACAAATGCAATCAGTGACAATAAAAGAGTCGGAGCAGAGCTGTCCATCAATCTTGCCTCGGTTCACTCGTCTGCTTTTCCTAAGCGTCAGAGAAATAATAAAGTTTACAAATGCATTGTCACGCGAGTTTCTGTCATCCTGAGCAACGCGAAGGATCTCGGCATGTAGGGGCGTGATTCATCACGCCCTCTTGGGCGCAATCAATTGCGCCCCTACCGCGTTCAGAATGACAGGATAGAAAATTGGAAAATTTAATTTTTAACAACCCCTAATCTTCTCGTTCTATAATCGCGACGACAGAGTTAAAGCTCGCAACGCACCCCTCTTCGGCGCGGATCTCACTCAAGATCCCGGAAGCCGGCGCCTCGATCTCGACATTAACTTTATCCGTCTCAACTTCGAGTAGAGGCTCTCCCTTTTTAACCATGTCGCCTTTCGCTTTGAGCCAGCGCAAAATTTTGACTTCATCGCTCTCGTCGCTCGATCCTAAACGCGGGATGACAACTTCCATTTTCATGCTATTCGCCTCAAGAGTTGGTGAACAACCACTGGACCGAAAGTGATTTTAAGTGGCTTGACGCGCACTTGCAACAAAAATCGCCCGGCCATCGCGCCTCGCCGCTAATTCTGGATATTTTTCCAGAGCCGCGCTATAAGATTAATCAACGCGAGATTGAGATTAGACCCGCAGGAGGTTGTATGAGTAAGCCCGCTATAGAGAGCGATACGGAACTGAAGGACTTTTACCAGGAAGCGGACCAAAGGCATCTCATTCCTCTATGGAAGGTTACCGAGCGGCTTCTGCCGCCTGAACCGAAGACGAAAGTTCTTCCGTACCATTGGAAGTGGGCGGACCTGCGCCGCATGGCTTATCGCGCCGCCGATCTTGTGCCTATCGAACGAGGTGGAGAGAGAAGGGTTTTGGGGTTGGTTAATCCAGGCCTCGGCGGGAAGTACGCCGCGACGCATACTCTTTGGGCCGCGGTGCAGATAGTCAAGCCGGGCGAGACCGCGCCCTGCCATCGCCATACCGCCGCAGCGATCCGCTTTATCATCGAAGGGGATCGTTCGTTTACCAACGTGAACGGTGACAAATGCATGATGAGCCGGGGCGATCTCGTTCTTACCCCTAACTGGACCTGGCATGATCATGGATGTGAATCGGATCGACCCATGATCTGGATGGACGGTTTGGATCTGCCGCTGGTCGGCGACCTCGACGCGGTCTTTTTCCAACCCTATCCCAAGGACCGGCAGCCGGTCGCCGGAGTGAACGATTCGGAGCGAAAATTCAGCGGCCCACACCTGCAGCCGACCTGGGAAAAACCCAGCGAGAATTATTCGCCGCTTCTAAACTACAAATGGGAACCCACATACCAAGCGCTCAAGAAGATCGGCGAAGGCGCCGCCAGCCCGTTCGACGACGTCTGCTTCGAGTATTTAAATCCAAATACCGGCGGACCCGTGTTACCGACGATCGGTTGTTATATCCAATCGATCCGCCCCGGTATCCACACTCAGGCACATCGCCAGGTCAACAGCGCCGTCTATCACGTGTTCGAGGGACGTGGCAGCACGGTCATCAACGGCCAGCGGCTCGATTGGGAGCGCGGAGATTTTTTTGTCGTTCCAACGTGGGCGTGGCATGAGCACATCAACGAGAGCAAGGAAGAAGCAATCCTGTTCTCCATCCAGGACACGCCGGTGATGAAGGCGCTGGGCCTTTATCGCGAGGAGCCCTACGAGACAAACGGCGGCCACCAGAGAGTCACGGGAAAGTTCGAAGGCTAGGATAGTGAAGTAAAAAGTAAAAAGGCAAAAGTAAAAAGTATGACAGGAAACGAGAGCAAGCCGCGAGACATTAAAGAACGCACCTTTGCTTTTGCCTTGGAAATCGTTCGATTATGCCGAACATTGGACGGAAAACGTGGAACAGCCCGAACCTTAGGTTGGCAGTTATTGGGATCGGGCACTTCAATTGGCGCAAACGTAGAAGAGGCTCAAGCAGGACAGAGTCAGGCAGACTTCATCAGCAAGTACAACATCGCTCTCAAGGAAGCCCGAGAAACTATCTACTGGTTACGCCTCTTAGATGCCTCTGAAGAATCCCCGGACGGAGCATGTAAGACTCTTACCCAGGAGGCCGAAGAGATCGCACGAATCATCGGCTCGATCATCGTGAATACGAGGAAAAACTCTAAAAACAAGTGAATGGCCTTTTGCCTTTTTACTTTTACCTTTTTACTTTTCGGGAGAAACCCATGGCGAAATATCTTCAATGCAGCGAATGCGGCAAGCTCGCCTTTTACTATGACGACTATGTCGGCACCGAGAAGCCCTTCTACCTGCGGCACATGAGATACCCCGACGGCACCAAGCCTCAATCTCCAAGATGCATTACCTGCGGCGCCGTACCCAAGTTGATCTATGAGTTCATCAAGGAAGAAAAGGCCGGGGCGAAACATGAGTAGACAAAAAAGGGCAGCATGAAATGGCAGTTCGCATTCATCCGCATGCCGCTGAACGGATGGAAGAGCGTGGAGCAACCGACGAGGAGATCATCGAGACGGTCCAGCATGGTGAACAATTCCCGGCAAAATTTGGCCGCACAGGTTTCAGACGAAATTTTCGCTTTATTGGCGACTGGCGCGGTAAACGTTACAATACTAAACAAGTTGAGGCTTATGCGGTTCAAGAAAATACCGATTGGGTCGTTGTTACGGTTATCACACGTTACTTTTAGCAGGAAGGGAGCTATCAATGAAATTTACCTACGATTCCCGATATAACATTGCCTATATCCGCTTTCGTAAAAAGGGTGGTGAAGTGGAAACGGTTCGGATAAGCGATGAACTGGCCGTGGACCTGGCTCCCGACGGCACCGTTTACGGCATAGAACTACTAAACGCCAACGACCAATTACGAGGCGAGGACATGGGAAGGCTGCTAGTCATAAACGAGGCCACTGGGGAGCAGACCGAACTGCCCCTTACTATCCGATAGGTAATAACTCTCGGACCCAGTCTCCCAGATGCATTACCTGCGGCGCCGTGCCCAAGTTGATCTATGAGTTCATCAAGGAAGAAAAGGCTGGTGCTAAGCACGAATAGGAATTCCTCTGAACGGAAACGGATCAACAATTTCAAAGCCTGGTCCGTTCGCCCTGAGAGTGTGTGAAAAAATTCGTTCATGGTTCGACAGGCTCACCACGAACGGAATAGCGTAGATGGCAATTCAAGCACTTATCCGTTCGTCCCGACCCCTCGACAGGCTCGGGACTAAAGGCTGTCGAGGGGGCCTGCCCTGAGGCCCCTCGAAGGGTCGAAGGGCGATCGGCAATTTCTTCACAGCCTCTGAGTTCGTCGAAGGGTGAACGGAGATTCTTCAACGGAATCAGTAGAAAATTTCTTCAAAATTTATCCGGCTCTTATCAGCAAGGGCTGGCTGGTGGCGTGATTACGCCGGCGACATTACTATACGTCCATACGTCAGCCCCACAATTAGCATGTATGCCGGTAAGCGTGTAGGTCCCGGCGCCAGCAGGCGCGACAGCTACGACGGTGACGCCGACGGTGGTCTTAAACTCCGGCAGGGTAGCCGAAGTGCAGGGGCCACACGGCTGATAGCTCTGGTTTAAGCTGAAAAAACGCTCCTCTGCGAGCGTGGCATTTTTCAGATCATATTGCACCTGAGCGATGAAGCCTTGCCGGCGATAGGCAGCATACTGAGGAACAGCGATGGCGGCCAGAATACTGATGATCGCGATAACCACCAGTAGCTCGATAAGCGTGAAGCCCTTCTCGGCTGTCAGATCCATGTCGACCTTTCCCGTTTGATATCACCCGCACTACGCTGACATTGCATGCCGCCAATCAAAAAGGGGAAACGATTTGTGTCGTTTCCCCTTTAAGATTTGGCGTGGCTAGTCCCTTAGATACATCCGCCTGCTACTGCGGCACTAGGTGTGATCGTTCCATTCACGCTACTATACGTCCAAGTTTCCGCACCACACTGACCGTGTGAGCCGACAAGTTGGAAAGTTTGCACTGTCGGTACTGTACCGTTAACTGTCACACCCACTGTCGGATTAAATCCTGGTAACTCAACAGCCGTGCAAGGCGTACAGGCTGGTGCGTACGCCTGGGTTTGTGCAAAAACGGCCTCCTGAGCGGTAGCTGCGTTTCTCAAATCAGACTGCACCTGAGCGACAAAGCCTCTACGGCGATACGCTGCGAACTGCGGGATGGCGATCGCCGCCAGAATGCCGATGATCGCGATAACAACGAGTAGCTCGATGAGGGTGAAACCCCCTTCGGCTTTTAGTCTTAGTCTATTCATATATTGTTCCTTTCTCCTTCTTTTGATTGTTGATGATTTTTTTCCATTTCCTTGTCCGATCACGCCCGTATTGGTAAGAAATCTCTAACCCACCTCCTTCTATGCGTATTCAAACGTGACGGCCTTGTTGAACGCAGAAAGCAAAACCAAGACCAATCTTTCCAGTTTCCCTTGCTAGAATCTGATTTCCGGAGGCCCAGCTACGACGACGTGGTGAAATCAGATAAATCAGCAGGTTAGAAACCGCTACGCTGAAAAGTTCAATTTGTGGGAATGACAAATAGTGGCGAGGCCAAAAAATGTATCAAAAAGTCGCGGTTGGATGGATGACGAAAAACGCTATTCCGGAGCTGGTTCCTCAACATCCGGCACACCTTTCATCCCAAGTAGGCTATATTTTTCCAATCTATGCCGGAAAGACCTGTAATTGATCCCCAAAAGCTCGGCGGCTCTCTTTTGTACCCCGTTAGCTCTTTTTAGCGCGCTGAGAAGGAGACACTTTTCATGAGTCGCTAATTCCTCGTCCAGAGAAATAGTTCGGTTAAAGAAAGTCTCCGCCCCCCCTGGCGTCGTTTTTTCGAAGAGCTTGACCTCTTCGGAGATGGGAACTCCGCGGATGTAAGTCGGTAGGTCGTCCTCTGTGATGATGTTCTTGCCCGTAACCGCTACCGAATGCTCGATAATATTTTCCAGCTCGCGTATGTTTCCCGGAAAGTTATAATTCATCAGTTCCATCAGCACCCCGCTCGACACCTCTTCGACCTTTTTGCCCTGTACTCCGGCGAATTTTTCAACAAAAAAATTGACCAGCGAGGGTATGTCTTCCTTTCTATTGCGCAAGGGAGGAAGAGTGACTTGGACTACGTTGAGACGGTAAAATAGGTCCTCTCGAAAGCGCCTTTTTTCCACCTCTTGCCGTAGGTCGCGGTTTGAGGCGGAAATCACGCGGACATCGACCTTCATCTGCTTACTCCCGCCGACGGGTGTAAATGCCTTCTCTTGCAGCACTCGGAGTAATTTAACCTGCAAGTGAAGCGGCAGCTCCCCTACTTCGTCGAGAAAAATCGTCCCGCTATCGGCCTGCTTAAACAGACCCATATGGTCAGAGACCGCTCCGGTAAAAGCGCCCCGCACGTGCCCAAAGAGCTCGCTCTCTATAAGGTTCTCAGGAATTGCGCCACAGTTGACGGCTACAAAAACGCGCTCTTTGCGAGGCCCATTGGAGTGTATCGCGCGCGCTACCAGCTCTTTGCCGGTGCCGCTGTCACCCGTAATCAGAACATTGGTCGTTGTCGCCGCAACTTTTTGAACCAGACGATATATGTTTTCCACCCCGCCACCACGGCCAACGACCCCGTCAAATTGAAAACTGGGCGAGGTCGCCGGTGTCTCATCAACGCGCAGCTCGTGTTCCCTCGCCTTTCGTATCTCTTCCCCAAGGCGGACCTTTTCCTCCAACTCTTTTCTTTTCGTGACATCCTCGAAGATACATACATAGCCGATCGCCTGCTCGCTCGGGTCATTGAGCGGCGCGAGCGTTAATTTCAACTGGATATTACCCTTCCGCGCCTCGGTAAAAGCAAATTCATCCACGACGATCCTCTTTCCCTCGGAGACTCCATCAAAGTTGTAGGTGAGACCGGGAAAGATATCGGTTAGCTTCTTTCCTTTTACCACCGCCTCCTGCAAGGAGGTGAGCGTCTGCGCCCGCGGATTGAAGTAATTCACCTGCCCTTTGATGTCCGTAATCGCTATGCCGCTTCCGACTCCCTGGATCAAGGCGTCTTTAAGAGCTTCCAGGTCGAGGTAATCTTTCTGCTTCTCTTTGAGAAGACGTTCCGCCTCGTAAACTTTGCGCGCGAGCAGACCGCTCAGATAGGCAATAACGAAAAACGCCGGCACGTTGAGCATTAGATTGGCGATCACCGGTCCAGCCTCGCCGGTACGGCTGTAGCGGCTCCAAAGTAGCAGCGCGCTGTAACAAAAGCTGGAAAAACCCGCCGTGATAAAAGCGCCGCGGAAGAACAATAAGATCGCGCCATTGATGATGGCCAGGTTGTAGAGAAAGGCAAACGGGCTTTCGAAATCTCCAGTGATCAGGACAATTCCAGTAACAACAAGTACATCGAAATCGATCTGTGCATGAGCAAACAGAACCGGATTTTTGATCCAGCGAAGAAGGAGGGCCGAGGCTATGGAGATAACATAGGCCGCGATCAAGGGAACTTGTAGATATCGGAATAGCCCGGGATCTCCGCCTTTAAAGAAATGCAAAAGCGCGGCGGCGCCCAGGAAAAACGAGAGGATGACCACTCTCAGAAAGAGCAGCCACTTAATTTTTCTGATCAGCTCTCTTTTTGCTTCGTCCAATTTCAATCAAACCAGGGAGCCCAATTGGAAGATCGGAAGATACATCGATATCACCAATCCTCCGATGACGACTCCCAAAACGATCATGATCACAGGTTCCATAAGAGCCGTAAGATTTGCCACGGCGCTATCCACCTCGTCCTCGTAAAACTCAGCTACCTTTTTAAGCAGCGAATCCAACGACCCCGTGTTCTCGCCGATAGCCACCATCTGGCAGACCATTGGAGGAAATATTTTACTTTCGGCCAGCGGCTCGGCAATAGTCTTTCCCTGGCTGATGCTGATGCGGCACTTCATGACTGCTTGTTCGACAACTTTGTTCCCGGCCGTTCTCGCCGTGATCGCGAGGCCGTCGAGGATGGGCACGCCGGAGCTCAGCAGGATCGACATGTTCTGGGAAAATCTGGCTACTGCAACTTTTCGGAGAAGGTCGCCTATGATTGGAAGTCTAAGCAAAAATCCATCGATCATTACCCTGCCCTTTTCGGTCTTGCTATACATTCGTAGAGCAACAATGATGGCGACAACGGCGCCGACAATATATAAAAAGTAGGCGCGAAACCAATTGCTCACGTTAATCGTCATCTGCGTCGGCAGCGGCAGCGCCTTACCGGCACCGCCGTAAAGCTCGCCAAAAACCGGTATAACATATAGAAGCAAGATACTTACGACTGCCACCGCAACAACGACGATCGTGCACGGATAGATCAACGCGCCTTTCACTTTGCGTTTGAGCTTTGAGGCCTTCTCGATAAACCCGGAGAGCCGGTTAAGAATCGTGTTCAAAACACCGCCCGCCTCACCGGCGGCGACCATGTTGACGTAAAGATCATCGAAGACTTTCGGGTGCTTCTTGAGGGCCTCAGCCAGGGTCGAGCCGCCCTCGACGCCCTGCTTAATGATCTTAATGGTATTCCTCAAAACCTTGTTCTCTGTTTGCTGGCTCAAGATATCGAGACACTGAACGATCGGCAGGCCCGCGTCGATCATGGTGGCGAACTGCCGGGTAAATATCATCACGTCACGATCCTTGACCTTCGATCCAAAACCCGGAATTGTGATCTCCCGGTCGAACCCCTTGCCTTTTTCCCGCACGCGTGTGGGCATGGGTTGAATCCGTTGGCTTCTCAAGCGCGCGAGCACCGCCTGTTGGTTTAATGCTTCCATCTCGCCCTTGAGGATCTTGCCCTGCGCCGTCTTTCCTTCCCAAACAAAAACTGGCATAATATCTCCCCTTTAAGATAATTTATTCACTCAGGTGTCCAGAGAAAAAACCGATCCGAACCCGCGATCGGAATCGGTAACCCGAATCGTTTCCTCGATGGTTGTAAGCCCGTCCCGAACCTTTTTGATAGCGCTCAATCTCAGCGTGCTCATTCCCAGCTTGACCGCCTCTCGCTTTAAATCGGCGGCGGATACGCCGCGCAGAATTATTTCCTTCAGCGCATCGTGCATCACCAAAAGCTCATAGATCGCCACGCGACCTTTATAACCCGTCTGGTTGCAATTCGCGCATCCCTGACCGCGGAAAGTCGGAAAGCCCATAGATGCCGCTGCCGGATCGACACCGACGGCGATCAAGACGTCGGAATTGACTTCTACCGGTGTTTTGCAGTTGACGCAGATCTTCCGCACCAATCTTTGTGCAACAATCAGATTGATGGAAGACGTAATGAGAAACGACTCCACCCCCATATTGATCAAGCGGTCTATCGTCGAAGGCGCGTCGTTGGTATGGAGCGTACTTAGAACCAGGTGGCCGGTGAGGGCCGCCTTGACGGCGATTTGAGCCGTCTCCAGGTCGCGGACTTCGCCGACCATGATGATGTCGGGGTCTTGGCGCAGAAAAGAACGAAGGCAGCTTGCGAAATTGAGTCCGATCTCGTCCTTGACCTGTACCTGATTGATGCCCATGATACTGTACTCGACCGGATCTTCGGCGGTACAAATATTCACATCGGCCTTGTTGAGATCCGATAGGGCGGAATATAACGTGGTCGATTTTCCGCTTCCGGTAGGACCTGTGATGAGGATCATCCCGTAGGGCTTATAGATCGCCTCCTTAAAATCTTTGAGATTTTGCGTATCGAAACCGAGCTTCGCCATGTCCAACTGCAGGTTGGACTTATCGAGCAATCTCATGACGATCTTCTCGCCGAACAGCGTCGGCAACACCGAAACGCGGAGATCGAGCTCTTGTCCCTGGCCCGTTTTGAGCTTGATCCGGCCGTCCTGAGTCAACCTTCTCTCTGCGATATCTAAATTCGCCATGACTTTAAGGCGCGAGATCATCGCGTTCTTCAATCTTTGCGGGGGCGTCATGATTTCCTGCAGCACTCCGTCCAATCGGAACCTCACACGAAAGACCTTCTCATAAGGCTCAAAGTGGATGTCGCTGACGCCGCGCCTTGCCGCGTCGGCCAAGATCGCATTGACCAGCGTGACGACCGGCGCTTCTTGAGTCGCTTGCTGAAGCTCTTCGAGGTTGATTTCCTCCTCGCCTTTAATGATCTCCATCTCGACGTCGCCGAATCTCTTGAGAACTTCGTCATAGCTGGACTTTCCAAAGCGGCGTTCGAGAATCTTTCGGATGTCCGAGGGTGAGGCGAGGACCGGACGGACACCGTAACCGGTAATGAACTGAATCTCGTTGATTGCGATAAGATTCGTTGGGTCCGCTGTGGCGACGGTGAGCGTGGACCCCAAAAGCTTAAGCGGTATGATCTGATGTTTCTGGATAAGGTCGGCCGTGACAAGATCGAAGATGCCTGGATTTATCTCAACGTTTTCGAGCTGGACCTTTTCGATCCCGAATTGTGTAGCGAGGAATTCGGTGAGGTGATCTTCGGTCGTGAAACCCAGACGAACCAACTCCTGAATAACGTGAGAGCCGTTGTCTTGCTCTTTTTCCAGGGCCTGGTTGAGTTGCTCCCGGGTGATCACGCCGCCCCGAACCAAAAGCTCACCTAGGCGAGGTTCCATATATTTTCCAAGCGGTCTAAAGGCGGATTATCCTAGAAATGACTCTTATTGTCAATTTCCACCGCATGGCAATTTCATGGGTGCCCTCGCCAACTTTTGGAAATTGCCTCGGGAACGGCTCGTTCTGCCGGGTCTATCGCTTCAATGCAGCTTGGGCCGCGGCTAACTTGGCAATGGGAACGCGAAATGCGGCACAGCTAACGTAATCTAAGCCCAGCTGGTGACAGAAGATGACAGATCTCGGATCGCCTCCATGCTCTCCGCAGATGCCGATCTCGAGTTCCCGATTCACCTTTCGGCCCTTTTCTACGGCAATACGCATCAGCTCACCCACGCCGCCCTCGTCGATGCTGACGAACGGATCTTCGGGATAGATTCCTTGCGCAACGTAGCTAGGCAGAAACTTTCCGGCGTCGTCCCGCGATAGACCGAGGCAGGTTTGCGTCAGGTCGTTGGTTCCAAATGAGAAAAATTCCGCTTCCCGGGCGATCTCGTCGGCAAAGAGACACGCCCGCGGCAGCTCGATCATGGTGCCTACGAGATAGCGGACCTTGACACCATAGGCCTTCATCGTCTCGTGGGCCGCCCGCTCGACGATCTCACGCTGGAGATGTAGCTCTTGCCGGGTCGCTACCAAAGGAATCATCACCTCCGGGAACGGGTTCTTTCCTTCCCTGCGCAGTTCACACGCGGCTTCAAAGATCGCCCTTGCCTGCATCTCCGTTATCTCCGGATAGGAGATGCCCAACCGGCATCCCCGATGGCCGAGCATGGGATTGAATTCGTGCAGGCTTTCGATTTTGCTTTTTAACTCCTCGACGGGCACTCGCATGCCCTCGGCGAGCTCGACGATCTCTGCTTCGGTCTTCGGCAGGAATTCGTGCAGCGGTGGATCGAGCGTGCGTATGGTGACCGGAAGAGCGCCCATGATGTCGAGAATGGCCTTGAAATCCTCTTTCTGCATTGGCAAGAGCTTCGACAAAGCCTGGCGGCGCCCCGCCTGGTCCTTTGCCAAAATCATTTCCTGGACCGCGCGGATCCGCTCTCCGCCAAAAAACATGTGCTCGGTGCGGCAGAGACCGATGCCTTCCGCGCCGAATGCCATCGCAACGCGCGCCTGGTCCGGCTGGTCGGTATTCGTCCGCACGCCGATCTTCCGTACTGCGTCGGCCCATTTGATGAGCCTCGTAAACTGCTGATAGACGCGCGACGCTTTAGCATCCAAAGTTTTGGCAAGGAGGACTTGAAGCACCTCAGACGGAAAGGTTTTGATTTCGCCGCGCATCACTTCCCCGGTTGTGCCATCGACGGAAATCCAGTCGCCTTCCTTCAAAACCGTATCCGCAACCCGCATCTCGCGCCGCGCGTAATCGACGTGGATCGCCTCACAGCCCACCACGCATACTTTTCCCATCTGGCGCGCGACCAGGGCCGCGTGCGACGTCATGCCGCCGCGAGCCGTTAGAATTCCCTGTGCGGCGTCCATGCCGCGGATGTCATCGGGACTGGTCTCTCTGCGGCAGAGAATGACCCGCTCGCCTCTTTTCTTCCATGCCTCGGCATCCTCCGCGTGGAAAACGACACGGCCCGTGGCCGCGCCGGGTCCGGCGGGAAGCCCCTGCGCCAGTATCCGTCCCTCGCGGCCAGCCTTCTCTTTGTCCGCCGGGTCGAAGATCGGGCGCAGGAGCTGATTGAGCTGATCGGGCTCGATGCGGAGCAGCGCTTGCTCTTTGGAAATTATTTTTTCATCCACCATTTCGACCGCGATGCGGACGGCGGCAAAGCCGGTCCGTTTTCCGGTCCGCGTCTGCAGCATCCAGAGCTTGTTATCCTCGATGGTAAATTCGATGTCCTGCATCTCCTTGTAGTGCCGCTCCAATAGCTTGCAGGCTCGATCGAGGTCCGCGTAGCTTTTCGGCATGACGTCTTTGAGTTCAGCGATCGGTCGCGGCGTGCGGGTGCCGGCGACCACGTCCTCGCCCTGCGCGTTCACGAGAAACTCGCCGTAGAAACGCTTCTCGCCCGTTGCCGGGTCGCGCGTGAAGGCCACCCCCGTTGCGCAAGTCTCGCCCATGTTGCCGAAGACCATCGCCTGGACGTTGACCGCAGTGCCCCAGTCGTGCGGTATGCGGTAAAGCTCGCGATAAGCGATAGCGCGGTCGTTGTTCCAGGAGCCAAAGACCGCGCCGATCGCGCCCCAGAGCTGCGCCTTGGGATCATTGGGAAAATCTTGCCCCAAACGTTTCTTAATCTCCGCTTTGTACTCTGCAACGAGAGCTTTGAGATCGTCGGTAGTAAGCTCGGTATCGTAGCGGACCCGGCGCGCTTCTTTTTTTCGCTCGAGGATAAGCTCGAACGGGTCGCGCTCTTTTTTATCCGCCGGCTTGAGACCCATCACGACGTCGCCATACATCTGCACGAAGCGGCGATACGAATCGTAGGCAAAGCGTGGATTGTTCGTGCGGCGAACCAGACCCTGAACCGTCTCGTCGTTGAGGCCCAGGTTCAAGACCGTGTCCATCATGCCCGGCATGGACTCCCGCGCTCCGGAGCGTACCGACACCAAAAGCGGATTTTCGGGATCGCCGAACTTTCTTCCTATGATCTTCTCGACGCGACCGAGAGAATTCGCAATCTCGTCCGCCAAACCTTTAGGATACTGCCGCCGGTGATCGTAGTAATACGCGCAAACCTCGGTCGTGATGGTAAAACCGGGCGGGACCGGAACTCCGATCCGCGTCATTTCATGCAGCCCGGCGCCCTTGCCGCCCAGAAGCTCGCGCATCGAGGCTTTGCCCTCGGCTCTCCCCCCGCCGAAGAAGTAAACATATTTTTTTTTCTTTGCCATCTTTTCTCCGCCCTTAAACAAATTCCCCGATAAATTTTTTCACTATAAGCGTCGAAAAACGCGCTTAGGGGTTGTTAAAAATTAAAATTTCCAATTTTCCATCCTGTCATTCTGAACGCGGTAGGGGCGCAATTGATTGCGCCCAAGAGGGCGTGATGAATCACGCCCCTACATGCCGAGATCCTTCGCGTTGCTCAGGATGACAGAAACTCGCGGACAATGCATTTGTAAACTTTATTATTTCTCAGACGCTTAGGACTCCGCTGAGAATGCGTCCAGGAATGGAGCGGACTTCAATTCTCTGCCGATTTGGTACTGGATGAAACTGAGCAAGGCAAGATGGCTTTCGCGCAACACCGCGGCAGAAAAAGCAGAAGGGTGAGAAAAGAGCCCGTGGGCTTGCTGCAGTTGCCCCATGACCCCGAGCGTTTCCAGCGAAAGCGGAGAAACCTCTCTTCTCAACGCGGAACAGCCCTCGCAAAGCACGCCGCCGTCGCGCAGGCTGAAACCCCAGCATTCCAACATCCGGCCGCGCCAACCCTTGCCGCAGCGACGGCAATGCTCCAACATCGGCTGGTAGCCTGCGAGTTTCAGCAGCTTGAGTTCAAAAGCCGCAAGCAAGAGGACCGATGTCCCGTTTTCCTCTATGAAGTTGAGTCCATTCCGGAGATGAGCGAAGAGCTCCCGGTTCTCATCGCGCTCTCCGGAGAGCGCGTCGGTGATTTCCATCAAGTAAGACGCATGAGCGATCTTCTCCAGGCTCGCGGTAAGATTCTTAAAAACCTGGATCAGATCGCATCCGTGGATAAAGGCCAGCGAGCTGTTCCGACTATCCTGGAAGCGAAGGTTGACTAACGAGAACGGCTCCAGTGAATTGGCGAATCTCTTGCGGGAGCGCTTGGCCCCTTTAGCGATCCCGGTAATCTTGCCGTGAGACTCTGTCAGGAAGCAAACTATCTTGTCGGACTCCCCATAGGACCAAGCGCGCAGGACAATGGCCGGGGTTATCAAGGGAATCGGCATGGTCGGATCTGAGAAGAGATTTTAACATTTTTATGGAAAACGCGCAAATTGTTTAAATATTGGGGGTTTTTATGAAAGATGCGCCTTGACACCTAAGGGAGTGGTGATTAGCTTTTACTGGTAGTTTATGACGAAGCTGAACAACTAGAAAACGAGTCCATCCGAGTGGAAGAAGACAAGGACAAAGAATATTTCCCGGCCGGCGGCGGTGAAGGCGAAGCAGAACCATGCGAGAAGCTTCGCCGGCAGCTTGAAGCGAAAGAGCTTGAGGCGAAAGAAAATTACGATCGCCTTCTGCGCCAGGCAGCGGAGCTGGAAAATTATAAAAAGCGCGCTGCGCGGGAAAAGACGGAAGCGATCCGCTACGCGAACGAGAGTCTGGTCAAAGATCTGCTGCCGGTGCTGGATAATCTCGAACGCGCGCTCGACTATGCCGAGGGAGGCGGAAATGGGAAGCCGCTGCTCGAGGGCATCGAAATGGTTCTCAAGGGCTTTGTGGAAATTCTGGGCAAGCACGGAGTCAATCCAATATCTGCGGTCGGCGAACCTTTTGATCCCAACAAACATGAGGCGATCGCACAGGTTGTAACCCAGGAACACACGCCTAACACCGTCGTCGAGGAGCATCACAAAGGCTATTATCTCCTGGACCGCCTTCTCCGACCCGCTCAGGTAAGCGTGGCGAAGCCGCCTGAGAATAACGAGGAATAAGCGGAGTTGAAAACGGGCAGAGGGATGATTAAATAAAAATCGCGTCGAGTCACATGAGGAGTACCGAACATGGCAAAAGTTATTGGAATTGATTTAGGGACAACCAACTCCTGCGTCGCAATTATGGAGGGGGGAGACCCCGTTGTCATCGCGAATTCCGAAGGCAGCCGCACTACGCCGTCGGTCGTAGCGTTTTCCGAAAGCGGCGAGCGCCTGGTCGGTCAAATCGCGAGGCGGCAGGCCATAACCAATCCGGAGAATACTATCTTCGCCGTCAAGCGGTTGATCGGGCGGCGTTACGACGACCCTTTAGTGCAAAAAGCTTCGAAGGTGCTGCCCTACAAAGTCGTGCGCGGGGACAACGGCGACGCCTGGGTGGAAATCAGAGGGAAGAAATACAGTCCGGCCGAGATATCGGCTTTCATCTTGCAAAAGATGAAGCAAACCGCGGAGGACTATCTCGGCGAAAAAATAACCGAGGCGGTCATCACGGTTCCCGCTTATTTTAACGACAGCCAGAGACAGGCGACCAAGGACGCCGGGCGCATTTCGGGGTTGAACGTGCTTAGAATCATCAACGAGCCTACGGCGGCGGCGCTCGCCTACGGCCTCGACAAAAAGAAAGACGAGAAAATCGCCGTCTTCGATCTCGGCGGCGGCACGTTCGACATTTCCATCCTGGAGCTCGGAGAAGGGGTGTTCGAGGTCAAATCGACCAACGGCGACACCTTCCTGGGAGGAGAAGACTTCGATCAGCGGGTGATGGATTATTTGGCCGACGAGTTCAAAAAAGACCAGGGCATCGATCTGCGCAAGGATCGCATGGCGCTCCAGCGGCTGAAAGAAGCGGCCGAGAAGGCGAAGTGCGAGCTCTCCTCGTCGATGGAAACCGATATCAATCTTCCGTTCATCACCGCCGATCAGAACGGGCCCAAGCATCTCAATATGAAGTTAACTCGTTCCAAGCTCGAGGCGCTCTGCGCCGACCTGATCGACCGGACCGAGGGCCCGTGCCGTCAAGCGCTCAAAGACGCGGGGTTAAGCGCGAGCGACGTCAACGAGGTCATTCTCGTGGGCGGAATGACGCGCATGCCGGCGGCTCAGGAGCGGGTCAAGAAAATCTTCGGCAAGGAACCTAATAAGGGAGTCAATCCGGACGAAGTTGTCGCCGTGGGCGCAGGGATTCAGGCGGCCGTGTTGAAAGGCGAGGTGAAAGACGTTCTCTTGCTCGACGTGACCCCGCTGTCGCTCGGAATCGAAACGCTGGGAGGCGTTTTCACCAAACTCATCGAACGAAACACGACGATTCCGACGCGGAAGAGCCAGGTCTTCTCCACGGCGGCGGACAATCAGACGGCCGTCTCCATCCGCGTCTTCCAGGGCGAGAGGGAAATGGCGGCGGACAATAAACTCCTGGGCCAGTTCGATCTCGTGGGAATTCCGCCGGCGCCCCGGGGAGTGCCGCAGGTCGAGGTGACCTTCGACATCGACGCGAACGGCATCGTGCACGTTTCGGCAAAGGACCTCGGCACCGGCAAAGAGCAGTCGATCCAGATCACCGCATCCAGCGGGCTCAACGAGAATGAGATCAAGCAAATGGTCAAGGACGCCGAGGCGCACGCCTCCGAGGACAAGAAGCGAAAAGAGACCGCGGAAGCCCACAATCAACTCGACTCGCTGATCTATTCTACGGAGAAGTCGCTCAAAGAACACGGCGGAGACTTGGAGGCGGCGGTCAGAGGAGAAATCGAGGCGGCGCTGGAAAAAGCGAAGAAAGCGGCGGAAGGCCAGGACGCCGAGACCCTCCGCGCGGCGGCGGAGGAGCTTACCCGCTCCTCGCACAAGCTGGCTGAGGCAGTGTACGCCAAAGCGTCGAAGCAACAACAGTCCTCGGCGCAAGATTCGTCGACCGGCAATCAAGGACAGGCAACGGACGGCGAGGGAAGGAAAAAAGAAGACGTCGTCGACGCGGATTTCGAGGAGGTCAAAGAGTAACCTTCGAGGGAGAACCGGTCTTCACCTTGAATACGGAAGCCCCTGCTCCCTCACACGTTGAGGAGAGGGGCTTTTGCGTTATATAACAAACATTAAATACGCGAGGGACACGATTGAACGGCAAGATAGATTATTACGAAGTGCTCGGCATTCAGCGCAATGCCGGCGAGGAAGAGATCAAGAAGGCCTACCGAAAGCTGGCGCTCAAGTATCACCCGGACCGCAACCCCGGAGACACGCAGGCGGAGGAGAAATTCAAGGAGCTGTCGGAAGCCTATCAGGTGCTGACGGATCCTGAAAAACGCGCCCAGTACAACCAATTCGGCCACGCCGCGTTTGCCAACGGCGGCCCATTTCAAGGGGGCTTCGATTTTACCTCCGGCTTTGAAGATATCTTCGGCGATATCTTCGGTGAGTTCTTCGGCGCCGGGCAGAGCCGCAGGCGCGGCCGCGCTCGGGGCGACGATCTTCGCTACAATCTCGAAATCACCTTCGAAGAAGCCGCCTTTGGCACCGAGAAAAAGATCAAGATACCGCGACATGGCGCTTGCGATGAGTGCCACGGCAGCGGGAGCAAACCGGGTACCTCGGCAAAACCCTGCCCGACCTGCCATGGCCGGGGCCAGGTAAGTTTCCAGCAAGGATTTTTCACCGTCTCGCGAACGTGCAGCCGGTGCCACGGACAGGGAACGTTCATCGCTGATCCCTGCGCCGCCTGCGGGGGAGCGGGACGGGTGCGGAGGCTGCATACTCTGAGCGTCAAAATCCCGGCCGGCGTCGATGCCGGCTCGAGGTTAAAGCTCCGCAACGAGGGAGAAACCGGCGCCGCCGGCGGTCCTGCGGGCGATCTCTATGTCGTAATCCAGGTCCAGCCGCATCCGCTTTTTATCCGAGAGGGCCTGGACGTTATCTGCGAGGTCCCCATCGGCTTCGTTCAGGCGGCCTTGGGCGCGGAGATCGACGTCCCGACGCTCGAAGGCAAAGTCAAAATGAAGATCCCTTCCGGCACGCAATCGGGAAAAATCTTCCGCCTCAAAGGAAAAGGCGTCCGCGATGTTCATGGCTATCACCAGGGAGATCAGCTCCTACGGGCAACGGTAGAAACTCCCACTCACCTGACCGGGCGGCAAAAGGAGCTGCTCAAGGAGTTTGCCGCTCTCGGCGGAGAGGACATTCATCCGCTTTCGAAAGGTTTCTTTGACAAGGTAAAGCAACTATTCGGCTAAAGCGCGCCAAACCGGCCTATTCCTCTACTATCCGCACCCACTAGAAACTTTCTAGATTTCTATTGACGCCCGCAGCAGGTGTGATTAACCTATCCCAGAGGGTTGCAAAACAATGAGCGAAGCTCAATGGAACCTTGAAGGCCAGGAGAGTAAAGAGGCGCAAGTCGAGATTCCCGAAGTCCTGCCGCTGCTCCCGATCCGCGACATCGTCATCTATCCCTACATGATGCTTCCGCTCTTCGTCGGGAGAGAGATGTCGATTCGCGCCGTCGAAGAGTCGCTCTCGCGCCAGCGTCTAATCTTTCTCGTCGCGCAAAAAAACTCGGCGGAAGACAGTCCGACTCCCGAGGACATTTACAAGGTCGGCACCGTGGCCTCGATCATGCGCATGCTGAAGCTCGCCGATGGGCGGGTAAAGATCCTCGTACAGGGGCTGGCTAAAGGGGAGATCGAGAGTTATCTCAAAGAGCAGCCGTTTTTCGAAGCGAAGATCCGTAAGATTGTCGAGCCCGCCGTTCAGGACGTTTCGATCGAGGTCGAAGCCTTGATGCGCAACGTCAAGGAAAAGATCGAGCAGATCCTGAACCTCAAAAATCTCCCGCCGGAGATCGTCATGGTCACCGACAACATCAGCGACGCCGGCGTGCTCGCGGATCTGGTGGCCTCCAATCTTCGTCTAAAGATCGAGGAGAGCCAGGGAATTCTCGAGATCTTCGATGCGGTGACCCGTTTGAAAAAGGTGAACGATCTCTTGAGCCGCGAGCTCGAGCTCTCCACGGTTCAGGCGCGCATCCAGAATCAGGCGAAAGAAGAGATGAGCAAAACCCAGCGGGATTACTTCCTGCGCGAGCAGTTGAAGCAAATCCAGCAGGAGCTGGGCGAAGGCGACGAACGCGCCGAAGAAATCAAGGATCTCAAAAAGCAAATCGAAAAAGCCAAGATGCCGCTCGAGGCGAAGCGCGAATCCGAGAAGCAGTTAAAGCGGCTGGAGCAGATGCACCCGGAATCTTCGGAGGCCTCTCTCGTCCGGACTTACCTCGACTGGCTCGTGGATATCCCCTGGAGCAAGCGCACCAAGGACAACCAGAACATCAAAAAAGCGCAGCAGGTCCTCGACGAAGATCATTACGATCTCGATAAAGTCAAAGAAAGAATTCTGGAGTATCTAGCCGTCAACAAGCTTAAGAAAAAAATCAAAGGGCCTATCCTCTGCTTCGTCGGCCCTCCCGGCGTCGGCAAGACTTCTTTAGGAAAATCGATCGCCCGCTCGCTCGGGCGGAATTTCGTCCGCATCTCGCTCGGCGGCATCCGGGACGAGGCCGAGATCCGCGGCCACCGGCGAACCTACGTCGGCGCTTTGCCGGGACGGGTGATCCAGGGAATTAAACAGGCCGGCTCCAACAACCCGGTCTTCATTCTCGATGAGATCGACAAGCTCGGCACGGACTTTCGCGGCGACCCGTCGGCGGCGCTGTTGGAAGTCCTCGACCCCGAGCAGAATCACGCCTTCAGCGATCATTACCTAAATCTGGCTTTTGACCTCTCGAACGTACTATTCATCTGCACGGCCAATCTGCTCGATCCGGTTCCGGCGGCTCTGGCCGACCGCATGGAAGTCATTCAACTGTCCGGCTACACCAGCGAGGAGAAGCTGGAGATCGCCCGCAAGTTCCTGGTCCCGAGGCAATTTGAGAACAATGGGATCTCCACCGGCCACCTGGAGATTTCCAACGACGCCGTCCTGCGGATCATCGCGCAGTACACAAAAGAGGCGGGCCTTCGAAACCTCGAGCGGGAAGTCGCTTCCATATGCCGCAAGGTGGCGCGCAAGATTGCGGAAGGCAAAAAAGATCTAACGCGCGTAACACGCGCCAACCTTCACCTCTTTCTGGGTCCGCCGAAATTTATTCCGGAAGCCGAACAGGAGCAAAACGAGATCGGCGTGGCGACCGGCCTGGCCTGGACCAGCGCGGGCGGAGAGGTGCTCTACGTCGAAGCGTCGCTTTCGAAGGGCAGGGGCAATCTCACGCTCACCGGCCAATTGGGCGAGGTGATGAAAGAGTCGGCGCACGCCGCCGTAAGTTACGCGCGCTCGCACGCGAAGAAACTCGGCATCGAGGAAGATTTTTATCAGAAGCTCGACGTCCACATCCATGTGCCGGCCGGCGCCATTCCCAAAGACGGACCTTCGGCGGGAATCACGATGGCGACGGCCCTGATCTCCGCGCTCACGCGGCGGCCGGTGAACCGGTACGTGGCCATGACCGGAGAGATCACGCTGCGCGGAAGGGTCCTCCCGATCGGCGGCCTCAAAGAAAAATGCCTCGCGGCCCTGCACGCCGGAATCAAAACCATTATTGTTCCGGAAAGAAACGAAAAAGATCTGGGCGAGATCCCCAAGCAGCTGCGCCGCAAGCTCACGCTGATAACCGCTAAAAACATGTCCGACGTGCTCAAAGCGAGCCTCCTCGACAAAGAGAGCCGAAAGGTCTCCGTGGCTTCAGACCGTCGCGACAACGCGGCGAAAAAGCGACGGCCGAAGAGGAAAGACAAATCGCTTGACAAGCTTCGTAGGGAAAGAGCCATTCCGCTTCGCGCCTAGATGAGACTCGAAAAGCTCGGGGAATTCGGCCTGATCGAGAGAATTCGCAAGGCCGCCCCTAAAGGTCATGGCGTTAGGGTCGGCATCGGGGACGATGCGGCCTGGCTCGATTGCCGGAGCCGGACGTTTCTTTTCACGGCGGATTTACTCATCGAAGGCATTCACTTCAAGCTCGAATGGAGCACCTTTTATTCCCTGGGCTACAAGACGCTCGCCGTGAACCTTAGCGACATCGCCGCCATGGGAGGAAATCCCGCCTACCTGACGCTCTCGTTGGGCATCCCGAGCGATTTCACAACCAAGGATATAGACGAATTTTATCGCGGCGTCAGGTTCCTTGCGGACCTGAGCGGCGTCTCTTTGGTCGGTGGCGATACCAGCGCGGCGAAACGCTTTTTCATCAGCGCGGCTCTAATCGGTCATTGCCCCTATGCGCCGGTATTGCGCAGCGGCGCAAAACCGGGCGACGATCTCTACGTCACCGGAACTCTGGGAGACTCCGCCCTGGGACTGGAGCGGATGAAGAAAAAAAAGCGGCAGGATAGACGCGGCGCGGCGGCGTACCTGATCCGCCGTCATCAGTTTCCCAACGCCAGGCTCAGAGCGGGAAGGCTGTTGGCGCGCGAGCGATTGGCCCGGGCGATGATCGACGTGAGCGACGGGCTGCTTCAGGATTTAAGCCACCTCTGTAAGGCCAGCGCGGTCGGCGCGGAAATCTGGGAGAATGTGTTGCCTCTCTCTCCGGCGTACAAAATGCTTGCCGGAAAAAAACGCAGCACGTACGCCTTGGCCGGAGGAGAAGATTACGAGCTGCTCTTTTCTGTCAGGCCGAGAGACAAAAGCAGGTTGGAAAAAATCAAACGGCGGCTCGGAGTGCCGATCACGCGCATCGGAAAATGTCTTCGCGCCGGTGAAGGAGTCAAAGTAGTCGACGGCCGAGGCGGGGCTGTTTTGCTTTCGCTCAGAGGCTACGACCATTTCAAAAGCCAACACCGATCCTCAAGTCATTCCCGATCGAGCTAAATTGCGCGCTAAAAAATCCTAGAAAAATTGGACGATGGACACCGAGCGGATGGGACGGCTTTTGGAAGACGTGCGACGGGGAAAAATCTCCGTCCCGCAGGCATTGAAGCGCCTGCGCCATCTTCCGTTCGAAGACCTGGGGTTCGCCAAGATAGATCATCACCGCTCGCTCAGACAGGGTTTTCCCGAGGTCATCATGGGAGAAGGCAAGGCCACGGCTGAGATCGCCGCGATCGCGCGCGCGCTGCGCCGGCGCCGCGCAAATGTGCTGATCACCCGGCTCTCTCCCGAGAAGATGACGAAATTAAAAAAACAAATCAGGGGACTCCGTTATCACGCGGGCGCGCGGGCGGCCACGTGGCTGGAAAGACCGATTCGCAAAACGGGGCGCGGCCCGGTGCTCGTGATCTCGGCCGGAACGTCGGACATCGCCGTAGCGGAAGAAGCGACGCTCACGGCGGAGATGATGGGCAACCGGGTCGATCGGCTCTACGACGTCGGTGTGGCCGGACTGCACCGTCTTCTAGATCATCGCGCCAAGCTGTTTTCCGCTTCGGTCCTGATCGTTGTCGCGGGCATGGAAGGCGCGCTGCCGAGCGTCGTGGGCGGGCTTGTCGATAAACCGGTCATCGCGGTGCCGACGAGCGTCGGCTACGGCGCCAGCTTCAACGGTTTGGCCGCTCTTTTGGGGATGCTCAATTCCTGCGCCGCGGGCGTCACCGTGGTGAACATCGATAACGGCTTTGGGGCGGGCTTTGCAGCCGGCCTGATCAATCGGGTATAAAGGCATTGGGCCATAGGGACTGAGAGAAAATCGAAGTCGTATTCACCATGAGCGAGCCAAAAAGATACCGGATCTTTAACCGCTCGTCGGACTTGGCGGTCAAGATCTTCGGCAAGAGCCAGGGCGAGCTTTTCGCCAACTCGGGCTTCGCTCTGTTCGACCTGCTGACGCACATCGATCGGGTCGAGCCCAAGGAGAATCTCACTCTCGAAGTGGAAGGGACCGACCGCGACGACTTGATGATGAATTGGATGCGCGAGCTGCTCTATCTCTACCAGCGGAGCGGATACCTGCTCAAGGAATTTGTCGTTAAGGAAGTCAAGGACAACTACATCCGCGGCGAGGTCGCCGGAGAAAAATTCGATCCCGACCGGCACGAGATCCAGCGCGAGATCAGCGCGGTCGTGTCGCACCAGAGCCGGATGGAAAAGACCGGCGATCAATGGACCGCCCAGGTCGTTTTGGAACTATGAAGACCATGTCCCGGCCGCTGGACAGCGAATACGAAGGCACAGCGCTCCTCGCCGATCCCATCCACCATTATATCCAATTCACGGTTCCTCTCAGGAAAGGCGAGGTGACGGAAAAACAGATCATCGACTCGCCATGGGTGCAGAGACTCCGCTACATCTATCAACTCCAAAGCGCGCGTTGGGTTTACCCGACCGCGGAGCATAGCCGGTTTCAGCACTCTCTGGGCGCGATGCATCTCGCGGGCGAGTTCGCCAAGCATCTTTATCCATCGTTACGCCAAGTCCTGGGCGACGAATGTCCCTCCGCCTCGCTGGTCGAATCTTACATGCGCATCACCGGCCTGCTGCACGACGTCGGCCATGGCCCTTTCGGCCACTTCTTCGACGACAACTTCCTCGCCGACTTCAAGATAACCCATGAAGACATCGGCCAGGCGATCATCCAGGAACACCTCGGAGAGCTGATCCAGCAGTTGCGCCGGAGCCCCAGCGGGCCGTTCGCGCCGGGCGAGGAGTTGAAGCCCGAGGAGATCGCGTTTCCGATCAAGAAAAACGGCAAAGAAGACCAGAAAAAACCCAAGTGGGTCCGGCTGCTCCAGCCGCTCACCAGCGGGATCTTCACGTTCGACAACCTCGATTACGTCTCGCGCGACTCCTATATGTGCGGCGTCGCCGTCGGCCCGATCGATCGCGCCCGGTTGATGCACTACACTTTTTTCTCCCCCAAGGGGCTTACGCTCCACCGAGCCGGCAACGCAGCGCTGACGATGTTTTTGAACACCCGGCTTTACCTCTACACGAACGTTTATTACCACCGCACGACGCGCGCCATCGATCTCCACCTGCGCGAGATATTTCCCGAGACGATGAAACTTATTTTTCGCGGCAATCCGCTCGCGCACATGGAAGATTATCTTCGTCTCACGGACTGGTCGCTGCTCGAAGAAGTCTCGCGCTGGCGGCGCGCGAAAGAGCACGATGCGCTCGCGCGCGAGTGGGGCAGGATCGTGGACCGGGACATCAAATGGAAAATGGCTTACGACCGGACGTTATCGCTGAACGAATTGCGCTACGGCATGGCCTTGATCCAGGACACCGAGTGGGAGAAAAGAATCCGCGCCGCGCTGCCCGCGTCCGCTGCGGACCTCGTCTTTCGCGTGGACACCGCGACGCAGGACCCCCGGCCGGAGAACCCGTTCGCGATGGGAAAAAAACAGATTCACATCTACGATCCTTCGAGCGGCGAGATCACCAAAGAATCGCTCTCGGAGTTATTCGAGTTCATCCCTTCCAAAGTCGTCCAGTACCGGGTCTTCGCCCTCGATCACGAAAACGACCGTTTGCTCTCCGAGGTGGCCGAGGCGGCGCTCAAGGGTGCCGCGCCGGCGGTGGCGACGAGCGTGTAAGGGTCCACGGGTCTCCTCCGAAAACAATTACGCTTGAAAGGTTCACTACAGATTAAGTGTTATAGGCTCGAAGCCACAGGTGTTGAACCGAGATGTTTCCGGGTGACGAACCATCCGGAAAAGTCCATGGCCTTGCGTGATCTGAAATGTAAATAAAGGGATTGTGCATCGTTAGTGCGGATTTTGTAAGACTCGTACTGACCAGGCATAGAAATGCTGCTACCCCTGCCGTTCCGAAATAATCTTCTAGCGCGACAGGAAGTTCTTGCTTTGTCCTGACATATGCGCACATCATACCTTGTGGCATCCTCCATCCATAATCCCCGTCAACAAAGCGCTTTACGCCGTTATTGCAGTACTTCCCCAAATCCCTCGTGCCGTTATCGATGATCTTGCATTCGACGTACAGACCATCATAAAGCGAATCCACCACGCCCGGCCGCGGTTGCCCAGCGAGGTGAAAGACGAGATCGGGACGCCTATCTTTCTCATTTTTATAGTTCGAGTACTCAGCATCTACGGGTACGCGCTCGAAGACAGTGCAGTTGTATTCCAATCGATCGTTCTCACGAACACGTATACGCTCCAGCCTTTCTCGAAGGATTTTCGTGATCTGTTTTTCCTTACCGTTCTCGAGAATGTCTTGAACCGCGTGATCCTCAAGTATCTCGACCCAAGCAGTGCGGAGCGCGACTTCGATCGCAATAAGCACGCGATCATCGAGCGGCGGATGAATGCCCGGCAAGGGATACTGTGGCTCTGATAGGATCAAGCCGGGAGTCATTTGTTCCCCACGGGGAACAGATGCCCCTTCTCACGTAGGATATCTATTGCACAGAGTCTGGCTCTGGTTTTGGTCAAATACCGGTACTGGTTTCGAATCGCGAGACGTAGATGCCCGCTACTCACTTCCTGCATGACTCGACTGGATCCTTCATGATCCGCAATAAGTAATGCGACCTCTGTGATCGCGTCTGGGGAACCAGTGGCCTCTCGGTCGTCGGTTTGCAGGTCAAAGATGACCCATGTATCGACTGGTGAATCCAATAAAGTCCCATGTATTGTATCGTTGGTCGATTTGAAGAACGGGCTAAGAATGGTCTTTACAGATTCCACAAAGTCTTGCTTCTCCCTGACAGTCGCGGGCCGCAGCGCGTTTCTGGTGGTTGCTTCGAAAGGCATCCTGGTATCGAGCGTATCCTTGATGACCTGCCTGTCATTGACAGTCAGGTTGTAGAGTTCGTTTACCCAGTCGTTGAGCGCACGCCAGGAAGGCGGCTTCTGTGGAGAGAGCTGGTCGACGATTTGCTGCATGTGTCTGAGTCGACTATCGTCCAACGACTCAAGCGCGATGACCGGGAAATCGCCAATATCTTCCTCCAGCACCGTGCGCCGCTCCACTCCAAACTTGGCGCTCGACTGAAGGATGTAGTAAGCAAAGAGGTCGCTGCTCGCGATAACGAACAAAAATCTCGCAAGCTCCTCAGGACGGGGATGGCCCGCCGTGGAGTACCCGTAGAACGACCTGTTGTAGATCAGAGGAGTCCTGCCTAAATAAAGCCGAACCCGGATGCGCTCGGCACTTTCGGAGAAGCCTTCCGAAATCAGCACAAGCGGCGGCCGATAGATGCGAGGATCTCTGCGGCGATGAACCTGCCGGTCGGTAAACGAATCAAGGCGCGCTGCTGAGACAAAGAGTCCTATAGAATCGTCCTTCGTGAGCCGCTTTCCTTCGAGAGCCAGCAACTCGGTCGCCTTTTGCCCCGTTCCGGGCATGTATCCCTGTCCACCGAATAGCCCACCTGCCTTGGACCAAAGATCGCGGATCCTGACCGCACGAGGCGGTATTACCTGCGCAATTGAGATGTCTGATCGTTCTTCTTCGTCATGATCTATGTCTACGGCTTGAGAAACGGTCAACGCGTTCAACCGTTTCATCAACTCGACATCGAGCCGCCCGCCACGAAAGAGCGACTTGAGCAAGAAGGGCTGTGTTTCAAGAACTTCGAATTGAATGGGTTGTGCCGACTCCGAATCAATCCGCATCTGAAAGCCACCGTCAGGCGCGCGCTCCAGCTCTGGAGTGACGTAGCGGAACGTATCCCCTGGCTGGGAGATCCGGTTTCTCGCAAAAAGGATGCAGAACGGCTGATTCAGGTGAGGCCACAGCTTCATCAGTTCAGCGCCGTTTAAAATTCCCGTAATGCGGAAGCTACGCAGGAGCGCCTCCCTCATGCTCGCGCCCTTCTCACCCCGCTTGAACAGAATCCTGGCATGCACGATGAGCGCGATGACGCCGTCCTCTTTGGCCCATTGCGCTGACCGCCACACGAACGCTATGTCAGGGATCATATCGTTGTGCTCATAGCTCTCGGCAATTCGCGTCAACGCCTCATTGCGTGCCCGCGCTTTCACGATTTCCCTGACCATTGTGTTGACGTGCTCGGTTAGCATGCGTCCAGTCTCGCCCGACCATGCCGTCCACGGCGGGTTGCCTACAATCACGTCGAACTTCCCCAAGTGCTCCGCGCGCGCACCCTCTGAGCCCAGCGATCCTAGAACCGGCTTGCCGTAGGGGTATGCCTCGTGCTCTACCCGCATATTGAAGAGCACGTTCCCCAAAATCTTGTTGAAGCCCAGCTTTTCAGGCGGGTAGGGGGCTGGATCGAGCTCAAGCGCTGTTAGGTATAGACTGAGAGCCCCCAATGTCAGGGCTGATGTGTTTATGTCGAAGCCGCGAATCTGGTTATCGAGAATGTCCCGGATCTTTTTCGTATCGGGTCGTTCTCCGGAAACGCGCCAATTCTCGGCGACGAGGCGCTGTAAGCCAAGAACGAGGAAAACGCCTGCCCCGGCCGCAGGGTCCAGCAACCTAGCTCGGTGCCTCGCGTCCTCTTGCAGACCGTGGAATGCTTGATTGACAGTGAACTCGGCAATGTGTCGAGGTGTAAAGCGGACGCTTTCTAACCTCGCATCGTCTTTGAAAAAACGATGGGCATAGTCTTCGTACACTTCGCTAAGGAGTCCGACTGGGACATGTGCGAAGTCGATTCCATTCCAGAAAAGATCGAATGTTAGGACACCACCCGGGGCGCGGTACATTACGTTCGAGAGCTCGCGTAGAACGTTCTTATCTCGTCGATGAACGTTCTTGAAAAACGGCGCATAATCCCCATCCGCCAATGGCAGAACGTCGCCATTGAACTTATCGTCGAGCCAACGGCAGGTGAGCTCTGCGGGCTCGGGTGCCGAGAAGCATTCCGCAGGCTTTCCCTCGTTGTAAATCTCTGGAAACGTCTGCTCATTGATGATTCCGCGGTCGATGAGAAACCGCGTAAAAAGTGCGCGGCCGACCAGAGGAAGAACGTCGTCTTTCTCGGGCGTGCGGGACAGGACTGGGCTGTCGCGCAGCACCTTCGTAACTTCAGTTAGGAGCTTGAAGAGCAAATCGTGGATGGCGGCCTCATGAAGCCGCCTATCACGGAGCCAATCGAGCGCACCGATCGCCAGATCTTGGATTAGTACAGGTGCATGTCTCTCAGTCGTTCGGACTGTCCTGGGCGGGGGAATCGATTTGGAGAGTAGCACAGGATAAATCTGCAACTCTCCCGGCTGCACCACTGCAAGGTAAGAGCCTTCTCCTCTGCACGCTAGGCTTCTAATTAGGCGCTGGACTTGATCCGTGCGTAGCTGTGGTGCGACCGAAAGTGCGTCGTCCCGCAATAGATAGATCAGCGGACGGTCCGAATACTCCACGACCCCGGATGGCAGGACTTCACTGCTTTGAGCTGTCCGGATTTGTGGTTGCTTGAATAGATCGAGATAGCGGATGTCATCCGGAGTAGGTGTATCGAATAATCGAACACCGGTCTTTGAGGCGCCATAGCGCTGCAGCTCCTCTACGAGGTTAAGCGTCGCCATTCCTTCTTATACCCGCGTCACTACTTCTGAGGCGCAGAATACGAAGAATAACTGAGCCGTTGGCCGCATGATGTACCGGATGCCGCGTATTGTACCGTAATATAATCTAACCGCCAAGGAATTCCACCGGTTCTTAACGCAATTACGAGAAACACCCCATGAGGCACGGAGGCTTCGTAGCATCTTGTGTAGCCGCCGGAAAAGACTTCCTCATACCCTATTCAACTCTCCGAGACATGCGTCCAGCAACTTCTCCGGCTCCGATTCGTAGACCAGACGCGCGCGCGTCGATTTCCGGCAAAAGGCGAGAATTTCTTTGATGTGGTCGGCGATGCCGCCGCTGCCTTCGAGGATGCCGATGACTTTGCCCTCGTCGTAGGCGATGGTAAATTCATTCAGCGTGCCGGTGGCGCCGCCGAAAATAATCACGATGTCGGAAGAGCGGATGTTGACGACGTTGCGGCCCTTGAAGCCGAAGCCCGTGTAGAGAATGACGTCGACGCCGTCCAGCGGCAGGCCGAAACGTTCATGCTCTTCCGACGCGCCGGCGGGCGAGATGCCGACGGTGAGAGCGCCGTGCTTTCGAGCCGCGCGCGAGACCATGTCGGGAAGGCCCGTGGTCGCGCCGGTCACGAGGACACAGCCGCGGTCGGCTATCGCCGCGCCCAACTGCTCGGCCAGCGTCTCGAGCCGCGCTTTTTCTCCCGCCGGCAGCTCGCCGCCCGACGCTCCCATCACTCCTACTTTAACCTTTTGCATCCCGTGCCTCCGCGCTCGATCGATCTACGCAGAGGATACGCCAGAAGGTTTTTGGCTTCTACCGCCAATAGCTCCGCTTTACCGATTTTTTTTCGTGTGGTAGAAACATTTGCAGCATTGAAAATAGGAGAATGCATGGCTAAAACAGCGGAGAAAATTTCTGAGACCGGCGACGGCAAATCCAGCTATGAGAAGTGGGTGGAGTCCGAGGGAATTCCCATCATCAAGACCTTTTTTGTCGAGGACATCCGCACCGTCAAGTTGGAGCCTTGGGAGCGCAAAGGCGGAGCGGGAGCTTTCCTACAGATGGAAGGCGCCGGCCAGGTCAACAACTGCTACGTCTGCGAGATTCCACCGGGGAACAGCCTGAAACCGCAGCGGCAACTCTTCGAAGAATCGATCTACGTCGTCAGCGGCCAGGGCGCCACCACCGTATGGAACGACGAGAATGAAAAGCAAACCTTCGAGTGGCAAGCCGGCTCGCTCTTCTCTCCGCCGCTCAATACCTGGCACCAGCTTTTCAACGGCAGCGGCAGCGAGCCGGCGCGCTATCTCGCCGTCACCACCGCGCCGACGATGATCAACCTGCTGCACAATCTCGACTTCATCTTCCACAACGACTTCGCTTTCAAAGACAGATTCGACGGCCGGGACGAATACTTCAGTGGCAAGGGAACTCTTTACGGCGGGGAGTACGACGGCTTCAGGTTCGCGGGCAACGCCTGGGAGACCAACTTCGTGCCCGATGTCCGGAGCTTCAAACTATTGGAATACAACGTGCGCGGCGCCGGCGGGAAAAACATCAAGTTCGAGCTGTCGGAGAACACCACCGCGTGCCACATCTCCGAATTTCCGGTCGGCACTTACAAAAAAACCCACCGCCACGGTCCCGGCGCGCACGTCATCATCCTCGGCGGCGAAGGCTATTCGCTCATCTGGCCCGAGGGCGAGCCGATCAAGCGATACGATTGGCGCGAGGGCAGCATGGTCGTGCCCCCGGATAGCTGGTGGCACCAGCACTTCAACACCGGGAAAAATTCCGCGCGTTATCTTGCTCTCAGGTCGTTCGGCAGCAAGAAACATCGCGGCGCCGGCAAGAAATACAAAGGGACCGTGGACCGCAAGCTCGGCGGCGACCAGATCGAATACGACGACGAAGATCCGATCGTGAGAACGATGTTCGAAGAGGCGCTCGCCAAAAACGGCCTCGAGAGCCGGATGGCAAGCTTTTACAACAAAAATAAATAAATGAAAGAAGCGATCGTCAAAGCCTTCGAGGACAGCGCCCGGACGAAGAAGGCGTTTCTTCGGGACAATATGGAGACGCTGCTTTTGGTCATCGAGGTGATCGCCGAGGCATTTCTCCGCGGCAACAAGCTGCTTCTCTTCGGCAACGGCGGCAGCGCCGCCGACGCGCAGCACATCGCCGCAGAATTCGTCAACCGCTTTCGCATGGACCGCCCGCCGCTGCCGGCGCTCTCGCTCACGACCGATACCTCGGCGATCACGAGCATCGCCAACGACTTCGATTACAAAGAGATCTTCGCCAAACAGGTAAAGGCGCTGGGCAAGGAAGGCGACGTGGCGCTGGCGATTTCCACCAGCGGCAACGCCGAAAACGTGCTGGCGGCGATCGACGCGTGCAAAAAACTCAAGATCGCGACCGTCGGCCTCAGCGGCGGCGACGCCGGCAAGATGGCGCGCAAGGTCGATTTTCTCCTGTGCGTCTCCGAAGGTAAAAACACCGCCCGCATCCAGGAGACTCACATTCTGGTCGGCCACGTCATCTGCGAGATGATCGACCTGCGTCTCTTCGCCGCCTGACTATTCGGTTGCCCCGGTCCGTTTCCGTGTTACAATTCGGTCCGGGCAATAAATCTTTAACATCAAGTGCAGCTCGATGTCCTCATATTCGGCGGTGGCGTCGCCGGGCTCTGGTGCCTGGAGCGCTTTCGTAGCGCCGGTTATCACGCGCTGCTTTTAGAATCGACCGCGCTCGGCCGCGGCCAGACGATTCAGGCGCAGGGAATTATCCACGGCGGCGGCAAGTACGCGCTCCGCGGCGTGCGCGATTTCGCTGCGGTCCGCGCCACCAAAGAAATGCCCGAGCGCTGGCGGCGGAGTCTCGCCGGAGAAGTTGCCCCCGATTTGACCGGCGCGCGCGTGCTTTCCGAGCGCTGTCATCTCTGGCTGCCGCGCGGCTCCGCAATCGCCCGCGTACAGTCGTGGGGCTTCATGTCGGTCGTCGCAAGGGCAGGTCTCTTATCGACTCGTCCTGAGCCGCTTCCGGAGTCCGCCTGGCCGGAGGCGCTTCGCGGCTCAGCGCTAGCCGTTTATGCGCTCGCCGAGCCGGTGATCGCAACCGGATCGCTGCTCCACTCGCTGGCTTCGCGTCAACAAAAATATATTCTCCGTTACGAAGGCCCGTCCGTCCAATTCTCCGGAAAAGAGGTGCGGATTGCCGACACGGTTCTCAAACCTCGCGCCATCGTGCTGACAGCCGGCGCAGGCAACGCCGATCTCCTGCGCAAGGCAGGTGTCGACGGCGACTCGATGCAGCGCCGTCCGCTTGCCATGGTGCTATTAAAAGGAACTCTACCGCCGCTGTTCGGCCATTGCATCGTCGGCGGAAAGACCCAGCTCACGGTCACGACGCCGGTCGAGGGGCTGTGGCAAGTCGGCGGAGAGATCGCCGAACGTCTGGCGCACGAGCCGCAGGATGACACGGTACGAAAAATAGCGCTGCGCGAGATACGCCGACGGCTTCCCGCGCTCGATCTCGCGCGCACCGAGATCGCCGTCTATCGCGCCGTGCGAGCGGAAGCGCGAACGGCGGCCGAGCGGCGGCCGAGCGGCGTCCACGTCGGCCGCGCTGCGCCACGGATCATCGTCGCCTGGCCCACCAAGCTCTCGCTCGCGCCCGTGTTGGCGGAGGAAGTTTTCTCCATGGCGACCAAAGATCTCAAGCAGCCGGGCGGCTATAGTGAAGCCGAACTACCGCCGTGGCCGACGCCGCAGGTCGCGCGCTATCCCTGGGAGGAGGCCGAATGGTTCCCCGCCCGCTAGGACGTACCGGGCTCGTTGTCGGCCCGATCGGTCTCGGGACGACGAAGCTCGGCAGAAACACGGACGTGAAATACCCGGAGCGCTTCCCGCTGCCGTCGGATGAAGCGGTCCGCGAGCTGCTTGAAATGAGCCTCGCTCTAGGCGTGAACCTGATCGACACGGCGCCGGCTTACGGTGAAAGCGAGCGGAGGCTTGGAGCTTTTGTCGAGAGCAACCGGGACCGTATCGTACTCTGCACGAAGTGCGGCGAGCGCTATCAAGACGGGCGCTCTACGTACGATTTTTCCGCAACTGGAATCGCCGCTTCGGTCGAGGAGAGTCTCCGGCGGCTCCGCGCCGACACCATCGATATCTTGTTACTGCATTCCCACGGACGGGACATTGAAATCTTGGAACAGACCGACGCTCTCGAAGCGCTCCTGCGATTAAAAAAAGACGGCAAGGCGCGGGCCGTAGGAATCTCAGCCAAGACGGAGGCGGGCATCGCGCGTGCGTGCGAAGCGCTCGACGTCGTAATGGCGCCGTTCAGCGAGAAAGAAACTTCGCTTGCGGATGCGCTGACGAAAGCCCATGAAGCGGGTCTTGGCGTGCTTGCCATCAAAGGACTCTACAGCGGCCACCTGGAAGCGGCCTCCGCCATTGAGTTCGTCCTCAAGCAGCCGTTCATCGACGCGCTGATCCTAGGCACGATCAATCCGGCGCATCTTCGGGAGGCGGCGGAAGTCGCAGAAAAATTAGCGCTTAGATCTCGATGAACATCTCGCGCCGCGAGCTCATGCAGATCTACCGCCGGCTTTACCGCCACTTTGGCGATCTCGAATGGTGGCCCGGCGATAGTCCGCTGGAAATTTCGGTCGGCGCCATCTTGACCCAGAACACGGGCTGGACCAACGTCGAGAAGGCGATTCGTCAGCTCAAGCAGGCGCGCGCGCTGAGCGTCGTCGCGCTGGCGCGGATGTCCCACCGACGACTCGCCCGGCTGATCAAATCCTCCGGGTACTTCAACGTAAAGGCGCGCCGGCTTAAAAATTTCATTTCTTTCGTCGAAAAGCGCTATGGCGGGAGCCTTAAAAAACTGCTCCGTCAAAAGAGCGATCGCTTGCGCGCGGAACTGCTCTCGGTGAGCGGCGTCGGCCCGGAGACCGCCGACTCGATCGTGCTCTACGCCGCGGAGAAGCCCATCTTCGTCATCGACGCCTACACGAAGAGAATTTTCTCGCGCCACGGCGTGTTGCCTTTTGAAAAAAGCTACGACGAGTTCCAAACTCTCTTCACGAAACTTCTTCCGGCGAACGTTCCGCTCTACAATCAATATCACGCGATGCTCGTCAACGTCGGCAACGAGTTCTGCCGCAGCAAACCGCATTGCGACGGCTGCCCTCTGAGCGGCTGGCGCGGAGGTCCGTAGATTCGTAGGGGCGGTTCGCGAACCGCCCCTACCTTTACGCCTGAGACGATTTCCGTTAGATTGAAGCCTGCTTCATGGAGACGATACTAATAACCTTGACGACGGATTTCGGCTACAAAGATCCCTTCGTCGGGATCATGAAAGGCGTCATTCTCGGGATCAATCCCAATGCCCGGATCGTCGATTTGAGCCATGGAATTGCGCCGCAGGATATCCGGGGCGCGGCGTTGGTGTTGAGTAACTCCGCGCCCTTTTTTCCGCCGGGGACGATCCACGTCGCCGTCGTGGACCCGGGAGTCGGCACCGGGAGACGGGCGATTTTGATCGAGTCGGAAGGAAGCTTCTTCGTCGGGCCGGACAACGGCGTTTTGAGCCTCGCGGTGCGGGACAAGACCGTCGGCGAGATCGTCGAGCTGGCGAACGAGAGTTATCATCTGAAGCCCAAGAGCGCGACCTTTCACGGCCGAGACGTCTTCGCCCCGGTCGCTGCGCATCTTTCCCTCGGCGTGCCGACCCGGAACTTCGGCCCTACGGTGAAAAACTACGCGCGTCTCGACTGGCCGGAAGTTATGAAAACAGAAGATGGAATTCAGGGCGAAATCATCTATATCGACCATTTCGGGAATTTGGTTACCAACGTGCATGAGCGCGATTTGAAATCGCTGCCGCGCGAAAAGCTCGCTATTACTCTCGCTGATGTAACGATCCATGGGCTCGCGTCCAATTACGCCGGCGTCGAAAAAGACGACTACGCGGCGTTGATCAACAGTTGGGGACTGCTGGAGATCTCCTGTTTCAACGGCCGCGCGCATCTCCGCTCCGGGGCGGATGTCGGCGACCCGGTTCATATACGCACGGCGTAACCATGCGCAGAATATGGCTCCACGTAGTTCTGTTCCTCGCTACTCTGGTCACGACCACCGTCGCGGGGGCCTGGCAAGCCGACGCCGATTTCCTCTCCGATCCTTGGCAAATCGTCGCGGGTCTTCCTTTTGCTGTTACGTTGATGTCCATACTGCTCGTGCATGAAATGGGGCACTATCTGACCTCGCGCTATCACGGCGTAAAAGCAACTCTCCCTTACTTTATTCCCGCCCCTTCGTTCATCGGCACCTTCGGCGCGTTCATCAGGATGCAGTCCTCGCCGCCCGATCGCCGGTCGTTATTCGACGTGGCGGCCGCGGGACCTCTGGCCGGATTGGTTCTGGCGGTTCCGGCGGTAATCGTGGGTTTTCACCTCTCGACGGTCGCGCCGCAAGATTCATCTGGCGGCGGCATGGTCCTGGGCTCGTCTCTTTTACTCAGCTTTCTAAGCAAGATTACACTCGGCGTTCTGCCGGACGACGCCAACATCATCATGCATCCGGTAGGCTTCGCCGGCTGGATCGGTTTACTCGTGACCGCGATGAACCTTTTGCCGGCCGGTCAGTTGGACGGCGGGCACGTGACTTACGCTCTGTTCGGACGCAGATATATCTGGGTATCGCGCCTTACGGTGGCCGTGATACTCACGCTGGGAGTCACGCGCTTGTGGGACGGCTGGCTGGTTTGGGGAATCTTGTTGCTCTTTATGGGCGTGCGCCATCCGCCGCCGGTAGATCCCGATACGCCGCTCGACGCAAAAAGAAAATTTTTGGGATGGTTTCTTTTAGGGACTCTGGCCGTGACTTTCATTCCGGTGCCGTTCTCGTTTCAGGAACCCGACAAACGAGAGGAGCGCCGTGAGCCTGGAACGCCCGAGACGCTGCAAAGAACAAGGGGAAAAGAGGTATTCCATGAGCGAGCGACTGAGCTGGAATCAGTATTTCATGACCATCACGCGCCAGGTGGCGGAGCGCTCCACCTGTAAGCGCGCCAAAGTCGGCGCCGTTATCGTGCGCGATAAGAACATTTTAGCCACCGGCTACAATGGCGCGCCGGCGGGCATGCCGCACTGCACCGAGGCCGGCTGCCTGGTCTATCAATCCAAGACGCCCAACGGCGACATCGAGGAGAACTGCTTCAGAACGATTCACGCGGAGATGAACGCCATCGCCCAGGCGGCCAAGAACGGCTCGTCGATCCGCGACGGGTCGATCTACATAACCCACACCCCGTGCATCCATTGCCTTAAAGTGCTCGTCAACACCGGCATCAAAAACGTTTTTTACGAAAGCCCTTATAAGCTCCAGACCCTCGAGGAGATTCTCCGCCTGACGCACGTGCAACTGGAAAAAGTCGACTTGCCGCCTAAATAAAAAAAGGGGACAAGGCCGAAGCCCCGTCCCCTTTTTTCTAGTTACTCTCCGCGATTATATCTTGCCCTGAAGAAAAAACGCAATAACGAACGCGTAGAGGGCAAGCGCTTCGATGAAGGCCAGCCCGAGAATCATCGGCAGCTGGATTCTGTCCGCCGCGTTCGGATTGCGCCCGATGCTTTCCATCGCGGCCGCAGCCAAGCGTCCCTGACCCAGAGCCGCGCCGAAAGCGCCGATCGCGATCGCCAACCCGGCGGCGATCGCAAGAGCCGCCTTGGTAGACGAATCTCCCGCCGCTCCGGCGGCTTCCGCCGCCGCCATAGCAACGCCGGAAAAGAACACAACCAGCGCTATGATTGCCAACGACAATATCCTTCGCATCTTTTACCTCCTTTCCAACGGATGCTGACGCCTTCCATCTCCTCTGTCCTCATCCTCGCCGCTTAAGGCCATCCGCTCAGTGCTCATGGCTGATCGCCATGGCGACATAAATCATGCTGAGTATGGTGAAAACCCCGGCCTGTATGATTGAAACCAACGTGCCCAATGCATAGAACAGCACCGGGACGACGACCTTGGTCAAGTTGCCGAAGATCTCGAGCACCAGGTGATCGCCGAACATGTTGCCGTAAAGACGAATGGAAAGAGAGATGGGCCGGAATGCGTGGGAAAATACTTCTATGAGGATGAATAACGGTGCCAGAAAAAGCACGGGACCCATGAATTGCTTGAAGTAACGCGGCCCATGCTCGCGCACGCCGAAGTAGTGGTAAGCGAAAAAGACTACCAGTCCCATGCCCAAATTGGTGAAAAAATCGCTCGTCGGAGGTGTAAAACCCGGAATAAGACCGAAAAAATTGGCGAGTAATATGAATAAGAAGAGAGTCCCGAAAAGCGGTACGTACTTCCGCCCTTTTTTACCTAAGATACTGTCGCTAAATTCAACCACCTTCCCCAGAGAAAACTCCAGTACGTTCCTCACGCTGAAACGTTCGTCCGGTACGACGGGATCTTTGGCGCTCAAAACCGATCGCCTGAAGCGAAGCGCCAGCAACAGCAACAGCAACATAACCACGAGAGCGGTGAAATTAGTTTCGCCAAGAAGGCTAAGCGGATACGGTAGAAATGGATGCAGAGATGAATACCAGGTAAAAGGATGTTCCATTTATGCGCCCAGCGACGAAATGGCCCAGAGTCTTTCGCAAACAATCGCGATCAGAAGAGAAGAAAACCCCAGCGTAAACGACAGCGGATCCACCTGGATGCGAAAGAACAACATCGAGACCAAGCTCAAAAAGAGTCCCATCTTGAGAACCAGCAGGAAAATTCCGGTCCTCAGTCTTCCCTTGCCGGCAAACGGAGTCAGGACCCATCGTATGCCGCAGCTCAAAAGTAAAAAGTTGATCCCCATGAAGATCGCGCCCGCAAAGAGCGCCCAGGGTTGTACGATGCGCGCCGGCGCCAACGTGAGCCATAACCCTGCAATCAAGAGCGCGTGGACGAGCTCGATGCGAACAACCGTTGCTCTTAGGGCTTCAACTCTCATTTCCGCCGCCGGTAAAATACTTTGAATAATGTATTAGCCTGTAGACCGCGCCGACAAATCCCAAAACCGCCGCGCCGACCGTAACCCAGGGCGATGTGCCGAACTGCCGGTCAATCAGGTAACCTACGATAAGAGATCCGACTATTGTGCTGGGAATCTCCAGACCGATCGCGAGGTACTTGGCTATTTTGGCGTAGGGAAGAATTTTGCTGGCTCCTGGTCACGCTGCTTCCCGCGCCGCATTCCGCAGAACGTTTATCACGCGTCCAGACACAGTTCAACCTTTCGACTCTTCGCGCGCCCATGCGTCGAGGGCCTGCACGGCCTTGTCGATCTCCTCCCGTTTATGGGCAAGAGAAATAAACGCCGCCTCAAATTGTGATGGCGGCCAATAGACTCCGCGGTCGAGCATGCCGTGGAAAAATCGCGCAAAGCGCTCTTTGTCGCATCCACGGGCGTCTTCCGCATTGCGAACATGTTCCGCGCCGAAGAAAAGCGTCAGTATGGAACCTTGACGGTTGATGACGGAAGGAATTCGATGGGCAGCGAGCACGGCCTCGAAGCCTTCCTCAAGTTTCTTGCCGTTCTTTTCCAACTTTTCGTACACTCCCGCTCGCGAAATCTCCTTTAGCGTCGCCAAGCCGGCGGCAACCGCCAGCGGATTACCCGAAAGTGTCCCTGCCTGGTATACCGGACCCTCGGGCGCGAGCAGATCCATAATTTCCGTTCTGCCGCCGAAAGCGCCTAACGGAAGGCCGCCGCCGAGAATCTTCCCGAGGCAGGTCAAATCCGGTCGGAGCTTAAAAATTTGCTGCGCGCCGCCGGCCGAGACGCGAAAGCCGGTGATGACTTCGTCGAAGATTAAAAGCGCGCCGTGCTTTCGCGTTATGCCGGCGAGTCTTTCGAGGAAGCCCGGCGCCGGCGGGATCAGGCCCATGTTGCCGCAGATCGGCTCCACGATCACCGCGGCGATTGATTCGGGATATTGCGCAAAGAGCGACTCCAATGCCGCGATATCGTTGAAAGCGGCGACGCTGGTCTCGGCCGCAAAAGCCGGCGGCACGCCGGCGCTGTCGGGCAGAGAGAAGCTCGCTACGCCCGAGCCCGCGCGCGCGAGCAGCGCGTCTACATGTCCGTGATAGCAACCGTCGAACTTGACGATCCTGTGGCGTCGGGTAAATCCCCGCGCCAGACGAAGCGCGCTCATCGTCGCCTCGGTGCCCGAGCTGACCAGCCGGAGCTTCTCGATGGAAGGGAAAAGCGCCGAGACCGATTCCGCCATCTCGATCTCGCGCTCGGTCGGCGCGCCGAAGCTCGTGCCGCCCGCCAGAACTCTTTGCACCGCCGCCGCAACTTTCGGATGCGCGTGTCCGAGAATCAACGGACCCCAGGAACAAACAAAATCGATGTACTCTCTGCCATCGACGTCGTAGATACGCGAGCCGCTGCCCCGCTCGATAAAACGCGGCGAACCTCCTACGGCGTTCCACGCGCGCACCGGACTGTTGACTCCGCCGGGAATTTTCCGCCGCGCGCGTTTGAATAAAGCGTCCGATCGATTAGACATCGCTTTGGCCTAACACCGCGACCGTTTTCCTGTCAAGTTTGAGCGCGCTCGCGCAGAAAAAAAATTTTGATATTTTTTTCTTGCATTGCAAAATGAAAAGGATTATGAATTTTTGCTCGCGGCAGATATCAACAGATTTTTTGTCGACCAAATCGCCTGCTGAAACTGAAAACTTAAAACAATATGCAATTGTTGACTCGAACTTCGATCAGGGTGGATGTTTCCCGCGCTTTTCATCTAAAGATTCCCGCGTTATCAGCTCTCCCTTTAAGTCCAAGCTGTTTACGCCGTTGTTCAGCGTCGCGTGCAAGATGAGAATGTATCTCAGATTTTTTGGTTTATCCACAGTTGTGGATAACTCTGTTCGTAACTTATCGGCGTTTTCTTTTTTGAAATCAGAGGGTTAGCCCGATCCGGGCGAAGATCCGCTATGGAAGAGCTTTGGCAAGGGGTCTTGGAGCAGTTGCGCGAGCGATTGGGAAATCAAAATTTTGAGACCTGGATAAGGCCAATCCGGGTGAAAGAGACTTCAAGCGAGGAAATTAGCTTGGAGGTTCCCAATAAATTTTTTCGCGACTGGCTGGTCGAGCATTTCCTCGGATCGATTCATGAAAGCCTGGCGCAGCTTGCACACCGGAGCATGAAGATATCGCTTAGCGTCAATCAGAAGCTCCAGTCCGTTAGCGCCACGCCGGAAAAAAGAGCCGAGCGCGAGCCGCCGAGGGCGCCGCTCCGAGTCAACAATCTGATTCCCAAATACAACTTCGAAAATTTCGTAGTTGGCGCCAGCAACCAGTTCGCCCATGCCGCCTCCTTCGCGGTCGCCAACCAACCCGGCGAGCACTACAATCCGCTTTTCATCTACGGCGGCGTCGGCCTGGGCAAAACCCATCTGATCAACGCCATCGGCCATAGAATCGTCGAGAAGCGCCCCATACTGAAAGTTATCTATCTCAGCTCCGAGTCGTTCATGAACGAGCTTATCGCCTCACTAAGACGGGACAAGATGGACGAATTCAAGGTCCGCTTTCGCAACATCGACGCGCTAATTCTGGACGACGTGCAGTTTATCGCCGGAAAAGAGCGGACTCAAGAAGAATTTTTCCACACGTTTAACTCTCTTTACGAGTCGCACAAACAGATCATCATCACCTCGGATAAATTTCCCAAGGAAATTCCCGAGTTGGAGGATCGGCTGCGCAACCGTTTTGAATGGGGACTAATCGCCGACATCCAGCCTCCAGACATGGAGACGCGCGTCGCGATCCTGCAAAAGAAGGCCGAAGTCGAAGGGGTCATGCTGCCGCATGAAGTCGCCATCTTCCTCGCCTCGCACATTGATTCGAACGTGCGCGAGTTGGAGGGATCTCTGACGCGCCTCGGCGCCTTTGCCTCCCTCACCAAGGCCACGATCACGATCGACCTAGCCAAGGAAGTTTTGCAGAACACCCTCAAGGGAAATTCCCGGGAAATCACCATCGAGGGCATTCAAAAGACCATCTGCGACTATTTCAATCTCAAGCCGGGAGATCTCAAGGCAAAGCGCCGCACCAGAGACATTGCCGTCCCGCGCCAGGTGGCTATGTACTTGTCCCGCAAGCATACTTCTACATCATTTCCGGGCATCGGCTCCAAGTTCGGCGGGCGGGATCATTCGACCGTGATTCATGCAACCAAGACCATTGAAAAAAAGATAAAAGAAGACCCGCAAATGCAAAGCACTATCGAAAAACTGGAAAAGAACTTGAACGTTAAACACTAGTGGAAATACCTGTTAGCATTATGGGCAATCTGTGAATAAAGTCGTCTCCGAGCACGCCTAACTCCGGCCTGGTTTACAAGGTGAACATATGAGAGATTTTCATCCACATGAGAAAAGTCATACCGGCATGGAAGATAACCGCCTTTTACACACAACACACAGGCTCTACTATTACTCTTTAGATTAAATTATAAAGAAGAGTAATAAGAGGCGGGGAGGATAATATGGAATTCAGGGCTAAGCGAGGGGACTTTCTCGCAACGCTTTATTGGAGCCAGGGCATCGTCGAGCGGCGCAATACGATGCCGATTTTGGCTAATGTCTTGATCGAAGCGCGAAACGGAGAGATTCATCTGACCGCTACGGATCTTGAAGTCGGCATCCGGGGCAAAATGGAGGGGCAAGTCACCCGCGACGGCATTGTGACGGTCAGCGCAAAAAAACTCTACGAAATCGTTCGCGAGGCGCCCGACGAAACCTTGCAATTAAAACGTCTCGAGAACGAATGGGTGGAGATCAAAAGCGGAAAGTCTGTGTTCAAGATTGTCGGCCTGGATGCTCGGGAGTTTCCCGAGTTTCCTAAATTCGAGGGCGAGAAGCTCTCAAGCCTGCCGGCAAAAGTTCTCAGGGAAATGATCGAAAGAACTATTTTTTCGGTCTCGAACGATGAGACCCGTTATAATTTAAATGGAGTCTTTGTCGAGGAAGCCAAAGAGGGAAAAGTCCGAATGGTGGCGACCGACGGCCATCGATTGGCGTTGATCGAGAGGGGAATAGGGTCCTTCGGTCTCAGCAAAGGCGTGATTCTTCCCAGAAAGGGACTGGCGGAGCTGAGAAGGCTTCTCGAAGGAGCGGAAGACGGCCAAGTGTCCGTGGGGTTTAAGGAAAACATGGGGTTGGTGTCGAAGGAAAACGTGGAGCTTTTCATGCGCTTGATCGAGGGCGACTTTCCCGACTACAACAAAGTGATCCCGAAGGATAACCCACAGCTTGCGCGTATCGAGCAGAATGATTTCCTTCACGCATTGAGGCGAGTGTCAATTCTCTCCAGCGAGCGCTACAAGGGAATCAAGATGGAGCTCACCAACGGAAAAGTTTCCATCTCCGCAAGTAACCCCGAGCTGGGAGAGGCGGTCGAGGAGATCGACATCGATTACCAGGGAAAAGCGTTGACGGTGGGCTTTAATGCGCGCTACTTGATCGATGTTCTGACCGTGCTGGGCGATGGCGGAAACGTTGAGCTAGCGCTGAAAGATGACGTGAGTCCGAGTATTTTACGGAAAGGCAACGATGACGGCTATCTCTACGTCATCATGCCGATGAGATTATAAAATCCAATCAACTCTTGTAGCGGGCATCGAGAGCATACTTCTCCTCCAGGCCCACGATACCGTTAAACTCATCGAAAGAAACCAGCCGGTCCAAAATTTCCTGAGTCGTCCCCTTCGTCCTCAAAGCGGTATAGACATCTTTCAAAGCTTTTGCCGACGCGTACAACGGTCCCAACGGCCAGACGATAAGTTGAAAGCCCAGGTCTCTCAACTCCTCGGGGCCCATCAACGGCGTCACTCCGCGCTCGATCATGTTGGCGACGAGCGGACCGGGAACGTTGCGGGCGATCTCCTTCATTTCCTCCTTGCTCGTCGGCGCCTCGATAAATACGGCGTCGACGCCTAACTTTTTAAAAGCAATCCCGCGCTCAATCGCGTCCTTTAGTCCTAAAGCTTGGCGCGCGTCCGTGCGCGCGACGATAAATAGATCGTCGCCGCCTCTTGCGTCGATCGCGGCCGTTAATTTTTTTAAGTGCTCTTCCAGCGGAATGACCTGTTTTCCTTTCATGTGGCCGCAGCGCTTGGGCCATACCTGATCTTCGAGAAACATGCCCGCGGCGCCCACGCGGATGAGTTCTTTCACTGTGCGGATGACGTTGATCGCATTGCCGTAACCGGTGTCGGCATCGACGATGACCGGAGTGGGAGCGACCGAACATATCCGCTGCGCGGCGGACAATACTTCAGTTTGCGTCAGTATGCCGAAATCCGGCTCTCCCAGCAGCGTAGCGGAGACGCTATAGCCGGTGATAAAAATGACCTCGAAGCCGGCGCGCACGGCGATCTTGGCGCTGAGCGCGTCGTAGACGCCGGGCATCACCAGCACGCCCTTCTGTTTCAGCGACTGGCGGATCTGTTCGGCTTTATTCATGGGACCTCCGTCTTCGACTGGTTTTTCCGCTCACCGAGAAAAAGAATATACCGGGTGGCGCGGCCTGTCCATCTCGTCTAGTCCCGCGTGCCGATCAGGACTCCGGCGATAATCGCGATTCCGCCTACGATCTGATAACCCCTCAATGTTTCGTCTAAGAAAATCTCCGCCAGGATCACGGCGAAAAGAGGCAGCATATTATATGCGAGGCTTGCCCTGCCGGGACCGAAGGTGCGAATAGAACGGTTCCACATGAGAAACGATAGGAACGAGGGAAAAATGCCGAGGTAGAGAAAGGCCAGGATAATTTCGCTCCGCCATAAATCGGTCGGATGGGCATGCAGCTCGAGAGCCGAAGCGGGCAAAAGAAAGAGCGCACCCATAATCGTCGTGATCGAGGTCAACGCTAGAGGAGAGAGATGGCGCATCATGGGCTTGGCCATGACCGTGTAGAATCCCCAAAGCGAAGTCGCGAAAAAAACGATCACGTCGCCGAGGTTGAAGTTTAAGCTGAGCAGGGTGTCGAGAGAGCCGTGGCTCACGATCCAGCCGATGCCGGTAAACGACAGGAGAATACCCAGAACGCGCCGCCTGGTTATCTGCTCGCCGATAACGAGCCAGGCGATGCAGGCGGTCGTTACGGGCGTGGTGGCGTTCACCAGCGTCGCATTGATCGCGCTGGTGTAGTGGAGGCCGGTGTAAAGGACTGCGTTGAAGGCCGAGACCCCCGTGAGGCTCATCAACACGAGCGGGAGCCATGCCTGCCGCGGCGGCCATTCTTTACGGTAGAGCAGGGCCGGCAGAAGTATCAGCGCGGAAACGGTAAAGCGGCCGGTGTTGAGCGTCCATGGCGCAACCTTGTCCACCAGCATTTTGCCGATAATGAAGTTGCTGCTCCAAAATAGCGGCGGAAAAAAAAGCAGGAGATACGACGCGAGCGACGTGCGGTTGGATGTTTCCACTGTGGGGTGAGTAGTCGGGACCGGCTAGAACGTCTCCGTCGAAGGCCGGATGTCGAGCTCGTGCGTCCACGCGTTCTTGGGCTGCTTCAGCGCGTAGATGACGGCATCGGCGATGGCGTCCGGAGAAATCATGGTTTCCGCCGCACGGTTTGGATCGCGCGCGCGAATCTTCGGAGTGTCGATCTGTCCGTCGACGATCACGTGAACGACGTGGATGCCTTGAGGGTGAAACTCGCGCGCCAGCGATTGGCCGAGCATGCGCAAAGAAGATTTGGCGATCGCCAGCGGGGCAAAGCCCGCGCGGCCGCGGAGCGACGCGGTGGCGCCGGTGAGCGAGATGAAGCCGTGGCCGTTTTTCAGCATATCCGGAATGACGACCTGGGCAAGATGGACCGCGCCCATGGCCCCGACTTCGAACGACTGGCGAATCGTCCCAGGATCCAGCTCGAGGAAATTCCCGCGGCCGAAGCCGCTGGCGTTGTAGGCCAGAGCTGTTATCGGCCCCAACTCCGCGCGGCATTGCTTCGTTGCCTCGAAGACCGCGGTTCTTTGAGTGACGTCGACGGCCAGCGCCAGCGCTTTGCCGCCGCGGGAGCGAATCTCGTCGGCAACCGGCTCGCTGGACTCAAGTCTTCGCGACAAGAGGCCGACCGCGTAGCCTTCCCGGCTGAAAGCACGGGCAAGCGATGCGCCGAGTCCGGGTCCGACGCCGGCAACGATCGCCGTTTCCATAGCTCAATCGGCCTTTATCTCGGCAAATAATTTCTCCAGCGGCATTTTGCCGCCGATGAAGCCCTGCTCTTGGGAATATTGCATAAGGGTTTCGAGATTCTTCCGATTGGCCGCGCCGAGACCGTAGGCCCACGGATCTTTTCCTAATAATTCTTCCTGCTCTTCCAATGCGTGGCGAAACCAGGCCAGCGGCACTCGCCGCGGATTTTCCATTCTTTTGTAAGCGGCGGCCTTCGCCTTCTCAAAGGCCTGGAAGAGACTCGCCGGCACCCAGGGATAGCGCTCCACGACCTCCTGCTTGATGGCGGTCGTGTGCATGATGGGAAAGATACCGGTCCTTTTGTAGTATTCGACTTCGAGCTCTTTGTAGTTGGGGAAAAGACGGCTCACTCTCGGATCGCGGTCGAGGATCGGCTGGATCAACTCCGGATGGATGAGCGCGTCGATCTCTCCTTCCGCCAGCATGCGCTCGATATCTTTTTCCGGCGGAATTTTCTGTAAGGATAGATCCGCCGGCATCGCCACCTCCACCTCTTCGTCGTCCTGTTTGCACCAGTGGATCTTTTTGTGCGGCACCTGGAATTCATGTTCGAGGATGCCGCGAATCCAGAGATTGCTCGTGGCGGAAAAATTTCTCAGGCCGACTTTCCTGCCGATCAAGTCGGTGGGTTTCCGGATGCCCTTGGCGACGTTGATGTAAGTGAACCCGTGACGGAACCGGCGGTGCAGGAATACCGGAATGGCGATGAAAGCCTGGCCGCGGAACTTGGCAGCGAGATAGTTCGACATGGAGAGCTCCGCCACGTCGAACTCGCGGCCGCGGATCATACGCCAGTGGCGAATGTCCGAGGTCATGTCGGTCAAGACGGTTAGCTCGATGCCGTCGGGCTTGACGCTGCCTTCGATCAGCGGCCGGACGATCTCATAGTCGCCGCAGGCCAGTGTCAGATGAATTTTTTTGGACATGCGGCTTATCTAGCAGGTTGGGTGAACCGTTTCAAATAACGGAAGCCGCCTTTTTTCTTGACATTGTGGACGCGCATCGCATACCTTCTCACTGCGACGAATCTCTCCCGCAGGCGATTCATACGGTACCCTGGACCCGGAGCATAAGGCTTTAACGAGGAAATCCTTTCTATGTGGATGCAGTGGTGGCTCTGGTTGTTGTTGGGCCTGTTTCTTTTGCTGTGCGAGTTGCTGACGCCCGGAGGCTTTTATATAATTTTTTTCGGAGTTGGAGCCGTCGTCGTAGGGGTATTGTCTTTAATGGATTTGGCCGGACCGCTGTGGCTTCAATGGCTGCTATTCTCCGTGATTTCCGTCGGGACCCTGGTGCTGTTCCGGCGCCCGCTGCTCAGGATGGTCGAGCCGGTATCTCGAACGCACGACGTGGACAGTCTGGTCGGCGAAACTGCGGTGGCGCTGGAGGACATCCCGGCCGGGGCGATCGGTAAAGCGGAAATGAGAGGGACCTCATGGACGGCGCGCAATGTCGGAGCCGGCGCGCTCGCGCGCGGCCAGCGGTGTAAAGTAGAGCGAGTCGAAGGGCTCATGCTGTGCGTCCGGAGCGAATAAAAGCCGGTTCGGTGGAGGAAAAAAAAGATGACTGAAGGGCTGGTCGTTGTATTCGTGCTGGCGATCTTCGTGATCATCGTCGTCGCCAAGAGCGCCGTCGTCGTTCCGCAACAGAGCGCTTACGTCGTCGAGCGCCTGGGAAAGTACAGCGGCACATTGAACGCGGGCTTTCATATCCTGCTTCCGTTTTTAGATGTGATCCGGTACCGGCATTCGCTCAAAGAGATCGCCATCGATATCCCGGAACAAATTTGTATTACCCGCGACAACGTGCAGGTCGGAGTGGACGGTATTCTCTATTTGAAAGTGTTGGATCCGGAGCGCACTTCCTACGGCATCACGGATTACAGATTTGCGATCGTGCAGCTTGCCCAGACGACGCTGCGCAGCGAGATCGGCAAGATCGATCTCGACCGCACTTTCGAAGAGCGATCCAATATCAACATCCAGGTCGTGAGCGAGCTGGACAAGGCGTCCGAGCCGTGGGGCATAAAAGTCCTGCGCTACGAAATCAAGAACATCACCCCGCCGCAGGACGTCCTCGCCGCCATGGAGAAGCAGATGCGCGCGGAGCGGGAGAAACGAGCGGTTATTTTAACCTCGGAAGGCCAGCGCGACGCTATGGTCAACAACGCCGAGGGCGAAAAGCAGCAAGTCATCAAGGCTTCGGAGGCCAACAAGCAGCAGCAGATCAACGAAGCCGAAGGCCAGGCCGCCGCGATTTTGGCGGTTGCTACGGCGACGGCGGAAGGTATCCGCAAGGTGGCGGACGCGATCCAGACCGCCGGAGGATATGAAGCGGTCCAGTTGCGCGTTGCGGAGCAATACCTGATTCAGTTTGGCGAGTTGGCCAAGGCGGGCAACACGTTGATACTTCCGGCCAATCTCACCGACGTCGGTTCAATGATCGCCCTGGCCATGAACATCATTACCCGCCAGGGCGGCGCGGCCGGTCCGGCGTCTTCGGCGCCGCGGTAATCCTAGGCGCGGCTTCGATCCTAATAATTGACACGCCATCGTCCGTGAAATAGTTAGCTGCTAACGAGAGTCGGATTTGGGAGAAGAGATGAAAACTAAGATCGTGCTCTTTGCTGCGGTAATTGTCGTTCTCGCCCTCGCCGCGAACGCGCGGGCGCAGAACAAGATCAGGATCAACTGGACGGCTGTGACCGGCGCACAGAGCGGCATGTTCATGGCGCAACAGGAAGGACTGTTCAAGAAAAACGGTCTGGAGGTGGAGTTGATCCACATTCCCTCGAGCTCGCGCGGGATCCAGGCGATTTTAGCCGGCGAAATCGGCATGTCCTTCATGGACGGCTTGAATGAAGTGCAGGCGAATCTCAAAGGCGCGAACCTGGCATTGGTCGTCGGCGCCACCAACCGCATGGTCTTCTCGCTCATGGCCAGACCCGAGATCAAGAAAATCGCCGATCTGAAGGGAAAAAAGATCGGCATCACGCGCGTGGGCTCATCCACGCACACCTCCGCGCTTTATGCCCTGGGGCAGGGCGGTTTGAAGCCCTCGGATTATCAGATTCTTCCTTTGCTGGAAGTTCCCAACATCTTCACGGCGCTCTCCGTCGGCCAGATCGACGCCGGGGTCGTTTCACCGCCCACCAACAGCCGGGCAAAGAAGTCAGGCTTCGTCGAGTTGATGAATATAGCCAAAGACGGTCCGGAATATGTTTCGGTCGCCGTCGGCACCAGCCGGAACTATTTGAGCGCCAACGAGGACATCGTGCGGCGGGTTGTGCGCGCCTACGCCGAGGGCGTCTACGTGTTCAAAACTAATAAAGCGTCCGCTCTAAAAATGATTCAGAATCACCTCAAAGTGAAAGACGCGGACATCCAGGAGGACACGTTCAACCAATTTCGCCAATATCTAGAGTACCCGCCGTACGTCAGCCGTAAAGGCATGGAAGCCGTTATCGCCGATGTTCCCGAGGCCAAGGCGGCGAAGCCGGACGATTTCATCGAGATGCGCTTCGTCGCCGAGCTCGAAAAAGAGGGCTTCTTCAAAAAGCTTTCCGTTAAGTAAGCGATCGAGCCTTGTCGGCGCAGGCCAAGATCACTTGCGAGATTTCTTAGCTCTTCTGACGAAATAATCCCACATCGAGCCCAGGCGGTGGGGCGTGTAGATCTGCTCGAACTTGATCGGCGCCTCGTCGTCACTGGTCCACGACGGCTCGCCGGAAGCGGTGGCGAGGAGCTGGATGCGGCAGGCCTTTTCCAGAAACACTGCGTAAAGTGTCGCCACCTCGATCGATTCGCCGACCACGGTCGAGCCATGGTTTTTCATCAGTACGCCGCGGCATTTGCCAAGCGTCTTCGCCACTTCTTTCCCCAGCTCGGGCGTGCGGATAAGCGCGGTCGTGAAATCGAACGTCGGAAGGCCTTCGTAAAAAATTGACCCTTCGTGGCTTACCGGCCGGAGCGGCTGGCCGAGAGAGCCGAAGGCGATCGCGTACGGCGGATGCGAGTGGACCACGCAATTGACGTCGGGCCGCGCGCGATAGATCTCCGTGTGGATGAAGACCTCGGAGTGACGTTCATATTTGCCCTCGACTTTTTTCCCGTCCAGGTCGCAAACAATGATGTGCTGCGGACGGATCTCTTCAAAGCCGAAGCTGTGCGGTTTCATTAGGATCTTATCTTGTTTGGGAATGCGGACCGACACGTGGCCGAGAATATTGTCCCAGTGGCCCTCGTTCGCCAGGATGTTGCAGGAGTAGGCTAAGTTTTCTTTCAGTTCTTTGAGGTTCATGGTTTCTCCTTGCCGAATAGTCGAAGTGTGAAGATTTTGATTTCTGTATCATGGTTCGCTGAGATTTTCCAAAGGTGGTGGGCGCAAAATTGTTTGTAGGGGCGCAATTTATTGCGTCCAGGGAAATTCCCTCGGATTGCCGGGAAGGGCGCGATGAATCGCGCCCCTACGATCGGTGAAATACACGAAGGCAGGATTCGCGCGCTGCTATGGCAGGAGGCAGACTATTTTCCGCTGCGTAGCCGAAATCTCTGGATCTTTCCCGTGACGGTCTTGGGCAGCTCGTCGACGAAGTCGACCCAGCGCGGATACTTGTAGGGAGCGAGCTTGCTCTTGACCAGCGACTGAAGTTCGTCCTTGAGTTGGTCGCTGGCCTTGTATTCGCTCTTGAGCAGCACGTAGGCCTTGGGCTTCAAAAGGCCGTCGTGATCGGGCTGTCCGACGACGGCCGCTTCCAGAACCGACGCGTGCTCCATCAGCGTGTTTTCGATCTCGATCGGCGAGACCCAGAGGCCGCCGACTTTCATCATGTCGTCGGAGCGGCCGCAGTACCAGTAATAACCTTCCTCGTCCCGATAGTAGGTATCGCCGGTCTTCAGCCATTCTCCCTGCATCATCCGTTTGGTTTGCTCGTGCTTGTTCCAATAGAAAGGCGCGTTGGCGTCGCCCTTCACAAATAAATTCCCGACTTCGCCGATCGGCACTTCGCGCCCTTCTTCGTCTACGATCTTCGCCTCAAATGCCGGCGTCACTTCGCCGCTGCTGCCGGGCTTCGCCCTTCCCGGACGGTTGGCGAGAAAATCGTGCGTCGCCTCCGTCGAGCCCACGACGTCCAACAGCTCCGTGCCGTACTTGTCCTTCCACTTATGGAATAGCGCGGGCGGGAGCGGCTCGCCGGAAGAAAGGCAGAATTTTAGCGAGCTCAAATCGTAATTTCTCTCGACGCGGAGCAGCCGCGCGTAGAGCGTGGGCACGGAGAAGAAAAAGGTCGGGCGATATTTTTCGATCACGCGAAGAATCTTTTCCGGGTCGGGCCGCTCGGGCCAGAGGACGGTCGATGCGCTGAACCTAAATGGAAAATAAAGCGAGTTTCCCAGACCGTAAGAGAAAAAAAGCTTCGAGGCGGAAAAACAGATGTCGTCTTCGTTCATTCCCAAAACCGGCTTCACGAACAGATCGGTGATGGTGATCATATCGTGTTGGAGATGGACCGCGCCTTTGGGCGAGCCGGTGCTGCCGGAGGTGTAGCACCAAAAGCAGATATCGTCTTTGCCGGTCGGCTCGGGCTCCAAATGGCTCGATGACTTCGAAGTGAAGACTTCGAAAGAAACCGCGCGGCCTTTGGGTTTGCCCACGACAAGCACGGCCTTCAAATAGCGCGGATTGTTCCAGATCGGCTCGAATTCGGGTAACACGGATTCGTGGATTACGGCAACGCGCGCCCGGCTGTCGTTTAAGAGGTACTCGTAGTCCTTAGCCTTCATCCATGGATTGGTGGGAATGGGAACGGCGCCAATTTTTATCGCGCCGAAGAAGCTGAAGGCGAATTCCGGCGAGTCGGGCAACGCCAAAAGAACCCGCTGTTCAATATCGATGCCGAGTTCTTTGAGAGCGTTGCCGGTCTGATTGACCTTCTCGTAGACGTCTTCGTAGGTGAACGTTTGATCCTGATAATAGATGGCGACCCGCTTACCGTGGCCGCTGGCGATGTTTTGGTCAACGAACGTCGTTGCCGCGTTGTAGATGTCGGGAAGGTCGAGCTTCATGGCAAGGCAAAAGGAAAAAGTAAAAAGGAAAAAGGAAAAAATTTCACCTTTTGCCTTTTTACTTTTAACTTGCATCCTATTCTCCGCCCACCGCCTCGGACTGGGTCTCGGTGGCGATGACCACGGACTTCGACTCGGTATAATGTTCGATCGCCTCTTCGCCGTGCTCTTTGCCGATGCCGCTCTGCTTGACGCCGCCGAAGGGCAGCTCGTCGTAGATGATTTGCGCCGAGTTGACCCAGGTGTAACCCGATTCGATGTGCTCGGCGGCAAACATCGCCTTATTGATGTCTCGCGTCCATACCGAGGAGCCCAGGCCGAAGATCGAGTTGTTGGCCTGCTCCACGCCCTCTTCGATGTCTCTCACTCGGACGATCGGCAGGGCCGGACCGAAAACTTCGTCTTTCAGCATTTTCGATTCCGGATCGAGATTGGTTACGAGCGTCGGCTGGAGATAGAAACCTTTGTCATAGTCGCCGCCTTTGGGCCGCTCGGCGCCGTAGAGGACTTTTCCGCCGCGCTTGACCGCGTCCGCGACCTGTTCTTCGACTTCTTTTCGCTGCTCGGCGGTATGCAGCGGGCCCATGATTGTCTCCCGAGCGAGGCCGTTGCCGATGCGGAGCTTCTTAACTTTTTCGACCAGCTTTTCAATGAATACGTCGGCGATCTTATCGGCCAGGTAAAGCCGCTTGACGGCAAGACAGGCCTGGCCGCAGTTGAAAAACCGGCCGACGGAAGCGGCGCTGACCGCCCGGTCGATATCCGCGTCCTCGCACACGATCATCGGGTCGCTGCCGCCGAGTTCGAGAGTCACGTGCTTGAAATCCTGGGCGGCGGATTGCATAACGCGCCTGCCCGTGTCGGTCGCGCCCGTAAAGCCGATCTTGCGAACGGTTGAATTGACCAACAGCTCTTCGCCGACGACGCTTCCCGGTCCGGTGACGACGTTGATAACTCCCTTCGGACCGCCTCCGGCCTGAATCGCCTTGTCGATCAACTCGCAACAACGAATATCAGTCAGAGGAGTCGTGCCCGCGGGCTTGACCACCACCGTGTTGCCGACCAAGAGAGCCGGACCGAGCTTGTTGCCCATGAGCGAGACCGGAAAATTCCACGGCACGATTGCGCCGCAAACGCCGATCGGCTTCCGGAGCACAAGGCCATACCGGCCGTTGTCGAGCACCACTGCGGCGGTCCTGAGGCTCTTCGCCATCCCGCCGTAATGATCCAGGGTGTGGACGAAGCGGCGGATTTCTAAAATCGACTCGCGGACCGGTTTTCCTTGTTCATTTGTAAGAAGCGTCGCCAGCTCTTTTTCTTGCTCGAGAATGAGCCGGCCGGCCGCAAGTAGAATCGATCCCCGCTTTGACGGCGCCATCTGCGACCACTTTTTCAATGCGCCGGCAGCGACGTCGATCGCGCGACGGATGTCATTGACGGTTCCTTTGGGAACGGTATCGACCACTTCCCCCGTCGCCGGGTTGCGGACTTCGGTTGTCTGGTTGCTTTCCGAGTCGAGTTGCTCCCCCGCAACAAACATTTTCGCCATTTCGTTCCTCCACGGTAAGACGGTTTAGTTAGAACCTAAACAAGAATCATTTTCCCTCTAAATTGTCAAGAATTCAGGACAAAAACGCCTTCCCAACGTTCCGGCGATCCGCTATATGAACCTTGCATGCACCAGCCGCCGACCACGCTCAACGGTCTTCTCCGCCAGCGGGCTGCCGCTCACCCCAATGCGCCGCTGCTTGTTTCAGGCGATCGTCGTGTAACCTACGGCGACTTCCAAGAGCAAGTTGAGCGCGTTGCCAACGCCCTCCTTCGCCTGGGCGTCCGAAAGGGAGACAAGGTCGCCCTGCTTCTCCCCAATTGTGCCGAGTTTCTTCTTGCCGTTTTTGCCGCCGGCGAAATCGGCGCGATCTTCGTGCCGATCAATACCGCTTTTTCCGCCGACGAAGTCCGGTACGTGCTGGACCATTCCGACTCCGGCTATCTCATCACCGATCAGGGCTATCTCCCGCTGGTGGCCCAAGTAAGGGACCGCTGTCCGCAACTGAAGCGGATCGTCGCTCTGCAAAAAAATAACGAACCGGACTGCCTCGCGTGGGACGAGCTGCTCCACGGTGTTTCGACCGAGGCGCCGTCGGTCGAGGTCTATGCCGACGACCTCGCCTCGATCACTTACACTTCCGGCACTACGGATCGGCCCAAGGGAGTCATGCTCACCCAATTTACCTACGCCTTCGCGCCGCAAAAGCGGGCCGAGGCGCTGGGCTGGAACGAACGCGACCGCGCGCTCGTCATGCTGCCGCTGTTTCACGTCAACGCGCTCTGCCATATCGCGCTGGCGATGATATCCGTCGGCGGCAGCTTGGTTCTGCGCGAAAAATTCAGCGCGTCGCATTTCTGGGACGAAGTGCGGGAGAACGGCGTGACCACTTCCAGCCTGATGCGCACGATCCCGACGATTCTGTTGAATTTGCCGGAGAAGACCGACGATGCAAAAAATCCGCTCCGTCTCGCCGTCGCCTTGCTCCCTCCCGAGCTTCATCTCCGGTTCGAAGATCGCTTCGATCTCACGGTCGTCGGCTCGTACAGCCTGACCGAGGATATTCTCAGCGTCCTGGGACCTGTCGACCAAACCAAGCGCAAGCTTGGAAGCTGCGGTCTGCCGGCGGTGCCGGATGTCCACAGGCTACGCATCGTGGACGAGAGCGGGAACGATCTTCCACCTGGTAAGTTGGGCGAAATCGTCAAGCAAAGTCCAGCGGTAATGCGCGGCTATTACAAGAATCCCGCGGCAACTGCGGAGGCGCTCCAGGACGGCTGGCTTTATACCGGAGACATCGGCTACCTCGACGGGGACGGCTTTCTCTATTTCATCGACCGTAAAAAGGACATGATCAAGCGCGGCGACGAGAACATCTCCGCGGAAGAGGTGGAACGGGTGTTGAATTCCCATCCGATGATCGCCGAGTCGGCGGTCATCGGCGTACACGATCCCATCCGCCAACAAGAAGTGAAGGCGTGCGTCGTGCTGAAACCGCCCGCCGATTTCAAAACCGTTCCACCGCAAGAGATATGGAACTTCTGCCGAGAGCGCCTTGCCGGTTTCAAAGTTCCCCGTTATATCGAGTACTGCGATTCCCTGCCGAAAACTCCCAGTTCGAAGATTCAGAAAAATTTGCTGCGGGAAGAGACGAGAGCCCCGGTGAAAATCCTCTTTGATCGAACGACCACGGAGAAAAGCTAGGGCCGGCAGCAAGTTCCGGCCAAAATCATCCGGCATCTTCTTTGACAACGCGGGTCGCGGATGTTATAGAAAAATCCGTTTAACGCGAGTCTTGTCATGACTTGGTTTAGCCGCAGCCCGCGCGTGAAAGGGGCGCTGTTTGAAGATCGGCCCAGTCCGATCCTGAGTCCGTCAGTCCCGGCGGAATCGGCGGGAGAGGACTTGGTCGCCTACCTTTACAGGGGTAGTCGGGTTACGGGGCAGTTGACCTTCCACGGCACGGCGAGGATTGATGGAGTCGTGGATGGGCAGATTCTGTGCCACGGTAGGTTGACGATCGGAGAGGGAGCGGAAATCCGGGCCAACGTTTCCGGCGATGTAGTCGTGATTCATGGTCAGGTCGAAGGCGACGTGACGGCCAAGGAGAAGGTGGAGCTGGGCGCGCCGGCGCGGCTCTTGGGAAACATCGAAGCTCCCCGGTTGGTTGTCGCCGAGGGTGTTTCTTTTAACGGTGGTTGCGCCATGGCCAAAGCCCGGGAAAAGGGCAAAGCTCTGCTTCCGCTGAGTTCGAGTATCGATGCCTTTGAGGGCGGCTCTGCAAGGATCGCGACGACGTTCGACAAATAAGCTTTGGAGCGCCGCTTGTCTTTCCCCGCATTCTAGGTTCATTCCGCCTGTTTGTGGATCGGGTTCGCTCCTGACGAGCCTGCGGTTAGGGAAACACATACACGCGAGTTTGTCCGCTGTATTATGATCGATTTCGTTTATACGGTTCTGGTACAGATCGTTGCCTTTTTGGCGCTGTGGTTTTTTCTGTCCAAGATTCTCTTTAAACCTTTTATCGCTTTGCTGGAAGAGAGAGAAAATAGAACCGAAGGCCTCAAAGCCGCCGCCGCATCGCTCGTGGTGGAAGGAGAGCGGCTGCGCGCGGAATACGAGAGCGCGATCGCAAAGGCAAACGAGGAAGGCGCCGCGGTCAAGGAAACCATTCTGCAGGAGGCGCGCCAAACGCGCGAGCGGTTATTGGCCGAGTCGCGCGCACAGGCGGTGGACAGGATGTCGGCGGTGCGGGAAGAAATCCAAAAAGAGATGCGCAAAGGCCGCGAGCAGGCTGTGCAGGAAGCGACGGCCATTGCGCGCCAGATGGCGGAGAAGATTCTTGAAAGGAAAATCGCATGATTCTCTTCGCCGCGTTGTTCCTATCCGTTCTCTGGGCATCGCCCGCCGCCGCGGCTGAAGAGCACGCGGCTTCCGTCAGCGAGCTCATTTTCCCCCTCGTCAACTTCCTTATCTTTCTCTACCTCATCAAGCGTTTTGTCTTGCCTCTCGCCAGAGACTACTTCAAGTCCCGGCGCGAGGGGATCGCTCAGTCCATCCGGGAGGCGGACGAGGCTAAACAGCGCGCCGACGCCTTGGCCAGCGATTATAAAAATCGCCTGGTAAGGCTCGCCGAGGAGCTGCGGGCGATTCGAGAGGCGCTCCGCGCCGAGGGAGAAAGAGAAAAAGCCAAGCTCCTGGCCGAGGCTAAGGAGATCGCGGAGCGGATCAAGGCCGACACTGATTTTCTCGCCGAGCAGGAGGTGAGGCTCGCGCGGCAAACGCTCGTGCGGGAGATCGTCGATGCCGCCCGCACTGCGGCGGAGAAACTCATTCAGCAGAATTTCACGGTCGAAGACCAGAAGCGAATGGTGTCTGAATTTTTGAGCGAGGTGGGGGCGGCTCGATGATCGCGGGAAGTCTCAGCCGGCGCTACGCCAAGGCCGTGTTTCAACTGGCCCTTGCTCAGGGGACGGAGGAACAGATCGGCCGCGAGATCGAGCAGTTCGCCGGCGCGTTTCAAAATCCGGTCTTGAACACCGTGCTCAATAATCCCACTTTCGCCGTTCAGAGCCGGAAAAATATCGTCGTCGAGGTGGCGCGCAACTTACAGCTCTCGCCGCTGGCCGTTCACTTTCTCTCGCTGCTGGTCGAGCGCGACCGTCTGAGCTTTTTCCCGGCGATCGTGGAGCGCTACCGCCGAATGTTGGATGAGAAGAAGGGGCAGGCGGAGGCGCGCGTCATCGCCGCGAGCGCTCTGGAGGAAAACGATCTCAACCGGCTCGGCCACGCGCTGGAGAAGATTTCCGGCAAACGCATCGTCATTCACCAGGAGAGCGATCCGAGCTTGATCGGCGGGTTGGTTATCCATCTGGAAGGCAAAGTCTACGACGGCAGCGTGCGCACGCAGTTAGAGAAAATAACAAAACAAGTCGAGCAGGCTTATTAGAAACGTGTGCCGGTACAAGGAACAAGCATAATGAGGCGCGAGCCCCGAGCCGACTGAGGCGTACTTTTTTTGTACGCCGCAGGGAGGTCGAGGGGCGATAAACGAAGTTAGGCGAAGTTCATTGGGCCGGCACTAGGAGGAGAAATGGAAATAGGGACGGCGGAGATAAGCCGCATCATCAAAGAGCAGATCGAGAACTACGACAAGGCCGTGGAAGTCCAGGAGGTCGGCACGGTGATTTCCACCGGCGACGGCATCGCGCGGGTGTACGGACTGGACAAGGTGGCGGCCGGCGAGCTGCTCGAATTTCCGCATGGCATTTACGGCGTCGCGCTGAATCTCGAGGAAGACAACGTCGGCACGGCGCTCTTCGGCGAAACCCACATGATCAAAGAGGGCGATATCGTTAAGCGCACCGGCAGAATCGCCGAGGTGCCGGTCGGCAAGGCGCTGGTCGGCCGCGTCGTCAACGCGCTCGGCGAGCCCATCGACGGCCGCGGTCCGATCGACACCAAAGACCGCAGACGAATCGAGATCAAAGCGCCCGGCATCGTCGCGCGCCAGCCGGTCAAAGAGCCGCTGCAGACCGGGCTCAAAGCCATCGACGCGATGATCCCGATCGGCCGCGGCCAGCGCGAACTGATCATCGGCGACCGCCAGACCGGCAAGACCGCCGTCGCGCTCGACACGATCATCAACCAGAAAGGCGGCAACGTCACTTGCATCTACGTCGCCATCGGCCAGAAGCGCTCGACGGTCGCCCAGGTCGTGGACAAGCTCAGAGAATCCGGCGCCATGGAGTATACCATCGTCGTCGCCGCGACGGCCTCCGAGTCGGCGCCGCTCCAGTACATCGCGCCTTACAGCGGCTGCACGATGGGCGAATACATGCGCGACAACGGCGGCCATGCTCTTCTGGTCTACGACTATCTTTCCAAGCATGCCGTCGCCTACCG
>CAYOJC010000016.1:0-62184 GCA_964404195.1 uncultured Syntrophobacteraceae bacterium
AACTCCGTCGAAAGCATCGACCGGACTTTTCGCCGCGACGTTTCTCGGCCTGGGGCAGTTGGGCTTTCTCTATCTCACCGGCTCGACTTCCAATCTTTTGGCCTGGGGACTTCTGCCGAAGGACGTGCGCGCGCAGTTCACCTGGGGCTACTGGTTTTTGGCCGCCTTGCCGCCGACGCTGGTCGTCATCGCCATCATGCTGGTCGCCATCATCATTCTCTACCGCCCGGAGACCCAGTCGCAAATCTCTTACAAAATGGTGGAGAACCAGATCGATATTCTCGGACCCGTGTCCAGGCATGAATGGCTCACGCTGGCGATGCTGCTATTCATGGTGGGCGGTTGGCTCACGTATTCGTATCACCGGATCGACAGCGCCTGGATCTCGTTGATCGGCCTCTGCGTCTTGATAAACACGGGCGTGCTGGGCTGGGGAATGGTGAAGAAAGGAATCGACTGGGAGATGCTGATCTATCTCGGCGCGACGCTGAGCATTCCCGCCGTGCTCACCAAGGCGAAGATCGATCAGTGGCTCGTGGGCTTCATCTCGCCGATCATCATGCCCTTCGTGGACCGGCCGGCGATCGCGTTTATCATCATCGCGCTGCTCATCTACGTGCTGAAGCTCGTGTTTACCAGCGGGCTTGCCGTCATCACGCTGACGATCGTGTTGATTCCCCTGGCCGCCGACATGCAGATCAGCCCGTGGATCATCGTCATGCTCATCCTGGTAGCGACCGAGGTGTGGTTCTTTCCGTTTCAGGTCGATTGGCACACGCTCGCCACTGCGACGACCGACGGGAAAGGTTTCAGCTACAAGTTCATGTCGCGAATCAATCCGATCTACGCGCTCGTTTATCTGTTGGCTCTGGTCGCGGCGATTCCCTGGTGGAGATATTTGGGATTGATCGGATGACTGGTGTTATCTTTTTATCCTCGGGGCTATCTGAAAAGATAGCTCAATCTCCCCGCTGGTTCCTGAATAATTTTTTTCTGCTAAAAATTTCCCGCGAATTCACACACTTCATGACCGGTGCCTGACCAATCATGGCTGGCACAGCGATTGCTCCCTCCTCTAGGCACGGCCACCGCAAAATTCTGCTCCAGGTCAGAGAACGCATAGGTGCCGCAAGAAAAACCCGTTGAGTTCATTATTAGAAATGAATGCTACTTTCCCTTGACATAAAGGCCGGGGCTACGATAGAAATCGCAAACAATCGCGAATTGTCGGCATGAGGACTGTCCGCAGAGAGTACTGCCTCATTTCTCGACTGCTGGTAGTTCGAGCATGTCTCGTCTAATCAAAGCGACAATCTTGGGCCTGCTGGTAGGAATCGTAGGACTTGTTGCGAGCTTTTTCCATTTTACGACGGGCCTCGAGGAAGACATCGGCCTAGGCTTCTTGTTTAAACTACGGGGCGTCAGAGCAGCGCCGTCTGACGCCGCGATCATCAGTATCGACCAAGAATCTTCCGAGCAGCTCAACTTACCGAACAACCCCGACAAGTGGCCTCGCTCGCTGCATGCCCGCTTAGTGGAAAAGTTAGCCCAAGAAGGCGCCAAGGTCGTCACCTTTGACCTGCATTTCCTGGAGCCGCGCGTTCCGAAAGACGACAACCTGTTCGCCGAGGCGATAAAAAAAGCCGGCAATGTCGTCCTGGCCGAGCCTCTGACGGCCAAGGAAGTGGCGCTGTCGAATGACGGCGCGAGCGATGCCGGAGTTCACAATATCGTTAAGATCGTGCCGCCGCTTGATCTTTTCGCCCGGCCTGCGGCGGCGACCGCGCCTTTTGTCCTGCCGAGAATTCCCTTCAAGGTGAACCAGTATTGGACGTTCCAGCACGACGCCGTCGATTCGCCGACTTTCCCGATAGTTGCATTTCAGCTTTTCACGGGACAGCTCTTCGAGGATTTTATCCATTTGCTGGAACAGGTCAGCCCGGATCAAGCGAAAAAACTCCCCCCGAACGTCGATACCGCAATCAAAACAAGCGACGTTAAGACGGTCATGAGAAACATCAGGGATATTTTCGAAAACGAGCCGATGACCGCGGAAAGAATGCTTGAAAAGTTAGAACGTTCCGACCGAACTTCCGGCGATGTTCATAAACATCGCTTGCTCAGATCGCTCATAAAAATGTACGGCGGCGGCAATTCACGCTACGTCAATTACTACGGCCCGCCACGAACCGTGACCACCCTGCCCTACTATCAAGCGCTGCAACTCAATGACAATCGAGGAGGCGGCAAACCAAATGACCTCAAGGGTAAAGCGGTGTTTGTCGGGCTCTCGGAGAAAATATTGGCGGAGAGAAAGGATAGTTTTTATACGGTTTTTTCCCAGGCGAACGGTGTATTCATCAGCGGCGTTGAAATTGCGGCGACCGCATTCCTCAACCTTTTAGAAGACAAACCGGTCAGGCCGATCGGCTCGCGTCATTATGTCCTTCTGATTCTGCTATGGGGCCTCGTCGTCGGTATTATTTGCCGGATGGCCGGCATGGTGGCTGCGACATTGAGCGTCGTCGTCCTGGCGGCCGGTTATCTTGCTGTCGCAGCCTATCAATTTCAAGCTGCCGCGACCTGGTATCCCATCATCATCCCGTTATTCCTCCAGACTCCGCTGGGACTTCTCGGCGGCGGCTTATGGAACTATTTCGAGACCAACAAGGAGCGTCAGAACGTCCGCAAAGCTCTCGCCTATTATGTTCCGAACGAGGTCGTCGATGAATTAACGAAGAACATCATCGACATGAAAAGAGGCGGTCAGACGGTTTACGGCGCCTGCTTGTTCACGGACGCCGCAGGCTACACGACATTATCGGAAACCATGGAGCCACAGCAGCTAAGCGACTTCATGCATAAATATTTCGAGGCGCTTTTCGAGCCGGTCAAGAAACATGGCGGGTTTGTCGTGGACCTCAAAGGAGATTCGATCCTGGCCATATGGAAAGGCACGCAATCCGACGCCGCGCTGAGGCATCGAGCCTGCTTGGCCGCGCTGGATATTTCTAAAGGAGTAGAACGGTTCAACCGGTCTTACGAGAATCTGGCCCTTCCCACCCGCATCGGCATCCATTCCGGACAGATTTTCCTCGGCAACATCGCCGCCGGCGATCTTTACAAGTACGGCCCTACCGGAGACGTCGTCAATACGGCTTCAAGGATGGACGGGCTAAACAAATACCTGGGGACTGAGTTGTTGGTCTCTGAAGAGGTCATCGATGGACTCAACGGCTTCCTGACGAGAGAGGTTGGAAAATTTAGATTCAAGGGAAAGGCTCAGCCGGTCGTGGTGCATGAATTATTATGTCGCGTGGAAGAATCTGACGAAGAACAGAAACGCGCCCGCCTGCTCTTTGCCGAAGCCCTGGATGCGTTCAGAAAGCAATTCTGGAGTGAGGCGACAGAAAAGTTCCATCATGCGGTCGAAAACTCAGCAAAAGACGGTCCTGCGCATTTTTATATGAAGCTTTGCGAACAGTACAAAAGGAATCCGCCTGAGGAACCATGGGACGGGGTGATTCCTCTGGAGGAAAAATAGGATTGTATTTGGATTTGCAGTATGCATAGGTACGTAGGTTACCCATAAAAAGAGGTAAGCCATGAAGAGAATGTGTTCATCTTCTTTACATCTTCTTATATGCACAACCCTCTTGACATTACTGCTCTACCCCCCTGTTTCTCCCGCCGCGACGTCGTGCGATCCGTGGATCGCAAAAGCGGTTTCGGTTCAGGGGACTGTGGACGTACAGCGAGCCGGTCAAACCCAGCGCGAGCCGGTTAAACTCAACGACACCTTCTGCGCCGGCGATCGGATTCGAGTGTTGGGACGGAGCCGCGCCGACATTGCGCTCAGCAATCAGCCCGTTCTGCGGCTGGATCAGAACACGGCGATCACCCTGGGAGGAGTGAGAGAGGCGAGGGGCTCATTGGTCGAGCTAGTAACGGGTGCCGTGCATTTCTTCAGCCGTCTTCCCCGAAATTTGGAAGTGAATACAGCGTTCGTAAACGCAGGTGTGGAAGGAACGGAGGGTTTAATACAAGTTGAGGCGGATAGGGCCTTGATCACGATATTTGAAGGCAGGGTCTTGGCCGCCAACGCGGTGGGCAGCTTGGCGCTCGCGAGCGGTCAGTCGGCGGTGGCCGCGCAAGGGCAGGCTCCGGTACTCCGCACCGTCGTGCGGCCGCGCGATGCGGTTCAGTGGGCGTTGTACTATCCACCGGTGACCTATTTCCGCGCCGAGGACTTTCAAGGCACACAACCCTGGCAAGGCATGGCGCGAAACTCTATTGAAGCCTCCATGAAAGGCGACTACCAGCGGGCCTTCGACGCTCTCAAAGGTGCCCCCGCCGATATCACGGAACCGCGCTTTTTCGCATACCGAGCCTCATTGCTGCTCGCCGTTGGCCGTGTTGACGAAGCCGGTCCGGACTTGGAGCGGGCACTTAAATTAAACCCGAATTACAGCGATGCCCTGGCCCTGCAGTCGATCGTTGCCGTAGTGCAAAACGATAAAGAAAGGGCGCTCAGCATCGCCCAGAAGGCGGTCTCCGCAGACTCCAAATCCGCAACGGCGCTAACCGCTTTGTCCTACGCTCAGCAGGCAAACTTCGATCTCGAAGGCGCGCGCAACAGTCTGCGACAGGCCGTGCAGGTAGACCCGGACAATGCTTTGGCTTGGGCGCGGCTGGCCGAGCTTCATATGTCATTCGGCAACCTCGACGACGCCCTCGAAGCCGCGCAGAAAGCGGTCTCGCTGAATCCCAATCTGTCGCGCACCCAGATGGTACTCGGCTTCGCCCACCTGCTGCGGGTGAACACGGTCGAGTCCAAAAAGGCTTTCGAGAAAGCCATCGAGCTCGATCAGGCTGACTCTCTTTCGAGACTAGGTCTGGGTCTGGCAAAGATTCGGGAGGGTGATTTGGGTGAGGGAAGAAAGGAGCTTGAGGTTGCCGCAAGCCTGGACCCCAACAACTCGATTGTCCGTAGTTACCTGGGCAAAGCGTACTATGAAGAGAAGCGCTCGGAAGTAGCTGAACGCGAGTATGCCACCGCGAAGGAACTCGACCCCAAGGATCCCACGCCTTACTTTTACGATGCGATTCAGAAGCAGACTACGAACCGGCCGGTCGAAGCCCTACATGACCTGCAAAGAGCCATCGAACTGAACGATAACCGAGCAATCTACCGGTCGCGCCTGCAGCTCGATTCCGACTTGGCAGCGCGCAGCGCGAGCCTCGCGCGCGTTTACAGCGATCTAGGCTTCCAGCAGCTCGCTCTTGTGGAAGGATGGAAATCCGTCAACACCGACCCGACTAACTTCTCCTCGCACAGGTTCCTCTCCGATTCTTATTCCGTTTTGCCGCGCCACGAGATCGCCAGAGTCAGCGAACTATTGCAATCCCAGTTGCTTCAGCCGCTGAACATGACGCCCATTCAGCCCCACCTCGCGGAAAGCAACCTTTTCCTCATCAGCGCCAGCGGTCCTGGGGCGCTCTCATTCAACGAGTTCAATCCAATCTTTAACCGGAATGGGATTACCTTTCAGACTACCGGCCTTGTGGGCGAGAATAATACATACTCTGGTGAAGGGGTCCTTTCCGGCATTTACAAGAAGGTCGCTTTCAGCCTGGGCGGTTTCCGTTTTCAGACGGATGGTTGGCGCAAAAACGCAAATCAGAAGGACAATATCGGTGACGCCTTTGTGCAAATGGAACTCTCTCCCCAAACGAGCGTTCAGGCTGAATATCGGTACAGAGATTTCGAGAGTGGCGATCTTAAGCTCAACTTCTTCCCGGATGACTTTAGTCGGTTCTTTAAAGATAATATAACGTCAAATACCTACCGCCTAGGTCTGCGTCACGCTCAATCGCCGAGTTCTATTTTCCTCGGTTCGTTTACGTTTCAGCAGAGAGATCAAAGCGGTCATGATGAGCCAACTCCGATCGCCACAATTGATGTAAAAAGAACCGGTCACACCGGGCTTAGCAGCGAGATTCAACACCTCTTTCGCTCGCCCATCGTGAACCTTACCAGCGGCTTCGGATTTTTCAGGGTCACGGGAGATGAAGACGTTAACTTGCAGTTGAACTTGCCGCCGCCTCCGTTTGGGCCCGGGCCGCAAACCATTACAGAAAGCATCGACCAAGGTGCCAAGCACTTTAATGTTTACGTGTATTCCAATATCCCGGTCCTGAAGAATGTGACCCTCACGCTTGGCGCAAGTGGCGATTTCTACGACCCGAAGAGCTCGGCTGCAGAAAAGACGAAGACGAACCAGTTCAATCCAAAATTCGGGGTCGTCTGGAATCCATTTCCATCCACGACGGTGCGCGCTGCGGCCTTCCGGGTGTTGAGGCGAACGCTGATCACGAATCAAACCCTGGAGCCGACCCAGGTGGCTGGCTTTAATCAGTTCTTTGATGACAATGAAATCAACGCCGTGAGGTCATGGCGCTACGGTGGCGCTATCGATCAGAAATTTTCGCTCAATCTGTATGGCGGTGTGGAATATTCTTGGCGAGATCTGTCGGTGCCCTTTGAGGATTTCACTGTAACCCCGGCGCAAATTAAACGCGCGGACTGGCAAGAACAGCTAGGTCGTGCCTATCTGTTCTGGACACCTCATCCCTGGCTGGCACTCCGTGCGGCATATCAATACGAAGAATTTAAGCGGGAGGAGGAATTCACCATCTTTCTAAAGAGAGTGGCTACGCACAGTGTGCCTCTTGGGGTAAATTTCATCCACCCCTCTGGATGGAGCGCCGCGCTCCAAGTGACGTACTATAATCAACATGGGAGAGTTTTCCCACAAGGGGGAAGCGGATTTTTACTTGGCACGTCCAACTTTTGGCTCGTCGATGCCGGACTCAATTACCGTTTGCCGAAGCGGTACGGTCTCATCACCGTCGGCGTGAAGAATCTAGGTGACAAGAAGTTCAAGTATCAGGAAACCGACTTTAACAACCCGAATATCCAGCCTAGCCGAATGGCCTTTCTACGAGTCACACTGGCCCTTCCGTAAGGATCGGAAAGTCGTGTCTCCTAATAGGAGGTGGTTATGGGCTGAGAGATAAGTATTCGCTAAGGCATTTTGGGCGGGGAGGTGGAGGGGGCCTCATACTAAACATAACAGGAGGTAGATCATGGAAACACGAAAATCTTTACTATTGTCGGCAGGCGTGGTCGCCATCGTGGCGCTGTTGGCGTCGACCAATGTCTTTGCGCAGTTAAGCTGTACCAGTAAGACCACCGGCGAAGCCGCCGGTGTTTTCACTGTAAATGTAGTTCCACAAACCCTGAATGGGCGTACGACTTACACCTATACCGTTAGCGGCGCCAACGCCAACAAGCTCTTTGTATACGTAAAGAAAGGGCTTGGATCCGATCTCTTGTCTTTCGTCGATACTTCCCCCGGCGGTGTATATGTGACGCCCCACGGTACTGCGGGTGGCTTCCCGCCCCCCGATGCCTGGAAGGTCGTTCACCACCAGGACGGTGTGGCCTTTACCAGCGTAGCGATTGGGCATACTTTTACGCTTGATGTCCCCGAACGGTTTAAACCCGAGGAAGGGGTAACTACGATACTCCTGGGGATAAAGACCACCTATGAGCACTGTGGCCCGATATTAGGTCCAACGACGCCGACCGCCCCAACGTTCCAGGGTAGCCCGCTGGTGAATACAACTTCGCATCAAACCTTTGCAAATGGATGTTCTTACTTTGTGACTGCGGGCGAAACGGACAATATCATCACATCTATGGTCGTCGATCCTGCCACCCCTTTCGAAACAGTATGCGGCCCCTCTGGATGCCAGGCATGCACAGTAGATAATACGCCCAATAGCTGTGAGACAGACTTGGGCCTCGCATTTTGCCCCCCAGCAGAGTTAGGGCGTCCACCGCTTCAAAGCGTGCTTGGGGGAACATGTTATTACCCCAAGAATCTCAAGTACACATGTTAACCAAATCGAGCACGCTTGACGGCCTGCTGTTATAGCAGCAGGTGAAAGTTGGCGAGGCGTTTCAACGGCAGGGCGGGGTAACCCGCTCTGCCGTTCTTGTCTTGCGGACTTAAACCCGGCATGTAAGAGTCGATGCCCAAAGACAATAGAAAAGTAAGAGAGGATTATCCCCCATGACGGCTCTTTGGACTTTCCTGCTATTGGCGGGGCTCGGATTTCCCTTCACGGCCCATGCGGCCGACGAACCGCTCGCCGTAGTCGACGGGGTGGCGATCAGCTCCGAGGAGGTCGAGAAGGGCCTCGCGGCGCAGCTGAGCAAGCTCGAAGAGCAGATTTATAATTTGAAGCGCCAGAAGCTCGACGCGCTGGTAGAGCGGCGGGCAGTCAGTTCTGTTTTTTGTTTGACGTGAGATGAGTCAACGGATTATCTTGCAAGCGCGGGATGGATATCTACAGCGCATACGACGCGCCGTCCGCGAGCAAAGGTACCGTATCAGCTCACACGCAAACGAGGAAATGTCTGAGGACGACCTTGAAGCCAACGATATTGAGTGTATCATTTTTGGCGGTAGAGTGGCACGGAGGTTCACACGGGACCCACGCGGCACCCGCTATGAAGTTATCGGGGACGCGACGGATGGTCGTCGGGGAGGCGTGGTTTGCCGCTTTCTTCGGTCCGGGGTGTTGCTGATCATCACAGCTTATGCGGAAAAAGAATAAAAAGGTCGATTGGTGCGAGTTTTGTGACGGCAAAGTAGAGCATCGTTTGGTCCGGGCCAGGTTTCATTTCAAGGGACGAACGATCTATGTGGATAACGTACCGGCCTGGGTCTGCGCTAGGTGTCATGAGCAGTATTTTGACGCGGCAGTCTATAAGCGGTTGGAGGCGATCGCCGTGCATCGGGCTCACATCAGGAAAATCGTACGCTTCCCACTTGCGGATTACGGTAGGGCACTTAGCTGAGTTAGGCGAGGTTCTAAATGACAATGCGTGAGCGAGTGATACGTCAAGTGGCGGTTCTCGGGGGCTTCATGCTCCTGGTAGCCGTGGGTCTCCCGGCTGCGGCTCATGCCGCCAGCGAACCATTGGCCGAGGTGGATGGAATAGCCATCACGGCCGAGGAGGTTGAGAAACCGCTCGCGCCGCAATTAAGTAAGCTGGAAGAGCAAATCTATAATCTCAAGCGCCAGAGAGTTGAGGCGCTGATCAACGAGAAGCTACTGGAAAGGGAAGCAGCCAAACGCAAACTTACGGTGCCTACGCTGCTTGACGCTGAGGTAACGGCGAAAGTCGGCTTGGTGACCGAGCAGGAGATCGAAAACTTCTACCAGGAAAATAAAGCGCAGCTTAAAGGCGAAGAAAGCAACCTGCGGGACCAAATCAGAACTCGCTTACAAAACCAGAAGCTGGTCGCCAAGCGAGAAGAGTTCCTTAAATCACTTCGCTCACAAGCTAAGGTCGTGGTGAACCTCAAGCCGCCGCCGGTCCAGCGCCTCGAAGTTTCCGTCCAAGGGGCGCCGTTCAAGGGAACTGAGAAGGCGCCCGTGACCATCGTCGAGTTTTCCGACTTTCACTGCCCCTTTTGCAAGCGCGTGGTTTCAACGCTAGTTCAACTTGAGTCGCAGTACGGCGATAAGATAAAGCTGGTCTTTCGCGATTTCCCGATCGACAGTCTGCACCCGGGAACGAGCAAAGCCCACGAGGCCGCGCGCTGCGCCAACGAGCAGGGGAAATTCTGGGCTTATCACGACAAGCTCTTTGCCAGCGCGCCGAAGTCCAGTCCAGAAATCTTTAAGGGGTTGGCCAAGGAAGTGGGGCTGGAAGCTATTGCCTTTGAAAAGTGCCTGAGTAGCGGGAAATATCAGGCCGCTATCAAGAAAGACATAGAAGAGGGGACCCGCGCAGGGGTGACGGGCACCCCGGCCTTCTTCATCAATGGGCGACCGTTGACAGGGGCCCAGCCTCTCGAGGCTTTCGCGCGAGTTATCGAGGAGGAACTTGCGCACAAAAACAAATAGGCAGCACTGCCGCCTGCCAACTGGTTAGTGGAGAGAAAAATCTACTGTCTCTGCTTCAACAGAAAGTCGGACTCGCTGTATTCTTCCGCCGCCATTTCCTTGAGGCCGGTCTTCTCGTAAACATCCGCCAACAAAAAATGCAGCGTCGGCTCGTCGGGGTCGGCCTTGACGGCCTCTATCAGCGCCTCGCGCGCGTCGTAATAAAGGGCGCGGGAATAAAACAACCCGGCTTTGAGAATCGCCTGGGTGGTTTTGGGCACGCCCGGAGCATTTTGCAGAGCTGCCATTTCGTCCTGCACGGATTTAACCTCCGCGGGAGGCAGGAGCTGAAACCGCGCCTTCTCGACCGTAAAATCTTTTTTCTCGATCACCCAGGAATATTCCACGTCCGGCTTGAGGCGCGGCGCCGACGCGGGATATTTGATCTGTGTGAGCGAGATATTCTCCGCCGACCACAGGAGCCCTTCGGGGCCGTAAAGCCGCACGGTTCCCGGCTGGCGCTCCATGCCCATCCATTGAAGCGTCGGCGCGTCGCTCATGAGCTTGGTGTTGCGCGGCGAGACCAAAAGCGGCGGGCGCTTGCCGCCGCGCACGGCGAGCGCCACATACGCGGCCGGTTTTTTCTTGCCCATCAGCGAGCTGGCGACTTCTTTCATCCCTCCGCCCGACGCACCTTTGGCGTCCGCCGCCTTGATCTCGAAGGGAGAGTTGCGCTCATCGATCGTCACGGTTTTCGCGCCTTCGGTGTAGAGGACGACGGCCCGAGCGTCCTTGGACGACTGGATCTGGGTCCCGGCGTAAAGCGACTGCAATAGCCCGGGCTTTTGCCAATTCTTTCCGGGCAGGCGGATCTGCACGTCGCCGCGATTGAGCTTGATCTCGGTGATGACTCCGACGGCGTCCTGAGCATGGACGGGGACGCTGAGGAGCGTCATCGAGATTGCGACCACGACGATTAACCACACAACGGTAGCCTTCGTTTTCATATGACCTCCACGGACGCGAATTTGTAGGGGCGGTTCGCGAACCGCCCTGCCGTTGCCTCAGCCCTGGGTTCCCAACACTTCAAACACCTCCACCGCCTTTTCTCTCCCTTTAACCTTCACTTCCCCGTGTCCCTGCACTTTGAACTTTCCGTTCAAGCGTTCCAGTGTCTCTCGCGTAATCAAAATCGAGGTGGAAAACTCTTTGTTGAGCCCCTCGACTCTGGAGCCGGTGTTGACCGTGTCGCCGGTCACGCCGAATTTCTTTCGTTGCCCGGAGCCGACGATGCCGGCGAGGACCTCGCCGGAGTGAATTCCCACGCCTATTTGAAGGCGCGGTATGCCCCTCTTTTGCCAAGCCAGGTTGAGGATGTCAAGCTCGGCCTGCGCTTCCAGCGCTGTCGCGACCGCGTCCGCCGCGTGATTCGGATTGTCCTTGTGCGCGCCGAAAGCGGCGAGCACCGCGTCGCCGATGAAGTCTACGATGCAGCCCTGGTGGCGGGCGATCACTCGGCCCATCATGGCGAACAATTCATTCAGGATCGAGACCACCTCCTCCGGCGTCTTGCCCTCGCATAGCGTGGTGTAATTTCTCACATCGGTGAAAAAGATGGTCGCTTCGCGGGTCTGCCCGCTAAGTGTCTCATCCTGATCGACGATCTGGTTCGCCACCTCCCGGTCCACCAATTGCCCGAGCGAGCGGCGGACGTGGCGAGCCTCCAAATAGTCGGCGATGGTCGCCCCCCAGCGAATCGCCAGCAGCGGCGTGACGAAGTCCACCCAGATCCCGAGGCGCGCAAAGGCGAGATAGCTCGCCGGGATGAGTACCAGCGGGATGGCGGTGACCGAAACAATGGTCGCCACCATCGGACGGAAAAAAGTGAGCAGCACGCTCATGACGAGCGCGAAGACGAGCGAGAGAGCCACGCCCACCCAGTGTGCGGCCGGCATGATCTGCGCGCGCGAGAGAATCGTATGGATGATGTTGGCGTGGATCTCGACGCCGCTCATCAGCCCGCGCGGGGTGGGAAAAAAATCGCGGCTGTCCCCGAAGCTGGCGCCGATGAGGACGATCTTACCGCGAAACGGATTGTCCTCGGCCAGCGAAGTTTTGAGCTTGGAGAGCTGGAAGACCGGATCGCTCGGAATTGCCGCGAAGCTTCCCTGCGCGCCGGCAAAATTGATCTTCCACTGATCGTCGATGTCGAACGAGACCGCCGTCGGTTGCGGCAGCAGCTTGCCCTGAAATTTATCCCACTCCGGCAGGAGCAGCATGACTTTATTTCCGGCACGCCGGTTCATCGCCTCTTCCAGCCGCGCGCCGTCGTATCCCGCGTAGCGCGCGAGCACGGCGAGCGCGAGCGAAGGGAGGATCTTGCCGTCGCTCCCGCGGACGGCGAGCGGAAGTTGGCGCGCCAGACCGTCGGAATCGATCGGCGCATTGGCGAAGCCGGAGATGACCGGAAGATTCGGACTGAAAAACGGCGCGCGCGCGTAGGTCATCGCGTCGTTCACTTCCTTGTCCGGCCTGATCACAAAGACCGGGACGACTTTGCTGAGACCGTTCTCCGCGGCGGCGTGAATCGCCTTGACGAGCATTTCGTCTTCGCGCGGATTGGTCTTCACTTTGAATTCGACGTCGACGCCGATCACTTTGGCGCCGCTCCGTCCCAACACTTCGATAAGTCCGGCGATGTACGAACGGGGCAGAGGCTGCTTTTCTCCCAAATTGGTGAAGGCCCGGTCGTCGATCTGGACCAAAATAATCTCCGGCGACTTGACTCTTCCGCGCATCCAGAGAAGGAAATCGAGCGCCTTGGACTCGAATCCCTGCAGGTAGCCCATGTAGGAAACGAGAGAGCTTACCAGGCTGACGGAAAATCCAAGGACCAGCGATTTGTAAAAGCGCCGCTTTCTTCTTTTGAGGATTTCGAGGATGGGCATCGTTGGCTTACGGCTCGCCCGTCAACTGATACGCCGCCCAGTAGAACGGCTCGGGAAACTCCTTCATCGTCTTTAACTGCGCCTGGCGCAGCGCATCGGATTTCTTTGCCGTCTTCAAACGCTGGTAAAACTCCCGCATCAGCTCGTAGCTCGACCGGTCGTTCACTTTCCAGAGCGTCGTCACGATCGACGGCGTGCCCGCGTAGATGAAAGCGCGGGTAAGGCCGATGACCTCGTCTCCGCCGCCGATCTTTCCCAGCCCGGTCTCACAGGCGGAAAGTATGACCATGTCAGCCTTGAGATTGAGCGAGAAAATCTCCCCGACGGTGAGCTTCCCGTCTCCCTTTCCTTCGCCCGCCAATAAAAGGCCCGACCCTAAAGGATCGTCCTCCTTAAGCTCCCCGTGAACCGCGAAGTGAAGAATGTCGTAATTTGGACTGGAAGAGACGGCTCTTTGCTTGGTCGCGTCGGCTCTCACGTAAACCGCGCTTTTGGGAAACACCGTCGTCACCTCTTTGACCTCTCTCTCGGCAAACCGCAGCGCATAAGCGGGGTCGCCCAAATCGGGATTACCCAGGGCAAGCACCCGGTCTCGGCTCGCCCGTTTTTTCTCCCGGGTAAACTGGATCAAGCTGGCGCTGGAGAGATAATGGATGGGGTAGTCCTGGATCAGATATTTGCCCTGCGGGGAGATCAGGGCTTGAAACGGAAGGTAGTGCATCGCGTCGTGGGGTATAATCAAAAGCTCTTTGCCCCGGATATGAGGCAATGCAGGCTCTATGAGAGCCCGATACAGCTCGCTGGAGACCGGCTTGAATTTGTTTTTCTCTCCGACGTTGGAGATGCTTTCCCTTAGCGCGCCGATTTTGGCAATCAGCTCGCTTCGGTTCAGAGACAACCTGACGAAATTGACTCGATCCCGCTCGATCACCCACAACATGGCCTGGCCGCGCGGAACGAAATATTGCAGGACCGTCACCCCGGGATCGAGCAGCTCCTGCACTTGCTTCAACGTCAGCGGCTCGACGCTCATCAGCGACGCCTGCTCTTTGCTCTCCTTTCTCACCTTGGCGAGGAATTCGTTGTACGCCTTTTGGGCCGCGTCCAGTTCTTGCCGCAGACGCCTCGGATCGCTCTCGCCTTCTTCGTCCTCTTCTTGATTTGCTTTCAACGCGGCGATCTTTGCCTGAAGCGCGCGCTCCTCTTCGACGAGCGCGCCGTGCCGGCCGAGTTGCACCTTGCTCCCCAGAATATCCAGAAACGCCCGCGAGCGCGCGCGTTCGTTATAGTTGAACGCCTCTTCGACGTTTTTTGCCCCCAACTGGGCTAGGATGATGCCGCCATAGATGGATCCCTTGTTCTCAAAGAACGAGGTCCGAAGCTCTTCGGATTCCAGCAGCGCACGGGTGGATTCGATGGTGTCGATGGCTTTCTTAAAGTACGGAATCGCCTCGGCGGGCCTGTTGGTCTGAAGGTAGATGTCCGCCATGGCGCTGCTGGCGCTTTGGATGGTGAGCGTCTGCCGCTGGGCCTCGGCTATTTGAAGGGCCTTGGCAAGCGTCTCCAAAGCGCGCGGATAATCTTTCTGATAGCGATAGGCCTGGCCCAGGCTCGAAATAATGTGCGCCTCGATATCGTTCTTCAAACCGGATTCACCTAGAATCGTCATCGCGCGCTCGAAAGCCTTGATCGCCTCCGGCGCATTCCCGGAACGCATATGGGCGCTGCCCAGCAAGCGAATGATCCAGATGCGTTGCGTTTCTGCGCCGCGAATCGCGGCCTGAAGGTTCTTCGTTTTTGATCCCGCCGGAGACCTGAGATGACTCAAAAGGTCTTCGAATGCCTTCAGGCCATAGGAAAAATGTTCGATCGACTCTTGCACCTCCTTCTGGCGCAAATGATTGCGCCCCAAAAAGAGATAAACCAGACCTTCGAAGAGCTGCCTGTCGTTGCCTTTCATTTGCTTGACCGTCTCGCGCGCTCCTTGTAAAAACTCCCGTTCCTTTTGCGGCTGGCCGACCCTGCCATGGGAAGATGCCAGCACCAGCAACGCGTGCGTTTCGCGCGTGGCACTGCCGGCCTTTTGGGCCAGCTCCACGGCTTTGGCGGCGTGGACGATGCCCTTTTGCAACTGGCCCAAAGAGCCGGCGGCGCTGGACGCGTGAATATACGCGTGTGAGGCGTCGCTCCAGCGCTCTTTTTGCTCCGACTCCGAGCCCAAGGCTTCCATCGCAGCCAAGTACGCCTGGCCTTGCCCGCTCCCGAGCGCTTCGCGCCTGGAGAGCGCCGTCGGCACAAATTTCTGCTGCGCAGCCGCAGAGCCAGCAAGAAACAGCACTGCAATAAAAATAAACAGGTTTACTTTCATAGCTCCGCTACGGCTACGGCTTGCCGGTCAACTGATACGCCGCCCGGTAAAACGGCGGGAAATTCTTCCTGCGCAAAAACGAGACGACAAAATCCCCCAAGCAAAAGAACGCTTCACGCCGTTTCGATTTTAGTCTTGTAAAGCAGCTCGTTGCCTTTCCCCAGGATTTCTATCTCGGCGTACGGAGGCGTTGCCTTCGCGTAAACTTTGACCAGGCCGTAGTTGAAAACATCTCCCTTGAAAAACTCAAAGCGCTTGGCGGTTCCCGTCACTTTAGTGTCCATTTGCGCTGCGATTGGCCCGGTGATGAACTCTCTCAAGCCCAGGCCCCCGGCAACCCGCGTCACCGCGGCATAGTGAACATCGGCAGTGAGAAAAACGACTCCGGAGATTTTTTTCTTTTTAATGACGCCGAGCACTTCGTTTCTCTCATCGGGAAAGCCGCCCCACTTGTCGGCGTCCGGGCTGGAGAAAGGCATCGAAGTTGCGACAAATTTGAACCAGGCATCGGATGAAGCCAGGGCCTCCAAGAACCAACGCTTCTGCTCCTGGCCGAGGAGAGTGGCCTTCTCGCGATCGCGGTACTGGCGCGCGTCGAGGATGAAAAGCTCGACCGCTTTTCCCCATCGAAAGGAACGATAGATCCGGTCGGGATCTTTGGCATCCTGGCGCACCGGCCAATAATCGAAGAAGGCCTTGCGCCCGATCGGCGCGAGCGGGCTCAAACGATGGTAATTGTTTTCTACCTCGTGGTCGTCCCAGACCACATAGAGGTTCGTTTCCGAGAATAAATTTTGTGAAGGCTGGTCACTGCGATTCGCTCGATATTTGGCCCAGTACTGGTCCAGCGTGTGAGCCCGGCCGTCCAGGTCCGCATAGATCGTGTCGCCGAGATGAAGGAAAAAATCCGGCTTCATCGCCCGGATCGAATCCATGATCGAAAACGGCCGGTAAGTTTGGCGCGTGTCGCCGCTGAAGGCGAACCGCACGTCCACCGCGTCGTCGGACCGCGGCCCCGTGGTCAGGCGTGCCACGGGCCCGGGGTTTTTCCCCTCCACCGCTGCTTGGTAAAAATAGGTGCTCGCCGGCTCGAGGCGATCAATCAACACCTTCGCTGTAAAATCGGTAGCGCCGGTCACCTTGACGGGCGCAGTAGAGACAAATTCCTTCAGTTGTGGATCTTTACCGTAGCGGACCGAGACGACCCCTTCTCGCTCAGCTCGCAGCCAAACGACAGCTTCGGTTGGAGTGACATCACCAGCAGCGCATCGGAAAGATAGACCCGTGCCGTCTAGCGCCTCGCCGGAGGCCGCAAAGGCAAGCCTAGCCCATTGCGGAAATCCGGCGGCCAACGTCGTGGCGGCGCCTACCTGCCGAATAAACTCTCTCCTGCCAATCTTCTTTTTCTGTTGTCCCATGGCCTTTCCTTTCAATCTAAAGTGCGCCTCGTTTTTGTCTACCGATTGAAGGACGCAACCGACCTTCGCTAAAAGCGCTGATTGACGAGTGTTTTATGGCTGACATTAATTCCTCCTACGCCACGTTATTATTCTACGGCTCGCCGGTCAACTGATACGCCGCCCAATAAAACGGCTCGGGAAATTCTTTCATCGTCTTCAACTGCGCCTGGCGCAGCGCATCGGATTTCTTTGCCGTCTTCAAACGCTGGTAAAACTCCCGCATCAGCTCGTAGCTGGCCCGATCGTTGACCTTCCAAAGCGTCGTGACGATCGACGGCGTCCCCGCGTAGATGAACGCGCGCGTCAGCCCGATCATCTCGTCCCCATTGCTCAGCTTTCCCAATCCGGTTTCACAGGCGGAAAGAACCACCATGGACGCCTTAAGGCCCAAAGAGAATATCTCTCCCACGCTAAGCCGTCCGTCGTCGTGTCCGTCTCCTGCTAGCAGAAGGGCCGAACTCAAAGGGTTGTCCTCGTTAAGCTCGGCATGCACGGCAAAGTGCAGCATATCGTACTTTGGACTCAAGGAGACAGCCCTGGGTTTACTCGCCTCTGCGCGAAGATACACGGAGCTCTGTGGATAAGCCTCCGCTATTTCTTTGGCCTCCCTCTCGGCAAACCGAAGATTGTACGCCTCATCCCCTAAACTGGGATTGCCCATCACAAGGGCACTTTCTCCACCCGCTCTCCTCTTCGTGTGGGTAAACTGCATCAAACTCGCGCTCGATAGATAATAGATCGGGTAGTCCTGAATCAAATATTTGCCCTCTGGCGAGAGCAGCGCCTGAAAGGGCACGTAATGCAGCACGTCGTGCGGAACGATCAAAAGCTCCTTGCCCCGTACATGGGAAAGCGCCGGCTCTACCAGAAGACCGTAAAGCTCCTGCGAAAAAGCCTTGAATTTCTCCTTCTCGGCGACGTTATAGATGCTCTCTCTCAAAGAGGTCACCTTAGCGACCAACGCCTTCCTTCCTGTAGGCACCCTTACAAACCGCGTCTTATCTTTCTTCACGATCCAAAGCAGAACTTCCTGCTCCGTCACAAAATACTCCAGCATGCTCACGCCCGGCTCCAAAAGCTCCTGGACTTCTTTTAGAGTGAGAGGCTCGACGCTCATGAGGGAGGCCTGCTCTTTATCTTGTTTTCTAACCTTAGCAAGAAAAGCCTCGTAGGCTTTCTCCGCTTCGGCCAGCTCTCTCCTTGAACTCTCCCTCTCCGTCCCGGCTTCTTCCTCCTCGCCCGCCGCTGACTTGGCCTTAATCGCGGCGATCCGCTCCTGCAATGCTCTCTCCTCTTCCAGCAGGCCGCCCTGCACTCTCGACAATTGGACTTTGCTGCCTAATATATCCAGGAAAGTCCGGGAGCGTGCGCGCTCGCCGTAATTAAAGGCGTCCTCTGCCTTTCCTGCGGAGAGAAGAGCCTTCATCATTTTGACATAGGCGCCCAATCTCCCTTCGAAAAAGGATTGTCTGTGCTCTTCCGACTGGAGCAGGGCGCGGGTCGATTCGACTTGTTGGATAGCTCTCTGATAGTAGGGAATGGCCTCAGCGGGCTTTCCGCTCTGGTTAAAAACGTCTCCGATCCAAAGGCTAGCAGAGCTGATCGCACCTGGCCTTTGTTGGCTTTCGGATAGAGCGAGCGCCTTCTTAAGATTCTCCAGCGCGCGAGGAAAGTCTTTTTGAGCGAGATAAACCTGGCCCAACCCCTGATAGAGACTGCTTTCTGCCGGCGTCCTCGCGCTGAATCGTTTGATAAGATCGATTCCCTTTTCATAAGTCTTGATCGCTGCTTCCATATTACCGGTCCGTTGGTACGCCTGCGCAAGCTGAGCGAGACTAGTGACCACCAGGTGAACTGCGAGTTGTAAGACACCAGATTTTAACCTTTTTACACTCGTAAAATAACTCAGTCGGGAGTCCTGGACTCGAACGGAATAGGAGAGGTGCTCAATCGCCTTTTGCAGATCTCCACGACGCAGAAAATCCCCTCCTAAGATCCTATAAAAAAGCCCCTCGTAAGCTTCTTTGAACGGCCCAGGCGACAATTTCTTCGTGGTCTCGATTCCCTTCTCTGTCCATTCGGTTGCCTTTTCGAATTGCCTCAGATTGCCATGCACTTGGGCCAGAAACAGAATGGCTCGGACCCGCAGTTCTTGCTCTTTTGCTTTTTCTGCAGACTCGAGGGCTTTGCCGGCGTAAGAGAGGGCCTTCTGCAATTGGCCGATATTCTGAGCCGCCCATGTAGCCTCGTTGTAGGCGCTCGCCGCCACAGCCCACTTCTCGTTTTTTTCCGCCTCTTGGCCTTGGGCCTCCATCGCGCTCAAAAACTCTTTCGCTTCTCCCTTCACGATCGCATCGCGCGCGAAATTTGGATCCGGCCGGTACTTCTGGGCGAAGCAAACTGTCACGAGAAAGCATGTAAGGACAAAACTGCAAAGCAAGCCGATTAACGTCTTTGACGCTTTCATGTCTATGGCACCTCGATAAATTCGCATGGCCTCTGATGAAAACTGTCCGTGCTACTGAACCTCGATCACATCGATCGGCCGCTTGCCCAGGCGCCGCGCGCCTCCGGGCGTGCAAACCACACAGTCTCCCCAGTACAAACGCTTTTTGCCGTCCGGCGTCGGGACCGTCGGCTTCAGAATAAAGACGGCGTTTTCTTCCAACTTCCAGCGCCGGTCGCGCACGTCGAGCTTCTCTATCGGTCCCACCTTTTTCTTATGACACGACCAGCATCGCGACCTTGCGCTCGCCGTGGTCTCGATAGCCGGTCTTGGTGACGACGAGCGAGGTGCCGCCGAGCAAGCTGTCTTTGCCCTCTTTGCCGACGACCGTGGGCGAGATGCTGTAGATCATCCCGGTTTTGAGAACATAATTTCCCGCTCCGCCCATGCCGCCGGCGTCGGGATTCGGATCGGCGATTCTGTACGACATTCCGGGAAATTCCGGCACGTCGATGCCGTACTGATGAATCTGCGAATGGGGAGACGACTTGAAGCCGGTCTCTTTGCATGCCTTCTGATACGCGTCGATGAGATCGCGCTGCGTCGCGCCGTCCTTCACCCGGCCGAGAACCGCTTCCCGGATGGAAACGACGGCCTTGAACATCTCGCGGTGCACCGGCTTGGGCTCGCCGAAGGAGATCTCCTGATCGCTGTGGCCGGCGAAGATATAGTCGGCGCCCTTGATGACTTTGAGCACGGCCTCTTCGTCGGTTTTCCACTCCGCGGCCATCGATCGGTCTTTGCGGGTGAGAAACGGGTCGATAAGGATAATGGTTTTACCGAGCCGGATCTCCCAACCGGCGTTGCCGAGCCATTTGAGGATGACTTTCTGTTGGGATTCAGCGGTCACGTCGGGCTCAGCCGCATTGCCGTAGAAAGCAAATGACAGCAGCAGGATAGTTGCAAACAACCATTGCCCCGTCGCCTTCATCGTCTTTTCGGCTGGAGATTAGCGGACAAGGAAGTCTTGCGTCAACTTGACTCTAAGCGCAATCAGCAGGACCAGCACTGAGCGTTTCATTATCAGGTTTAGCCAGGCCGAAGATGAAAGTCTAAACTAAGCAACCCGCCGGACTTTGATGCTGCTGGCGCGCTTTTCAACTTGGGCGAGATCGTAGGCGGCCTGCAGGCGAAGCCATGTATCCGCGCCACCCCCAAATGCCTTGTCAAGCCGGATCGCCATCTCGGGGGAGATCGCAGCTTTGCAGTTCACCAGATTATTTAGAGTCTGGCGCGTCACCCCGAGAGCGCGTGCAGCCTCGGTGATAGTGAGACCCAGGGGTTCAATGCAGTCATGGCGGACCGAAAGGCCCGGATGTGGGGGGTTCTTCATAGCCATGGGTTTCCCTCCTAATGATAATCGATTAAATCCACGTCGTAAGCATTACCCTTCTCTAACCGGAAGATGATACGCCAGTTTCCAGACACCGAGACAGCCCAGAAGCCTTTGAGATCCCCTTTCAGGGGATGAAGCTGGAAACCGGGGAGCGCCATGTATTGCACGTCGCTTGCCTCATCCAGGCGAGCCAGAATACGCCTGATCTTACCGAGGTGTGCTGCGGGAAGCCTGCGCCTGTTTTCTTTATCATAAAGCATCCTGAGCCCGCGGTGCCTAAAGGACGCTATCACCCGCAAAGTTTAAGCTGACAAGTAATGGTTGTCAACCCGCTAAGGTGTGATTTGTTTTAGATTGTGAGGCGCCTAGCCTCATCACCAAAGAGCAAAAAGCTTGAGCGGTCAACACTCGAAAGGGCCGCTCGACACCAGATCAGCAGCGTCACGGCTCTCCCGTCAACTGATACGCCGCCCAGTAAAACGGCTCGGGAAATTCTTTCATCGTCTTCAACTGCGCCTGGCGGAGCGCGTCGGATTTCTTGCCCGTCTTCAAGTGCTGGTAAAATTCCCTCATCAATTCGTAACTCGCGCGATCGTTCACCTTCCAGAGCGTCGTCACGATTGACGGCGTCCCCGCGTAGATGAACGCGCGCGTGAGGCCGATCAACTCGTCGCCGTTGCTGAGCTTGCCCAAACCGGTCTCGCACGCGGAAAGAACCACCATCGCCGCTTTCAAGTCCAAGGAAAAAATCTCTCCTACTCTCAGCCGCCCGTCGTCCTTGCCTTCGCCCACCAACAATAAAGCCGAACCCATCGGATCGTTCTCGTTCAGCTCGGCATGCACGGCAAAATGCAGCACGTCGTTTTTCGGACTTAGAGAGATCGCCCGCTGCTTGCTCGCCTGCTCCTTGACATACACTTCGCTCTTGGGATAAACGCTCGCCACCTCCTTCGCTTCCCGCTCCGCAAAGCGAAGATTGTAGGCCTCATCTCCCAAACTCGGGTTTCCCATAATCAGCGCCTTCTCTCCGCCGACCCGCCGCTTCTCGTGCGTAAACTGCATCAAGCTCGCGCTGGAGAGATAATAAATCGGATAGTCCTGGATGAGATATTTGTCCTGGGCGGAAACCAGCGCCTGGAACGGCAGATAGTGCAGCACGTCGTGGGGAATGACGAGAAGCTCTTTGCCCCGGATATGAGGCAAAGCCGGTTCTATGAGAAGACGAAAAAGCTCCTGCGAAATGCCGCTGAATTTCTCCTTCTCGCCGATTTGATAAACCGTCTCCCGAAACGAGGTTACCTTCGAGACGAGATCGGTCCGAGCAATAGGAATATTTACAAAGCGGAACCTCTCCTTCTCGACTACCCAGAGCAGCACCGCCCCGCGAACCACGAAATACTCAAGCATCGTCACCCCGGGGTCGAGCAGCTCTTGGACCTGCTTTAAAGTCAGCGGCTCGACGTTGATCAGAGAGGCTTGTTCTTTATTTTCTTTCCGCACCTCGGTTAGAAAATCGGCGTAGGCTTTCTGGGCCCCCTCGATCTCCTGTCGAAGCCGGGGCCCTTCGGACTCGTCCGGCCCCTGTCCCGCCATCATCGCCTGCAGCACGCTGATCCTCGCCTGCAAGGCCCTCTCGTGCTCCAGCAACGTGCCGCTCCTGGCAAGTTGGACTTTGCTCCCCAGGATGTCCAAAAAAGCGCGCGAGCGCGCCCGCTCGCTGTAGTTGAACGCCTCGGCGGGATTCTTCGCTCTCAACTGGGCGACGATCATGCTGCCGTACGTGGCCCGCTTGTCGTCAAAGTACGAACTCCGCAATTCCTCCGACTCCAGGAGAGAGCGAGTCGACTCTATGCTGTCGATGGCCTTCTTGTAGTATGGTATGGCCTCCGCCGGCCGCTGCGTTTGAAGGTTCAAATCGCCCAGTTGACTGCTGGCGAGGTAGGTTAAAGTGGCTAGCCGAAGCCTTTCGGCCATTTCGAGCGCCTGTTGGAGATTTTCTTGAGCGCGAGGGAACTCCTTCTTCTTGAGATAAAGGTCACCCAAGCCCCAATAAAGATTGACCTCTACCTGGGTTTTCAAGCCGGTTTCTTTGATTACACTGAGACCCCTCTCGTAGGCTCCTATCCCGTCTTCTACCTTGCCTGTCCGCTGATAGGCCAGGCCGAGGCGAAAGAGAGTATAAACAAGATTGCTCTCGGTTCTTGACAAGGCATCGGGGAATTTGCGGCGCACATCCGCCCGGCTCTTGAGATAAGCCAATTGATCTTCTAAAAGCCTGCGCGACTCGGAAGTATGTTGGATCGCTTCTTCTCTTTTTCCCTGACGCAAGAGATCTATTCCCAACTCTCGGAGGAAAACGGCCTGGCTGAACCGTCGGGCTCCTTCCGTCGGGATCTGCTTGGTAACCTCAATCCCCTTGTCTACCAATTCCCTTGCCTTGGCATGGTTTCCCACAGCCCTGTAGGATTGCTGAAGTTGATAAATGGCCCCGGTCTGGAGAGTTGGGCTTTTCGTCTTTTCTGCCATCACCAAGGCTTTGCCTCCGTACGAAATAGCCTTCTGGAATTGGCCCAGGCTTTGGGCCGCCCTTGCAGCCTCGCGGTACGCATTCGCCGCCTCCTCCCAGTTGCGTCGAGGAGACGGGTTCGAGGCGGCGTTTTTCTCGGCCTCCAAGCCTTGTGCTTCCATCGCAGCCAGGGCCTCTCTCGCCTCGCCCTTGGCGATGGCTGCGCTCGTGGCGGCGGGCGTCGCCTCATATTTGCCCTGTCCCGAAACCCGGTCGGGGAGCATCGAAATGAGGATGACAAAAAACAACAGGGAGCGTTTCATAGACGCCCCTCCAGACAGACCTGCACGTGGATCGATAGAAGAAAAGTCCGGCGTTTCACCGACGATACTCTGCTCTCCTACGGCTCCCCCGTCAACTAATACGCCGCCCAGTTAAACGGCTCGATAAATTCTTTCATGGTTTTGAGCTGCACCTGCCGCGAAGTACGCCGGAAGCGGCACGAAACTCCACCTTCCTGCGCTCAGGTTTTGGCTTTGACGTCCTGATAAACCATCTCCGCCACCGAATCAGTCAGATCTTTTGCGCCGCCGTCGAAAAATATCCGTCCTTGCTTGAGCCCGACGATGCGGTCGGCGTATTCGCGAGTGAGATCGAGCGTATGGAGGCTGACGAGCGCGGTGATGCCGTCCTCGCGGCACACGCGCTTGAGAATATCCAACACGACACGCGAGAGCCTCGGATCGAGGCTCGAGACCGGCTCGTCCGCCAGGATGACGGCGGGTCCCTGCATCAGCGTGCGCGCGATCGCCACGCGCTGCTGCTCGCCGCCGGAAAGCTCGTCGGCGCGCTTGTAGGCGTGCTCGAGCAGCCCGACGCGCTTGAGATTGGTCAAGGCGCGGCGCTTGTCTTCCTTTGAGAACAGCCTGAGACAGCTCTTCAGGCTCGATTGATAGCCGAGAGCGCCCGACAGGACGTTCTCGATGACGGTGAGACGCTTCACGATATTGAATTGCTGAAAAATCATGCCGACCTTGCGCCGGAGCAACCGCGTCTCGCTGCGGCCCAGCTTGAGGACATCTATTCTGGTTCCGTTCGCCTGCGGATCGAACACCGAACGCGGCATGTAAATCTCACCCGAAGTGGGATCGATGAGGCGGTTGATGCAGCGCAGCAGCGTCGATTTCCCGGAGCCGGAGAGTCCGATGACGCCCAGAAACTCGCCCTGCTCCACTGTGAGATTGATCCCGCGCAGCACCTGGGTCGAGGGACCGAAGCTCTTCCGCAGCTCTTTGATCTCTAATATCGGCATGGTCCGATGAATGGAGTGATGGAGTATTGGAGTATTGGATAGTTGGGTATTAAATCCATCGCTCCATTACTCCATCACTCCAATACTCCAGTTATTTCTTCTTGAGCGCCTCTTTAATATTGATGCCAGCAATTTTGAAAGCTGCGCGGATCGATTCATAGTCCTGGTCGGTGGCTGGCACAAAGCCGTCGATCTGATAGAGATCGCGCAGCATCTTCTGCCCGGCCGGATCGCGGCCGAGCGCCAGGAAAACGTCTTGAATTTTTTTGCCTAGCTCGGGGTCGAGATCGGCGCGCAGCACCAGATTGTCGGCGGGGATCGGCTCGGAATAGGCGATGGCGCGGATTTTTTTTTGCTCCTCGGGATTTTTAAGATATTGAATCCACGCCGCGTCTTTGCCGTCGGTGAAATTGGCGAAGGTCGCCCCGGCGTCCACCTTGCGGTTGAGCACCGCCAGCACCGTCGCGTCGTGACCGCCGGAGTAGAGGACATTTTTAAAGTCCTTGGCCGGGTCGATGCCGGCCTCGAGAAACATTTTCCTCGGAATGATGTTACCCGTGGTGGAGAGCGGATCGCCGAAGGCGAAAGTCTTATTGCGCAGGTCCTTCAGCGTGTTGATGCCGCTGTCGGCGCGCGTGATGATCGCCGCGTAATACGAAGCGTTTCCTTTGCGGTGCGACTTTAAGACCACTTGCACGTCGGCCTCGTTTTTCGCCAGCACGTAAGAAGCGGGCGTGAGAAAGGCGATGTCGAGCTTCTTGGCGCGTAGCGCCTCGATGACGCCCGTGTAGTCGACAGCCACGAACGGCTCCACGTCCATGCCGAGCTCTTTGTGAAGGATGTCCACGATCGGCTGCGCGTTTTGCGCCACCTGCTGGACGTTTTCTGAGGGAACGAACCCGACGCGGAGGACTTGCTTGGATCCCTGCGACCTGCCGCAGCCCAGCAGGGCCAAGATCAAGAGCCACGGAATCCACCGGCCTCGCCGAATCGTCATGTCAGCTTCAATAGATACTTGAAGCTCTCCCCAGGCGCAACTGGGCCAACCTCGGATGGAAAATCCGAAATTATGTGAGATCTGTCCGCCACAGTACTTTGGCGGAGAGATTCCTCGCGGAGCGAGGAACTACCGGTCCTTGATCTCGCGGAGAAGCTTTTCCGCTTCTTTTTTGTGGATGGGATCGTCGGAAAACTGGATCGGGAATGTGAGAGAGGATTTAAGCTCGGCGCGAGAGACATCGAACTTCCCCATCGCGATGTAGGTCTTGCCCAGCTCGAGGTGGTGCGAGATCACCGTCGGATTCAACCCGAGCGCTTTCTTATGGTATTCGAGCGCCGTGTTCAGGTTTCCTTCGGGAATCGAGCGCCGTAGAAAAGCCGAAGCAAGGAAGCGGCTCGTGCTGCCGACCTCCGCCATCCTGCGGTGCCACATCGCATAGACGTGATAGGCGAAACCGTTTTGAGGGTCGGCGGCGATGGCTTTATCGAGTTCCGACCGAATCTCTGCGGCCAGATCGATCTGCTTGCTCACGGAAGCGTGCGAGGCGATTTTTCCCAACGCGGCGGCGACGTAAAAATGGCCCCAGGTCCCTTTGTCATCGAGCCTGACCGCCTTGCGGGCATATTCCTCCGCGATTTGATATTGCTTGACCTTCTTTTCCTGAAAGTTCGGCTCGCTCTCCGGAATCATGTCGCCGAGATCGATGTAGCCGCGGGCCGTCTTCGACAGCGCTTCGTAGTGGTTCGGCTCCAGCTGGAGAACCCGCGACAGCGCTTGGAGCGCTTCTTTGGTCTTGAAGGCCGCGTAAAGCCCATCGACTTGCTGCAGCAATTGAGAGACCTCCGAGCCGTCGTTGATGCAGTGCGGACAGCCGACCCGTCCCGCCGATGGTTGCGCGGCCCCGCTAGTCGCCGCAAAGAGAGCGCAACCGATAAAAAACCCGAAGAGAATAGACCGCTGCTTCATCAATCACCTTATGGGCGTCGCCTTGCCGTCTGCGCCGATCGCGACGTAAATCACTTCCGCTTCCGTCACCCGCACACGAAGGCCGGGCTCGCTGAAGCGCTCCGCTTCGACTTCGACTCGGATGGTGAGAGAGGTTTTCCCTTCCTTGACCACCGACGCGTAAAAGCTCACCACGTCCCCGACGTAGACCGGAGCGATAAAGCCGACTTCGCGCAGCGCGCGCGTCACGAAATCCCGCGGCGCGTGCTGGCGCGCCGCGACCGCGCCCGCAAGGTCGATGTGGCTCAAGATGACGCCGCCGAAGATCGTGCCGCGCGCGTTCGTATCGCGCGGGAGCATCGTTACTTTCAATGCGGGTTCTCTCATGACCATGCAATTCTCCCCGGCGACGGCTCCTCGACCCGCATCAACAGGGCCAACCCTAAGATAAATAGCAAGCCGACGGCCAGCATCGCAAGCCGCTGGCTGCCGCTCAGGTGCGAGACCGAGCCGTTGACGCCCCACAGCAGATCGCCGAGATTTCCCAGTCCGGCGCACACCACGCTCTTGAAATAGACCGGGTAAGCGAAGGTGACGATCATCACGGAGAAGGAATTGTTGGCGAAGTCGTAGAGCAACCAATCGAAACGATCGGTCTTAGCGGCGGTCACGATGAGTTGCAAGGATGAAAGATGAAAGCGGAAAGCTGAAAAAGTGCAAAGAAGAAAGCAACGGCGAACAACTAACGATCGATGCAATCTTGCCGTAAATCATATTTCCGCTTTCCGTTTTCATAATTCAGCTTTTCAGACGTAGGTGAGCCAACGCGCGTATTTGTTGTTCTTACCTTTGATGATGTCGAAGAAGGTCTGCTGCAGGTCTTGGGTTGCCGGCCCCGGGCAGCGCTCGCCGACCTTCCTGTTGTCCACTTCGCGGATCGGCGTCAGCTCGGCCGCGGTGCCGGTGAAAAACGCCTCGTCGGCGGTGTACAGCTCGTCGCGCGTGAAGCGCTCTTCCGCGACCGGGTAGCCCTTGTCGCGCGCGATCGTCAGCACCGAATCGCGGGTGATGCCGGGCAGAATCGAAGTGAGCGGCGTGGTCTTGATGCGCCCGTCGCGCACGATAAAAATATTCTCTCCGCTCCCCTCGGCGACGTAACCGTCGGGATCGAGCATGATCGCCTCGTCGTAGCCCGCCTTTTTGACCTCGGCCTTGGCCAGGACCGAGTTGATGTAGTTTCCCGACACCTTACTCTTGGTCATCATCACGTTCGGGTGATGGCGCGTGTACGAGGAGACCTTGGCGCGAATGCCGTTCTTGATCCCTTCGTCGCCCAAATAAGCGCCCCAGGACCAGGCTGCGATCGCGACTTGGATCGGGTTGTCCGGCGCGTAAAGACCCAGCTCTCCCAGTCCGACAAACGCCAGCGGGCGGATATAACATTCCTTGAGCCCGTTGGCCCTGACGACGTCGAGAATCGCGTTCTTGATTTCCCCAAACGGTCGCGGCAGCGGAAAGCCGAGAATCTTGCCGGAATCGAAAAATCTCCGCACGTGCTCGTCGAGGCGGAACACGGCCGAACGGCCGTCTTCCAGGGCGTAGCAGCGGATGCCCTCGAAGTATCCGGTCCCGTAATGCAGCGCGTGGGAGAGGACGTGGACCTTGGCCTCGTCCCAATTCACCATCTCGCCGTCGAGCCAGATTTTTTTGCCGGTTAACGCCATAGAATACCAAAAAGTAATTTTCGGTTATTGTATTCCATCGAACAGAAATAAAAAAGGCCACCACAGCGGCGTGATGGCCCGCGATCGGATCGCCGCCGACGCTAGAGTCCTTTTTTCAAGTCCGGCGCGGGCTTGAAGCCTACCGTCCGGCTCGCTTTGATCGTAATCTCATCGCCCGTTTGAGGGTTTCGCCCTTTTCGCGATTTGCGCGAGCGTACCGTAAAAGTCCCGAAGCCCGGGACCTGAAATCGTCTGTCTTTCCTTATCCCCCGAGCGAGATTGTCGAAGATGGCGTCCACCGCATCTCCCGCGGTCGTCTTATTGAGACCGGCCGCCTTGGCCACCGCGTTGACGAGGTCACCTTTGTTCATAATCCTTCACCTCCTCCTGATCATTTCTTCTTGTGTGCGATTTATTTTACGCGAGTTTCGAAAGCAGGCGTCATAATTCCGAATTCAACGGAAAATGTCAACAAAAAAAATTTAAAAGCGATCAGCTAAGAAGCCGTCAGCATTCAGCTCCGTGAATTTATGAATTTCTTTGCTGGTGGCCGATCGCTGAGCGCTTGTTGGCTATTCTCTCATACAAAAGGCCGTAGCGGATGCCCTGATCGCTCACGATGGCTTCGTCGATGTCGAAGAGAGTCATGATCCTTTGAATCACAAGAGCGCCGGCGAGAATCACGTCGGCGCGCTTCGGTTCGAGTCCGGGAATTCGTTTGCGTTCCGCGATCGTGCTCGCGCGATAGAGCTCGACTTGACGCTCGACTTCAGCGCGAGTGAGACGGCTGCCGTGGACCTCGCTATGGGAATAGTGCGTGAGCCCCTTCTCGACCGCTGAAAGCGTGGTGAAGGTTCCGGCGATGCCGACCATGGCTAATCGGCTAGACTCATCCTGAACTTGCCGAAGGGACCTGCCCTGAGCTTGTCGAAGGGCACCCCAATCCGCCAGCGGCTTGCCCAGCGACTGATCGACCGTCTGAATCAGACGGTCGCATTCCTCTCTCCGCGCCGGATCCGACGCGAGAAAGCGTTCGGTCAACCTGACCGATCCCACGTCGAGACTCGCCCAGCCGTGAAGTTTTCCGTCTTTGGCCCAGATGAATTCGGTGCTCCCGCCGCCCACGTCCACCACGAGCACGTCCTGGGCATCGAGCTGAAGCCCTTTTTGCACGGCGAGGTAGGAATAGGCCGCCTCCTCCCGGCCGGACAAAACCCGGAGATCCAATTTGAATTCATGCTTGAGGCGGGCGAGGAAACTTTTTGCGTTCAGCGCGTCGCGCAGGGCGCTCGTGCCCGCGGCCGCGATCTCCTCCACGCCGAAATTCCGGCAGGCCTGGAGGTATTCTCTCAACACCTCCAGAGCCCGCTCTACGCCCGCCGCGGAGAGCGAGCGGGTGCGGTCCACGCCTTCGCCGAGCCGCGCGATCTCCGCCCTATCGGTCAGGACGCGAAACGCGCCGTCCTCGTCGAGCTCGGCGACGAGCAGGAGAATCGTGTTGGTGCCGACGTCGATGGTGGCGAAACGCGAGTTCATGGTTGAAACGGAGAATTATTCTCCGTTGAACATTCCTCTTGGCGCGCTTTGCGCCTTTGCGCGGGTCGCGTTGTCTTGCTTCGAGGCCTTCGTGTCCTTCGTGGTTAAAATCCTCTCACCACGAAGAGCACGAAGTTTGGATCATTTATCGCGCCCCTACGGATTGCAACCCGGAGTCCGGCCCTTCTCCAACTCCCGCGATCCAATTTTCCAGATCGGCGAGCGCGCGTTCCGCCATGAACTGCTTCTTTTCCTTTCCCTTCGCCGCAACGTCGATGGACGGCATGAGACCGAAGTTGGAGTTCATCGGCTGAAAATCTTTGCGCTCCCGGTCGGTGATGTACGCCAAGAGCGAGCCCAACGCGGTCGTTGCAGGCGGGACGACCGGCTCCTTGCCGTGGACGAGCCGCGCCGCGTTGATGCCGGCGAGGAGCCCGGAGGCCGCCGATTCGATGTAGCCTTCGACGCCGGTAATCTGTCCGGCGAAGAAGAGCGCCGGCCGGCCGCGCCATTGGAGCGTGGGCAGGAGATGGCGCGGGGCGTCGATGAAAGTGTTGCGATGGAGGCTGCCGAAGCGGACGAACTCCGCATGCTCAAGACCGGGGAGGAGAGCGAAGACCCGCTTCTGCTCCGGATAGGTCATCTTGGTTTGAAAGCCGACCAGGTTGTAGAGCGTGCGCTCGCGATTTTCCTGGCGGAGCTGGATGATCGCGTAGGATCTTTTTCCGGTGCGCGGATCGATGAGCCCCGTCGGCCGCATCGGCCCGAAGGAGAGCGTCTCCCGTCCCCGGCGCGCCATTTCCTCGATCGGCAGGCAGCCCTCGAAGTAGCGCAGGTCCTCGAAGCCGTGCGCCGGCACTTTTTCCGCGGCGAGGAGCGCGTCGATGAAGCTGCCGTACTGCTCGCGCGAAAGCGGCAGATTGAGATAGTCGTCGCCGCCATGATCGTAGCGCGAAGCGGCGAAGGCGACGCTCCGATCGATCGACTCCGCCGTGACGATCGGAGAGATCGCGTCGTAATAATAAAGATGCCGGCCGCCGAGCAGCGATTCCAGCGCGCGCGACAACGGCTCCGACGTGAGAGGACCTGAAGCCAAGATGGCGGTTTCGGAGGGAATGCCCGTCGCTTCTTCGCGAATGACGCGGACGCCGGGGAGAGACGCGATCTGGCCCGTCATCGCGGCGGCGAAACGCTCGCGGTCCACCGCCAGCGCGCTGCCCGCCGGCACGCGGCACTCTTCGGCCGTATGTATGACGAGCGAGCCCATGCGGCGCATCTCTTCTTTCAGGAGCCCCGCGGCGTTGGTGAGAACGACGGAGCGCAGCGAGTTGCTGCAAACCAACTCGGCTAAATAGGAAGTCGCGTGCGCCTCGGTGCTTTTGCCGGGACGCATCTCGTACAGCTCGACTCCGACGCCGCGGCGGGAAAGCTGCCGGGCGGCCTCGCACCCGGCCAGTCCTCCGCCGATGATTTGAACGATCGTTTTCACGGGAAGCCGAACACCGAAAACAGAATTCAGAGTGGGGAGACTTCCGGACTCCGGCTACGGACTTGGGGCCGCCGTTTGAACTTCATCGGCCATCTTTACTTTATAGCCGCATTCCTTTTTATGGCAATGGCGCGTGCGCCCGGCGCGCTTGGTGATTTTCTCCAGCAGCAGCGGCTCGCCGCATTGCGGGCAGATCTCGGCGACCGGCTTGTCCCATACCGCGAACTTGCAATCCGGATAACGCGCGCAACTGTAAAATATTTTTCCCCGGCGCGATTTCCTCTGCTGCAAGTTGGCCTGCTTGCATTCGGGGCACTGCACTCCCGTATCGACCGGCTTTTCCAGCGAGCGGATATTTTTGCATTCCGGATAACCGCTGCAGCCGAGAAAGCGGCCGTATTTCCCCCAGCGGAGCTGCATCGGCCGGCCGCACTTCTCGCACGTTTCGTTGATCTCTTCTTCCTTGGCCGCCTCGACGTTGCCGTTCTCGCCGCGCGTGAAGTTTTTGGTGCTTTTACACTCAGGATATTTGGGGCAGGCAAGAAACTCGCCATTCCGGCCCCATTTGATCACCATCATGGCGCCGCATTTCTCGCACGGAATGTCGGTCGGCACTTCCTGGCGCTTGACGTCGCGCATCTCTTTGTCCGCCTTCTTCAAATCTTTCGCGAAGGGGGTGTAGAAGCGCTTCATCATCTTCTGCCAGTTCTCTTTTCCTTCCTCGACCTTGTCGAGACTATCTTCCATGCCGGCGGTGAACTTGACGTTGAGAATGTCGGGGAAGGCGTCGACCAGAAGATCGGTCACGAGGAATCCGAGCTCGGTCGGCGCCAGAGTCCGCCGCTCGTCGAGCGTCACGTACTCGCGGTTGAGAATATTGGAGACGATGCTGGCATAGGTGGAGGGGCGGCCGATGCCGTCCTCTTCCAACTCTTTGATCAGCGTCGCCTGCGTGAAGCGCGGCGGCGGCTGGGTAAAGTGCTGGCGCGGATCGAGCGACAGCAGCTTGAGAGCGTCTCCCTGCCGGAGATCCGGCAGCAGCGCCTCCTGCTCGTCGTCCTCATCGTCCCTGCCTTCGATGTAGATGCGCATGAAGCCGTCGAACTTGAGCTGCTGGCCGGTGGCGCGGAACAGCGCGTCCCCGACTTGGATGTCGAAGCCGGTCTGGTCGTAGACGGCGGGCGCCATCTGGCTCGCGACGAAACGGTCCCAGATGAGAGAGTAAAGCTGGAAATGATCGCGGCGAAGATAGCGCCGCACGCGCTCGGGCGTGTATTCCATGGAGGTCGGCCGGATCGCCTCGTGCGCGTCCTGCGCGCTTTTCTTCGAGCGGTAGACGTTGGGTTTTTCCGGCATATAAGATTTGCCGTATTGGCCTTCAATCAATTTCCGCACTTCTTGCAGGGCGTCGGCGGAGATGCGCGTGGAGTCCGTGCGCATGTAGGTGATGAGGCCGACCGAGCCTTCCGGGCCGAGCTCTTCGCCTTCGTAGAGCCGCTGGGCGATTTGCATCGTGCGGGTCGGCTGGAAGCCGAGTTTGCGCGAAGCGTCCTGCTGCAGCTTGCTGGTAACGAAAGGCGGCGTGGGGAAGCGGCGCCGCTCCTTTTTTTCGACGGCGCCGATGCTCCAGCCCACGCCTTCGAGCGAGGCGACGATCTCCTTGACGCGCGCTTCGTTGTCGATGCGGTTGTCCTTGGCGTCGATTTTTTCGCCGCGCCATTGTGTGAGGCGCGCGGCAAAAGACGGCGCGACCCTGCCTTCGAGCATCGCGGTAAGCGACCAGTATTCCAGCGCCACGAAGGCGCGGATCTCTTTTTCGCGCTCGCACACGAGCCTGACGGCGACCGACTGCACTCTGCCCGCGCTCAGGCCGCGGCGGACTTTCTTCCACAGGATCGGGCTGATCTTATATCCGACCAGCCGGTCGAGAATGCGGCGGGCCATCTGCGCCTCGAATTTCGGACGGTCGAGCTTCTGCGGGTTGGCGATCGCTTCCTGCACCGCTTTCTTCGTGATCTCGTTGAACAGCACGCGGTGCATGCGCTGGTGGTTCTTGCCGAGCTGGTCGGCGATGTGCCAGGCGATCGCCTCGCCTTCGCGGTCCGGGTCGGAGGCGAGATAAATATTTTCTTTTCCCTTGGCCGCGCGCTTCAGCTCATCGACGACCTTTTTTTTGCCCTGGATGACGTGGAAATCCGGCTTGAAGTCCTTCTTGATGTCCACGCCGAGCTTGCTCTTGGGCAAATCCACGACGTGGCCGACGGAGGCCTTCACTTGAAAATCGCGGCCGAGATACTTCCCCAACGTCTTGGCCTTGGCCGGCGATTCTACGATGACTAGGTTTTTAGCTGCCATATGCCCTTCGGTATGAAAGATCTCAAATCTCAGATTTCAAATTTCAGATTTGAAATTCGAGATGCGCTCACCTTGCCGCGGAAAATCTTTTGCCCGGCAATTGCTTCAACAATCCTAAAATCTCCAGGTCGAGCAAAATCTCGGAGACTTTCGCCGGCGTGAGACCGCTCGTCTCGATCACCTCGTCGATCTGCCGCGGCCGGCCGAGAACCAGCTCGAAGATTTTCTTCGCCTCCGCGCTCATGTTCGGCGGCAAAGCGAGCGGCAAAGATGCTTGCTGCGTTGCGGCGCGTCCCGCGAGCTGGGGCGCGATCTCTTCGAGGATGTCCTCGACCCGCTCTACAAGTTTCGCGCCTTGGCGGATCAACTGGTGCGTGCCGCGGCTGCGGCTCGCTCCGGCCTCGCCGGGAACCGCGAAGACTTCGCGGCCTTGCTCCAACGCCAGCGCCGCCGTGATCAACGAACCGCTTTTTTCCGTCGCCTCGACCACCACGACCCCCACCGCCATCCCGCTGATCAACCGGTTGCGCGCGGGAAAATTAAAGGAGAGCGGCGGCGTTCCCATCGGCAGCTCCGAGACGACCGCGCCCTGCCGGGATATTCTTTGATAAAGCTGCTCGTGCTCCGGCGGATAGATCACGTCGATTCCCGAGCCCAGAACCGCGACCGTTCTGCCGCCCGCCTCCAGCGCCGCCTCATGCGCCGCCGCGTCGATCCCGCGCGCCATGCCGCTCACGACGGTAAAACCCAGAGAAGCGAGCCCCCCGCAGAGGTCGCGCGTAACGCGCAGTCCGTATTCGCTCGCGCTGCGCGAGCCCACCACCGCGATCGCCCGCTCATCTTCATCGCGCAGCTCGCCTTTGACGTAGAGAAACGGCGGCGGATCGGCGATCGTCTTGAGCCGCGCCGGATAGCGCGCGGCCGCGTAGGGAACAATGGTCGCGCCCGCCTGGGCGCTCCGTCCGATCTCTTTTCCGACCTCGTCCCATTCGGAGAAGCCGAGAATTCCTTCGATCGCGGGCCGCTCCAGGCCCGGCACCTGCGCCAGCGTGTTTTCAGAAGCGGAGAGCGCGCGGCTTGGATCGCCGAAAAAATCGGCGAGCTTCTTAAAGCTCGCGCAGCCTAGCCCGCGAATGCGCGCGAGCGCGAGCCAAGGCGCGTACGGGCTTTCCTCCGGCGCGGAGGAAAGTGGAGCGGCGATATTTTCCGAAGGTTGAACCATCATTACTCTTCAACGACACCGGGCCGACGGCATAGCCGCCCGGCCATGAAGCACAGTCTTATAATTGTATTTGAAAAAAGCTGCAAACTCCAGTAAAGGCTGGTTCGAAGTTGTCGCGTCTTCCAAGAGTTCAAGAGGTACAGGCAACCAACGGTGAAGTCAAGATTTCTTCCGCAATACTTTTACCTTTTGCCTTTTTCCTTTTACCTTCGATTCTTCCCGCCTCCCCCGTAGGATCAGCCGTATCGGCGAGGCTTCCAATCCCAGGGCCTGGCGCATTTGGCGCACGAGGTAACGCTCGTAGCTCGCTGCGATGCCCTTGGGAAAGTTGACGAACAACAGGAAAGTCGGCGGACGCGCGCCGAGCTGCGTGGCGTAAAAGAATTTAACCGGCTTGCCGTGCGCGAGCGGAGGCGAGTTGCGGACGAAGATCCCTCGTATCGCCTGGTTCAGCGCCGACGTCGAAACCCGGCGCTGGTAGTCGGCTGCGACGTTTTTTATCGCCGCCCTTATTTTATGCACGCCGTATCCGGTGGCGGCCGAAATAAAAACGACCGGGGCAAAATCGACAAACGAGAGCTTGCGGTAAACCTGTTCGCTGTAGGTCCGAACGTCCCGGCAATCCGGCGCCATGAGATCCCACTTGTTCACGGCGAGAATCAAGCCCTTGCCCCGCTGGGCGGCGTACGCCAGGATCTGCGCGTCCTGGCTCGTCACGCCCTCCGGACCGTCGATCAGATAGATCACGAGGTCGCCGCGCTCCACGGAATTGAGAGACCGGATCACGCTGTAACGTTCAACGCGGTCGGCGATCCGCGCCTTGCGGCGAATTCCGGCGGTATCGACCAGCGTGTACGGCTCGCCGCCGGAGATAAACGGCGTGTCGAGCGCGTCCCGCGTCGTTCCCGGCTCGGCATCGACCACGGAGCGATCAAAGCCCAACAGAAAATTCACCAGGGTGGATTTTCCCACGTTCGGCCGCCCCACGACCGCCAGAGCGAGCGGTGTGGCTTCACCTTCCTCCTCTTCCTCCGTCTCCGCTTCGGTCTCGGTTTCCGCTTCCGCCTCTTTCAGCTCCGCGGGAAAACCGGCAACGACCTGCTCCATGATTTCGGAGAGCCCCAAGCCGTGCTCCGCCGAGAGCGGAAAAATCTCATCGAGGCCCAGCGCGTAAAATTCGTAGAGGCCGTTTTCTTTCGCCTGCGTGTCGAGTTTGTTGACAGCAAAAAAAACCGGCTTGGCGACCTTGCGCAAGAGATCGACCGCATCCCGGTCGAGCGGATGGAGACCGTTCTTGCCGTCGAACAAAAATAAAATCGCGTCCGCCTCTTCGATCGCGAGCCGCGTCTGCTCTTGCACCTGCTTTTTGAGCGACGTGTCGGCTTGCGGCTCGAAGCCGCCGGTGTCGATCACGAGAAATTGGCGGCCGTACCATTCCGCCGCGCCGTAGTTGCGGTCGCGCGTCACGCCCGGGAGATTATCGACGATCGCGCTCCGATGGTGCGTCAGACGATTGAAGAGAGTGGACTTGCCGACATTCGGCCGCCCCACGAGCGCCAGCACCGGCAGGCGCCCGCGAGACCGAGTGTTCAAGGACGTGATTTCGACGGCCCGGTTCATCCTAGTGTAGTATCTCGCAATTCCCTTGAGGTTCCGTTCGTGGTGAGCTTGTCGAACCATGAACGGAACCCGCCGAAATATCTCGCCCTTCGACAAGCTCAGGGCGAACGGAGTCTATAAAGTTATTTTTGAGATTGCTCACGCTACAGCCCCAACTCCGTCAATGCGTTCGGGTCCTGCGTCCATCCGCTGTCAACACGGATAAAAAGCTCGAGAAAAATCCTGCATCCGAGAAGCCGCTCCAGCTCTTCTCTCGCCTGGCTGCCGATCTCTTTGAGCATGGACCCTTTTTTCCCGATGAGAATCGGCTTGTGGGCCGCGCGATCGACGTGAATCGTCGCCTTGATGACGATGAGATTCTTCTCCTCTTTTTCCGTGAACTCGTCGATCGTCACCGCCGTGCCGTAAGGAATCTCCTCATGCGTTCGGAGAAAGATCTTCTCGCGAACGATCTCGGCGGCGAGGAAGCGCTCGGTCTGATCGGTCACCTCTCCCTCGGGATAGTAGCGCGGACCTTCCGGGAGCAGCTTCTCGATCCGGTCCAGGACCAGAGGCACTTGATCGCCTTTGAGCGCGCTTACCGGTATGATCTCGCGCCCGGGCAAAAGCGTCGCGCACTGCTCCATCAAAGGCAGCAGCTTTCCTTTCGCGACGAGATCGATCTTGTTGAGCAGGATAAGCGTCGTCGCGCGCGAATCTTTGAGCTTCGCGGCGATCTCATGATCCTCCCTGCGCATTCCCTCGCGGGCATCGACAAGCCATAAAACTCCGTCCACTTCGCCGAGCGCGGCGAGCGCCACGTCGACCATGCGCCGGTTGATGAGCGAGCGCGCGCGGTGAATCCCCGGCGTGTCGAGAAAGACCGTTTGAGATTTTTCCGTGGTGCGGATGCCGGTGATGCGGTTGCGCGTGGTCTGCGGCTTGGGCGAGACGATGGCGATTTTCTGCCCGAGCAATTGGTTCAGCAGCGTGGATTTGCCGACGTTCGGCCGGCCGACGATCGCGACGTAGCCGGAGCGATGGCCAGCCGGCTGTGCTGCGCTGTTGATGTTTTCCGCAGGCATCTTCGACGATTCCGTCTTTCGTTCAACGCTCGAAAGCTTTAAGATTGACGCCGAGTTTTGATCCGAGCCAAAGCGAGCGATCCAGATGATCGCCTTTGCCGTCGCCGGTCGAGGGATGGACCAGCACATCCAATCCTTCGCGATTGAGCATCAACCACGGAACGATTTTTGCGAACTCCTCCGGCGCGAACAGCGCCTGATACATCGGCTTGAGATGAGGACCGACCAGCTCGTCGTGCCAACTTCCGAGCACGGCATCGAATTGACTCAGGCCCTCGCGCACGCGCGCCGCGGCTTCCTTAGTTTCGGGAGTGTAATAGATGTGCGCGTGATAGTTTTTGATGTCCGAAACGGGCCTCGACATGTGCGCACCTCCGATCTGCAAAAGTAATGCTAAGGTTCCTGGGGTGCGGATGCAAGCTCCTTCCGTCTGAAGCAGTTGCTGGCATGGTCGTTGACCATCCCCACGGCTTGCATAAAGGCGTAGCAGATGGTCGGGCCGACGAACTTGAAGCCGCGACGCGAGAGATCCTTGCTCATCGCCTCGGATTCCGGCGTCCGCGCCGGAACTTCTTTAGGCGCTCGGAAGTTATTTCTTTTCGGCATGCCGCCGACAAAGGTCCAGATGTAACGATCGAAGCTGCCGAATTCCTTCCGGACTTCGAGGAACGCTTTCGCGTTTTGGATCGCGGCGGCGACTTTCAAGCGGTTGCGGACAATTCCCGGATCGGCAAGCAGCTTTCGCACTTTTGTCTCGTTGTAGCTCGCAACTTTGCGCGCGTCGAAATGGTCGAACGCGCGTCGGTAGTTGTCGCGCTTCTTGAGAATCGTCTCCCAGCTCAAGCCGGCCTGCGCCCCTTCGAGGATCAGAAATTCGAACAGGGCGCGGTCGTCGTGCAGCGGCACGCCCCATTCGCGGTCGTGATAGGCGATGGAGAGTTCCGTTTTGGCCCACGCGCAGCGCCGCGCCATCGGTTTCGATCAGACTCCAATCTTAAGTACGGCCGGCGTCCAATTCTTCTCCCGCCTTCCGATGCGCTCCGCTTCGGATTCTCCATCGTAATCCATGCTGCGAGCCGCTTGCGAAAAATTCCTTGCGGAATCCAATGCGTTGACGTTCACGATAGCGCGAGGGGAGCTGCCCGAATTCAGAACGGCCGTAGCGTAAACCCCGCACCTTTTGCAGATCAAGAAATCGGCGGTCTTCGATGCAAAACGATAACGGGTCAGCCTGGCTGGATCGCGAACGGTAATCTCGACGCGGCCCTTCGGATCGGCGGTGCTCCTTGCCCCATGAGCCCGGCAAAACGAACACGCGCAGGCCCGCACGGGGAGTTGATCGACCGGCACGCTGCTTTCAAACGTCAGCTCGATATTCCCGCAGTGACAGCGTCCGGAAAGAGTTGTACGGTCGCCTCGCATCCAACGTACCTCAATGCCTGCGCGATCGAAACGCTCGTCATCCGAGCTTCCGGGTTTTGTCCCGGGTATCTTCGAACAGCGGCCGGCTCTCCCCGCAGTTCCAGCACTCGCTGAACTGGCCCTCGATATCGCGACCGCAGCTTCTACACTTCCAACGTTTCGATACGGAGCGCAGTGGAGCCAACGTTCGGTTTACAACCTCTCGCGCTTCATCGTACTTGCCGTCATCGACCACCCAAAGCTCCGGCCAGCACTCGATCGGCGGGATCTCACCCACTGCGCTGGAAAGATACAAATTCTTCACCACGCACCTGATCCCGCCGCTCTCGAGAATATTCTTGAGATGACTGATCGTCAGCGGATTCTGCGCGGTGTAGAGTTTTTTCATGGTTCAGTCACCTACGGCTGCTTCGCCCACCTGACAATCAGCTCTCTATCCCCCGGCGACAGCTTGGCCTCCGGATGCACGAGCACATAATACCACTGCGGCATTTTGTTTTGTTCGACCTGTTCGACGATCTCCTTCAGCTTCCTGGCTTTTCTGTTCCCGCCGTATTGATTCCACGCCGAGAAATTAATTTGCCTGCGGCCTTCCTTGACGTCATTTGCGATCAGAAACGAAACCGGCGCGACCCGCGAATACCACGGCCAAGTCGTTTCATTGGAGTGGCAATTGTAACAGGCGCGTTGAAGAACCGTCTTCAACTCCGCCGGCACGGCCACATCGCTCTCCACCGGCGGATTGGTCCGTGCGATCGGAACGAACTGAATGCCAATTGGCGCCACCAACAGAATGAACCCAATTCTAGCAATCCATGTCTTCAACTTGTACCTAGTCCTGTTAGTGCGATTCCTGCCCGACCTCAAGCTTTCAAGACCTTCCTCGGCTACGCAGAATCTGCTGAGCCGCTTCTTCGTAGATCACCGTACGCGGGCCTATGGCAACGATCTCCGCGCCGCCTTCGATAGGACGATAGATGATACGGTGCCGTCCTACTCCCAATCTCCAATATCCTTTCAATTCCCTTTCAAGGGGCTTCCCGCAGGCGGGATCTACGAGGATGTCGGCGAGAGCAGCGCGCACCTTGCGTTTGAGAACCGGATGGAGTTGCCGCAGGAGGTCCCGAACATTAGCCGGAACCTAGAGAGTCCGCACCGGCATGTTAAGGAACTACTCGGAAAATAACTCGTCCAGAGTATAGCGCTTCTTTGTGCGCTTGAGTGCCCGTATGCCAGCGCGAATCTCTTTCATAAATTCAGCGTCTCTCAGGATCTCGAGAGTTTCATGCAGACCATCGTACTCATCTTTGCTGACGAGGACAGCCACAGGTTTGCCGTTACGGGTAATGGTTACTTCCTCGTCCCGGCGCTCTACGACGTCAACGAGTTCACTTAGGTTGGTCTTAACCTCCGAGAGTGGCAAAACCTTCATCACGGCTCCTTACGATTCTAGTCAATATTCTGACCAATGGTAACCGGCTCTGCTGGAAAGTTCAAGCTGGTTCTTCCCCGGCCACCTTCGTATCGCCAAGTCCGCGAGGAAAAGAAACAGTCCGAGGCCGGCGAGCGGCTGCCAGGTCTCGCGCGCCGCGGTCGCCTTGCCGGGATCGGGCGTGAAGAGACGCTTCAATCCCTGCTCCCATTGGTCCGGCGGCAGCATCTCGCCGCCGCTCTCTTCGGCGAGACGGCTCAGCAGCGCCATATTCGGCTTCAACTCGCGATACTCGCGCGGATAGGGAACGATAAAAGGAACCATCGCGACCGTCGATGGCGCTTCATTTTTTTTCTGTTCGCTCAGCGCGAGCAGATAGGCGCCGCGCTGAACGGCGGTGAGGCGCCCTTCGTAGCGTCCCGGCGCGATCTGGCGGAACGGCGCGGCTATGGCCGGCTGCCCCGGGGCGATCAAATTTCCCGTGAGCTTGAGCCGGTTGACGAAGCCGCCGTCTTTAGAAAAAAGATCGACCACGGCCCTGATCTCATCTCCCTCCTGGTGAAATTCCGCGCGCGTGCCGCGCTCCACGAGCGCGCGCTCGGCACTGCGCGCGAGTTGCCCGGCCCACTGAGGAAAATTCCGCCAGGCGATCCACTCTTTTCCCCACCGGCCGCTCAGATCCGAAGTGAATGCGACGACTTTCCCGAGCCCATGCCGCCACGAGATCAAAAGCGGATCGTCTCCCGCTTGCATCAGAAGTTCCGATGCCGGTTTGGGATGCGTCAGAACATAGCCGAAAAGCGGCGGCAGCTCTTGACGCGCAAAGCCTTTGAGCGCCCCCGCCGCTGCGAGAATTTTTGGCCGCACCGGCTTCTCGACCAACAGATCGCGGGAGATCAAAAGCGTCTCAGTCGTGAAAATTTGCGGCACGCTCTGCGGGTCGATCGCAGCGTAGCCCCTTCCTTTTCCGCCGCGCGCCACAGCCGCCATGAGACCATGATCGGCGTCCTGGCCGACCGCCACCGTGGACACGGTGATCCCCTCGCCCGCCATTTTCGCGACCAGCGATTGGAAGTCCGCTTTGTCCGTGAGGCCGTCCGAGAGGACGAGAACATGTTTGATCGCCGCCTGCTTGGCCGCGAGCGCCCGCTCCGCCTCGACCATCGCCTTGTACATATCGGTGCCGCCGTCCGATTGGATCGCCGACAGGCGCTCGGAAATCCATTCGCCCTTGCCGACCGCGCGAAACGGCAGCAGCCAGTCCCAGTTGGCGTCAAACGTGAGAATCCCCACCTGATCGTTGGGATTCAAGAGATCCGCGGCCGCAAGCGCCGCGGCTTTCGCCAAATCGAGCTTGGTCGCGCCCTCCGGGCCGGCGGCCATGCTGCCGGATTTGTCCAGGACAAACAGTAGCGCGACGTGAGGCAGCTCCAGGCGCGACGGTGGCCTCATTTCGACCGGCAGGATGCGCTCGAGCGGCGTCCGGTAATAACCGCCCGCGCCATAGCTCTGCGGGCCGCCGATGACGACGAGACCACCACCCAACTCCGTCACATATCTCTCGATCGCTTCCATCTTCGGCTGCGTCAAGCGATACGCCGGAACGTTGTCGAGCACGATAAGATCGAAGGACGAAATCTCGGCGAGCGAGAGCCGGCTTTCCTCGGGGGACGATTCGAAAACCGAATAGCCCTGGACCTTCAACGCATGCGCCAGCGAGCGCCGGCTTTCCGCGGATGAATAAAGATAGAGCACGCGCGGCGGCCCTCTCACCTCGACGATGCCTTGCAGGCGGTTGTTCTCGGGCAGCGTGTCCGCCTGCGACTCGAGCCAAAGCTCGTAGGTGTGGCTGCCGGGCTCGGTGAGGTTATCTTTGAAGCGGACCCAGTTCGTGCCCGGACTGAGAGACAGCGTCTCTTCGCGCCGAACCACGCCGTCGCGCGCGAGCTTGACCCGCGCTTCGGCCTCACCCAGCGTTTCGATCGCGCCCTTCACCTCGAAGCTCGCGCCGCCGTCCACCTGATTCGGCAAAATCAAGTCGCTGAGATACATCTCGTTCTTGCCGCGCGCGAGACTCACCGGAAGGACCGAGACGGACACGCCGCGCGCGCGCAGGAACGGCAGCGCGCGAAAGGCCTCGCCGCGCGTCTGATTGCCGTCGGAGATCAGCAGAATCTTTCCCTGGCGTCCCGCGCCGATCTGGGCCGCGGGCGCTTCCAGGGCGGCTTCGATGTTGGTCTCTTCGCGGCCGACTTCGGGAGAAAAATCCGCCAGGGAGAAATCGGCGCGCGGAGAAAATTCCCAGGACGGCCGCCGGCCAAAGAAGAGAAGTCCGGCGCGCGTGTCCGCGCTTTTGAAGCGGCGCGCTTGCTCAAGAATTTCTCGCGCCTTTTCTTTTCCCTCCTGCCCGACGCTGCGCGAGGCGTCTACCGCGAGAATCACATCCAGCGCCTTGGCCGGTTGCAAGATTTTGGGATTCCACCACGCGAGCAGCACCGCCGCCGCCGCCAGCGTCCGAAACGCCAGAGGATAGAGCAACGCGCCGCCGCGGAAGACGAAATAGCCCTCGACCAGCAGCAGGAAAAAAACCGCGACGAGCAGGAGCGGCCACAACGGAAATCCCGTCTCGGATGTTTCCGCGCCGCCTGCGGTCCGGTCGGCGGCTTTCGCCGCGGCGGGCGAGACGCGCGAGCGGATCTGCGATTCGCTCTCGCTCAGCAGATTGACCGCGAACTGCCCCTCGCCGCTCTTACTCCTGTAGGTGTAAAATCCCGCCGCCGTCGCCGTATAGGGAAAAGGATTGGCCACCGCGAGGAGAACTTCGCGCGCGCCCGATGGACTTCTCACCTCGACTTGATCGTCCCCAGGCGCCAGTTGAATCGCATACGGCTTGCCGGCCTGGACCCGGGCGCCGGGGAACTCGGCGCCGCGCGGCCGGAACCATTCCAGGGCATTGCTGAAGAGAACCGGAAACGCGACGCGCCACGGAAGGTCGGAGGATCGCAGGTCGAAGCCGATGACCAGCGCCCTGAGCTTGCCGCGCTCGACCGTAAAGATGAGCGGCCCCTCGCTCGACCGCGCCAATATCGCCGCGGCGCTCTCGGGAACGAGCCGGAGCGCCTCCTTAATATGAAGATCGTCCAAGCGCAGCCCTTCCGCGAGCGGGTGGCCCGACGCCGCCGGGAGGAGACGCGGCCGGAAAATTTTCCCGCGCGCTTCGAGCGGTTTGGGCGCGGCGTTGATCAGGATGAAGTTGCCTTCGGCGATCGACGGCGGCGCGACGCCGTCGAGAATGATAACGTCGTAAAGATGCGCCTGGGACAGAAGGCCCTGCTGAGTCGGGTTAGCTTCGCTCGTTACCCGCAGATAAGGCAGAGAGTCCAATAGGCGCTCCAGATAGCGATTGTTCTTCCCCGCGTAGAGAACGCGCATCGGAGAAGAGCCGGCCAACGCCAGGTAAGCCCGGTTGTCGGTCGGAAAGTCGTCCGCGACGTTCAAGCTCGCCTCGAGCCGCTCCGGCAAAGCGCCGTCGAAGGGATAAACCAGCACGCGGCTTTGGCCGGCGTCGATCTCGACCGTCTCTTCCGCCCAAACTTTTCCCGCCGCGGCAAGCGCCAGCGGCGCGCGCGCGGGATGGTCGGTGAAATTTTTGACCGCGACCATTGTTTGATAGCGATCCGCCTGGTCCGGCAGCCGGCGCAGCTCGAAGCCGACGATGCCGATGTTCTCTCCGCCGTCCCCGACTCTCACGAGCTTCAGATGCGACGCATCCCAAGGAAGCTCACTCGCGCCATCGAAAGCGCCGTCGCTCACGACCACGACGCGATCGCGGCCGCCGCGCTTTAAAAACGAATGCGCGAAGAGAATCGCGTCCTTGACCGGCGCCGGCGCGTCGGTGGCTTCAACGGAGCGCGCCAGCGCGCGCAATTTTCTTTGGTCGGAGGTCCAGGGCGAAAGGATCTGCGCCCGCGCGCCGGCGCCGATCACCATCATCTTCTGCTGCGCCGTCATCGAGCCGGCGAGTTTCAGAAACTCCGCGCGCGCGTCATCGAAGCGGCTCCCGCTCCGGCCTTTGGCTTTCATGCTCGCGCTGAGATCGAGCACGACGACTTCGTCGCCCGCCGGTCCGCCGAGGTGGATCAGGTAAGGATCGGCCAGCGCCGCAATCAGTGCGGCCGCGGCCAAGAGCTGGAGAATGAGCAGAAGGTTTTTTCTTAGCAAGCGGCCGAGCCATTGTCCCATCTGGCGTTCTTTCAACACCCGCTCCCAGAGGAACAGCGTCGTAGTTGTGATCTGAATGCCTTTGGGGCGCAGGCTGTGAAGAATCAGAATCGCGGGGAGGGCGCCGAGAAGAAGAAGGAGAGCGTAGGGAAAACCCAAGCTCATTTGACGCCTTGCGCTTCGCGCAGCGTGAGCAGGACAAAGTCTTCGAACGGGACCGAGGTCCGGGTCCGGAGATAATCCATTCGGCGGCTGCGGCAAAAAGATTCGATCTCGCCGCAGTAGGCCGCAAGCTCTTCCTGAAAGCGCTTGAGCAGCTCGGCGTCGAGGAAGAGCCTTCGCTCCCGCCCGCTTTCCACGTCCGCGAGCGAGAGGTCGCCCCGGGAGGGGAGATCGAACTCGCCGTCGTCGAGAATGTGGATCACCAGCAGGTCGTGCTTCTTCTTTGCCAATTCGTCGAGCCCCGCGCGCCAGCCGCTCGGGTCGAACAGATCACTCAGCAACACGACCAGTCCCGGACGGGGGAAGAGACGGGAGAAAGATTGCATCGACGCTCGCAAGTCCGTCTCTCCCGCGCACGAGAGCGCGGTGAGGAAATTGAAGAGCGAAAGGATTTGCTTCTTGCCGCGGCCTAAAGACAGCGGGGCGGACAGATTTTCGGAAAAAGCCGCGCCGCCGACCTTGTCGAGATTTTTAAGACCGATGTAACCCAGAGCCGCGGCGATCTTCTTGGCATATTCGATCTTCGGCGGATTTCCCTCGGCCATCGAGCGGCTCGCATCGACCAGGAGATAAATGTTCATCTCCTCCTCGGCGGTGAAGAGCTTGAGCCAGAGCCGCTCCAGCCGGCGGTAGACATTCCAATCGACGTAACGGAGATCGTCGCCGCCCTGGTATTTTCTGTAGTCGGAGAATTCGAGACTGTAGCCTCGACGAACCGAAGGATGCTCGCCCTTGGCGCCGGACCAGGAGAGGCGCTTGGCGATCAGCCGTAGGCGTTCGAGTTTTTTCAGAAAATCCGGTTGTAAAAAGACGGGCGGCGTTTCCGTCATGACTTCACTCGGCGATCTCCGGCACGCGCTCGAGGACTTCCGCCACGACTTTTTCCGCCGTGACGCCCTCCGCCTCGCCTTCGAGATTGAGAATGATGCGGTGGCGCAGGCTCTGCGGCGCGACCGCCCGGATGTCTTCGAACGAGACGTTGGGCCGGGCGGCAAGGAGCGCGCGCGCCTTGGCGGCCAGGATGAGACTTTGCAATCCCCTCGGGCTTGCGCCGTAGAGCACATATTTCTCCGCTATGGGAACGCCGCCGTTCCTCTGCGGGTGCGTCGCGAGAATCAGCCGCGCGGTATAATCCTTGACCGCTTCCGCTATCGGCACCTCGCGCACCCACGCGCGGATTTTGAGAATCGTCTCCGCGTCGAGCACGCGGTTGAGAGCGGGCGGCGGCGGGCTGGTCGTCAGGTCGGCGATTCGCCCCAACTCCTCGCGGCTCGGGTACTCGAGCAGCAGCTTGAAAAAAAATCTGTCGATCTGCGCCTCGGGCAAAGGATAGGTCCCCTCCATCTCGATCGGATTCTGCGTCGCCATCACCATGAACGGACTCTCCAGGCGATGGGACTTACCCGCGACGGTGACGTTTTGCTCCTGCATCGCTTCGAGCAACGCCGACTGCGTCTTCGGCGTCGCGCGGTTGATCTCGTCGGCCAGGACGACGTGGGCGAAGATCGGCCCGCGTTGAAAATCGAACAGCTTTCTTCCCGAAGGGTCTTCCGTGAGCATCTGCGTGCCGGTGATATCGGCGGGCATGAGATCGGGCGTGAACTGGATGCGCGAGAACGAGAGGTTCACGACGGCGGCGAGGCTCCGCACCATCAAGGTCTTGCCCAATCCGGGCACGCCCTCCAGCAGGCAATGGCCGCCGCAAACGAGCGCGACGAAAACCTGCTCGATCAGTTCTTCATGGCCCACGACGACGCGGCCCATCTCCGTTCTCACCTCTTCGAAAGAGCGTCGGGCGCTCGCCATCCGGTCGCGGATATCAGCAATCCCCTCCATTGTCCCTCCCCGCCAAGCTCTCAGCCGTCAGCGATCAGCTAAGAGATTTAAGCTGAAAGCTGATTGCTGATAGCTTTTTGGCTATTTTTTTTCTTCCCCCATGCCGAGCGAGAGAAAATATTTCTTCACCGTCTCTTTGACTCCATGCGGTATTTTCTCCGACGCCAGATCTTCTTCTAGTTGCCGGCGATAAGACGCGGCGACATCCTGTTCGGGAATCTTGCTTTCGCCGGGCTTGGTTTCCGCGCGCCACGTCAGGCCGCTGCTCTTGCCTTCGCCCAAAATTCCTTTAAGCTCGGTCGCCGCCCTCGCGCCACCCGGCGGGGGCTGAGCGAGCGGCGTTCGTGTTCCGGGTTGGTCGCCGGCAAGATTTCCTTTACCGCCGGCTCTTTCCGCCGAACGCTTTTCCCCCGCGCGGCCGCTGTCGATAGTCGCTTCCGAGCGCGCATCACCGGCCTCGCGCCCGCGAAGCAGCATAGAAAGAAAATCTTCCACCTCGGCGAGCGAGCGGCGATCGAGCTCGGCGGCGACACTGCGTTCGATCTTGTCGAGAAAACTTTGCAGCTCCTGCCCTCCGAGGCCGCCCATCGGCGACCGGCCCTGCTCCAGCGCCTGGCTCAAGAGCGGCAGCGCCGAGAGCCGATCGAGCAGCTCCTTTTCTTTCATCGTCGAGCCCGGACGAAGCTGGCCTTTCATCGCCTCCAGCTCGGCTTTCAAGCTCGATAGGGTTTCGCGGCCGTAGGCGCCGAGAGCCGAATCGCTCTCGCCCCCGGGCGCCCTCTCTTCGAGTCGCTTTTCCAGCGCAGCGAGATTCTCGCCGAGCTTCTCATCATTGCCCTGACCGCGCAGACGCTCCTCCGCCAACTCCTGCAAGGCCCGGGCGACTTTGAGAGTTTCCGCGAGGTCCTGCGCTTCGGCTTTTTGCCGCAGCTCCTGGGAGAACTCCTTGAGCTTTTGCGCGAGCGATGCGGGCCTGGACGCGGGGGCGCCGAAGTCCATTCCAAAATCGAGCCAGACCAGACCCAACCAGACGAGCAGTAGAGGCGGCGCCAATAGCGCATGCCAGGACCGCCGTCGTTTGAAGAGCGCTTTGACGTCCGCGCTATTGAGCTTCTCGCTCGCCTCGCTCAGCACGTACTGCTCGGCAACGCTCCGATCGGGGCGTCGTAAAATCTCCGACGCGGTGATCGCCCGCTCGTGCAGGCGCAGGGCGCGGTCGAGGACGAAGAGCGCGCGCAGAGAATCCTTTTCTCCCCAGGGCCGAAGCCAAAAGCAGGCTGGCGCCAGGAGCAAAAAAGAAACGAGCGGGAAATAGAACGGGCTGAACGAAGCGGGAAGCACTCCCCGCGCCGGCAGCAGTAACAAGGACACGAGAAGCGCGTAACAAAAGGCCGCGAGCAGGACGGCCTCCCGCCGCTTGGTCCGCTCCCACCGGATCATCTGGGAGAATTTCCTTTGGAGCAGCAGAGCGTCGTCGCTCATGAATCGATTTCCTTGCCGAGCGCCCGCCGGTAAGTCAACCATCCCGACCCGAGCACGAGAATATGGAAAATAAAATGCGCCGCGCCGGCCGGCCAACGGCGGCCCAACACGACGAGCGGCGCCATTTCCTTCTCCCCCAGAAAAGCGAGCAGAAACGCAATCGGATTCAGCGGCAGATAGAGCGCCGCGGAAACAAACATCGCGGCGAAGAAAATCGCGCGGACAAAAACCTGGCGGATCTCGCTCTTGCGCTCCCACAAGGCGAGCGCGGCCAGACCCCACACGCCGTAAGCAAGCGCATAAAAGAAAATCAGCAGAAAGACTGAGATCATGGCGCCGGCCCGGACGCGCGCTATCGCGCCGGCCCAAATGAGCAGCGGAGCGGAGAGCAGAATCAGGAGCAAGATCTGTAGCGACAAAATCGCCAGGTGGGAGCGCGTCATTTCCGCAAGAGTTACTTTTCGCTCGACGAGCCAGCGCCTGAGCGGGAGAAACCGCCACGGCGCAAACTCCTGATTGGCCACTCTCAAGCTGAAATAAACGATCAGGATCATGGCGGCCACGGCGGAAACCTTGAAGAGCTGCGCCGGGCCGACCCACACCTGGGTGTCCAACGACGGCAGAAAGAGGGTCAGAAACACCACCGGCGCAAGCAAAATCATGAGATAGAAATATACCGCGAAACCGTGTCCTTCGACGAGATGAATTTCGACGGCTTCGCGAAAAACCGGACCCAGCTTCATTCCTCCTCCTCGCCGAGAGGGAAGCGCGCGCGAAACAACGTGAATTCGCGCGCCCGAACGCGTCCGTCTTCGACGGACACACCGCGCGGACCGCCCTGGACCCAGCCGAAAAACAGCGCCGCGCCGACGGGCCGTCCCTGCTCCTGGGGAAAATAGGAATAGCGGAGCAGCAGGTCGCGCATCGGGTCGTTGAAGCGGATCTCGCGCAGGTCCCCTTGCGCCGCGCGGCCGTCCACCGCGGCCGCCGCGAGTGGAAACTCCCGGACCCGGATGGAACCGGACGGAATGTCGCCCAGAGAAACGCGCTCGCCCGCGAGGATCATCCAACACTCCGTCAAATCTCGCGCGCTCTGGTTCGCTACTTTGAGAACGCGCTTGTTCGGCTGCGTCTCGAATTCGACGCGGACGGGAAAGCGGCTTACCGATCGAGCCCGGAAAAGCCGGTAGTCCCACTCCTTCAAAGAGGTACGGAACCGGGGGCGGCCGCCCTCCTCTTCGACGACGAGACCGTTGTCTTCGGCGCCGGCGGCGCGGCGCGCCAACGGCTCAAAGTCCGTCCAGCCGCTCTCGAGCGCGAGGTCGTACTCGCGCCTGAGCGTTGAAAAGAGCGCCACGTTGGAGCTGGCCTCGACGTAGCCGTCCGGCAGCGGCTCCAGGAGAGTCGAAGTGAGGAGCACTCCGTCCGGAATGTTGCCTCCGCGATTGAAGTAGAGATAACCGCCGCAGGAAGAAAAAATCACGATCGACAGAAAAGAAACGCCGAGGGCGCGCCCACTGAGCCGCCGGCCCTGCCATAGCCAGGTCAAAAACCCGAGCCCGGTGAGATAAAAAAATGTGCCGGCGAAAAAAGCGCGCACCGGCACATAGCTCGAAGTCAGAGAGGGATTGAGCAGAAGCTGGGAAAAGATCGCTTCGTCCCAGGCGGGCGGCGGAGTTGTTGGGGTCTCGCCGGGGGATGCCAGAAGGTCGCGGAACAGGCGGGGCAGTCCTTCCCAGCGAGAGAGCGGCGGCCGTCCGACGTCCAGGGCGAGATAGAGTATTTTACCCTTCGCTCTGCTCGCCTGCGCCAGAATCGGAATCCCCTGTTCTTCGATCACGCTGGTTCCCTGGACGAGCGTGGAAACCTGCGCCGGGATATTCGTCAATGGAGGCGCGGACTTTCCGTAGGCTTTCTGCAGGCCGGGAAGCGCATTGAAGGTCCTAAGCCCCGTGACGCGCACCGGCAGGAAGCGGCCGAGCGCGCTCTCCTGATAGAGCGCGTAATGCATGCTTCCCAGCACGATGACTTTACCGCCTGAAACGAGCCACGCCTCGAGCGCGCCGCTCTGCGAGGCTGAAAGCTCGCGCAACGACGGCTCGTAGAAGACGACCGTCGCCACGCCGCCATAGGCCCGCGCATCGGACGGCAGCTCCTCCGGAGACACGGCGACAAGCGGATTGGCGGCGCCGGAATTCAAAGGAAGAACGGAAGAGAGGTTGCTTTCCGTCAGCAGAAGAATCAGCGGCGCAGGCGCAAAGTAACGTCTGAGATCGATCTCCTTGCTGACGCTCGATCCCGGGCCGCGAAAACTAACCACGAGCGGCCGGCTGATCGAGCCGGGATCGATCGTGAAAGAAGCGCTCTTGCGCGCTCCAGCGCCGACAAGCAGCCGCCTGCGGTGATAAACCGCGAAGGCGCCGCTGCCCTTGGCGCCGCCGCCTTTCCACACGGCCGCCTCCACCGTCCCCTCGACAGGCAGACCCTGATTGACGACTTCGATTTTTATCGGGAAAGGGCGGCCCAACTGAAACAGACCGTGGAAGCCGATCTGGACCTCGAGCGTGACTTCGGCGGCGTAAAGGGGCGAGAACAGTAAAAGGATCAGAGTCGGGCGCAGGCAAAATGCGAGAGCAGCCTTTGTGATTGAGAAGGACATAATCCTTTTCGACAAAGGGCCCGGCCCTGGAAAGAAGACTCAGTCGATAAACTCTAAGCTCAAAATTTCGAAGGTGCGTATGCCCGTGGGCGTGTGGACCTGGACTTCGTCGCCTTCGGATTTGCCGATGAGCGCACGAGCGACGGGAGAGCTGATCGAGATCTTGCCGTTTTTCGGCTCCGCCTCGTGGTCGCCCACGATCTTATAAACGACTTTGTCTCCCGTCTCGCCGTCGGCCAGCGCGACCGTGGCGCCAAAGACGACTTTGTCGCCGGAGAGCTTGGAGACTTCGATGACCTGGGAGCGGGCGAGCTTGTCTTCGATTTCGCGAATCTGAACGTCGAGAAGCGACTGCCTGTCCTTCGCGGCGTGGAACTCGGCATTCTCGGAGATATCGCCGTGTTCGCGCGCTTCCTCGATCTCCTGAACCACCTTCGGCCGCTCGACGCTCTTCAGACGCTTCAACTCTTCCAGAAGAAATTGATATCCCTTCTGGGTCATCGGGACGCGAGTATCCTGAGTTGCCATAACCGCTCCTAGACAAAAATAAAGACCCCTCGCAAAAAAGCTTCGCGAGAGGCCCGCAAAAATTTCAGTCCGTCTTCGGACCGTAAATATTAAGTGTAATTTACCATCCCCGGCGGATAAAGCAATACTTTTCTCGGCGGGGAAAGTCTGGCGGACCGGCTAAGAAAGCTGAACGCTGATGAGATAAGTTCCGGTGAAGGCGACTCCGGAGGTATTGGATTTCACCGAAATCACCTCGTCGGTGGCCAATGTGACGCTGACCGACCTGCAGGTGCCGAATTTCACATTGGTCAGGGTTTCGGCCACAGCGCCGAGGGAGTCGAGACGCTGGATAGCGGCGGTTTGCGTGCCCGCGGTTGTAACGCACACGGTGACCAGGACGGTTTGGGTTCCGGCAGTTGCGTTGATATAGACAGTGGTCCTGGCGTTCGAAGACGCGGCGACCGAGAATTTACCGTCGTGCGTGGCCTGGGCCAAGGCCGACTGCGGGACCACATAGGAAGCCAAGGTAAAAATGAGAATTCCCAGGAAAATCGAGAAACTTTTTTCCTTCAGCCTTGGCGCGCGTATGTTAGTCATTGGTTATCTCCTTCGGCGTCGATTTGTACGCGCAACGAGACCGTTTGTCAAACCCCGCCTCGCGCTTTCTTCCCCGGTCCGAAGACGTGACAGGCGGCGCCGTGACCGTCTTCGAATTCCAGCTTCGGCTCGACTTTGTCGCAGACATCGATTCGATAAGGGCAGCGCGGGTGAAAGCTGCAGCCCGCGGGCGGATTGACCGGGCTTGGGACGTCGCCCTCGATAACGATTCTTTCCTTCTTGCGCTCGGGATCGGGCATCGGCACCGCGGAGAGCAGCGCCCGCGTGTAGGGATGCTTGGCTGTCTGATAGATCTTGTCGCTCGGGGCGATCTCGACGATCTTTCCCAGATACATGATCGCCACGCGATGGCTGATGTGCTCGACGACCCGGAGATCGTGCGAGATGAAAAAATAAGTGAGATGCATCTTCTCCTGCAACTCCTGCAGGAGATTGATGATCTGCGCCTGGATCGAGACGTCGAGCGAAGAGACCGGCTCGTCGGCGACGATGAACTTCGGATTGACCGCCAGCGCGCGCGCGATGCCGATCCGCTGCCGCTGCCCGCCGCTGAATTCGTGCGGATAGCGGTCGTAGTGCTCTTCTCGGAGGCCGACCTGGTTCAGCAGCTCCATGACGCGGGCGCGCTTTTTCCTCCCGGCGGCGAGCTTGTGGATCTCCAGGCCTTCGCCGACGATCTGGCCTACCCGCATGCGCGGGTTGAGCGACGCATAGGGGTCCTGGAAGATGATCTGCATCTCGCGGCGCATGTCGCGCAGCTCGCGCGGCGACAATTTTAGTAGATTCTTTCCCTGAAAGTTGATTTCACCTTCGGTCGGCTCGATCAACCTGAGAAGGGTCCGGCCAAGCGTCGATTTGCCGCAGCCGGACTCGCCGACGAGTCCGAGCGTCTCCCCTTCATTGATGGCGAGATCCACGCCGTCCACCGCCCGGACTTCCCCCTTGCGGCGGGAGAAGAGCCCGCCGCCGACGGGAAAATATTTTTTCAGATTACGAATTTCGATCAGACTCATCTTCTCTTAAACCCTAGAATCCTTCGCCTCGAAGGCTTCAGCGCTCGGTCCCGGAAAATAACACGCCACCCAATGGCGCGGTTCTTTCTCCACCAGCTCCGGCTCGACCCCGGCGCAGATCTCGGCCGCTCTCGGGCAACGGTCGCGAAAGCGGCAGCCGCTGGGCAAGTCCAGCGGGTTCGGCACCACGCCGGGAATCGCCACCAGCCGTTTCTTCTTATGTCCCCTCGCCCCCGGAAGCGAATTCAACAAGCCGACGGTGTACGGATGGAGCGGCCGGCTGAAAATCTCCCTGGCGCCCGTGCGCTCGACGATCTTGCCGCCGTACATGATCGCCACATCGTCGGCGCGCTCGGCGACGACGCCGAGATCGTGCGTGATGAGCAGGAGCGCCATCCCGAGCTTCTCCTGCAACTCCTCCATCAATTCCAGGATCTGCGCTTGAATAGTGACGTCCAGCGCCGTGGTCGGCTCGTCGGCGATCAGCAGGCTCGGATTGCACGACAGCGCCATCGCGATCATCACGCGCTGGCGCATGCCGCCGGAGAGCTGGTGGGGATAGTCGTCGATCCTGGACTCCGGGTCGGCGATCTTTACGAGTCTCAGCATCTCGATCGTCTTCGCGCGCGTCTCACGCTTGCCGAGTCCCTGGTGCAGGCGGATAGCCTCGCCGATCTGATCGCCTATGGTAAAAACCGGATTGAGAGAGGTCATCGGCTCCTGGAATATCATCGAGATATCGTTGCCGCGAATCTTGCGCATCGACTCTTTGTCGAGCTTCAACAGATCGCGTCCGCGGTAGAAGATCTCCCCGCCGACGATTTTCCCGGGAGGCGACGGCACGAGGCGCATGATGGAGAGCGCGGTGATGCTCTTGCCGCAGCCCGACTCTCCCACCAGCCCGAGCGTCCTGCCCTCGGCGATCTCGAAGCTCACGCCATCGACGGCTTTGACTTCGCCTTCAGGAGTGAAGAATGAGGTGCGGAGATTTTTGACCTGGATCAACGTGGCCACGACGAAATTTTAATAACACAGGACCAAAATTTTTTATATACCGAAGCGCTGCCGCAAGGTGGCTGCGCCGCAGGCTCAGCTTGATCTTACTATTTAGGTGGGATAGACGACAGCAAGCATGGGCCGAGTAAAAAATCTCGAAGAGATCAAGACGATGATCCGCGCGCGCGCGGGAAAGCGCAACGTCTTTCGCCGCGCGAAAAAGGAAGACGTGGAATCAGTGTTGGAGCGTCTCACCAGCAAAGACCCCGAGCTCTGGGCGACGGAGTGGTCGCGGATTGCAAAGCCTTACGAGGAAGAAGGCGCGAAGGACGAGCAGGCGGGAAGATTGAAGGAAGCGCGCGAGGCGTACCTCATGGCCTACACCTACTACACGATCGGCCGCTATCCGGTGGCGCACACTCAGGGGAAGAAGGAGTGCTTCCGCAAGAGCCTGGAGCTTTATGAAAAGGCCGGGCGCTACTTCGAGCCGCCGCTGGAGCGGGTCGAGATTCCTTATGGAGATAAAAAAATCCCCGTCTATCTGCGCGTGCCGCGCGACGGCGGGAAGCATGCCGTAGTGATCAACTTCGGCGGCATCGATTCGTTCAAGGCGGAGAGCTACGAATACGACGAGGCGCTGCTGGCGGCGGGCTTGGGCGCCTGCGCCGTAGATATGCCGGGAGTCGGCGAATGTCCGATCCAGGGCCCTGACCTGAGCTCAGTCGAAGGTTCGGCCACGGCTGAGAGTCTTTTCAGCGCAATCGTCGACTATCTGGAGCAGCGGCCGGAGATCGATCCCAGGCGCATCGCGATCCTGGGACGGAGCTTCGGCGGCTACTGGGCGGCGAAGTTGGCGTTCGTCGAGGCGAAGCGTCTTCGCGCCGCGGTGGTCTGGGGCGGCGGCGTCCATTATTTCTTTCAGGAAGAGTGGCTGCGCGAATCGACCAACGCGGAAAGCTATCTCATGGATCACGACATCGCGCGCTGCGCTGCCTTCGGTGTCCAGAGCGTGGACGAGCTGGCGAAGATCTTTCCGTCTCTGTCGTTGAAAACGCAAGGCTGGCTCGACAAGCCTTCCTGCCCGATGCTCATCGTCAACGGCAAGGAAGATCTCCAGACCCCGATCGCCGATCTTTATATTTTACTGGAATACGGCGCGCCGAAATCCGCGCGCGTTTTCCCCGGCGGCCACATGGGTCAGACGCCCGAGACGCTGCCGACGATCGTCCGGTGGCTGAAGAAAGAACTCAGCTAAGAATAAACGAAGCCATCAGGCGTCAGCCCACGCCGGGGGTTTAGTCACGGCATTTTCCGCAGCCCTTTCTTCTGTCCCGTGAGTAGCGCCTTCCTGGGTTCCGCGATATAATTCTTCTTGCCCATGTTTGATCGACCACTTTCGAAAACGACCAGAACCGTGCTGACAGCCCTTGGACGGCTTCCGCCGGTAACAAAGTTTTATCTCACGGGAGGCACTGCCCTGGCGCTCAGCTATGGTCATAGAAAATCAGATGACCTCGATTTCTTCTCCCGCAATCGGTTCAACCCTTCTGCCCTCCAGGCCAAATTGGCGCCACCCTTCAAGTTTCGCCTGAGGGTGAAGGACGAGGGAACACTTCACTGTCAGTTGAACAAAGTCAACGTGAGTTTTTTATATTACCCGTATCCCCTGTTGCGCCGGCTCTTAAGCTATAACGGCGTGGCTGTGTCTGACCCTCTGGACATCGCGTTGACCAAGATTACTGCTGTTGCTCAACGCGGCAGCCGCCGCGATTTCGTTGATCTCTATTGGGCCTGTCACGAAGGATTTTCACTGCCCCTCTTGTTAAAAGAATTCCGGGAGAAATACGGCAAGACCGACTACAGCCCTTACCATCTCCTAAAAAGCCTGGTCTATTTCGCCGAAGCGGAGAAGGAGCCGATGCCTAGACTCCTGCTTTCTCTCTCTTGGCGCGATGTCAGGGAGTTTTTCGAAACCGAAGTTGAAAAGCTGAATCTGAATCGGCTTTAGACAAGGTTGTCAAATCGAACATGCAGAGAGGCCGGCGATTACCTAAATCTCTTCACCAGTTTTTTTGGGATGTCGCGCCCGGACGGATCGATCTCGCCGAGCACTCCGAATATGTCATCGCGCGTCTGTTGGAACATGGCGACCTGGCAGCGATTCGATGGATGCTTAGGGCCTACCGGAAGCCGGACATTGTCGGAGTAGTGAAGCAGAGCCGGCAACTGTCGCGCAAGACCGCTAACTACTGGCGGCTACGGTTGGCGATTTCGAAATCTGAGATATATGCCTTGAACCGGTCATATCTGCTTTCCCCGGAGCCGTTCTATTAGCCCCGGCGGCCACATGGGTCAGACGCCCGAGACGCTGCCGACGATCGTCAAGTGGCTTAAAAGAGAACTCGGCTAATTACCCGGCCGCTAACGGATGAACCCTAATCCCAAGAGCCCGTGCAAAATAAGCCAAATCGCGACGAGATAATTTAAAAATCGCGGCAGAATCAGGATCAAAATCCCGAACAGAAGAGAAAGCAGCGGGCTCAAGTGCGCCGCGTTAATAACCATACGTCACCTCCATCTCGCAACGGTCTTAAGAAACTATAGCACTTTCTCCGGTTTTAGTGTTCCGTCAGCCTTCGCTTGAGCCAGCGCGTCGCCACCGCCAGCGCCTCGTCGTTCTTCTGGCCGGGCACGCGCCCCATGTGGCCGCCGTCGGCGAAGATGCGCGCCTACGTGCAGTCTTTGAGAAAAAGTGGGTCGGTCAGACCCCGCAAGCTTAATTGAGATCCACTTTAAAATCACACGTCCGCGGGTTTTGGTTTGGCCGACAAATAATCTAATATCTCTTGCTACCGTTCCTGAATTTGCAGCAGATAGGGCGTGGCCATACGCTCATAATCTACGCTTGAGTGAATCTGCCGGGCGGTTTCCAAAAACCCCCACAGTTTCCGAATATCAGCTTGCGCGAGGATGACCTTTCCCTTTCGGTTGCTGATAGCTTCGAATCCCCTTTTTCCCTTAGAGATCGAATGGTCTGAGACCTAGGCTGACCTGAATTGCACGGTCCACGTTTCGGAGCCGAGCCTGAGAAAGCATGCCCACCCGCCGCCCCAAGCGGCGCTTATCAATAGTGTATAGATGGCCCAAGTGCACGACCGACAGGCGTGGCAAACCGGATTCCTTTGGAGCGATACGGACCCCCACCGGGAGACGCGCCACGTGGAGATTGCTCGTGATGGCCGCCACGATCGTTAACTGGCTTGCCCGGTTGCCGACATCGTTCTGGAGGATCAGGGCCGGATGGGGCCCCGCCATTTCACCGGCGCCGGTCACAGGGAAGTCGATGAAATAGATCTCGCCCCTTCGTGGAAACTCCATCTATCGCTTCTTTCTCTTGGAGTGACGCGGCAAGGTCTCGGCCGCCAGGGGCAGGAAGATTTCTTCCAGGGCCCGATCCTCTTCACCAACCTCAGTGTAGATCTGGTAGGCTTTCCGAAGCACTTCAGACTCAAAGGGTTCACGGAGGCTTCGCTCGACAGCCTGGCTGACAAAGGCGCTTCGAGAGAGGCGAGTCTTCTTCGCCATCCGGTCGATCCGCGTAAGGAGGGGAGTAGGTAAGCTAAGGGCAACTTTGGCGACAGCCATGTTCATACCTCCTTCATATCTTGTAATGATAGCAGGAAGTTCCTTTTGGAGACAACCGCGTTTGGGAGCCCAGCGGCTGCCGGATAGAGCAGAATGGCACAGGATCCCCGTCTCTTGCGCAGAGACAAGTTGAATTTTACCCTAGGCGAGGTACGTCGCGCCGCGAAGGGATGGTGTCTGGCTGGGGGCTGTTTGTAATCGACTTCAAGGCGCGCATGATACCCTCCTCCCTCAGCTTTGCGTCAGACTCCCTTGCAGCCAGCGTATCGCCAGCGCCTTATCGTTGCACTGTCCAGGAACGCACTTATCGAGACTCTCCTCGATTGATTTTGTCCCGATGATCAGATTTGCAAATCCTCCGGGGCGATCGTAGAGACCACATCGAAGGCGTTGAGCGTGCAGGCGAGCATCGCGTAATAACCGATCGTAGCGATCAGTTCCACCATGCCCCTCTCGCCCAGCCGGGCGTACAGCCCCTGAAATGTCCGCTCGCTGAGGCGATGCGAACGGAGCAACTCCTGAACGCAGCTTATAACCTGAGCCTCTTCGGAAGAGAAGTTCTCGGGCCCTTTGCGTTGATGGACCGCGCGAATCGTCTGCATACTGATGCCGGCGTTCTGCGCGTGTCCAATATGGGCCGCCCATTCATGCTTGCACTCCAGCTCACGCGCTGCCGCCAACGCCGCCAGCTCGAGGATCTTGGGCTCCAATTGCGATTCAAAACGAATGTAGCTGCCCAAGTGGGCGGTCCGCTCCGCAAGGGGGGGACTGTGCAGCAGCGCCAAAAACGGCCCGCGTACCTGGCCGCGGCTCTGCGCTATGGCGTCGTAGATGCCTTGATGTTCAGAGGGCAGACTTGCTTTTTTCTCGATAAGAGAGATTCGGGCCATTTTTTTCCTTTCCTAAGAGAGCCTTTGTTGCAGCCACCGCGTCGCCACCGCCAGTGCCTCGTCGTTCTTCTGTCCCGGCACGCGCCCCATGTGGCCGCCGTCGGCGAAGATGCGCGCCTCTTTCGGATCGCCGTGCTCCATCGCCAGATAAATATCTTCCACCGGATGCTGGTCGTCTTTTTTACCGTTCAAGAAAAGCAGCGGCGCGCTCGGTTGATCGAGCAGCCCTTGCGTCTTGAGCGACAGCCGCGGCGCGATCTCCAGAACTTCTTCGAGGGTTTTCGCGCGGAAAATATATGAGCGCGAGTCGAGCAGGCTCGCCGGACCCATGAGATACTGCGAGGCGCGCTCGGTGAGCGCAGGGCGAAGCCACTCGGGCTGAAACGTAAAGTGAACGCCCGCGCCCCAGTTGACCGCGCCCTTTAGCCGCTTCGCCTCGACGAACGCCATCTTCGCCGCCCAGTAGCCGCCGAAACTCCGCCCCATGACCGCGATGCGCCGGCCGTCGATGTCGGCGCGGCTCTCAAGATAATCCATCGCCGTGGAAAACGTCCGCTCTGCGTTCTGCTCCTGGCCGAGCAAGGGATTTTCGCCGGCGCCCGGCATGTCGACGACGAACGTCGCGAGGCCGAGGCGATGGAGCGCCTCGCTTTGCCCGCGCGAATCTTCTTTCCACCCATCCACGCCACCCCAGTGCATCACGACGGGCGGGCGTTTCACTCCGCGCGGGATCTGTAGATAGCCCACGACTTTTTTTCCTTCGAACGGGATCTCGACTCGCTCGACCGGCGGATCGAGATATCTGCCCGCTTTAAGAAAATTTCTCAGCGCGCCGCGATAGCAGTTCATCTTCTCGGGGCTGCTCGGCACGGGATAGCGCCCGATGCGATAATATTCATAGGCGAGATAATAGGTATCGCCGGCCTCTTTGCTTTGCCCTTTCTGTTCCTGATCCGCCGCCAAGGCCTCGTAGCGCGCGCCGATCTTTCCCCATTCCAGCCCCCAAGGGTCGGGCTCCAGGCTGGTGAGCCGCCCGAGCGCTTCCTCCACGTCTTCTTTTTTTGTCCGCTCGAAGGGGTTCGACTTTCCAACCCGTCTGAGAATCTCTCGCTTCACCTCTTCAAGAGTTCGTTCTTGTGCCGCCATCGATATCTCCCGTCACTCGATTTCAGATTGCCAACCCAAAACGGGCGCGATGAATCGCGCCCCTACGCCTTTCGGTTTGTCTCCTGCCTCCTGCCTATCTTTACTTAATAACTTTGTCCGCCCGGTACAGCATGGACTGTGGAATGGTCAGGCCGATCTGCTTCGCGGTTTTAAGGTTGATCACCAGTTCGAACTTCGTTGGCTGCTCTACCGGCAGATCGGCGGGCTTGGCGCCTTTCAGGATCTTGTCCACGTAATATGCGACGCGCCGGTAGCTGTCTGCGAGGTCCGCCCCGTAGTACATGAGCCCACCGGCCTCTACAGCTTCTCTGGTGAAGTACATCGATGGTAACCGGCTCTTTAACGCAAACTCCACAATCCGTTTTTGGTTAGCATTTATTAGCGCGGTCCCGAGAACGTAGATTCCATCCGGGCGCTGCTTATTTAGCACGGCAAATACCTTCTCGAAACCGTTCGCATCTCGTACCTCCAAAGGCTGAAGAGTCAACCGCAGCGCGCGCGCCGCGACTGGGAGAACGTCTTTCACCTCAAACAAACTGCCCTGATTGGCCGGATCGTAAAGAACCGCGACACGGGCCACTTTGGTAACGGCTTCTTTGAGCAGCTCCAGCCGCTTCCCGCCTAGTTCTCTGGAAAGGTTGGTAATGCCGGTGACGTTGCCGCCGGGACGGGCAAGGCTTTCAACCAGGCCTAGCTTGACAGGATCGGACCCCTGACCCACCATAACGATGGGAATCGTCTTGGTCGCATTCATGACCGGCCGGACCAGGAGGTCGCCTCCAGCTGCCACGATGATATCAACTTTGAGACGCACCAACTCGGCCGCGAGCTCAGGGAACCGCTCGCGCTTACCCTCCGCAAATCGGTACGCGCTGGCGATGTTCTGTCCTTCTATGTGGCCACGCTCGCGCAGAGCCAGTCGAATTGCCTCGGCACGGGTGGAATCACCAGCTGCATCGCTCACCGATAGATACCCTATCCGCGGGACCTTCTTCGGCTGCTGCGCCTCGGCCACAGCCCCACACAGCGCGAATGTGACAGCGAGGGCGACAAGCCCAAGCCATTTTCGATTTTCGATTGCCGATTTCCGATTGTCAGAAATAGAATCCAGCCATCGGATCCAATATCTTTTCTTCATGGTCTTTTCCCCCAATCTAAAATCGGCAATCGAAAATCTAAAATCATTTAATGAACCCTCTAGCGTCAGCATAATGGCAAAGAGCCTAAAAAGTGTTTTCATAGTCGCCACCGTAAAATTTTGATTATCGATTGTCGGAGTAAAAGCCCAATATCCAACCTCAAGAAGTCCGGGCAAAACTTTTTGCCTTTGCCCAATGACAACAGTTGATGCCCCTCCGTGGGCCTTACGTCACCAAATGATTCGAACCGGATACTGAGCAATCAATCTGTCTGGGGTCAGTATGACTAGACCTTGCGTGATCGCCTGGCAAACCAACATCCGATCAAAGGGATCTTTGTGCAAAACGGGAAGCCGGTTTAGGTGCAGAGCAGCTTCTTCGTCTAGATGAAGCGTTTCAATGCCATGCTGCTTTCGCTGCGCCGGTACGTATCTACCGGCGATTCCGGAAGCGGCAGTTTCCCCAGCGCATTTTTGACGGATATCTCCCAAGCGGAGACCGAGCTCAAGTAAACTTCATTCCCCGGATCTGCGAACAACTCCCGCGCGTCATCAGAAAGGTCAGGAGCGTCGGTTACCGCCCACAAGAACGCGACGGTGTCTAATAGAATCCTCACGGCTCTTGGCCATTAAACGCGTCTACAAGTTCAGATGGAAGAGGTTCAAAGAATTCTGGCGGAACCTTAAATTCCCCTTTGGCCAGGCCTATCGGACGTTTGCCTTTGCGGCGCTGGGGCAGCGGGCGAATTTCCGCGATCGGAATATTTCGCTTGCACAAAAGGATGGTTTCTCCCTGACGAAGCTTTGCGAGGTAGCGCGATAGATGTGTTTTTACCTCATGAATGTTCAGCCAAATCATGGTTTTTCTCTAGCCTAAGAAGTGAACTAAGTCAACGCGGCGCCGTCTGCCGACGGGGCCTGTTTCAGCCTGAGGCTGATCAGCCTCAGGCTGAGCCTGCTTCACTTGATCAGCCTACTCGCCCTAGCGAGCACCTCCGGCGGAATCGTCAGGCCGATCTGTTTCGCCGTCTTGAGATTGATCACAAACTCAAACTTCGTCGGCTGTTCCACAGGCAGATCGGCAGGCTTGGCTCCCTTCAGGATTCTGTCGACGTAATATGCGGCGCGCCGCGGTAGCTGTCCGCTTGGTCCGCCCCGTAGTACATGAGCCCGCCGGCCTCTACAGCTTCTCTGTTGGCGTACACCGACGGTAGCCGGCTCTTTAACGCAAAGCCGACGGTCCGTTTTTCGTTATTACGCATTAGCGCGCCCGCGATCACGTAGAGTCCATCCGGGCGCTCCTTGTTTAGCGCAGCAAAAACTCTCTCGAAACCGTCCGCAGCGCGCACCTCCCAAGACCGAACAGTCAACCCCAGCGCGCGCGCCGCCACTGGGAGAACCTCTTTCACCTCGTGTACATTGACCGGATTGGCCGCATCGTGGAGAACCGCGACACGGGCAAGTTTGGGAACGGCTTCTTTGAACAGCTCCAGCCGCTTACCGCCTAGCTCTCTGGAAAGATTTGTAATGCCGGTGACGTTGCCGCCGGGACGGGCAAGGCTTTCAACCAGGCCTG
>CAYOJC010000017.1:0-58456 GCA_964404195.1 uncultured Syntrophobacteraceae bacterium
TAATCCAGTTCTCCGTTCTTCGTGTCCTTCGTGCGCTTCGTGGTGAATAGAGAAATCTTGAAGGATAAGTGGCTTAATTTAAGAGGCACTACACCAGCTTTTAAGACGCGCCGGGAACTTTTCCATTCCTGGGATGTCTAAACAATGAGGAGGCAAACGCGTGGCGCTGGCGTCGGCTGACGATCCGGACGGCGATTTGATCCGTCGGGTCCGGGAAGGGGATCGCGCGGCATTAACCCATTGGTTCTGAAATATCGGAGCCGGGTGATGGTTGTTGCCGCCCGGATGATTGGCGACCGGGCCGAAGCGGAAGATCTGGCGCAGGATGTATTCGTGAAAGTCTTTCGCTCCTTGCGTGACTTTGACGAGCGTTCTTTATTTTCCACCTGGCTTTATCGCATCGCTGCCAATAATTGCCTGAACCACAGAAAAAGAAAAAGACGTGAACGACGGCTCACGGAGGCCATGAAGGTTCTGGAGCCGCTACGTTCCGACGGACCCTCCACGCCGCACGCGCTCCTGGAAAGGAGACAGCTCAATGCTCTCTTAGAGAAGGCCATCGAGGCGCTGCCCGAAGTTCAGCGGATCGTTCTGATATTGCGCGATATGGAAGGTCTGTCCTATGAGGAGATAGCGGATTGTTTGGGAGTCGAGCTTGGCACCGTAAGATCCAGACTGCATCGGGCCCGTGTCGAAGTGCAAGCCAGAATCAAAACGCTTTGCTCCGTCGATGAGCCAAGGAGAGTGGCTCTATGAATTGCAAAGAAGCCAAGGAATTATTTTCGGATTACCTGGATCGGCGGCTGACACTCTCTCGACTCGCTCTGATTCGAGAGCATATCAAGATCTGTTCGGCTTGCGCGGGCGAGCTGGAGGAGCTACGCGAAACCGTCGCGATGATCGGCTCGTTGGACGAGATCGAGCCGGAGCCGGATTATTTAGCTCAGGTCAACAGGAAAATTGACGGCGGTTCGATCGCGAGCCGTCTCCGGCGATGGGTGTTTGAGCCCGCCGGGATCAAGCTTCCTCTCGAGGCCGCGGCACTGTTGGCCGTAACGACGCTGGCTCTCTACGTCTATCATCGATCCCCGCAACCGTTTGAAGACCGTTTGCTGCTTTCCCGAAATAGCTCTGAGAGCGTTGGATCGGCGCTCTCAGAATATGCTTTAAAGCGGCCCGTGCCGAGCGGCGAGCCTGCCGTTGTGGGCAAAGCGCAGGCCGCGTCGAAAAGCGAAATTCGCGAAGCTGCAAAGCAAGTAGCCGCCGCGCCGGGAGGCGCAGCGCCCGAGACGGATCGCGCGGCGCGGAGAGAGACACCGCCGCCAAAACAGGAGACCGCCGAAGCGTCAAATCTCAGCGCTCTGTCGGAGTCGTTTCGCCGGGCAGTTTCTCCCGCAGAGGTGGTGGAGGTGCAAGCTGAAGATATGGGCGCCTTCGAAACGCGCTTGAATGCGCTTTTGCCGAATCTCGGCGGCAAAATAACCGGCAGGCATGTCTCGGAAGACGGCTTGGTGCTGGCGATAGAGTTGCCGCGGTCCCGTGAAGCGCAATTTCACAGCGCAGTGAAAGAGGAAATCAGTGCTGGCCCTCCGCAGGCGGCTCTTGCGAAGAGAAAGTCGGCCAAGTTGCAGGACGAGCCGTCATCGAGAGTCGTTCTGCCTGCTGCGCCGAGAGTCATGAGCCAGGAGAAGATGCTCGTCGCCGAGCAAGACGACCCAATCGTGAGAATCGAGCTGCGTCTCCAAGCAAAAAAATAGCGAAGCCGGCGAGAGATAGAGGGCGCTATCCGAGAAGATTGTCGATGCCGAAGGCGGGCGAGCCGCGCAGGACGAAAAACAAAGCGACGATCAGCAGCAAAAGATTGTTTTGCCAACCGGTCTCATGGGAGTGGAACGCCTGTTTGGCCAAAAGTTGGAGTTTGCTCTTTGACGCGTCCTGCGCAACCGCGCGGTTTACGTCCTCTATGATGGGCGGCAGTGCGCGCAGCCAGTGGCGCTGGATTTTCAAGGTTGGAATGAGAAACAGCGCGATCATCAGCGCGGCCAGGCGCGTCCCCAGCCCGAGAGCCAGGCCCAAACCGCCTGCAACCATGAAAAATACGGCGATGAAGCCGAACACCGCCGCGCCGAAAGGAAAGACGATCTCGGCGTTGCGCACCGCGTTAGGCCATTTGCGGACGTTGCTCAGGCCGCTATGGAGAATGCGGAGGCCGAGGGCGACGCGCAGGACGGTTTCGACGAGAGTCAGAGAGGTTGCCTGATCCAAGATGTTTTTGTTCCCGCGAGCAATGAAACAGCCGATTATTTTTTCTTGTACAGTCCGTCGATAAAACCGCTCTGATCGAGTTCCTTGATAAACGTCAGGTCCACGAATTGCTCCGGCTTGGCGGTTTTGGCTCTCGGGTCCCTTTCACTCAAGTCGTCGATGACGAATTTGAGTCCTTCCATCGTCGGCATTTGTTTTTTGGGAAATAGCGCTTCGGTCAGCACGTTCTCGCGGGTTTTTTCCAAAATCTCCCGATCGACTCCGCCTCCCATGTACTTTCCCAGGACTTTGATCGTGGTTTCTTTGTCGGTCCACATCCGGTGCACCGCTTCCACATGACCTTTGACGTATCGGCGAACGATGTCTTGATGTTCTTTGATATACTTTCGCGTCGTGGCGGGCGCCGTATGCTGAAAAACGAGCCCCATCTTGGCGACGTCCGCAATCACGGTCATGCCCTTTTTTTCGGCCTGAAAGCTGGAAGGCGGATTAATCACGGACGCGGTTACCCTGCCGGTCAGAGCGGCGGCGAGGCGGTCCGGCCCACTGCCGACTTGCACGATCGCTACATCTTTTTCCGGCGTCAATCCAATTTTCTTGAGCGCAAACCGCGCGATGGTATCCGTGGCCGAGCCGAAACGGCTGATGGCGACGGTGCCGCCTTTGAGCTGCTCCGCCGACTTGATGCCCGGCTTTCCCATGAGTACGTAGTTCAGCGACGTCATACCGCCCGCAATAAAAACGGCTTCCGAGCCGGCGAGCGCGCTGTTGACGAGAGGGGGGCCTGAGACCTGCGTAATCGGAACGTCGCCCGAGACCAGGGCCAGGATCGCCGTGCTGCCGCCGGTGAAGAAAATGGTCTGCACGTCGAGACCGTTCTTCTCGAAAATTCCGGTTTCCTTCCCGACCCACAGAGGAAGCTGGTCGCCGCTGATCGCGCTGTACCCCACGTGGACCCGTGGCAGTTGGGCGGAAACCAGGGAAGTAACCGCGGTAAAAACGGCGAAACAGATGGAAACGATCACAAGTTTTTGAAGTTTCATCGGCGGTCTCTCCTTTGCTGGAAGGATGCTACTCAGGCACGCCTACGTTGTCAATCTCCAGGACCGGTGTTAAACAATGGGCGATGCGGAATAACGAGCTGGCACAGATCTTTCGCGAGATCGCGCTCTATCTGGAGATGCGGGGAGTTCAGTTCAAGCCGCGCGCCTATGAAAAAGTGGCCTACGCGCTGGAGGCCTTGGAAGAGCCGGTCGCGGAGATTTTACAGCGCGGCGGCGTGAAGGCGCTGCAAGAAATTCCCGGAGTCGGCCAGGCAATTGCGGAGAAGATCGAAGAAGTCATTCGCACGGGCAAGCTCAAGTATTACGAGGAGCTGAAGCGCGAGGTGCCGGTGGACGTGCGCGGGCTTACCTCGATTGAAGGCGTGGGTCCCAAGAGCGTGAAGGTGCTTTACGAAAAACTGAAGGTCAAAAATGTCGGCGATCTGGAACAGGCCGCTCGCGCGGGAAAGATCCGCGGTCTACCGCACTTCGGCGAGAAGATGGAGCAGAAGATTCTCAAAGGGATCGAGTTCTTGAAGCAGGGGAGCGGCCGTTTTCCGTTAGGCTCGGTGCTGCCGTTGATCCTGGAGATCGAGCAGCGTCTGCGAAAATTGCCGGAGGTAACCGAGGTCGTCGTGGCCGGCTCGACGCGCCGGCGCAAGGAGACCATCGGAGACGCCGACCTTCTAGCAATATCGAAGAAACCTGAAAAGGTCATGGAATTTTTCGTCTCCATGCCGGAGGTCATGCACATCCACGGCCAAGGCAAAACCAAATCGATGGTCAAGCTCAGAAACGGGATGGACGTGGACTTGCGCGTGGTCGAGAAGGAGAGCTTCGGCGCTGCGCTCAACTATTTTACCGGCAGCAAGGATCACAACGTCGCGCTCAGGCGCATCGCACAGGAGAAAGGGCTCAAGCTAAACGAGTACGGGCTCTTTCGCGGCAGCAAGCGGATCGCGGGCAAGACCGAAGAGGAGGTTTACAAAGCGCTCGGCTTAGCTTATATCGCTCCGGAGCTGAGGGAGAATCAGGGAGAGATCGAGGCGGCGAAGAATGGAAAGCTGCCGAACCTGATCGGCTACGACGATCTGCGGGGAGACCTGCAGACGCAGACAACCTGGACCGATGGCAGCAACTCGATCGAAGAGATGGCGGCGGAGGCAAAGCGGCTCGGCCTGGAGTACATCGCGATCACCGATCACACCAAAAGCCTGGCGATGACCGGCGGCTCCGATGAAAAGAAGCTCCTCAAGCAGATGGCCGCAATCGATAAAATCAACCGGTCGCTCAAAGGAATTAAAGTTCTAAAAGGCGCCGAGGTAAACATCAACAAAGACGGGACCCTGGACATCAAAGATGAAGTCCTGGCCAAACTCGACGTCGTCGGCGTCGCCGTTCATTCCCACTTCAATCTGCCGCGCCGGGAGATGACCGAGCGCATCGTTCGCGCCATGCGCAACCCACACGCGGACATTCTCTTTCACCCGACGGGCCGGGTCATTCAGAAGCGCGAGCCGTACGACGTCGACATGGACACAATCATTCGGACCGCGAAGGAGACGGGCACAGTTTTAGAGATCGATGCTTATCCGGATCGATTGGACCTCAAAGACGAGCACGTCCGCAAGGTCGTGCAAGCCGGCGTGAAGCTCGTCATCGATTCCGACGCCCACAGCGTCAACCACATCCGCTTCCTCGACTTCGGGATCGCTCAGGCGAGAAGGGGCTGGGCGGAGAAGAAGGACGTGATCAACACGAGGCCGCTGAAAGAGTTTTTGAAGTGTCTCAAGGGCGCTTGACGCTGGTTTCTGAGGCGATGCACGTTTGCTGGTAACCGGTCTAACACTGGAGATGGAGCGGCTGAGAACAGCGAGGCTGTTCCGCGGCTCGATTCCAGCGGAAAGTCACGAGAATAATTAGACTGTCCATTTATTTTCGCCAGTCTTTTTAAAGGCCAACGTGGTTAATTTCTGAAAGATTCTCTCAGCTGTCGACAAATATTCATTCAGCTCGTTACGATTACGATGGTCGCAGTTGTTGAACTTCCGAATAGCCTCCTCATATTTTTTGAAAAGCCTCCTCAATCGGAAGCTTGGATAGCGCCAATACTTTACGTGACTTCGGAGGCCAATTACCATCTTTTCTCCTAGAGCCTTATCTGGGGTCTGCTCCGTTTTTCCTGTGACGTTATCAGTAACGGTAGCACCATAGGCGGTGCTTGCAGCCTCGTCGAACAGTGCTCTAGGCCCCCCAGAAATGGTACTACTCAGTAATCCAAGCGTAGACCTTCTCTAATCTCTCCCATCTTTTATGTTGCCAGTTCCAAATTTGTTGGATGACTAAAACTAGAATAGCGGAAGAAGCACCTATTATTGCCGCGAAGAGCTGTGAGTTCCAAAATGATTGGGACTCGATCACGGTCGTTAATGCTCTGAGATTCTCATTTATTAGGTGTAGCTGTCCCAAGATATTTTCAAGTAAAATATCATCTACAGAATCGGAGTTCTGAATCAAAAAGACCATAGAGATGTAGATCGTTGTGGTACGTATTTTCTTACGTTCTCACCACTGGATCATATTCACCAAGCCCAGGCTGATCCAAGGAACGTACGTGACCAACAAGGTGACCAATGCCAGCACGACCGTGAAGGGCCAACCGGATTTGAAGACTTCCCAGAAGGGGAGGCGCGCGATGGTAGCGACGGTGAATAACACTGTAGCTACCGGAGGCGTCTGTTGTCCGACGCCGAGGTTGATCGTGACGATGATGCCGAAGTGGATCGGATCGACGCCGATCTGGCGGATGAGCGGCATGACGACGGGGACGATGAGGATGATCGCCGCGGCGGAGTGGAGGAACATGCCGGCGATGAAGAAAAAGATATTCAGGAAAAACAGGATCAAATACTTGTTCGACGTCGTTTCAAGAATCATCCGCGCGAACTTTTGCGGAATCTGCTCGCTGGTCAGATACCAGCCGAGAACGGCCGACGACGCCACGATGAGCATGACGACCGCGGTCTGTCCGGTGGAGTCCTTGAGGACGCGAATGGTTTGTTTTGTCGGGAGCTCCCGGTAAATGAAGACGCCGATGATGAACGCCGCCAGCACGGCGAGGGCGGCGACCTCGGTCGCCGTTGCGATGCCGAGAAAGATGCCTCCCCAGATTACAATCGGGATCATGAGCGCCCAGAAGGCATCCAGAGTCGTTTTACCGACCTTTTGGAGAGAGAAACTAGTCTCCACCGGCAGGTTGTATTTGCGGGCATAATAGTAGCTCAGAGCCATCATGGCGGCGCAGGCGATAAACCCGGGAAGAAAGCCGGCAAAGAAAAGCTTTGCCACCGACACCTCCGCCATCCAGGCGTAGATGATCATCGGTATCGACGGCGGGATCAAGATTGCCGCCGAGGCGGCGTTGGAGACGATCGCGGCGCTGAGCGCGCGCGGATAGCCGCGCTTCTCCATCGCGGGGATGACGACGTTGCCGATCGCCGCCGCGTCGGCAACGGACGAGCCGGAGATCTCGCTTTGGATCATGGTCGCGACGATCGTGACCATGGCCAGCCCGCCGCGGATGAAACCGACAAAGCTGTTGGCCATATTGACCAAACGGAGAGAGATCCCCGACGTTTCCATCAAGCCGCCGGCGAGGATGAAAAGAGGAATAGCCAGCAAGGGAAAACTGGAGGCGCCGGAAAAAAGGTTGAGCGGGACGATGCCGAGCGGCGCCGTCCCTTTCAACAGCAGAAGAACGATCGCGGAGAGAGAAAGGGCGAAGCCGATGGGAACATTGATGATCGTGAGGACGACGACTATTCCGAGGATGAGCCACTCCACGCCGCTTCATCTCCTCTCTCGCGCTCTTTAGCCAAGGCGATATCGATGAGCCGCATGACGCTGATAATCAGCATCAGCCCGCCGGTGATCGGCAGCACGCTGTAGATCCAGGCCATCTTGACCCAGGGAAGCGAGATGGCCGTGTCGGCTCCCATCTTTTCCACGAGCTGCCAGCCGTAATAAAAGAGCACGACCTGGAAGCCCAGCACGAATAGTTCACTGATAAAATCGAAGATCCTTCGAGTCTCGGGGCGGAATTTGTTCAACACGACTTCGAAGCCGATGTGGCGCCTTCGGTACGAAGCCACGACGGCGCCATAAAAAGTGAGCCAGACCAGAAGGTATGAAGCGAACTCGTCGTACCAGACCAGGGACGATTTGAGCACGTAGCGGAAAAAGACGCCGAAGCAAACCACGGCGACCATCAGGAAGAGGAGCAGGACGGCCCACCACTCCACCCAGGCGATGAAACGACGAAAGAATCTTTCCACGATTAGCGTAGCGATTGTATGAGCTTCACCAACTCCGCCCCGCCCGAGACTTCTTTGCCGAACTCCTCGTACACCGACGCCGATGCCTTGATGAAGGCGTCTTTATCGACCTCGTTGGCCTTCATCGGCGGCGCCACCTTTCCTATCAACTCCTTGTCCAGGCGTTCGCCCTCGGAGCGGGCGAAATCGCCCATCTCCCAGGCGATCTTCGACAGCGTCGTTTGAACGTCCTGCGGGAGCCTTTTCCAAACGTCCTCGCCTACGACGAGATAGGCCGGCGTGTAAACATGGCCCGACAGGGAAAGAAATTTCTGCACTTCGTGGAACTTGGCCGATGCGATTTGAGGAAAGGGGTTCTCCTGACCGTCCATCACTCCGGATTGCAAGGCCGAGTACACTTCAGCGAGAGGCATAGGGGAGGGGTTGCCGCCGTAGGCTCTGAACATTTTGACCCGCCACACGCCTCCCGGCACTCTCAATTTGATGCCCTTCAAATCGTCGGGCTTGACGATGGGGCGGACGTTGTTGGTGATGTGGCGAAAGCCGTTCTCCCACACGCCGAGAATCCGCATTCCTTTTGCCGGCAGACTGCCCAAGAGTTGGGTCTGAATTTGTTTGTTGTCGGCGGCCTTTTTCATGTGAGCGCGGCTGACGATGAGATAGGGCATCTCGAACACGCCGAACTTGTCGTCGGCCGTGCTCATCACCGTGGACGGCAGGAACATCTCCGGCGCGCCGACTTTGATGCCGCGCATCATCTGCTCGTCGCTGCCGAGCTGGCTCGAATGGAAAACTTTGATGTCCACCTTGCCCGCGAGCGCGGCGTTGGCGCGCTTGGCGAACTCGTCGGTCGTGATCGCGAAGAGCGATCCGGGGAATCCGACGTGACCTAGACGGATCGTGACGGCCTGCGCGAAAGCCGCAAGCGGCGCGAGCGTTAGAGCGAAAAGAGCGATTGCTATCGACAGCTTTTTCATTTTACCCTCCTCTTCGAGAGCAGGCCTGTTTCAAGAGCCGCTCTGCCCGGGAAACATTGAATACGCCGCAGCTGCAAAAGCGCGTCATGTAGCGCGCCGCTTGCTCCGGCGTTCGGCGGTTCTCCTTTACCCAATCGACCATCTTTCTTACGAAATTCGCCGAGAGCATTCCATGGCCACACATCGTCGAAAGCTCCAGGGTCGTCGCGTCGGGCAATCGATCGACCCGTCCGCGAAAGCCGAGAGAGTATTCCACACTATGGCGAACGATGCCAGTCTCTCGGCAGCAGCGCTCGGCCTCTTCCATCGGCGCGCTGATATTGACGGAGACTCCGAGGTCGGCGGCTTTCAACTCTTCCACGAATGCTTTCATCGCGTCGTAATTGTCGAAGACGGCGGCGACGGTCGTATGGCCCTCGATGCCGGCGATCACCTGTTTGGGATCGGCCTGATGATCTCTTTTCCAATGCGCCGTCGGGTTCATGTCCTGGCGCGGGCGCAGGGCGCCGCCCTTGGTCGCATCTCCGATATTCACCGGCTTGTGCTTGAGCGCCAGACGGAGGAAGGTTCGGTACTTCGCCACCAAATCATCGTCGTTTACGCCGCGGCTCGCCATCGCGAAGACGATGTAATCGTCGCGCACCGGCGTTGGGTTCGGCGCCGGCTCGACCGCGTAGTGTTCACTGTAACGGTGCAGCGTATTCGTCACGCCTCACTCCTCACGGTGACTCTGCCCAGTCCTAGATTGGTTTTGCCTCGATAGGCCGCGTATCCCTCGCGCTCGAGCATTGTGCCCAGCGTATCGTTTCCTTCCGTGTCGCAGCGAGTGGAGACGCCGATGCTGATCACCGTTTCCACCTCGCGCCCAAGGTCTCTGATCTTCCTGAGTACGGCGGGTACCTGGTCCAACCGCGTTTTGATCTCCACGATGGCGGAGAGGATCTTTTCGTCGAGAATATCTTCCCGGAGGAGGCCGCGCGAGGTGTCGCGCATCAGCGAGGTGACCGGATTGTTTTTCTCGAACTCCACGCCAAGCTCCGCCAGCGCGGCGGTGGTCCGCTCGATGTCGCGGAAACGGGCGCCGACTCCGGGACGGCCGAATTCAACGACGAATCCGGCTTCTCCCTCGTTCACCCGGGCGGTGACGTCGTTGGTTTTGACTTCGGCCGTGCCGCGGCCGTGAATGCCGGTGGACTCGTGCGGAACTTGAGGATCGGAGAAAGCGCGGCGGACGATTCTCGGCCATGCCAAATCTTGTGGCACGATGGCGTCGGTCGGGCAGATGTCCGGTTCCGGGTCGAAGCGGAAGCGGAAGAGCTTGGCGATTTTGCGGATCGCGCGCACCATCGCCGGATTCAAGTGCTCCTTCGACATCCCCCGGTAACAGGCGAAGCATTCCACGCACTCGTCCTGGTTGACGACGGCACGACCGATTTCAGGGTCGATATGAATAGCGCCCATGGGACATACGGGCACGCAGTTGCCGCAGGCCACGCACTTATGGGGATCAATTTTCATTTAGTTCTTTCGCATCCATCGGCTGCCGTCTCCAAAAAATAGCTCTCAGCCGCAGCCAGACCGGCGCCCAAAGGCACTCTAACTCCAAAGCTCTTTATAGTCATCTCCAGGCCGGCCAAGCCACCCAGCAGCTCCATTTCGTTGAGGCTCCCGAGGTGACCGATCCTGAAGACCCTGCCTTTTACCTTTCCCAGCCCAATACCGAGGGAGATGTCCAGCTTCTCTTGAGCGTGCGCGATGAAGGCGTCGGAATCGAATCCATCGGGCATGCAGACCGCCGTGACTGTATTCGAGTATTCGTCCGGATTCTGTGCGAGCAGTTTTAGACCCATGGCCTGTACCGCTCTCCGGCAGGCCTCTGCTAGGCGAGCGTGTCGGTGAAAGACATTCGTCAGCCCCTCCTCAGCCAACATAGCGAGGCTCTCCTTAAGTCCGAACAGCAATGCCGTCGCTGGGGTGTACGGGAACTCGCCGCGAGCATTTCTCTGTAGGACCGGCGCCCAATCCCAGAAGGCGCGCGGACACTTAGCAGACCGGCTCGCCTCCAGCGCTTTCCCACTGACTGCCAGAATGGCCATTCCCGGCGGCAACATAAGTCCCTTTTGTGGCCCGGTCAAAGCTACATCTACCTTCCATTCGTCAAACCGGAAATCAATAGAGCCGAGCGAGCTGACCACGTCTACCAGAAGAAGAGCCGGATGGCGTGCGCGGTCCATCGCCTGGCGAACCGCGCTGATGTTGCTAGTGACGCCGGTCGAGGTTTCGTTGTGGACGATCAGGACAGCCTTAATCTGGTGACCCTGATCGTCCCGTAGCCGTTCCTCAACTTGCTCTGCCGGGACCCCGGCGCCATAGGGCTGTTCGAGGCTCTCCACTTGGAGACCGTGCATGCTAGCTGTCTGGCAGAAGAGTGTGCTGAAATGACCGTTGACACAACCCAGCACCCGCTCCCCTGGTGAAAGCGTATTCACCAGGCATGCTTCCCAGGCCCCTGTTCCAGAGCCGGGATAAAGGACGATCTCCCCTCCACGGGTCTGGTAGACGGTTTTGAGACCCTCTAGGACTTCTCTCAGGAGGAGTCCAAATTTCGGTCCCCGATGGTCGATCAGGGATTGAGACATGGCCCGAACGACCCTCTCCGGGATCAGGGTTGGTCCGGGGATCTGAAGGAAAGGACGTCCTGACATCGCCTTATTCCAGTTTTATGCCCGGGTCACATTCAGCGTCCGAGGTTGAGAACAATCGACTTGACCTCCAGGTATTCTTCGATTCCCTGTCTGCCGCCCTCGCGGCCGAGTCCGCTTTCTTTGAAGCCGCCAAACGGGATCTCGTGCGTGTATCCCGCCGCATCATTCACCCCAACTAGACCGGACTCGAGTCCTTCTGAGACGCGGATGATCCGCGCTGCGTCGCGGCTGTAGAAGTAGGCGGCCAGTCCGTAAGTTGTATCATTCGCGCGCCGGATGGCCTCTTCCTCGGTTTTAAAGGTTAGGATCGGAGCGATGGGGCCGAAGATCTCTTCGACGCAGACCGGCATGTCGTCTTTACAGTTGGCCAGCACTGTGGGCGCGAAGAAAAAGCCTTTGTCCATGCCTCCGTCGGTGAGAGGTTTTCCACCCGTCAAGATCTTTGCCCCACGTCGGACCGCATCTTCCAACAGGCGCTTCATATTTTCCAACGCCTCTTTATTGATCAGAGGCCCGAGCTGCATTCCAGGTTCGAATCCATCCCCGACCTTCAGCGCCTTCGTGCGCTCGACAAAGGCCGGGATAAAGCGGTCCGCGATCGTCTCCTGGACAAAAATCCTGTTGGCGCAGATGCAGGATTGTCCGCCAACGCGGAGAAACTTCATGGCGATTGCGCCATCTAAAGCAGCGTCAAAGTCAGCATCGTCGAAGATGATGAAGGGTGCGTTGCCTCCGAGTTCAAAGGAGATGCGTTTGATTTGCTTGGCGGCTTGCTCCATCAAGCTCTTTCCAACCTCGGTCGAGCCCGTGAAGCCGATCTTCTTGACCAGTGGGTTGGAGAGCAGTTCCTGCCCGATCTCCCGGGAACGAGCTGCCGTAACGACGTTGAAGACGCCCGGAGGCAAGCCAGCGTCGTGCGCGCATTGGGCGATGGCCAGGGCGGTCATTGGCGTTGCGGAGGCAGGCTTCAAAACAACAGTGCAGCCTGCGGCAAGGGCGGGAGCGATCTTGCGCGTGATCATGTTTGCCGGGAAATTCCAGGGCGTGATCGCTCCGACCACTCCTACGGGTTGTTGCAGCACCCAAAGCCGTTTATTAGGAAAAGGCGAGGGAACTGTCTCTCCGTAAGTTCGGCGCGCCTCCTCAGCGAACCAACCGAAATAACCCATGGAGAATCCCACCTCGCCTTTCGCCTCTTCGTAGGGTTTGCCGTTCTCCAGGACTACGAGTTTGGCGATTTCATCGCGCTGCTCGGCCATCAGATTTTGCGTTCGCCGCAAAATCTCGCCGCGCTCCTTGGCCGGAGTGCGCGCCCACTTAGGAAAGACGCGGTCGGCAGCTTCGATGGCCCTTCTTGTCTCCTCCACTCCGCCATCCGGGATGATTCCTACGACTTCGCCGTTCGCTGGGTTACGAACAGCGAAAGTTTTCCCCCCCGACGCCTCCTCCCAAGCGCCATCGACATACATCTTCCACTTTGTCGCCGCCATAAGATCACCTCCTCCAGACCGTTGAAAAAGGCCCGAGGACTCGACCGAGCAGAACAGCGGATTCTGGTTGTGAGTCACTTTTTCTTTGGCGCGCCTTTCATGATTACGCCGCACGCGATCCGGTCGCCGGAGTTGCCGGACGGATCGGTCATATCGTCGTCGCCGGCGGCGTGGATGACGATCGCGCCGCATTTTGCGCCCGCGCCACGCCGGAGAAAAATAAAAACGAAAAAACCCCGAGGCCGCCGATGAGAATTACTCTGAGCTTCATCAAGTAGACCTCCTTCGTTGTCGCTTTGGACCCATTAAGGCTTATCCCCTGAGCGGTCTTTGTCAAGCTCGCAGATCGTTGAAGGAGTTCCGTTTGGTTCAATACAGCTCGCTGGCCTTTTTGGTCTCATCGCGCGGACGCCAGCGGAGAAAGTGCGCCTCGGCGCGGTTGATCACCTCGTTGCATAGGACGACGACGAGGGCCAGGATCAGAATTCCGCCTAACGCTCCGGTCGTTGAGAACAGCGACGTGTTGTAATTGATGAGGTATCCCAGCCCTTTGCTTGCGGCGATGAATTCTCCCACCACGGCGGCGACGATCGCGTAGGGAAGGCTGATCTTGAGCCCGGTGGCGATCCACGGGACCGTCGCCGGTATGGTCACTTTAAAAAGGATCTGTCTTTCATTCGCGCCCATGATGCGTAGAACATTTTTCAGCTCGATGTCCACGCCCTTGACTCCCGCATAGGTGTTGAAGAACGTGAGGAAGAAAACCACGGTTACCACCAGGATGACTTTCGAGTTCGGCCCGATGCCGAACCAGATGATGAACAGCGGCGCCAGGGCGATCCGGGGGATGCCGTTGAAGGCGACGATGTACGGGTCGAGGATTTGGGCCATGACCTCTCTTCGGGCCAAAAAGAACCCCAAGGCAATGCCGGAGAGCGCGCCGATGAAGAAGCCGGTGAAAGTCTCGTACATCGTGATCGCGAGATGGCCGAAGATCGAACCATCCGAGATCACCTGCCAGAGATAACCAAAGACCAGCGATGGACTCGAGACCCAGAACGGATCGATCAACCTCCCCGAGCTCAGCTCCCAAAACGCCAGGAGCAACAGGCCGAAAACCAAACGGTAAACGAAAAGACGCCCGCGTCCGATCATTTCGGCAGAAATTCGTTGGTGACGACTTCGGAATAGGGGACGCGCTTTTTTAACAGCCCCGCCTGTTCGAGCATATCCTGGGTGCTCGAGACGCTGCGCTCGCTGGTCCGGCCGTCAGGGCTCAACGCGGGCAGCACGGCCTTGGCGCCCGCGAGGAGCAGCGCGGGATCGGTTTGGCCGAGAAATGGCTTGAGCGCGTCTGCAACCTGCTCGGGCGTGCTTTGCAGCGCCCACTTGTTTGCCTTGACCAGGGCCCGAACCATTTTTCGGACGAGATCCGCATCTTTTGCCACCGTTTCAGGACGCGTGATGAGATTCTCCATGAGGAACTCGGGAATCCCGAGCTTATCGTATTCGGTGTAGCTCAAAAACAAAGTCGCGAACCCACGGCTGACTGCGGTCTCGGGAACCGGCGGCGCCGTCAGGGCGACGTCCACTTTGCGGTTTTCTAGGGCCGCAAGCCACGTCGGTCCCGATCCGATCGCGATCATGTTGACGTCTTGCTGCGGCGCGTAGCCGGCCTTACGCGTGACGAAGCCGGCCAAGTGGGCGGTCAGCGCGCCGGGGTTGGTAAATCCGACGGTAAGCCCCTTCAGCGCTTTGAGCCTCTCCGCCAGCGGTGTGGACTCGTTGACCCCTTTTGCCTTGGCCGTCTCCTTGTTCATCGCCCAATTGATGAACAACTTGTTGAGACCGCTTGCGACCATGAGGAGCCTCTTGCCTTCCTGCTGAGCCAGGATAACGTTGTCGCCGGTGGTGAAGCTGAACTCCACGTCGCCCGCGATGAGCGCCCGGATGTCCGGCCCTCCGCCGCCCGTGGAGGTGATGTCGACGTCCAGACCCTCCTCTTTGAAAAAGCCTTTGGACTGGGCGATGTAGACCGGCGTCATTGAGTGCGCCACGACGGGAATCGTCATCTTGACTTTTCTGAGAGCGGGGGCGTCGGCTGCGAGCGCAGCGTGAGCGACCGCGAGGGAAAAAATAATTGCCATGAGTCGGTTCATACGGATTCTCCTTTCTATGCTTCCGCCATATTCACTTCAGGGCGCAATTCGCGCCAGAGCGTATCGTAAACTTCACGGAATTCCCGGCTGGTGTGGATTTCGTACACGTCGCGCGGGCGCGGTATCGGCACGGCCGCGACGTGTTTAACTCTGCCGGGGCGGGACGTCATGACGATCACCCGATCCGCCAGCGTGATCGCCTCGACCAGATCATGGGTGATAAAAAGGATGGTCTTTCTGGACGCGAACCAGAGCTTCAGGAGCTGCTCCTGGAGCACGATCCGGGTCTGCGCATCGAGAGGGCCAAAAGGCTCGTCCATGAGAATCAGCTCCGGATCGTAAATCAATGTCCGGATGATATTGGCGCGCTGGCGCATGCCGCCGGACAATTCGTGCGGGTAATGCTCCTCGAAGCCATTGAGGCCGACGCGGCCGATCAGCTCTTCGGCGCGGCGGCGTCTTGCGCTTTTCTCGATGCCGCGAATCTCCAGCGCCAGCTCCACGTTTTGGATCAGTGTCCGCCACGGCAACAGATTGTCTTTCTGCGTGACGTAGCCGATCTCCGGATTGATGCCATCGACGGCGCGCCCGCGGAAAAGAATTTGCCCGGCGCTCGGCGGGAGTAGCCCGACGACGAGATTCAGCAGGGTGGACTTGCCGCACCCCGACGGTCCAACGACCGTGACGAACTCTCCTTCATCGAGAGCGAGATTCAGGGTGTCGAGTGCGAGAACGTTTTTCCCGCGAACGTCGAACTCCCTCCTGACATTCTGGACCGAAAGCAGCGGCGCCATTTTGGTCAGGGCGTCACCTGCGCGATCGAAGCGCCGATTCCGTCCAGAGCGGTTTTGCCGTTGGCGTCCATGTTGTCGCGCCGCGGGTTGTCGAAGTTGCTGATGTAGCCGATGTTACCGACAAAAACAATAGCAGAGGGGAATTCCAGCGGCCCCTTGCTATCGTTTTTGGCTACCTCGTCAACTTTGCCGTCGGGCGTTACGGTGAGGAGCGCATTGCGCTCGTTGGAGGTGACCCAAAGCTTGCCGGTTTTGTCGAACGCGAGACCGTCGGCGCCTTCCAGCAGAGGGTTCTCCGCCAGACTCTGGGGCTTGCCCGCCTTGCCGTCGCCGCCGACGGCGATCTTCCAGATCGCGCCGCGCGCGGTGTCGGCCACGTGAAGAACTCCTTTAGCGTCGAACGCCACTCCGTTGGCGACGATCGCTTGCTGCGTCTTGCCGTCCGGAAGCGTGCGGGTGAAGGTTGCGATTTCCGCCACGACTTGAGCGGAACCGCCGCCGGGTCCCACGCGGTAAACCTTGCCGTTTCGGCCGCCCGCAATATAGAGATTGCCCTGCTTGTCGAAGGTTATGCCGTTCGCTCCTTCGGCGCCGGTGGCGAAGGTCTCCGCCTTTCCCGCTTTCTGCGGGTCGAGGTCGGCTGCCTTGACGCGCACGACTTCACTGAAGGGACCGACGGCTATGAAGAGGTCCCCCTGCGGGCTGAATTCGATGCCGCTGGCGTCGGCGTTGACTTTCTTGCTCTTGATTTCGCGCGCTTCGATCCGCGCTACCGCGGCCGCCTTGGGAGCTTTGGGATCGACGCGCAAGATGTTTCCGGTCGCGCGGTCGGGAAGATAGAGCCGTCCCTGCTTGTCGGCGGCGATGCTCTCGACGATGACGGTGCGCTCCGCGCTCGCGGGGTCGAGATCGGTCAGAATCGAAACTTTCGCGCCCTGTCCTCCCGTTCCGGTCAAAGCGCATCCCGAAGCCAGCGCGAAAACACATAGTAACGAAGCCAGGCGTTTAATGTCCATTTTCCTCTCCTTGTCCGCAGATAACTTCGCTGAGCTTAAGGAACCACGTCGACGAGATAGGGCTCGTTGCCGACTCCGCTGACCGTCGCGATCACGGCCTTCGCGGGATCGGACTGCGCCTGCCCGGCCTCTATGATCCACATCGTGCCGCTGCGCGGCACGATCTTTTTGTCCGCCGCTCTTACAATCGGCCCTCCGGTGGCGACGATATATTTTCCGTCGGGCGTGAACGCCACGCCGCGCGGCCGGGCCGCCTGGCCATCCGGCCGTTTTAACGGCACGCGGGCCGCTTCGGCGCCGGCTTGTCCGGCGAGCGCTTTGTCGACGTCAACCAACGAAATATCGTTGGTGCGAAAATTCGCGACCGCCACCCAGCGGCCGTCCGGGCTCGCCGCCAGACCGAAGGGGCGGCTCAGTTTCGCCGCATCGTCGCTGCCCACCATCACCCGCCTCAGCTCGGCCTTCGGGTCTTTGGCGATAGCTTTGGCGACGCTGATAAAGGAGATCGTATTGCCTTCGGGGTCCTTCTCGCCGGCCGGACAACGCTCGCGGTTGGAGACGACGAGCGTCTCTCCTTTCGGCAGAAGCGCCATGCCCCAGGGACCTTCGCCGACCTCCACGCGGTGGACCACCGACCGGGCGGTCACATCCACGACGGCGACGCTTCTTCCCCCGCCCTCGGCGACAAAGAGAAATTTTCCATCCGGGCTAAGCGCGATGGCGTTGGGATTGCTGAGGCACCCGGTTTTAGGATCGGGCGTGGTGCCGAGGTCGATGGTCCCTAAAACCGCCGCTTGGGGATTTTTCATCGCCTGCTCGTGATCGAGAATCGCCACCGTATGCCCGCCGAATTCAGTGGCAGGGGTATTGCCGGAAACGCCGAGATCGCTTTCCGAATTGGCCACGAAAAGGTGTTTGCGATCCAAGCTGAGAGCGATTCCCACCGGTCCGAAACCTCCCGTGTCCACGGTGGCGGCGACTGCCTGTGAAGGAGCGGGCGAGGCCTTGGAGATATCGACGATCGTAACGGAGCCACGATGGCCGTGCTGAAAGAGCGGCTTTTCCGCCCGGTTGATCGCATCCTGGTCCGCCGCTCCCGCGTGGTTCACGACGTAAGCCATGCGTCCATCCGGCCCGGCGAGAACGGCGCTGGGAAGGCTCCCGACCGGGACTCTGGCCGAGACGGCCTTATCCGTGCCGGAATTTTTGCCTTCTAAAGCTTGCTGTAAATCGACGACGACAAGTTCTTTGTCCCGCCGGCCTGCAACGACGGCGAAGGGCCCGGAGCAGGCCGCAAGGCTCACGCAAACAACCAAAAGAACAATTTTAAGAACAGCCGCAGTCATTATTTTTGTTTTCATCGTTAACCCCTCCACGACCCGGCGGATTCTATTTTAATCGGTCGCCAAATGGAAGAAAAAAAGGCCCCCAGAATTCCGGGGGCCTTTTGAAGCAGCGCAAGGTGCCGCCCATGCGCGGCCTTCCTCAATAGACCGGCAGCGGCAAGCCTGGAATATTAAGCTTTTGGTCCATGCAGGAGATTTTTCCTTTATCTTGGCCCACACCGCCGATTTCGCCTACATTTACTCCGGCCACACTACTGGAAGAAGGAAAATTGTCCCGTCGGTTGCCATCGGACTGAGCCGTGCAGAATAATTTCCCTAAGAGAAAGGGGCTGGTAGGAAGCTCGAGAATACGATTGTTCTCTGCTGGAGAGTTGGCTGCATTTCTAAGCCCGCTCGCATTCGCCGGATTGCGGAAAAGTTCAATGACCTCTCTATTTCGCGTGACCACGACCACCGCATTTCTCTCGTTGGCCGATACCCAAATATTACCGGCGACGTCTAAAGCAATGCCGTCTGCGCCTTCCAGAAGCGGATGGGCGACGAAGATGCTGTCCAAGCAGAGCGTATTCGCGGTAAATGTCGTGTCGCAACCGACTTGGCCGTTTCTCAAATTTCCATTGCGGTCAAAGACGACTTTCCAGATCGCGCCGCGAGCCGTGTCGGCAATGAATAGATTTCTTCTTTGGTCGAAAGCCACCCCATTGGCGACCAAGTCCTGAGGATTCCCGCCTGCGGCGGTGTGAGGAAAAGTCCTCGCCTGACGGCCGACGCCTTGAGTAGGCTCTGCGCCGGCAGCGGCCGTTATGTCGCCGCCCAGAGCTGTTCCGTTTCGCATCGGCTGAATGCGGAATGCCTCAACACAACCTAAAAAACCTCCCTCGCAGACCCCTCCCGTCGGAGCGATCTTCCAGACTCTTCCCACTCCCGTGGTTCCGTCCCCGGTCCAGAGGTTGCCGTCCCGATCAAAAGTGACTCCGTTCGTTCCTGGAACGCCCGTGGCGAAATTCGACGAGTTCGGAATCGAGCTGCAGGCCGAATCGCTCGAATCATCGGACGCGCAGCCGGTCGGATGGGGCGTTACTTTACGAACGTTTCCACCCGCCGCTGCGTCGGCGATATAAAGATTGCCGGCCTTGTCGAAGGCTATGCCAGAGGGATTACAGGCTGGCGAATTTGGAATAAATCCCACCGTAGCCCGTTTACCCGCAGAGGTGATTTTCCAAACCGGGCACTTTTTAGTGGTATCCGGCTGCCGTCCGGTGGTGTAGAAGTTGCCCGCTTGATCCATTGTCAAGCCTTCAATAGCAAAAGGAGTCGTGGTTTTCGTCGTAAAGCTTACTTCGTCAGGAAACTGTGAATCATGGTCATCGTCCGCCCAGGCCGAAGACCATCCCAGGCCCAGAATCAAAGCAAAAAGAATCGCGCTAAGCGATTTAACCTTCATAGATCTACTCCTTTTTATGTCGAGCCCCCGCTTTAGGCGGGGACCCGGTTGCTGATTTGTTTACTCCGAGTATTTTTCTGCGCGATTGGCCTTGTGACAGGCACCACAGACGTCGCCGAGAGCTTTTACCTTTACGGTAACCGCTTCAGCGTCTTTGGCCTTGGCTGCGTCGGCGAGCTCGGTCGCAGCTTTCTTAAGGCTCTTGGCGTTCTTGGAAAATTCGTCGGGTTTCGCCCAGATGTCGTCCTTGGCCTTGGTCTTTCCCTTGGTGCTGTCCTTGGGGAACGATTCGACGATTTTGTCCGCGTTGCCGCCAATGTCCTTGGCCTTGGCTTCGATCGTCGCATAATCCTTCGATTCGACGGCTGCTTTGATCGCCTTGGACGCCGCGCTGTTGGATTTCATCAGCGCTTGCCTCTTTTCGATAACGTCCTGCTGGGCAAAAACTTGCGCGCCGATAAAAAGCGATAGCACGGCGAACAGGGATGCCTGAAGCAATTTGTGAGTCATAATCTGCCTCCTTTTCCTGCCGTTTAACTGCCTCGATTGACTTTTTTTACTTCGTTCAATAGCTGCTCTGTGGAGAGAAGATCCTTTTCGGTGTTGCTGGGGCGGATATTCAGGTAACGCACCACGCCCTCTTTATCGACGATGACATACGACCGCTTGGCGAGTCGCCTTTCTTGATCGTATACGCCGAAGCCGGTCATTACTTTTCCATCCCGGTCACTGAGAAGCGGGTAGTTGATCTTGGCGAAGTCGGCAAACGCCTTCTGTGAAAAAGGGGCATTGGCGCTGACTCCTAGAACCTCGGTATTCTCGGCTTTGAACTTATCGTATTGGTCCGAACCGGACGCCTGGAGGTCTTTGATTCATGTGGGGCTAAAGTCCAACACGTAGAAGTTGATGAGAACGTTTTTACCTTTGAGGCTGCTGAGCTTGAGTTTTCCTCCCTGGCTGCTGTCGAGCTCGAAGTCCGGCGCCTTCTCTCCGACTTCGAGAGCAGCCGCGGAAAAAGCCGTGGCCAGGACAAAGATAGCAGAGAGGAGCGAATTCACCCAGAACCGTTTCAAGCATCTCATGATCCAGCCTCCTTCTAATTTGACGTCAAAGAACTGCAATCCATGCAAACCATCGTCCGAGGTGGTAAATCTATCTCCTAGTTACCGCCGCCGTCAACTCCCCGAAGGGGTGTTTGTAGCTCCACCTCGGAGAGGCTACCCCAGGGCATCTCTGACGGCCAGGACCGCTGCCTCGGTGCGATTTTTCACCTGGAGCTTGCGGAACACCGCCTTCAAGTGCATCTTGATCGTCTCGCGCGAGAGATTTACCAGGCGACTCATCTCCTCGTTGCTCAGTCCCTCCGCCAAGAGATGAAGTAGTTTAAGCTCCTGCTCGGTTAGGGCGTACTTCTCGGCAAATTCTTTTTTCTTGTCCCCCTCCGAGTTGTGGGCGGCGCGCGCTTCGCGCGGAATGGTCAGATGGGCCAGGTAGGGGGAACTCAGAGATTTGCCATGGTACGTGTGGCGGATAATCTCGATGAAGTCCTTTTGATCGGCGTCTTTGAGAATATATCCCACGGCGCCGGCCCTCAACGCCGAAATAATCTTTTCGTCATCGTCATGGATAGAGAGCATGAGGACTTTGGTCTTGGGGACCAGGCTGGAGATGAGTTTGGCCGCTTTGATCCCGTCCATCTTGGGCATTCTTACGTCCAGCAAGGCTATGTCCGGCTCCCATTCTTGCGCCTGCAGCACCGCCTCCTGCCCGTCCGCGGCTTCTGCGACGACGCGTATGTCTTTCACGCCTTCCAGCAACTTTCTCAGGCTTTGGCGAAAGAGCCGTTCGTCATCGGCGATCATGATTTTGATCGGCATAGTTTTGTTGCTCCTCTTCGGGATTGAGCGGCAGCGCTACCGATACCGCGAAGCCGCCGCCTGCCCGGCATTCGGCCCAGATCTTTCCCCGGTGCGCCTCGGCCACGAGCTTGCAGTAGGGGAGGCCGAGGCCGGTCCCGGTTTCGAGGCTGCCTTGATCGCGCGAATAGAACACGTCGAAGATTTTCGGCAGATCGCACTCCGGAATACCGTCGCCCTGGTCCTCGACGCGAATCACCGCGCGGGGCCCGTGTCCCTGATCGCTGCCTACCAGCGACGCCGTTATCTCGATGCGGCTTCGGTTCGGAGAAAATTTTATTGCGTTGCTCAGCAGATTGATCAGCAGGCGCGTCAACCGTCTCTTATCGGCCGTTAGGAGAATGTGCGGAGCGTCGCCGCGGACTACGGCCTCGATATTTTTCTCCTCGATCTCCGGACCCAGGATGCGCAGGCTGGTTTGGATCAGCTCTTCGACGCGAAGCGGGGCCAGGGCCAGCGGCAGGTCGCCGAAATCCGAGCGGTAGATATCGAGCATCTCGTTGACCATTCCAATGACCAGATCTCCGGCGCTCACGAGATCCAGAAGAATTTTTTTTCGCTGTCCTCCGTTGGTTTCCGGCGGAGTTTGATCGAGGCGCTCCAGAGTTTTTTTGATCCCTATAAGCGGGTTCTTAAGATCGTGCGCGATCATGTGCGCCATCGCGGCCCTTTTTTTCTCGGTGTCCGCCAGCTCGTTGCTGCGCTCGTCGAATCTCCGCTCCAATTCTACGCGGTAATTTTCCACCTCGGCTCTGGACCGGCCGAGCTCTTCCAGCATCCGATTGAAAGAAGCGGCCAGAGCGCCGATCTCATCGGTGGAATCGATGCTGACGGCGGCCGAATAATTTCCCGCCGCAACCTGCTCGGTTCCTCGGACCAGCTCTTTCAGCGGCTTGGTCAATCGTCGTCCCCAAATCCATGAAATCGAAAAAGCCAGCGCGATGCCAATCAGCGCGACCGACAACAAGGCGCGTTGCAGACTCTGGATCGCCGTCGTCATCTCCCGGGAAGGGAAGAAAATTGAGATTACGCCTTCGCTTCCGCGGCCAGTCACCAGCGGCGCGCGAATCTCCAGCGAGGGCGACGGGCCGCCGCGATGCCATTCGTGTATCCGGTCGACGATGCTTGCGGCCGATGCCGTCGGTGTCTGCTTGACCGCCTGGCCCGGGCTCTCCGATGTGTAAAGCCTGTTGCCGACGCCGATGACGACTTTTCCGCCGGTAATCTGTTCCAATTTTTTGATCAAGCCGCGGTTGAGCGCGTACCCGGCGCTGACGACGCCGAGGATATTTTTTTCTTCGACGCTTTCCGCTGCGCGCAGGTACGCCCTTCCGGAGCGTTCCTCCACGCCATAATTCGACATCTCGCCGATCCCTTGAAGCAGGCCCTGGACATCCTTCGCCAGCGGCGGTGTGTCGCCGTAAACGGAGGGGTCGTGAACGCGCAGAAAAATTTTGCCGGACCGATCCAGGACTTCGATGAAATCCATCTGGACCGAACCGACCAAAGGCAGAAGAAGTTGGAAGAGCGTCGCGCGGTCCCGTTTCTTGAGGGCGTCCCTGACTCCGGGCATCTCCGCGATCCAGTGCACGAGGCCGATGGCGGTTTCCTGCTTTTCACTCAGGAGCAGCTCTACGTGTTCGGCTTGGGCCGTAGACTTTTCCGCAAACCGCCGCTCGAGGATGGAGGACAGGGTCATTGAAGTCCACAGGATCGCCAGGCCCATAGGCAGGAGGATGATCACCAGGGAGGAAAGCAGGAGTTTGTGAAGGACGCTCTTCATCGATTGTTCTCCGGCTGCTTGCCGAATTTTACGAACCCGCGGATCCACTCCTGGGCGATCGTGTCGACGCCGTTCTTGCTGACCAGAAGCAGCGGGCGGGTGAAGGGATAAACTCCCCGGTCGATGTTGTCTCCGGTCGGTGATTTTCCATTGATCGCCAATACTTTCACTCCCTCGGCCTGAGCTTCTTCCAGGCCGACGATGCCGTAGCCCAAGGAGCCGCGAACGCGCTTGATCGTGCGTAAAATTTTATCTTTGCTGGCCCGCAGGACGAAGGCCTTTTCTTGGCCGTTGAAGCCTTTGCCGAAAAGATTCTCGATAAACATGGCGTGGAGGGCCGAGCTCGCCTCGCGCGTCAGCGGCACGATGCCTTTTTCCTCGCCCCCGACCTCGCGCCAGTTTATGATCTTTCCCAGATAAATCTGCCGGAGCTGTTCCAACGTTAGGCCGGACACATCGTTCCAAGGATAGCTGAGAAAAATGATCGCGTCGTGGCCGAACGATTCCACGCGGAGCGCGGCTTTTTCGGCGGCGGTAAGATGCCTCGCTACGAGGCCGATGTGGATCTCCCCGGATTGCGCTGCGCTGACGGCGTAGTTGGAGTTCGCGCGCCGGATTTCGATTTTGATTCCCGGATGGTCTTTACGAAAGAGGGCGGAAAATTTTTCCGCCGTCGGGGCCAACGACTGCGCGCCGCCGATCACGATTCTTTGCTGCTGCGTTTGGGCGTGGATAGACGGGGAAGTGAAGAAGGCAGAGGAGAGCAGGACGACCAGAGCGAGCCGTGCTACAGCCATAAGAAGGTTCCTTTGACGCGCGCGAGCCTTACTATGGCATTGCGCCAATCGCTGTCAAGCTTCAGCCAGGCCGGCCACTAATTTAAAATCCTGGATGTTTACGTGATGGTATTGACCGAAGGGCGCTCTTTCATCCGTTTGAGCCAACTTCCTAGCCGGGACAGTGAGGCGTCGGGGAAAACTCCCATTCCCTCCAAGCGGATGAATCGAGGAATAAGGGCGGCATCGACCAGCGAAAAATCTCCCGCTAGGTACTGCTGGTCGCCGATCTCTCGCTCAAAGCGCTGCAGCAGGTTTTTGAGTTCCTGTTTTGCCTTGTCGATGGTCTCCCGGCTTCTTTCCTTCTCGTCTTTCATCATCTCCTTGCGTATCGTTTGATAAGGCAGATCGAGATGATTCATGCCGTAGTCGATGAGAATGCGGATCTTGGCTCTTTTGGCGTGGTCCTTCGGCATGAGCGGCGGCTCGGGGTATTTTTCATCGAGGTATTCGTTGATGATAAGCGACTCGTAGAGAACGGTGGCGCCGTCGATGAGGACCGGCACCTTGCCGTAGGGATTGAGCTTCAAGTGCTCCGGCTTTTTCTGCTCGCCATTTTTGAGATCGACCGGGACGGTTTCGTAAGGAAGCTTTTTTTCCGCGAGAACTACCTTCACTCGCTGGCAGTTGGGCGATGATAGGAAATCGTAGAGTTTGATCGCAGCCATGTTCTCTCCTCGAAACGTGATTTCTCTTTAGCTCATTAGCTCAGCAAGTCGGCAAAGGCAAGCGTTCTTCGCTCGATGCCGACTCGCTCCTTTATTTCCGCACCTGCATACGCACGTTCGTGGGTTGCGCGGGCCGATCGCGATGGCCGGAATTGACTTGCGTGATCCAATCCTTGATGCATATCGGCAGCCAGACGTACTGTTCGGCACGCGTGAACACCGTGCCCTGATCTTTAAAATTGCCTGAACGCTAGCACGAACGCGGCGACGAAGATCATCGCCAAGGCAAAGATTTTTTGCAATCTCGGACCCGCGATTCGCCACGCGAGCAGCCGGCCCGTATACATGCCCGCGAAGCCCCCGAGTACAAATAAGCCGGACAAAGCCCAGGGAAGTTGCCGCCCTTCCACGAGGACTGCGCCTACTCCGGACAGTCCGACGAGCGTTATCACAAGCAGCGAAGTGGCGACTGCTCGATGGATGTCCAACTGTGTCAGGAAGGTCAGCGCCGGCACGATCACAAAGCCGCCGCCTATTCCGAAGAAGCCGGATAGTATCCCTGAGCCGATACCGGCCGCAGCTAGCGCCAGACTGCAGGGCGCGGTCAAGCGCAGTTGTCGATCGGGGTTAAAACGACAGATCGGGCCCGCCTTGGAAACGGCGGCTGGGACAACATCCGCAGCTCGCGCTGTCCTGCGCCACATCGACAACGCGACCACGATCATGAGAACGGCAAAGGCCGTCACGATCGTCGACTCGGAAAACCAATGGGATGCCTTTACGCCGATGGGAGCGGTTAGCATGCCGGCTATGGCGAAGATCAATCCTGCCCGGTATTCGAGCAACCCTGAGCGAATCGCCCCGGCGGCGCCAAATCCGGCGGTCAATGCAACGGCCGCCAGCGAGACACTGAGCGCATCGTGAACTGGCACGCCCAGCCCGTATATCAGAAGCGGCACGGCGAATATGGAACCGCCGCCTCCCGTCAGGCCAAGGGAAAGACCGATGATCACACCGAAAAAGAAGGCCATATGGGCAAGACCGCAGACCAAGATTTCCTCAATGTCCCAGGCTTGGTCATCTATATTACTGAGCGAAAAGCCCAAGCTCCCAATACGACAGAGGCAAAATTAAAAAGTCCGAGCAACTCATTAAGCCAAACCATCACCGTGCGTCAAGCGTTTTGTATTATGCCTTGATCCACCGGATTTTTGATGTTATCGGAAGCGGGTGCAGATCGATATCGAGTTCAACTCGGGCGCGCAGTTGCCGATGGACGCGATTCCCGAACTCGCGCGGTTGGCCGAGGCGAACGGGTTCGACTGTGCATGGGGCGGCGAGGCCAACAACAAAGATCCTACGGTGATGCTGTCGGCCATCGCGGCGGTCACGAAGCGCCTGAAAATAGGCTCTGCGGTCTACCACATTCTCGGGCGAACGCCGGCGACGCTCGCTCTTCAGGCGGTCGGTCTCGATGAGCTGTCGCAGGGGCGATTTCTTCTGGGGGTCGGCGTCTCGAATCCGACGATCGCCGAGTGGCATGGTCTCCCGTCCGACCGTCCGCTCGGCCGGGTGAAAGAATATCTGGAAGTCGTTCGCCGGGCGATGAGCGGAGAAAAATTAAATTTCTCCGGCGAATTTTATTCCGCGCGCGGCTTCAAATTGGCGTTCAGACCATCCGGTAGAACAATTCCAACCTACCTTGCTGCGTTTGGTCCCAAGATGACGCGACTGGCGGGCATGTTGACCGACGGCGTGCTGATCAACATGGCCAATCCGGCCGAGATTCGGCGCATCGCCGAGCAGGCCAAAGTAGGAGCCAAAGAGGCGGGAAAAAATCCCGACAGTCTAGAGATCATTTGTAAATTGCGTTGTTCGGTCGCCGAGGATCGGGCGCAGGCGCGCGAGGCCTTGAGTCACGCGCTCACTTACTATGCTCTGGCGGATTATTATCGCGATCTTTTGACGCGAATGGGTTTCGGCGCCGAGGTGGAGGCGATGCGCGCCGCCTGGAAAACCGGCGGATTCCATGCGGCGAGAGCTTTGATCACGGACCGCCTGTTCGAAGGTTTGCCGATGGCGGCCGTAACGTCGGTGGAAGAAATTCATGAACGGCTCAAGCCCTACCGGGACTCCGGGGCGACGCGCATCATCCTGCCCTACGTCGCTCAGTCGAAAGATGTCGTGGGTGAATTGAGAGGCTTTATTACTGCATGGGGTAAAGCTGCGTCGAAGAACTATTGACGACTCCGGCCCGCGCCGAACATAAATGAGACGAGGAGCATCGAATGCCCTTTGAACTGTTGAATCCTTCCGGGCTGGAGAAGCCCGTCGGCTACGCGCACGTAGCGAAGATCACCTCGGGTAAAATTGTTTTTATCGCCGGACAGGCCCCGTTTGCCGCCGATGGATCGGTGGTCGGCAAAGGCGACTTTGTCGCCCAGTTCCACCAGGTCATGCGGAATCTCAAGCTGGCGGTGGAGGGCGCCGGCGGCAATCCCAGGCAATTCGCCGTGCTGACCATGTATCTGACGGATCTCCCGGCCTATCTGGCCGGGAAGAAAGCCATCGGCGCCGCATATAGGGAAGTTTTTGGCAAGTATTTTCCTGCTATAACGCTGATCGAGGTGAAGAGCCTCTACCATCCCGACTGTATGGTGGAGATTTCGGGAATAGCCGTAATCGACTGACGCTCAATCTGTCACGTTTCGGACGGTTCGTCGCACTCGTCCGGATAATTTTGTTCCACATTGCGGCAGTTAGTATCCAAAGCTGTCGCTGAATTACTCTCCATTACAATTGCCCGCACCGATATTTCAGCTAGTTAGCGCTATGGCATATCCATTGCTTCCTTTTCGGCGCATGAGCCAACTCGAAATAACGGGACATTTCACCAGACTAGAAGGATTTGATTATCCCACTCTGGAGGAGATTGTTTCTTTATGGCAATCGTACAAGGCCAGTGGCCTCGCGCCGGAGGAGGCCTGGGATGCCATCGCTGCGGGTCTTGCTTTGGATCTGGTTTTTTCCGGGCACGGTCGCGCGAAGAACGTCGAACAGTAAACCCGGGCGCTTCGACGTCCGGACTACTGTTTGTATAGTTTGTCGATAAAGCCGCTTTTCTCCAACTCCCTTACAATTCCTTCATCAACGATCTCTTCCACTTTAAGGCTGGCGCCGGGTTTACGCGCGACGGCATCCTTGATCTGTTCTTCCATGCCGGGTCGCGTGACGAGCGGCACCCGCTCGTAGAGCTTTGCCATTGCGTTGTAGGCGCTCTCCAAATAGGCCTCGTTATCCTGCTTCCCGAACTTGGCGATGATTTTCTTGGTTTCTTCCTTGTGCGTCTTGAAAAAGTAAGCGGCCTCGGTCAGCGCCATGACTACTTTTTTCACTGCGTCTCTGTGGCCGTTGAGATAGCTCTTGGTCGTGTTGGCGCAGATGTAGGGAAATTCGAATCGCTTCTGTAGGTCCGCGGTGCTGATGAGTATTTTGTGCGGCATTCCTTTGGCGAGGTTGATAATGCCGGGAGGAGAAGGGAACCCCACGATTCTGCCGGTGCGGAACGCCGCCGCTCTCTCGGGGGCGCCTCCGACCTGTATGATGGGGACGTCTTTGACGGGCTCCAAACCCAGCCCCTTGATCAGAACATGAGCGGCCATATCCGAAGCGCTTCCTACTCGGCTGATGCCGATGCTCTTACCTTTCAGATCTTCCGCCGATCTTATCGACTCCTGCACCACGAGCTCATAGGGAAGAGTGTTGATGTAGCAGGCCACGGTCACGAGGCTCACGCCGCCGACCGCGGCGCTCGCGATCGCGTTGCCCGAGGCATTGGCGACCTTGATGTCTCCTGCGATCAAGCTGGATACGCTGGTTGGCGTGCTCGGAATAAAAATCAGCTCGGCGTCCAACCCGTACTTTTTATAAAAGCCCCGTTCCAGGGCGACGAAATAAATCGAATTTGTCGCGTCCACGGAACTGTAGGAGAGTTTGATCTTCTCCTGGGCGCTTGTATCGCTCGCGCCGATCGAGATTGCCAGCGATGTGATTGCCGACAGGGTTGTGAGCCAAAACAAGGTTTTCATAGATGCTCCTTCGGGTTTTGAACGGCGGGCCGTAGCGGTTCAAGTTTGTTCGGCCTGAGGATCGGCGCGGGCGATGAGATCCAGAAGCGCATCAATGTGAGGACGATGCGAAACCGCAATCTGCCGCAGCAGCTCTGCTGCTTCCGGGGCCGCTTCATCCATGAGCGCCGCCCGTTCCAGGAAACGGGTTTCGATTTCCTTCTCATCGCTTAAGTCCTGCACCATTCTCTCCCAGTGATTTTTTCCCGATTTCACGTCGCCGGATATTTCTTCTATTCTCTTCCCCGTGCTTAGGATCTTATCGCGCAGGAAATTAGCGCTCGATCGCGCTTCCTCAGCCATTTGCCGCAATCGCCGCGCCACGTGGGGATACGGCGCCCTTTCCGCGTGGCTGCAAAGTTGCCGGCTGAGACTGCACAGATCCCGATAGCTTTCTTCTAGAATCTGTATTGGACCGTGCGTTTTAGATTTTCCGTTTTGTACGGATGACGACCCCAATAGTCCTCGTATTTTTCTGAAAAGACCGGGCACGGCGTGTTTCCTGCGTGCGCCGAAGATATGGGTAAGAATACGGCTTGTCAAGGCGGACGGTTTGACTACGGGGGGAGAATCTGGTCAACTGGTAACCGTAACAGTTAACGAGTGGAGGAAAGTCGATATGGCTCGAATTACCGTGGAGGATTGTCTCGAGAAAGTTAACAGCCGCTTCGAGTTGGTGATTCTGGCGTCTCAGAGGGCCAGGCAGCTTTTTAAAGGGGCCAAGCCTCTCATCGAGAGCAATAACCGCGAAGTGGTTGTGGCTTTGAGAGAGATCGCCGCGGGAGAAGTCAAAAAAAAGGCCTCAAAAGAACTCAAACCCGTGTAACTCCATTTACTTTTTTTGCTCGTCCCACCTTTGATCTTCCGACCCAAGTCCCACCGGAGTGTTTCTTGCTCTTTGCTTGAAACCGCTCTAGAAAGAAGGTAGATCTTTATGACTGTGGCGGCGATTTTGTGACCCACGGTGAGTGGTGGTCCGCGGCGGCCCAGAGCTTTCATGTCTAAGCGGAAGGACGATCGTGTAGAGGAGGCCTTCCCGAACGAGATCGATCTCTATAATTCAAAGATCGATTTGCCGGACGAAGACAAATCTTCCTCCAAAAATATCGTCCCGTTCGACCCGCTCCAACGGTACCTAACGGAAATCAGGCGTTATCCGCTCTTGAGCCGCGAGGAAGAGCACCGGCTGGCGGTTGAATACAAAGAGTACGGCAAGGTCGACGCCGCGTATAAGCTCGTGACGTCGAACCTGCGTCTGGTGGTGATGATCGCGCGAGAATATCAAAGGGCTTTTCGAAATCTTCTGGATCTCATTCAAGAGGGAAACATAGGCCTGATGGAGGCGGTCAAAAACTTCGATCCTTATCGCGGCATCCGCTTCCCATCCTACGCCGTGTGGTGGATTCGGGCGTACATGATTCGCTACATAGTCAATAACTGGCGCATGGTCAAGATCGGGACAACCCAGGCGCAGCGAAAGCTCTTCTTCAATCTGCAGAAAGAAAAGGAAAAGCTCGAAGCCGAAGGATTTACTTCCGGTCCGAAGCTCCTGGCCCAGCGATTGGACGTGAAAGAGGGCGAGGTGGTGGAGATGGAGCAGCGCCTCGCCAACCGCGATCTATCCACCGATATTCCCGTCGGGGAGGACGGGGAGTCCACCTTGCTCCATTTTTTGGCTGACAATAAAGAGACGCCGGAAGAGAGCTTTGCGGCCGCCGAGTACCGGCAGGTCCTTGGCGATAAGATCGAACAGTTCGCCGGCGGACTTAAGGATAAAGAGCTGGTCATATTCCGCGAGCGACTCCTGAACGAGGAGCCACTGACGTTACGCGAGATCGGCGAACGATACGGCATCAGCCGAGAGCGCGTGCGGCAAATCGAAGAGCGATTGAAAAAAAAGCTCAAAGATTTTCTGAGTAAAGAATTTAAGGATATCAAGGACAGCGTCATCGGCGCCTGAATTGGCTTTTCTTCAAGTCGCCCCTTTTTTGCCGTCCTATCCAATAGCACGCATAGCTTCAGCAGGGCCGCTACTTGTTTGCGCCTTCGAATCGTATTTGATAGCTAAAGCTGCAAAGGGGGATTTGCCTTGCAATTTCAGCGTGAGATCGAGATTGGCAATTCGAAGGAGAGAGTTTGGCAATTTCTCTGGGACGTCGATCGCTTCATCGCCTGCGTTCCGGGCTGCCGGGAGGCGCAAACGGTAGAGGCGGGGAAGCGCTACACCGCGACCATGACGGAAAAAGTCGGACCCTTTCGGGTCGAGTTTCCGATGCGGATCGACGTGATCGAAAGTCAGGAGCTTTCCTATATCAAGGCGCAGGCGACGGGAACCGACAGCAAGATCGGAAGCCGCATGAAGGTCGATCTTGAAATCCGTTTGACCGGCAACGGAGACAAAACGGCTCTCGCTTTGATTGTGTCCGTAGATATCCTCGGCAAGCTGGCGACGTTGGGCCACAGTATCATCAAGCGCCGAGCGGATCAGGTGATGGATGAATTCGCGCAGGCGTTGAAGCGGAAATTGGAAGGAGCCACCTAACATGCTGCGGCGGTTTCGCTTGGAAGAGCCGGAAAGCGTTCAAGCAGCGGCTCAACTATTGGCTCGCTATGGAGAGTCGGCCCGCATCTATGCGGGCGGAACCGAGTTGCTGCTGGTGATGAAAGAAGGTCTGGCCCATTACGAGCGCCTCGTTAATGTAAAAAAAATTCCCAATCTGGACCAGGTGAGGCAGGACAACGGCGTGATCTCCATCGGCGCCCTGTCCACGCACAGACAACTTTCTCTCTCTCCGGCGGCGCAGCGGCGCCTGCCCGCTTTCGCCGCGATGGAGGCAAACGTTGCCAACATCCGCGTCCGCGAAGTCGGAACCATCGGCGGAAATCTTTGCTTTGCCGAGCCGCACGCCGATCCGGGGACGATGCTGTTGGTTCTGGCCGCGCGACTGGTTGCGGCGAATGAGACAGGTAGCCGTGAGATTCTGATCGATAATTTTTTCGTGGATGCCTACGAAACTCGTCTGGAACCGGACGAGATCCTCACCGAGATACGAGTGCCGCTTCTCCCTGCCCGCTCCGGAGTGGTTTACTTGAAGTTCGGCTATCTGGAGCGGCCCAGTGTCGGCGTGGCCCTGTTTCTGTCTCTGAATGAAAATGCGAACTCGATCGCCGAAGCGCGCGTCGCCGTTGGCTGTGTGGGGCCCATACCCAAGAGGATTCAAGAAGCGGAGTCCCTCCTAAAGGGAAAATCCGTCGATGAAGCATCTCGTTCGATCGCGGATGCCGGTGTCGCCGCCGCGCGCGCGAGCCAGGCGATCAGTGATCTTCACGGATCGCAGGACTATAAGGAGCACATCGTCGGAGTCTTGTTGAAGCGGGCTTTCCAGCAAGCGGTGGAGCAGTGCAGGTGAAATTTCCAGGGAAACGGTAATGTAATGGCAAGCTTGATGTCCAAACCGCGCGACGCTCAAACAATCTCACTTTCTTTGGCCGTCAACGGAAAAACATATGAATTGGAAGTGGAGCCGCACGAATTACTGTTGGACGTGGTCCGCGACCGGTTGGGGCTGACCGGCGCCAAGAGATCCTGCGATGTCCAGGTCTGCGGCGCCTGCACGCTGCTCTTGGACGGGAGACCGGTCAGCTCGTGCACTCTGCCGGCGTTTGAGGCGAGGGGAAAGCAGGTCCAAACCATCGAGGGGCTGGCCGAGAACGGCAAGCTTCATCCCCTGCAGGAAGCGTTCATCGAGCACGGCGGATTTCAGTGCGGCTTTTGCACGCCGGGAATGATTCTTGCGGCCAAGGTCATGCTGGAAGAGAATCCCGAGCCTACCGAAGAACACATCAAACACTTCATGCACGGCAACATCTGCCGCTGCACCGGCTACAAAAAAATCATCGAGTCGATTCTGGCGGCGGCTAAAAAGATGCCCGCACCGTCACCCAAGGCGCGCAAATCCTAGTCGCCGATCCCGTACTCCTCCCACTTCGCCGCAACCCGATCGAGGTGCTCTTTAGGCGGAAGCGAAATCGCCGGGTAATCGTGTTTTCTGGTCGCGTCGATGGCAACGCGTGAGCCCACGTCCCGGGTCGGGTGGTGCTGCGGCACGGAAGGCGGGGCCTGAGAGGGATCCAGCCCCACTGCCTGCACATCCTTCTCGATGTAAACGTCTTTGTCCGGCCGGACTCTCCAGCTTAGCGCCCAATCCACATCGAAGTCGTCCCATACGTCGATGTCGTCATCAACCACGACGGTGATCTTGCCAAAACCTGTTCTCAGGGACCAGATCGCGTACATCACCTGTTTGACCTGGCTGTCGAACTGTTTTTTCATCGAGACCACGACGTAGGCGCCGCTGCCACCGGCTTCTTTGAGCCGTATATCTTTAATGGGCAGCCGGAGCGTGTACTTGAGATGCTTGAACAGAGGCCACTCCCGCCCTACCCCGCGGATGCAGCTCGACTCCGACGGCGGTTTCTGGCTGATGAAGGCTTGGTAGATCGGATTATTTCGGAACGTCATGCATTTGATGTTAAAGACGGGCTGCTTGCCGGGAGGACCCATGTAGCCGGTATATTCTCCGAAGGGCCCCTCCTGTTCGCGCACGTTCGCGGGGATTTCTCCCTCCAGGACGATCTCGGCAGTCGCGGGCACTTCAAGAGGAACCGTCTCGCAAGGAACCAGCTCCACCGGCTCGCCTCTGAGCGCCCCGGCGATGGCGAACTCGTCCACGTCTTCCGATATCTTGGACACCGAAACGTAGCCGATGGTCGGGTCTGCGCCGATGACTACCGCCACGGGCGTGGGCCTGTTCTGCTCATCGTTCTTCCTGATGTGCCAGGCGGCGTCCTGCCGGTTGCCGATGAGAAAGCCGGTTTTGTTGCGCCCCTTGACCTCCATTCGGTAGGTGCCGACGTTGCGCACGCCGGTTTCAGGATCTTTTGTGATCACGTACGGCGAGGTAAAGAAAGGGCCCGGATCCTCTCCCACCGTCCAAACCGGTACGGGTAGTTTGAGAATATCCACCTGATCGCCGCGCAGGATGTTTTCCTTGCAAGGGCCGCTCTTGACGACCACTGGCGGGATCGGTTTCTCCAGAGCGTTATCCCATTTGCGATTGATCCCCTCGACCGAATCGGTTTCCAGGCCGACTGCATAGACGTGCCGGGACGCCCCCAGCACCCCTGCGACGACCGGCATGCTGAACCCCTTCACGTTTTCAAACATCAGAGCGGGCCTTCGCTCGGGAGGAATCTTAAAAAAGAGTTGCCGGCACACCGCCGCGATCTCCCAATCTTTGTCGACTTCTCTTTTGACTCTTCTAAGTTTCCCTTTTTCCTCTAACGCGGCGAGATATTCCCGCAAATCACGATAAGCCACTGTTCCTCCTTATGCTTTCGAAGCCATGCACCTCATACCATAAATTATTTTGACCTTTATAGTCAATACATAAAACATCTTTGTCGGCTCCGACGAGTAGAAGTTCTATCCACTCCTCAACGAGGGGCGGCGCTAGCGACTCTTCCAAAGCGTCAAGCGCGGATCTCAGTGCGCATGAATTTGATGTAGGAGATGGCGAAGCAGACCGCGACCAAAGCGATGAGCGTCGTGAGCTGAGGCAAGACAAGGAGAAGGCTTTGACTCAGGGCAAGCGGGGTGAGCAGGATTCCCTGAGTCTGTTCCGGCAGCGCCGCTCCCAGACCGCGCGCCAAGGGGTTGAGCATCACCTGGACAGTCTCTCCATAGAGGGTGCTCGGAGATATCCGGCTGATCATGTTGGCAATATCCACCTGACGGACCATGGCTTCAGGCGTCAAGGGATCGGCTATGATGAAGGCAGCCGCGATCTGGGCGATCAGCGGGGCGAAAATCGTCAGGAAAAGCCACAGCGCCAAAGATCCCAGCGCAGCGGTCACAGTGCGCTGGAACAACAGCGAAAAGAGCAGGGCAAGCGCCAGCCAGAAGCCGACGTAAAAAATACCGAGGATGGTAAAAACCAACATCCGCCAAAGCTCTTCGGCGTTCGGCGGAAAGCCGACCAGCGTGACTCCAAGCCCCAATACCAAGAGAAGCACCGAGGCCCAGAGAACCGCCACGGTGGCGAGTCCGGCGAGAAATTTTCCATTGATCAGGCTGTCGCGGTAAATCGGCTGGGAAAGGACCCGGCTGAGTGTCCCGCGCGCGTATTCACCGCTGATCGCGTCAAAGCCGAGCATGATCCCGACCAGCGGGCCGAGCAGGCCGAGAAACGTCGCGAGCGACAGGAGGCCGCCGCTCTGCGAAGTGAGCAGAAGGAGAAAGACAAATTCCGGCGGCGCGCTCTCCGCGTCCTGGCGGATCGACTGGCCCGACGCGTAGATCGACCAGACGCCGGTGAGCACGATGATCGCCAGCAGGATCATGAAGCGACGGCTGCTGAAGTGGTCCGCAAGCTCTTTCCAAAAAACAACGCTCATTGTTTAGGCTCCACGAAAATACTTGAGATAGATGTCTTCGAGCGTGGCATCCTCGGAGCGAAGCTGAAGCAGAGAGAGGCCACGCTTCGACACCAGCGAAAGCAGCTCCGGCCGGACATCGCGGTTGCAGCGCAGGAACCATCCGTGAGTGCGCGGCTCTATTTCGGCCACGCCCTGCACCGCCCGCAGCTCGCTCTCCAGTCCGTTGGGTTGTCCGGCAACCTCCAGCAGGAAGTTCCACTGGCGCTCCTTGAAGATGGCGCTGCCGAGTTGGTCGACTTCGCCCTGGGCGATCAATTTTCCCTTGACGATGATGCCCACGCGATGGCACATCTGCTGCACCTGATGAAGCATGTGAGATGAGAGGAGGACGGTGAGGCCCCGCTCGCGGCTCAGCCCCGTAATCAATTCGAGAATACGCGCCGCACCGTCCGGATCGAGCCCCAGCGTCGGCTCATCGAGGATGAGCGCCTGCGGCTCCTTGACCAAAACCTCCGCGATGCCAAGCCGCTGTTTCATGCCGCGCGAATACTCCCTGACCGCCCGGTCTCCGTCGTTGCCCAGGCCGATCTGCTCCAACAGCCGGGTAATTCTCGGGCGGGCCTCGGCGGCGGGAATACGGTTGAGGCGCGCGATATAAAAAAGGTTTTCCCGGCCGCTCAAATCGTCGTAGAAGCCGGGGTTTTCCGGCAGGTAGCCGGCGCGCTTTTTTACCTCCAGAGGCTGGCGTGTCGGATCGAAGCCGCATACTCTCGCTTGCCCGGAGGCCGGCTCGGTCAGCCCCAACAGCATCAGAATGGTCGTCGTCTTGCCCGCGCCGTTCGGCCCGAGAAAGCCGAAGATCTCCCCCTCCTCGACCTTGAGATTGAGGTCGTTGACGGCGACCAGGTCGCGGTAGCGCTTGGTCAGGTTGATGGTTTCGACGACAGCGCTCATCGGCGGCCCAAGCGCCAGAAAACGATGATCAGGCCCAAGACCACGGCCGCGACGATTCCGGCCCCGATCCAACCCCACAGCGTGGCGGTTGCGACCGTGACTCTAAAGTCTACGGATTTGTTCGCGTCCGCGCTGTTAGCGGTAACCCCGATCGCGTAGTCGCCTGCTATCGCTCGCGCGGGGGCGGTGATCTCCATCGAGATCTCACGCACCTCGCCGGGATTGAGAGCATCGATCTTGTCGGGCTTGAAGTCTATGGTCCATTTGTCCGGCTTTTTGGTGACGAACGCGAGGTTGCGTACAGGCGCGGTGCCGGCGTTGGCCACGAGAAAAGGAACCGGAGTTTTTTGTCCTGCCGTGGCCGAGGCATTGAGTGTGCCGCTCACGGTGCCCATTTTAAGATCGGTGACTCCCCTGAGCGTGACCTTGAGGGTCGTCGAAGCTTCGAACGCTCCGGCCCTGGCTCTTACGGTGACTGGATGTTCTCCCGCGTCGGCGCGCGACGGGGAGTCGATCTCAACGCTCAAGGTTTCGGTTGCGTTCTCCTTGAGCTGGATCGAAGAAATCTGCGTGTCGCCGAATTGCGGCTTAAAACGGATTGCCCAACCGGTGGGCGCCTGGGTGACCAGGGAGGCGGTGAGGGGTTTATTGGTCTCGTTCTTGAGATCGACGGTGAACTTGAGCGTCTGCCCCGAAGGGGTCGTCAGCACGGGGTATTGGCTCGTCAGCTTCAACCCGCCAGTCTCGACTTTCTTTGTGGTGATGCGGAAGAGGATCTTGTCGCTGTATGTCGTTTTGCCGCTATCGTCTTTCGCGGAGACCTTCACCTCATAATCGCCCGCCTTGGTCTTGTCCGAGATCTTCGCTTTGAACTCGATCGTGATCGATTTCTCGCCCTGCACCATAACGGAACGGATAGGGTAGCTGGGGTAGCGCGAGTTGAAACCCACCTCCCATCCTTGCGGCACGCCCTCGATGGAGAGCCCCACCTGGACCGGATTTTTCGTCCGGTTGACGACCTCGGCGTCCATCGTGACCTCCTGTCCCTGGCCGACCGTCAGGTCCGTGAAGGGTAGAATCAGATTGAACGATTCCTTGGGCTCGACATCCTGCTTCTTTTCGGCATCTTTCTCGGCGGCGGAGATCAGCGTGGTATAGGCGGTCGCCAACGCGAGTAGAAAGACGACGGAGTAGAACGTGGGTCTGCAGACGCGCTTGAGCTTTTCCAACCTCATATGGATGCGGTCCCCTCTCTGCGAAAGTTTGTGGCTGTCTACTTAATCATAATCGCATGGCGCGTCAAGTCCCCTTACACCTTCCCCAACTGTCTCAGGCCCTCATAAAGGACGATCGAGACGGCGTTGGACAGGTTCAGGCTGCGCACCGCCTCGGTCATCATCGGGATGCGAAAGGCGCGGTCGGAATGGGTCTCGATCAGCTCTTGCGGGAGGCCCTTGGTTTCCGGGCCGAAGACGAGAAAATCTTCTTCCCGGTAGCGCGCCCGGGTGTAAGACTGCACGGCTTTTTTTGAGAAGAACAGTAGGTTTGCCGCTCCATGTTCCCGCAAAAAATCCTGCCACGAATCGTGAAGCCGAACGTCCACGTAGGGCCAATAGTCGAGGCCGGCGCGCTTCAGATGCTTGTCGTCGATCTTGAAGCCGAGCGGCGCGATCAGATGGAGCGGCGTTTGGGTCGCCGCGCAAAGCCGCGCGATGCTTCCGGTATTCGGAGGAATTTCGGGCTGGAAGAGAACGATATGCATAGTCAGCTATCGAGAATGAACGTGACGGGGCCGTCGTTGATAAGGCTCACTTCCATTTTCGCCTGGAATTTTCCGGTGGCGACCTGGAGGCCGGGGTCCTTGAGCCTTTGGATAAAGTACTCGTAGAGCCGTTCCGCCTGCTCCGGCGGCGCCGCCCGGCTGAAAGAGGGGCGTCGTCCCTTCGAGCAGTCGCCGTACAGCGTGAATTCGGAGACGACAAGAACTTCGCCGCCGGTTTCGGCGAGAGAGCGGTTTAGCTTGCCGTTCTCGTCTTCGAAAATTCTCATGTCCGCTAATTTACCGGCGAGATAGTCGGCATTCTCGTCTGTATCGTCTTTCGCGACGCCGAGAAACAGACAGAGGCCCGCGCCTACCCGGCCGACCTCCCCTCCATCCACAGTGACCTTGGCTTGCGTGACCCTCTGCACGAGCACGCGCATGCCGTCAGATAAAGATATTTCTCGGCGGAAAACAAGGCGTTGATACGCATTACGCGGGAATGAAATCCGAGAGCGGCCGTTCGCCGGCCGGCTTTAAGCAGGGGCATCCCCGAACCGGTTAAACACAAAGACGCGGCAGAAAAACGACGATCGGTAAGCGCGAAGATGAATTCGTCCGGCCTTTCTGATACCGTAATCAGTACGTTAAAAATCGTTTAAGGAGTCGAGTCGATGTATCCTGTTCTTTTCCGGATTGGCCCGTTTACGGTCTACAGCTTCGGCACGATGATGGCGCTGGCCGCAATCGTAGGCGGCTGGCTCGCCTGGCTGGAGTTAAAGCGTTATCGCTACAATCCGGAGATATCGTCCACGCTCGTTTTTGCCGGCGCGGTCGGCGGCCTCATCGGTGCGAGAGTGCTGTTTATTCTCGAGGAATGGAACAGCTTTGTCCGCTATCCCTGGGAATTCATATATAGCGGCGCGGGCTTTACGTGGTACGGAGGAGTGATCGGCGGAGTGCTGGCGGCGACCTGGGTGGTCAGGCGCGAAGGCATTCCCTGGCTCAAGGCCGCGGACATTTGCGCGCCCGCGTTGGCGATTGCATACGGTATCGGCCGCATCGGCTGCCACGTCGCGGGCGACGGCGATTGGGGAATCGAAACGACGGTTCCGTGGGGCGTCGCATATACCAATGCCATTATCGGCTGGGTCCACCCTCTGACCGGTCTACCCTATCCCCCCGGCACCAGAGTGCATCCCACTCCGATCTACGAGTTCATCCAGTCACTCGTAATTTTCGGTATTCTCTGGTCGCTCAGAAAAAAAACCCACCCGGACGGGACGATCTTTTGGTTTTATCTTATCCTCAGCGGGGTGGCGCGATTCACGGTGGAGTTCTGGCGCGTGAATCCGCCCGTCGGGTTTGGCTTATCCGAGGCGCAGTGGTTCAGTCTTGTCCTTGTCCTCGGAGGCTTCGTTTTGCTTTATCTTCAGCCGGGACAGCGTGTTAGAAAACCCGCATAACGGGCCGGCCACAAATTGCCCATCTTCCGTTCATTAAGGTAGGGGGCGGTTCGCGAACCGCCCCTACGAATCGAAAGTCACCACGCCTGAGTCATCGCCTCCACAATCCGGCGGCGCGTTTCCGCCGTGTGAAGACCGGCTCGTTCGAGTTGCGAGCGGCAGAGGTGATTGAAGAACGCCTCCGCGGCTTGAGCCACGATCATCGCGCGTCCGTTGAGTGTGCGGTGGCCGCCGAGCCGGCCGTGGCGTAGGAACACGGTTTCCGCCGGATGATAGATGAGATCGTAGAAGCCAACGCCGGGCGGAATGGAAAGCGCTAGCTTCCACGAGGCATCGTTGTTCGCTTCGATGTCGGCGATGGACGCGTTCGCCGGCTCGGAAGGATTCACCGGCCTTGCCGGCGCCAAGGCTGAGTAAGGCTCGAGAAATCCGCTTTGCCCTTTGGTCGTGCAGTTGACGATGATATCCATGCGCGGCGCATAATTGGGAATCTCTTCGTCGCGAATGGCGAGGACGTTCACGAATCGCTTGCCGGCTTCCGCCGCGAGTGCCGCCGCGCTCTCGAAAGTTCGGTTCGCGATGTACAAACGGCCGTGTTCCACTTTTTCCGCCAGCGCGAACGCGACCGCGCGCGCGGAGCCGCCGGCGCCGAGAATCAACGCGTTCACATTGTTCAGAGATCCGACGAACGGCGCCGCCGAGCCGGGCTGAACCGTCAAGAGACTCTGCATGAATCCCTCCCCGTCGGTGTTTGCGCCGAGCAGTTTGCCGTCCTCGCTTCGCACGATCGTATTCACCGCGCCGATTCGCGTCGCTGTTTCGTCAATCGCGTCGAGGTAATTCAAGACGGCAAGCTTGTGCGGCACCGTGACGCTGAGTCCCAGGCATCGGTCGGATTTTCTGATCGCGGTCATGAGGGCGGGCAACTGCGCGGCGTCCACGTCGAGCGGCACGTAAACGGCCGGCATTTTTAGCGCCTGGAACGCGGCGTTCCACAGCGAGGGACTCTTGCTGTAACGCGAAGGAGCGTCGCCGATGACCGCGACGAGATGCTTCGTTCCCATGGCTCCGTGGTCGAGCCGATTGCGTATGCAGGGCTGGATACGCTCGATGTCCTCTGAGGCGGTCATGGGTAAGGGACCTTTATAGGGAAATTCCGCGGCGGGATCAATGAAGCGGTTTGATCAGCAGCTTGTCGTCGGAGAAGGAGAGCAGGGATGGTTTGCCGTTGATCTCGGTTCCGAGGACGACTTCTCTTCCCCAGATTTGATGGAGGTACCGGAGCGTCTTTTCGGCGTACTCCAGTTGAAGATCGCGGCCGTCGTGATGATGCCGGAGAAATAATACGCGGTTGTTGTTGTAATCCGCGTCTTCTATTTTGATGACCGGCACCGTGCCCGTGCCGACGTTGCGGATGAGCGTCTCCTTGATGGCGCGCCAGTTGTCGCCGTCGGCCACGCGCGCGACCATCTGATCGCCGCCGCGCGATTGATACTCGAAGAGGTTGAGCTCTCGTATCAGATCCTCGGTCAGATAGCGCCGTATAAAAGACGCGTCTCTTTCGACTTCCCGCACCTCGAAGATTTTTTCCCGCCCGGATTTCGATCTCGGGCCGAACTCCCTCTCTTCGTCCGGCGTCGGGTGGTCCCAGCGCCGCTCGATGTCTTCCCAAATTTTTATTCCCAAATGGTACGGGTTGATGGCGCCGCGGGCGGGGCTCAAGACCTGGTTGTGGCGCACCATGAACTCGATCTGCATTCCCTGGGGCAACTCCAGTGTATCCAGAATGCGCTTGTGCCAGAAACTCGCCCAGCCTTCGTTCATGATCTTGGTTTCCATCTGCGGGATGAAATACTGCGCCTCATCGTGGACGATCGTGAGGAGGTCCTTCTCCCAGTCGTTGAAGTGCGGGTTATGGTCGCGGATGAAAAGCAGGAGATCTTCTTCGGGGTAAAGCGGAACACGATTCAGATCGGGCGGGACGTATTCCCGGCGCCGGTGGATCGACTGGAACGGATCGGCCGACGGCCTGGATTCCTCCAGGCGCCGCTCGACTTCTTCTTTCTGAGTTTGCTTGCGGATGGCGAGATTGCGCCGGCACTGGAGCGAGAGGGCATGAGCGGCGTCCAGTATCCGCTCGACCTTTTCCAGCCCGATGCTCGGGTCCTCGACGTAGGCCCGGACGCGATCGGCGTGGGCCTTGAACGTCTCGATGGTGAACTCCGCGCGCGTGGAGTTGAAGGTGAAATTGTTTTTGAAGAAATCGTTGTGGCCGAAGACGTGCGCTATCGTGAGCACTTGAAGCAGCAGCGAGTTGTCGCGCATGAGATAGGCGATCGCCGGATTCGAGTTGATCACCATTTCGTAAGGCAGGCCGCTGACGCCGTAGTCGTAGAGTGTTTTGAGCTTTTCGAAATTCTTCCCGTAAGACCAATGGGGATAGTGCGAGGGCATGCCGGAATAGACCATGTAGCCCAGCATCTGCTCGTGGTCGCAGATCTCGAACTCCTGCGGGTACGGATCGAGGCCGAAGCTTCGCGCCGCGGCGAAGATCCGCTCGTTCCACGATTCCAGTTCCTCGATGGTAAAAGAAGCCGGCATGGCGCGGCGCGCTTAGGCGGCGTCTTCCCGTGCGCGCTCGCGGGAGAGAAAGCCCTTGAAGGAGGGCCAGATATCCTCTTTGCGCTGGATCTGGACCGTCTGGAAATTGTCCGCCTCGAGCTGGGAAAAGAACTGGATCATGCTGCTGCCGTAATATCCCGAGCCCAACGGCTTGATCTCGCCGTAGCCGAAGAGGTTGGCGACTTCCGCAACCTTCTTGGCGGCCTGTAGCGCCGCGGGGTTGTCGGATTCGAAATTGTCGCCGTCCGAGCAGTGAAAGACGTAAACGTTCCAGAGCGACGGATGATACCGCTGGTCGATGATCTCCAGCGCCTTGCGATATCCGGAGGAGATAAACGTGCCGCCGGATTCTCCCTTGTGGAAAAATTCGTCTTCGCTGACCTCCGAGGCCTCCGTATGGTGGGCGATGAAGACGATCTCCACGTTCTGATATTTGGTGCAGACGAAGCGGTAGAGGAGAAAGAAGAAGCTCCGCGCGAGATATCGCTTCATCGTGTCCATCGAGCCGGACGTGTCCATGATGCATACGACGACGGCGTTCGATTCGCGCCGGATCTCGGTGACGGTATGGCGGTAAGTGAGGTCGTCTTTGTGAAACGGAAAGCGCTGGGGCCTGAGCGCGAAGGCGTCGGCGCGTTGGACCGCTTTCTTGCGCTTCACTCTGGAAATGGCGGTGCGCCGTTTGTCCAGACGAATGCGGATGCCTTTTTTCCGGTATCCTCTTCTTTTATAGAGATGCTCGACCTCCATTTGCCGCAAGTGTTTTCGCTCGAGGAACGGCAGCTCGAGATCCTCGAACATCATATCGATCAATTCTTCGAGCGAGACGTCGGTCTCGTAATAATCCACGCCGGGCCGGTCGCCGGCCTGTTGGGCGCCGCCGCTTTCCTCGCCTTTGCCGATCACCTGGCCCGGCTGAGTTCCGGGCCCGCCCTGGCCGACGCCGGGGACGTTTTCGCCGTAGACGAAGCGGTACTCTTTGACGCCGCGGATCGGGACCTTGATGATCCGGTCCCGGTCTTTGCCGATGATCGACTCCTCGGCGATGATGTCGGCGATGTTATGCCGGATCGCCTCGTGGACTTTTTCCCGGTGGCGCATCCGGTCTCCGGCCGAGCGGTCGCTCCGCTGCGCCGTGGCGGGATCGTAGGTGCGGAAGACAGTGTCCATGGGAGGTTTAAGGGTTTAAAGGTTTAAGGGTTCAATCCTTCCATAAGTTGTTGGCCGCGTATTTCAAGACGACGTCGACGCAGCTCGGGCAATAGCCATGGTCGAGGAGGTTCTTGACCATCGCATTGTACTTCTCTCCCTGCTCCTCGTCGCGCGTCCTCGCCTTGGTGATGATGCGGCTCAAATCCCTGACCGAAGTCATGAGCTTCTTCTCGATGGCCTCTTTCAGGGGCTCATAACTCCCGTATTCGATTTTCTCCCCTCTCCGGTTGGCGGCCCAGAGGTAGGCGATCACTTCCTGGCGGAAGCCGTCGGCCGCGGAGCCGATGATCGCGATCTGCTCCTCGATCGACTTCATGAAGCCTTCGTCCGGTGAGAGCTCTTCCTTGGTGTTGCGGTCCTTTACTTTGCTCTTGTTCACGTAGGCCTCGGCGTGATCCAGGTAATTTTGGAACAGCGATTCGGCCTGCTCCTGGTACGAATAGACGAAGGCCCGGGTGATTTCTTTCTCCAGCAGCTCGAGATACTCCTTGTGCAGCGTGCCCTGCAAAAATTCCAGGTACTGCTTGCGCGTATCGTCGGGGAGGTCCGCCTCCTTCACCATGTTGATCAGCGCCTCGCGGACGTTGATCGGGTTGATGCAATGTCCCGCAGTGTAGTCCGAGAGGGCGTTGTCGAGCGCCTTTATGATGAAGCGGGTCGAAATTCCGTTCATGCCCTCGCGCTTGGCCGCTTCGCGCAGCTCTTCGACGTCGACTTTTTTTGTCCGACCTTTTTCCACAACCTCCTCGCCGTTGTAGAGCTTGAGCTTGGCCATCAGGTCGCATTTGTTCGTCGGCTCGAGACGGGAGAGAATGGCGAACATCGAAGCGATTTCGAGCGTGTGCGGCGCCACGTGTGCGTGAAAGTCGGAGTGGCGGATGATCTTTTGATAGATCTTGACCTCTTCGGAGAGGCGCAGGTTGTAGGGCATCTTGACCACGACGATGCGGTCGAGAATAGCCTCGTTGGTGTGGTCGGCCTTGAACTTCTGCCATTCGGCTTCGTTGGAGTGCGCAACGATGACGGCGTCCACGTAAACCAAGCCGTGCCGGCCCGGCGCGGGAATGACTTTTTCCTGGGTCGCGGTGATCATGCAGTGCAGGTACTCGATCTCGTTTTTAAAGACTTCGATGAACTCAACGATGCCGCGGTTGCCGATATTGAGCGCGCCGTTCAGCTCGAGGACCCGCGGGTCGCCCTCGGAGTAAAGGTCGAGTTTGGAGATGTCTTCGCTGCCGATCAAGACGGAAGTGTCCTGGTTATTCGGATCGACCGGCGGGACGACGCCGATGCCGACGCGCGCCCGTTTCGAAAACTCGATCGTCGAGATCGGGAATTCCTCGTAGCGGCCGTTGAACTCTTCTTTTAACCGGAAGCGGCAGACCGGGCAGAGATCGCCTTCGATGTGAACGCCGAGCATCTTCTCGAACTCTTTGCGCAGGTGGCGCGGGATCAGGTGCAGCGGCTCCTCGAACATCGGGCAACCTTCGATCGCGTAGCAGGGGTCGCACTCCTCCAGGCCGCGATGAAGCTTTTCGACCAGGGAGCTTTTGCCCGAGCCCACCGGCCCCATCAGATAGAGCACCTGGCGGCTTTCTTCGCCCTTGAGCGATGCCGCGTGAAAGTAGCGCACGATCTGCGCAATCGTCTTTTCGATGCCGAAGAATTCCTCGGCAAAGAAGTTAAACACCTTGACCGACTCGTCCTTGTAAAGCCTCTTGATGCGCGGGTCGTTCGAGTCTTGAATATCGCGGACCCCCGGCTTCGTAATGTTGTCGTACATGCGGGCGTGGGCGAGCTTGGTGATCGAGGGATTTTCTTTTACCTTTTCCATGTAGCCCAGGAGATTTCCTCTCCAGGATTTCGCCTGGGCGGTGTCGCGGTCTTTGCGGATGAGCGACTCAAATTCTCTCTGCTGATTCATTCCGATGATTCCTCCTTCAGGAATGGATCCTGATCCGAAAACTTTGAAAACGTATGGTTCAATCTAGATAAAACGTTTTGGGGCGGGAGTGCGGGCGTTCGCTTACTCATGATGATTGCGCGCGAGCCCTGGCCGCCGGTGTGGCTCTTCTGCTTTGAGGACTGACGGAAAAGAAAGAAGGAAGAGGATAAAGAGGAGGCGGAGCCGGACCGAATATCAACCAGAAGCTCTTTAGGGTCTGCACGCTACCTCCTTTCCCTAAGGGTCCCGGTCAACTGCCGCTTGGCGCTCTCTAAGGTTTGACGAAGGCGGAGGTGGAAAACTTCAGAGTGCCCTGCAAGAACATTGAAGCGCTATTTGTCCCCGATGTCAAGAAAATTCATTATTCCAAACCGGAGCGCGGGCTATTTCTCGATGCCGGCAAGTCTTTTTTGTTCAGTATCGCGAACGCGCGTTCGAGGGTGGATGGAGAGAAGTGCGCCGCGACTCCATGGTGCGCCGGTTTTTTTCCTTTGTGATCAACCGCGTGACTTCGCGCGCCGTCGGTATCGAATAGACTCTTTAGGATTCAGGTCCGCCGAGGTAAGGCTTAAAACTGCAGCGTGATGAAGTACGCGCTCGCGTAGAAGCCCAGAGCGCCGAGGCAGATCGCGGCGAACATGCCCGTCCCATAATCTCTGTTCTTCAATATCCAGGCGGCGGCCAGAAAAAGAGTTAAGACCATAAACGGCCCGCCGAGCTTGAGCGACGAGTATTGAGGCCGCGCCAAGTAAAGGACAACCGAGGCTGCGGAAAATGCGGCGGTGACGCCGATCGTGGCCAGGAGCGAAAAGCCGAGCGCGCCGGAAGATGCCCGGAGCTCCCGCTGGATAAATTGCGCCAGTAAGCACGACAGCGGCGGCAGCGCGAGGACGATATAATGAGGGAAGTTTACGGCTATAAAAGGAACCGCCCCGAAGACTGCCGTCGCCCAGAGAAGCAGCAGCAGGGAGTTCGAATCTATAGCCGTCTCTCTCGACCAACGTCTTCCTTCCTTGACAAAATACGAGAGCGCGAAAAATGTCCAGGGAAAGAATGCGACCACGAGCGCAGGCAGATAATAGATGACTTTTCCGGCGTGGCGCGTGAGTCCCATTCGCTCGGCCGCGTCGTCGAAAAAGAATGCGGACGCGGCCTGAAAAGCCGGCACGCCGGTCGCCAGCCATACCGCAAAGACCAGGAGCGTGACCGCTAGCAGCATGCCGTGGCGAAGCGCGCTTCGGGCGACGAAACTCATGGGGCGTTTATCCTGAAAAGTCTCGTAGAGCAGAAAGACCAGCGCGGGGAAAAGAGCGAGCGGTCCCTTCGCGAGAAATGCTAGCCCAAGCGAGGCGTAGGACATGACCAGAAGGAGATTCGACGTAGAACGAGACTTCGCCGAATAGACGTAGGAGAGAAACGCTAAAACCGTGAGGAAGAGCCACGCGGCATCCACCGGAAGCAGACGGGCGACGCCGACGAAAAGGCCAGAGCTGGAGAGGATCAAGGCGGCGTAGAGCGCCGTATCCTTGCCGCAAAGCTCGCGCGCCAAAAAATAAACGGAGATTGTCGTCAGAACTCCCAGGATGGCTGAGTGGATAGCGGAAAACAATTCCGGACGCGGACCGATCAGCAGCGCGGCGCCGGAAAAAGCGGCGGCGACGGCGGTCTCTTTGAAGACGCCGGCTCCTCCTCGCGCGCGCGTGTCAATATCGCCGGACTTTTTTTCCGTACCAGGAGACACCGGGGCGGTTTCAGCGCGGCTTGATTCGACGACGCGGCGAAACCTGCCCGCCATGACGAGGCCGATGGCCGAGCCGAGGATCGCGCCGCCGATGACGTCGGTGAAAAAGTGTTGGCCCGTGATTACGCGGCCGAGTAACGCGAGTAAAAATCCGCCGGCATATAAAGGAAGGGTGAACCCCGGGTAATAGCGGCAAACGACAGCGAGCAAGGCGAAGAGGGCGGTCGTATGGCCGGAGGGGAAGGCGTCAAAGCCCGACGGCGAAAAATGCGGACCGATGAAATAAAAATCGCCGAGGCCTCTGGCCGGCCGCGCGCGCCCGATCAGGTGTTTCAAAGCCTGCACGGCGATGCCGCCCGCGGCGAGCGCGAACAGACCGCCGATGAACGTTTTGACCAGGCGGGGTTTTTGCCACAGGTAGCCCGCCATGATAAATAAAATGCAGAAAGAGGCGAGTTGATCGCCCACCTCCAATCCGGCGGCGAAGCGGCCGGCGGCTTTTAGAAATGGAATTTGTAATTCGCGTGAAACGTAAGAGTATATTTCGGCGTCGAGTGCCATCGGGAGTTTTCCGTAAGACCAGGTTCGTATAGGGGGTCTGGAACTTTGTCAACACAAGGGTAGACTCTAGTGTGGTCCGTCCAACCGGCGTTAACTTCCGCGCGTGATGAGATAGAACATCGGCGCGACTACGATGCGATACCAGGCGAATGGGACCAGGCTCCAGCGATTGAGCGCGCGAATAAAAGCGCGGATCGTAAGCAGCGCCACCACGAACGCGACGATGAGGCCGAGCGCGAGCTGAGCGGCTTCTGCGCCGCTCAACGCCTCCTTCATCTTTAAGAGGTCGTAGCCTGTCGCCGCCATCATGATCGGCACCGCGATCAGGAAGGAAAACTCCGCGGCGCCCTTTCGGTCGAGCCCCAGCAGCATTCCACCGATGATAGTTGCCGCCGAGCGCGAGGTACCCGGCCAGAGCGCCAGCGTCTGAAAGAGTCCGATGCCCAACGCCTGCCCGAGCGACAGCGTATCCAACGGGGACGTGGGGCGGCGCCGGACGTAGCGCTCGGTGAGCAAGATTCCGACTCCGCCGACGGCGAGCGCGAGTGCTACGGCAGCCGGCGTGAAAAGATGCTGTTTGATAAAGCCGTGAGTGGCGAAGCCCACCACCAGCGCCGGAAGCGTCGCCAGGCCGATGCGCCACAACCCGGACCATCCGTCGAGCGCCGACTCGAGTGAAGAAAGCGGCGCTGGGGTTGTCGGGAGGAGCCTCAGAAAGCGCGCGCGATAGAGGACGACGACGGAGAGAATCGCGCCGAGCTGGATGGCGACTTCGAACGTCGAGGCCTTCTCGCCCACGAAGCCCAGCAGGTTCCCCGCCACGATCAGATGGCCGGTGGAGGAGACCGGGATAAATTCCGTGAGTCCTTCGATGATGCCGAGGATGACGGCGATGCCCCAGTTTCCCAAGATTGTCTCCAGATCGGCGGCGCTGAGCGGCTGCCGGCGCTAGCCGGTCAAGCCGCGCGCCTTCCATTTTTCACGCGCGACCTTGATGATGATCGGGAGCAGCGAGAGAAAGATCACGATGACGATCACCACGTGAATTCGCTCCTGGATGTTGGGGATCATCATGCCGAGAAAATAGCCGGCCAGGGTCGTCGTCATGACCCAAAAAATTCCCCCGCAAACGTTGTACGCGACGAATCGGCGGTATTGCATGCCGCCGACGCCGGCGACCACCGGAGCGAAAGTTCGGACGATCGGAACGAAGCGGGCGATAAAAATGGTAAAGCCGCCGTACTTCTCGTAAAATTCTTTGGCGCGCAGAAGGTGCTTGCGATGAAAAAAGAGAGAATCCTCGCGCGTGAAAATCTTCGGACCGGTGCGCGCGCCGATCGTGTAGCCGACCGTGTCGCCGATGATGGCGGCAAGGCTGACGACGATGTTGAGCGTCCAGATGTTCAGGGCGCCGCTGGCGGCGAAGATGCCCGCCGTGACGAGAAGGGAATCTCCCGGCAGAAAAAAGCCGACGAAAAGCCCGGTTTCCGCGAATACGATGACGGCGATCGCCGCAAGACCGCCCACGCGGACCAGCGTCTCAACGTCGTAGATTTGGTGGAAGAGATTCCAGAGAAAGTCCATTTAGAAAAGCCGGAACGAGGGTGTGGTTTCTTTTGGATGAGCCATGTGAAGGGTTCGAATGTAAATCATATCCGAGGGCAAGTCAAAGGAGGGAACAAGAATGAAGTAAAGGCTAGTGGTGCGATGGAGTAAAGGGCTTAATTCTCCGAGACGCAATACTCCAATACTCCCGTACTCCAACACTCCAGGGTCTTATTGACAACACGGGGACAAAAATGGGAATAGTTGCAGCGCGCCGGAGGGATTGAAGATGCCGATCTATGAATACCTTTGCCTCGATTGCAAAAAGCCTTTTTCGTTTCTCGTCGGGATGGTGGCCGATTCCGGCGAGCCGGAATGCACCCGCTGCAGCGGGAAAAAATTGCGCAAGCTCATCTCCAGAGTCGCGCGCGTGAGATCCAAAGAGGCCTCGCTGGAAAGTCTCGCCGATCCCAGCAAGCTCGGCGATATGGACGATCCCAAGGCCATGGCGCGCTGGGCCAAAGAGATGGGCAAGACCATGGGTGAGGAAACCGGCGAGGAGTTTCCGGAAGATTTCGACGAGATGATGGAAAACCCGCCGGATGAAGACGGGGAAGAGGACTAGCAAACGACGATAGAAGCTTCGTTGTCGGACATAAAATCTTAACGCGAAGAATATCTAGCACGGCGGGAATTCACAAGGCGGGAAAAACCTGCCCTCGGTCACTTGCCTCGCGTCTATCGGCTACATTTCACCCTTGCCGCCGTACCCGCAAATCGCGTAAAATCCGCGGAACCATAGAAGCATCTGTTTCGATGACTTTTCACCAGCTCTATGAGGATTGAGTTCAATGGCGGACGGGAAGCCTCACTTCTTCGGACATAGGCAAAGGCTGCGGGAGCGGTTCCAGAAAGCCGGTCTCCATGCTTTGGCGGATTATGAGCTTGTAGAGCTTCTTCTAACGTTAGCCATCCCCCGTTCGGATGTTAAGGAACCGGCGAAAGCATTGATTGCCCGCTTTGGGAACCTGCGCGGCATTCTAGATGCCCCTCTGGAAGAGCTTCAGCAAGTAAAAGGCATTGGCAGCGTGGCTCCGGTTGCGCTTCAAATTATTCGAGCGGCTGCGACCCTTTACCTACAACAGTCCAGCGAAAGCAAGGACATCGTGGCCGACTCCCATACTCTTGCCGCTTTCTGGCGAATGAGGATTGGCGCACTAGGCAACGAGGTTTTCGAGGTCGCCTATCTCGACTCTGGTCTTCGTCTGGTCCGCAATTCTGTCGAGCGTCTGGAGGAGGGAACCATCGATCGAGCAACGGTCTACCCGCGCCGCGTTATCGAATCCGCCCTTAAACATGGGGCGGCTGCCATCGTGCTTGCCCATAACCATCCGAACGGCGACGTGAAGCCGAGCGAGCAAGACAAATTGCTGACTCGATCTCTCGTTTTGGCTACGGAAGCAGTTCAGCTAAAAATTTTCGACCACCTAATCATATCTCAGGACGACTCGTTCAGCTTCAAGAAGGCCGGCCTCCTGTGAAAATTGCGCCGGCCATTCTCGAGAACTACCCGGATCTTAACGCAGCACAGCGCGACGTGGTCGGGCACCTCGATGGACCGCTGCTGGTGGTTGCAGGCCCAGGCTCCGGCAAGACCTACAGCATAGTGCTCCGCGCATTAAACCTCTTGATGCTTGGCAAAGCAGCACCCAGTCAAATTATTCTCTGTACTTTCACACAGAAAGCTGCGTTCGAGATGAGAGACCGTCTCTCTGCCGCCGCACAGAAAGTCGGCTACCGGGGTGACCTCTCGGAGCTGCGGGCCTCCACCATCCACGGCCTGTGCAACCGGCTTCTGGTGCAACACCGGCATAGGACCGACCTCGGGCACAACTATGAGACCCTCGACGAGTTGACGCAACTGCTCTTCATCTTCGAACACTTCGGTGAGATCATTGCAGAGGAGGAGAACGGCCTTTACTTGGGCCGCTGGAAGACGCGATGGACTGCGATCGAGGGCGCGCGGGGCTACTTCGACAAGATTACTGAAGAGGTGATCGATCCGACACGCCTGTTGTCGTCCGACCTGCCGTTCCTGCGACAGTTGGGAAAAGCTTATCTGGCGTACCGCGAGGCCCTGCTCGCTAATAACCGCGTGGACTTTGCTCATCTGCAGAGCATGCTGTACACGCTTTTCGCGGATAGCGAGCGCGGGCCAGCAATTACAAGCGAGATTCGCTACGTCTTGGTCGACGAGTATCAGGACACGAACTACATTCAGGAGCAACTCCTTCTCAAGCTTACGGAGCAAACCGGCAATCTCTGCGTCGTCGGCGACGAGGACCAGAGCCTCTATCGTTTTCGCGGAGCGACGGTCCGGAACATCCTAGAGTTCCCGACCCGCTTCCCAAACTGCGCGGTGGTTAAGCTGACGACAAATTATCGATCGCATCGGGCCATCGTCGACCGCTACGACCGCTGGATGGCATCTGCCGACTGGTCAAACCCACGCGGCGTACCGTTCCGGTACGACAAAACGATTAAAGCCGATCCCGACGGCGAGCACCCGGACTATCCAGCGGCCATCAGCATCTGGGGACGCGACGAGCGAGATGAGGCTGATCGGTTCGCCGACCTTGTCCGGTTCCTGAAGGAGAATGCTGTTATTCAGGACTACAGCCAAGTGGCTCTACTCCTTCATAGCGTGCGGGAGGAGCACAGCGCTCACTACCTTGCCGCGCTTGATGCCCGAGGCATCCCGGTATTCTGCCCTAGGGCCCGGGCGTACTTCGAGAACGATGAGATCCGTCTGATGGTCGCTTGCTTCGCCCTGCTCTTCGGCTGGCACGGTCAGGGTCGCGGGCAAACAGCGGGCGCCGTTGCCGAGCTGGCAACCTACGTCGACGATGGCATCGTACGGCTCGCCCGTGGCTTTGCTCCGCCGCATCGTCTTTCGCTTGCATTGCAGGAATGGGTAAGCGAGATCACAGCTCTTAGCGAGGGCGAATCTCTTGACCTCCGCCCCGCAGACTACTTCTATCGCCTCTTGGCCCTCGATCCTTTCGCGAGCGCGGTGAGAAACGAGAATGCAGCCCGGAACCTCGCGATCTTTTCCCAGCTCCTGAACGTGTTTCAGAGTTACTATCACTACACCGTAGTCACATATCGCAACCGCGAGTTTCTGCGCTTACATCTCTTCCATAGCTTTCTGCGCCTGCTACACGACGGCGGAATCAACGAATACGAAGACCCCGACCAGCCTTTCCCCAAAGGCCACGTGCAGGTAATGACCATTCATCAGGCCAAGGGCCTCGAGTTTCCCGTGGTCGTGGTCGGGAGCCTTAGCACCCAACTTTCTAGTCCCAAGCAAATAGACCGAGACCTTGGGCCCTTCTATTGCCGTGCGCCGTTCGAACCGGAAGGTCGGATCACGCTCTTCGACCGGATGCGACTTCACTATGTCGCTTTTTCGCGGCCACAGAAGGCCCTCGTCCTCACAGCACACGAGAGCCCGAAGGATCACTTCACTCCTATTTGGCAGGGGCTGCCGCAGTGGCCCTACGTGCAGCAAGATCTGCTGGCAGCGCAGCGATTCCAACTGCGCGAGCGGATGCCCGTCAAGCGTGCCTACAGCTTCACCGGCGACCTCAAGATTTACGAGACTTGCCCGCGACAGTACCAGTTCTTTCGCGAGTACGATTTCACACCATCTCGGTCAGCCGTCATCTTTTTCGGCCTGCTCGTTCACCAGACCATCGAGGAAATCCACCGGATCGCCCTCGACGGCAAACTCGAAACGCTGGATGAGCCGCGCATTCGCGATCTCTTCGATCGCACCTTCCGCTTCCTCTGTCTGAGCGACGTGCGGCCGATCGGAGATACGGCCAGAGAATCGGCATTCCGACAGGTAATGGATTACTTTCGGCAAAATCGAGAAGAGATGAAGCGCGTCATCCAGACCGAGGTAGACGTATCCCTCGAAAAGGACGGATATATACTGACCGGTAAGGTCGATTTGCTAATGGGTGGCGACGGCAAGCTTGAACTGCTTGATTTCAAAACCTCCCCGCGTCCAATGGAGAGCCGTGAGCTACTGGAAGCTTACGAACGCCAGCTCTGTACCTACGCCCACATACTTGAACGGCGGCACGGACGCCGCGTGGATAGGCTGCTGCTCTACTGGACGGCAGAGTCCGAAAAGGAAAATGCTTTAATGGTGTTTCCGTACCGCCCAGAGCGAATCGAGGAGGCGGGACGCTACTTCGACGAGGTGGTGAAGCGCATCCAGGCGGAGGAGTTCAAGGTAACACAACCCCCTGAAGCAGGGATTTGCAAGGAGTGCGACATACGCCACCTTTGCATCGAAGATGGGACTCTGAAATGACCGCTGAAACTTACCTCTCACGTGGGCTCGACTATCTTGGTGACCTCGGATCTAAACTCAAAGATCTGCAGGGATTCGCCACATTGGCCTACGAACTGATTCAGAACGCTGATGACGTACCGGACGTTTCAGCGATCACCTTTGATGTGTGCGATAACGTGCTATACGTGCAAAACGATGGACGGTTCAGCGATTGTCACGAAATCGCACAGAGAGAATGCCCGTGGAGAGATGACCCTGCCAAAAAGCGCCGCTGCGACTTTCATCGATTTCGGTGGGTTGCAGGAGGCGATAAACGAGAACAGTCTGGCACTACCGGAAATTTTGGTATCGGCTTTATCAGCGTCTACCAAATCACAGATCATCCTGAAGTGATATCTGCAGGCCGTCACTGGATTCTCCATGAAGAGCGGCCAGAAGATCAGAGAATTTTAGTATGTAACGGTTGCCCTAGTTGTCAAGCAAGGGATCTTCCAAATACTCGATTTATATTGCCGTGGGCGACGGATGGTAACTCGGTGCTTCGTCGCGCGCTGCGAGCGGATGCCGTCTCACCGGAGATAGGAAACTCGTTGATTGAAGAGCTTGAGCGTGTGCTTCCCACCGCTGCTCTATTCTTAAAGCAGATTCGCCGCATTGAAGTGAGTCGCGCCGGCACAACCTGTAAAAAACTGGAACGGTTGGATGACGGAGATAGCCTAATTTTGAGCGAAGCAGGAAACCCGAATGATAGAGTTTGGCATCTCATTCGGGGGGATTTCAGTGCGGTTGCGACTAGACTCAAGGAACAACATCCTGGTCGTATCGAGGAGAAGCGCCAAGCGATAGTGACACTAGCGCTCTCAGAGAGTGTAGGGGAAGTCGGGTTGATTTGTGCTTGTCTTCCGACCCAATATGTCACTGGCTTGCCGTTTCACATAAACGCCGACTTCTTCTCGACTTCGGACCGCAAACGAATCGTTCTCGAGGATGACTACCAGTCCGAATGGAACCGCGCTGCCTTGAAAGCGGCGGCAGAAGCGCTACGTGACGCCCTGGGCCGCTTGCCAAGCCTTCTCGGTCACCAAGAGCTGTGGAAGTTATTGACGGCTGTCCAGAGAGTTGGCGACGAGGCGGAATCTGGGAAATGTGAGCGCAGTCTTACCGAATTTTGGCAAGCTCTAAAACCAGCGCTTCCTTCATCGTCAATCGTATTTACATCGAACGGTCGTTGGGTGAGTGCGCAAGAGGCTGAGCTGCTTTTACAGAAAGATGAAGAACCCGCAGCACCGTTGCTCACAGAACTCGGCATGAAGATAGTTCACGAAGATTTACGTCCCTTTCAGTCATTGTTACGCAACCAAGCAGTGGGTGTGCCCCTACATGATTTACGAAGTTTATGTGAGGCACTGGTCAATCTAGGATTAAATCGGCGTCTCTCGAAAGCCGAATGGCCGGTTTGTTTACAATCGCCAGGCGCATTGCAGACTCTGTGGAGACAAATTACCAGGTTGCTTCAACGGTCGCAGGGTCAGCGAGGACACGTTGAGCTAGAGAATATTCTGACGCAAGTTTCAGTGGTCCCCGGACGTGATGGTGCGCTTTGGCCTTGCAACAAAATATCCCTGGCAGACTCCAAGACTGTTTCAATGGTGGAGCGCGTCGATGCCGCTTTTCCATTTCTGGCCGAAGTCGATCCGGAATTTGCTGCGTTGTGGCAAATTTGCTCATCGTTTGATGCACACGCTGCCGTTCAATGGCTGAAGCAACTCGGAGAACAGCGTATTCTGCAAGCGTGGAAAGATAGACGACTCGACTTACGAGCCCTCTTTGGTTGGCTTGCTGATCGCAGGACGGAAATTCTGCAGGATGAGGCGACTCGCGAGACCCTTGGGAAACTGCAAATCTTTCCTAGTTCTGGCGCGTTGCACTCTCTCAAGGAAGTCGCATTGCCGGGAAATTTCGATGATCCTCTGGGCCTAGCAGTGCTCGTCGATTTTGCTGCCCTCGGCGGCCATCGTGACTTTCTCTCGGAATTGGGTGCGAGACGGCTGGATTTTGCAACCTACGCGCGAGTTCATCTTCCAAGCGCAATAAAGCAACCCGATGTTCTGCCGGAAAGACGACGCCTAGTGTTAACACTGTTGGCGACTCGCCTCAATGAAATTAAAGACGATCACGATGCCAGGAGTGCATTGGCTTCCTGCGACTTGGTAGAGTGCCAAGATGGTCTGTTCCGCAAAGCCAATGGGGTGTATTTCGATGATGATTCCGTAAGAAACTGCCTTGGAACCGAAACGGTTGTCGCGCTCATTCCTAAGGAGCATCAGACCGCTGTCCGGGATTTTTACCACTGGCTCGGTGTTGCGTTGATCCCGCGACCCACCGATTTAATCGGTCGTATCAAGACCTTAACTAGTTCCAAGCCGTCACCAGAACTCGTGCGCGCCATTCAGAATATTTTTACCCATCTCGCGAAGCAAGGCGAAATGGAGAACGATCTTTCCAAGTTGGAGCTATTGTGTGATTTGCAATGGCTGCCAGCGCGTGGGCAGAGCGCTCGCTGGTACAAGCCGAGCGAGCTGTATGCGACTTATCAGGATTACCTGTTTGAAACGCAGGCGCTATTTCTAGACATCCCACGTGAAACGCAAAACAAAAGTCGGAATCTGTTTTCATTTCTGAATATAGAGTATCTTCCAAAGCCGGTCCAGGTGGTTAAACATTTGCTTACCTGCGCCGCCGCGCGTACCTCCGTAAATCCAGAAGTTTATAAATTTCTAAATGACAACGCCAAAGATGCTGCCCTTGCGAATTTGCGTGGGCAAAGATGTCTTTGTATCGATGGTGACTATTTAGAGCCGACACAGGTCTTCTGGGGAGAACATCCGTTCGGCCATTATCGCCGGCGCCTGAGCGAGGATCTCCGAAGGTACAGCGAACTTTTATCCCGCTTGGACGTACGTGAAAATGCTGGCCCATCGGACGCCATGTTGGTCCTGCGAGAAATCACTTCTGAGTTTGGTGTGAACAACCGACCTGTGGACGCGGAAGCATACGCCGTCGTCATGGCCTGTTGGAGATTATTGGAACGAATGCTGGAATCAGAAAGTTTTGAAGAGGGAGAGCTATCGTCGTTAACGGATGTGAAGTGTGTCCCGAACAGTCAAGGCATTCTCACTCCGCCTAAATGGATGTTCTTTGAAAATCGAGCCGGCCTCGCCAAAAAATTCGAAGAGTTCCTAATCAACAATGTCATTACCCGTCCGCTCGGGGCCGGAAGGTCAATGACGGTAGCGGGAGTCAGGCCCCTCGGCTCCGCGGTGGAGGTCCAGCTCCTAGAGTGTGGCGATCCGATTGAAGATGTCGCAGTTGCTGAAAGAATCGTTGAGCGTCGCAATCACCTTGGCCGCGTATTGGAATCTCAAATGCGCACCGGCGAGACGGAATCAGCGCTACGGCGTTTGGAGAAACTTCGGTGTGAATCGACTACAAAGTTGCTTATCCGTTATGGTTTGCGCGCCTTTGACAAGTACCTGGAGAGTGAGCCGGAGTTGGTGCCGGTTGTTTATCAGTCCGAAGAGGAACGCCTGCTGGTGATGCGACGCGACGGGCAAGTGTCGTGGCCGGCTATCGCTCGAGAGTTGGCGATTGCTTTGTTTCCAGATGAGGATCCTGGCCAGATTGCGGCTGGATTGAAAGAAGCCCTAGCCGCAGAGTCCGCGGCTGAAGCTGGCCACATACTGGACGAACTGGGCTTTGCCAGGCTCGACACGGCCGTATCGGAACCAATCACCCCAGAAGCGCCCGTCACGTCACTCGGTGGCGAAACATGCACGGGTACACCGGTGACCGCTGAGCCGCCGACGAACGGACACTCGCCTCCCGAAACACCGGGAGAGGCAATTAAGCGAATTCTAGGGGAGGAGATTGCCACGCCGACCCCGCCGGCTGCTGGTCTGGGGGACGAGTTAGCGCCAGGAGCTAAAGGAAACAATGGGGAGAAAGGGGGCGGCACTGCGAGGAAGCAAACTCGCCCAGTTCTTAGAAGCTACATACCCGCGCCTAAAATAGCAGACTATTCACAAACGCCCGAGGATGGAGAAGAGTGGCGTCGTTCTCCAGTCGACGAAGCCGGTATACGCCATGTACTTAATCATGAAACTAAACACGGACGGATTCCAAAGGAGATGCCGCACAATAACCCAGGCTACGATATCGAATCGCGCGACCTTTCCGGAAATGTAGTTCGATTTATAGAGGTCAAATCTTTCTCGGGACAATGGGATCGTACTTACGCTGTCCTTTCACGGCCGCAGTTTGAAAAAGCCAACAATATTGGTGAGCTTTTCTGGCTCTACGTTGTCGAGCACGCGGAGTCTGAACAGGAATTCAGAATTCACCGAATACAGAATCCGGCGCAAAAGGCCAATCACTTCATGTTCGACGACGGCTGGCGAGCTATGGCCGAGAAGGACAACACCTCCAAATAAGGACAACAACTCATGTCGAAAATCGACATCACAAAAACCGAGCTAGTCTGGCCAGGTAAATACAACGAAGACGGCACGCGCAAAGAAGTGCCACGGGTGAGCCTACCGTTCCAGGTTATCGAAACCGTTAATGAGAGCCGCGCCACGCGCGAGGCGAAGAAGCTGCCGCAGCAGAGCACGCTCTTCGACGTCTACGAGGGGAAGGAGGGCGACACCTTCGAGGCGGGCTGGAGAAACAAGCTCATCTGGGGCGACAACCTACTTGTAATGGGGTCGCTGCTGGAAAAGTTTGCGGGGAAAGTAGACCTCATCTATATCGATCCGCCGTTCGATACTGGTTCCGACTTCAGTTATCGGACGATGGTGGGCGGTGATGACGATCCGCTGCCTGGAAAGGAGCCTAGTGTAGTGTCCCTAACGCTTCTTTACATTTGGCGACTTTGGTTAAAATGTG
>CAYOJC010000018.1:0-26345 GCA_964404195.1 uncultured Syntrophobacteraceae bacterium
CGTGACCTTCGTGCTCTTCGTGGTGATAAACTTTTTGACCACGAAGGACACGAAGAAAGAGGCGCAAAGGCAGCCCGCTAGGTCAGAAAGTGAATGAGGAGAGTGGCGAGGCCCAAGAAAATTAGAAATCCCATGAAATCGGTGAGCATCGTGTCGAACACTCCGGCGACCGTCGCGGGATCGAATCCCAATCTCCGCAGCGCCGTCGGCACGAGGACCCCGCCGGTCGCCGCGACGAGCATATTGAGAAACATCGCCAGGCCGGCTATCAAACCCAGCACCGCATTTCCCTTCCATAGCCAAGCGACCGTTCCCAGAACTGTGCCGAATATCGTTCCTTTGATCAGTCCCAAGCTCCATTCCTTGCGCAGGAGCTGGGACAGGTTGCCCGCTTCGATCTCGCCGAGAGCCATCGAGCGGACCACCACGGTCGCGGTTTGAATGCCGGCGTTGCCGGCCTGTCCGGCGATGATCGGCATGAAGATCGCGAGCGACGGCACCTGGCCGATCGTCTTTTCGAACGCGCTGATCACCGACGCGGCGGCGAACGCCCACACCATGTTGAAGCCGAGCCAGGGAACCCGCCGCACGACCGACTCCATGAGCGGGCTGAAGGCGCGCTCTTTGATTCCGACGCCGGCCATCTTGTACATGTCTTCGGTCGTCTCGTCGGCGATGACGTCGATCACGTCGTCCACGGTGATGAGTCCCGCCAGGCGCCCGTCGTGATCGACGATCGGCAGCGCGAGCAGATCGTATTTGGAAACCAATCGCGCCGCCTCTTCCTGATCCATTGAAACCTCGGCGCGGATTGGATCGGCGATCATCATGTCTCGAAGTGGCCGGCCGGGCGGAGCGACGACGAGATTGCGGATCGGGACGACGCCGATGAGCTTTCCGCTCTCGTCCACGACGTAGAGATAAAAAAAAGTCTCCAGCTCGCCGCGCTCGCGGATCTTGTCGATCGCTCCCTGCGCGGTGATGTCGGGGGACAGCGCGAGCAGATCGGTCGTCATGATTCTGCCGACCGTGCCCTCCGGATAGCTGATCATCTTGTCAAACCCGGCTCGCCGCTCGGGGTCGACGTGGCTCAAGACTCTTTCTCTTCTCTCCTCGGGCAGGCTGCCGATGAATGTGACCGCGTCGTCCGGGTCCGCGCGCGCGATCATGCGGCCGATTTTTTCGTCGTCGATCAGCGCGAGGATGTCCGGCAGCAGATCGGGAGGCAGCTCTTTAAGAGTTTTCGCGGCTTTGCGCGTGGAGAAAACAACGTCGAAGAGAAGCCGCGTCTCGTGCGGCTCCAGGTCCTTGAACAGCGGCGCGACGTCGGCGGGATGACTCTTGCCGATCAAGCGCAGAACGCGATCGGGCGTTCCGGTGCGGATCATTTCGCGTACGGTCTCGTGGTTGAGAGGAGGCATGTCGAGGATACTTCACGAGGGCTCTGCGTCTCCTTCTTAACCGTTGCTATGGCTATTTGCAAATGTATTTTTGCGCTTTTGCCCGGAGCTTACAGGCGAGCTTGAAATCTGTTATGTTAGGCGCGAAATGACCGAGCGTCGGAATGTAAAAAAGAATCGTCGCGCCGGTTATTCCGGCTATCGATGGGCCGGCGCACAGCGCGGCCATCGGATCGGGCCGCTTGTGTGGAGAGGAGCAGATGCGATATTTCTCGGATTGAAGCGAAAGCGTTAAGGAGGGTTTTATGTTTGGACTCGGCGTGCAGGAGCTTTTGATCATTCTGGTGATCGCGTTGGTTTTGTTCGGTCCGGGCAAGCTGCCGCAGATCGGCAGCGGGTTGGGCAAAGCGATCCGCGACTTCAAGAAGGGTCTGGGCGGGGAGGAAGGGGAAGACGCATCCAAAGAGAGCGCGGCCAAAAAGGACGACGGCAAAGAACTTCCGCATTAGGCGTCCGCGCGCGGGTATTTTCGGCGAAGCCTGCGGACTCTCATCCGTGAGGGAATTCGACAAACACGACACAACCATGCGCGGAAGTGGAGGAGCGTGAGTATGCGGTTTTTGCCCAACGATGAGAAATTCTACGACTGCTTCGAATCCGCGGTGAAAAAAGTCGTCGAGGGAGCGGTCCAGTTGGCCGATCTGATCGAGGACTTCAGAGACGTGCCGCTCCGCGCGCAGCAGATCAAGGACACCGAGCATGAAGGCGACGTAGTCACGCACAACACGATCGAGATGCTGAACCGGACCTTCATCACGCCCCTCGATCGCGAAGACATTCACAAGCTCATCACCTCGCTCGACGACGTCCTGGACTACATCGAGGCGTGCGCGGCGCGCTTGTATCTTTTCAAAGTCGGCAAGACCACCGACGAGGCCAGGCTTCTGGTCGGCATCCTGGTCAAAGCGACGAAAGAAGTCGAAAAGGCGGTTTTTCAGCTCAGGCGGCTGAAGGACGGCGACTCGCTCATGAAAAACTGCGTCGAAATCAACCGGCTGGAGAACGAAGGGGACTTCGTCGGCCGCACCGCCGTGGCCAAGCTCTTCGAAGGCGAGCCCAATCCGCTCGAGGTCATCAAGTGGAACGAGATCTACGATACGCTGGAGAACGCGATCGACCGCTGCGAAGACGTGGCGAACGTTCTCGAAGGCATCGTCCTCAAAAATGCGTGACCGCCTGTCCAAAACGCCCACCTGCTTCGTTGCGCTTGAATCGCTTCGCTCGACGTACTGAAAAAAGTACGCCTGCGCTCGGCATTGATTTTCGCGCGCCTCGCATCTGGGACGTTTTGATCAGGCTATAAAAACGTTTAACTCGCCGAAGTAGAAATCTCAAAGACGGAATGGAAGCTTAAGAATGCCGGCGGCCGTTGGTTTCTTTGGTACCGAGAAGAACGGTATATAAGGAAAGCTTGGAGAGCTTGTAGATCGTATCGACCTTGAGTTGCGTGTCTTCGATAAAAGGTTTGAGCCGCAGCTTGGTGCTCCATCCCAGCCGGCGGGTCACCGGATCGAGAGCCTCGGTGAGAAGTCCCACCAGTGGAAAAGTGCTCGTGAAGTGGTTGACGATCACGATCTTCCCCCCGGGCTTGCATACCCGCTTGGCTTCTTGAATCATTCGGATCGGGTCGGGAACCACGGTCACCACGTGGAAGGCCATTACATAATCGAAGCTGTTATCGGGAAATTTCAGATCGAGCGCGTTCATTTCCATGATCTTGAGATGGGCCCAGCCGTTTTCCAGGATCTTCTCCTGCGCGCGCGCCAGCATGTCCGGCGCCAGATCGATTCCGGTCACTTCGCAATGCCGCGGATACGCCGGGAACGAAGTGCCGGTGCCGGCGCCGACTTCCAGGACTTTCGCGCCGCGCGGGATGTCGAGAGCTTCGATGACGTGTCTCAGGCGGGAGAAAAAAATCTTTCCGAAGACTTTGTCGTAGAGCGGGGCAAACTCCGCGTAGAGTTTGCTTTCGTGCGCTTCTATCTCAGCCATGTAAATCTCGAGTGAACGCTCTGCTGAAGGAGTTTAGGAAAAGCGGACCGTAGGGAGTTTTTTTGTAAAAGAGGAGACGTCTTTTTTCTTGAAGCGCCACTGCTTCCCCTTTTTGAAGCCGGGGAGTATGTTTTTGCGCGCGAACTCGTTGACCGTGTCGGGGCTCAAGTCCAGGATGACGGCGACTTCTTTGCTGTTCAACAACTCCTCTTCTCTCTCCAGCATGACTCCCCCTGTGAGCCGATCTTCGCTGAAACCGCCCTCAGGCTTGTCTCCTAACAAGTTACCCATACTCTGTCAAGGCGATTTTTCCCGGTGCCGGCCCGGGGAAGCGGCGCGCGCCGACTTGCGCCACGGATGAAGTTCCTCTAGCATAATTTCACCGCGATGAAAAAAATCGTCAAGATCCTGGGCTTTCTCTGCGCCGTCCTGCTGCTCGCTTTCGCGGTTGCTCTGTTTGCATTTTACCACTTGATTCAAGTCGGCGAGTTTCGCCGCTTTCTCGTCGGCGAGTTCGAGCAACGAAGTGGGCTCAAGTTGGAAGTGGGCGAGGCTGAAGTGGAGATGGGCAGGGTGCTGGCAGTCTCTTTTCACGATTTTGTGCTGCGTGAACCGGAGCAAACCCGGCCCGTGATCACGGCTCCGAAGATGGTCATCCGGGTGGCGCTGTTGCCGTTGCTCGAGCGCAAGCTGGTGGTTCACGGGGTGCGGTTCTATGAGCCCAAGTTCGAACTCACGCGCGACGGGCAGGGCAAGACGCCCTGGCTCGATCAGCTCGCCGATCTGATTTTTCATCAGCAGCAGGGCGCGCAATTTTCCATCGATCTGCGGGAGATCGTAATCGAGAAGGGAGAGGTCGCCCTCATCGAGAATACCGGAGGCAAAGATTCGGTAACGACTCGCTTCCACGAGATCGATCTCGACCTCCATCGGGTGCGCACGCTAGGGCTCTTCGGGCTTGCGCTTCGGCTCAGAAATCCGGCGGCGGGCAGTCCGCCGCAGTACGGTCTCCAGGTCAAGCTCAACGCCGTACTCGAAAGAAGCGGGCAGCAGACCGACTTGAGCGTATCCGGACGCGTTTTTTTCCCCGAAGCGTCGCTGGATTTCCGCCATGCGTGGTTGAACGCCGACATCAAGGCGGAGGCCTTGCCCGCGGCGCTCCTGTGGGAATATTACGAGCGGCCGCTCGCGGACGCCGCGCCGCGCGGAAATTTCGCCTATCGCGTTCACTGGGAAGGGAATTTATCCGAAGGGGCTCATGTCAAGGGAGAAGCCCGCTTCACGGGGTTGGAGGCCGACGCGCAAAATATTTTTCCCGCCGCAGTGAGGCTCGGCGACGGGCGGCTCGACCTGGATCTGGATTGGAAGCCGCGGGAGGTCCGGCTGCAACGATTTGATTTACGCTCGACGAATCTCACTCTCGGCCTTCAGGGGATGCTCCGCTCCTTGGACGGACCGGACCCGGAGGTGGACCTCCAGATAACGACGCCGTTTCTTCCGCTTGCGAGCGCGCGTAATTTCGTTCCGACCAAGGTTTTTAATTCGCCGCGATTGGAAAATGTCGTTGCCTCGGTCAACCAAGGCGAGATCAAGTTTGCCAGGGCGGCGATTTCCGGAAAGCTTTCCGCGCTCCGGCGCTTGTTCGAGCCGGGCCAGGCGGAGCGGCTTTCGCTTCAAGCGGAGTTACGGGACGCGGGAGGGAACTTCGGCGCGGATCATTCGCTTGCGCTGCGCGGCTTCACCGGCCAGATCGTCCTCGACAAAGGGACTCTCCAGTACAAGAACTTCAAAGGTTTCATCGGCCAATCCCGGTTGACGGAAATCAATGGAACCCACCGCGGCGCGTTGTCCGAAGCCGGAACGCTCGAGCTTCGAATCAAGGGGGATACGGAGCTTGCCCAGCTTTCCGACCAGATGCGGGCAGGCATTTTTCCGCCGGCCGCAGCCGGGATGATCGGCGCGGTGCAGGAACTCGCCGGCAGCGCCAAGGTTGATCTGCTCGTCAGAACGGACTTTGTTTCCGCCTATCAATATGAAGGGACGGCCTCGCTCGATTCCGTCCACGCGCGAATCGGGAACACAACGCTCTCGGAACTCAGAGGGGATTTGCTTTTTTCTCCGACGGAGATTCGCTCCGAGCGCGGCTCCGCGCTTTTGGCCGGTTCGCCCGTCCAGCTTCGATTGCTTGTCAAAGACTTCGCCACCGACCAGGGTTCGTTCGACCTGGCGGTGGACTCGCCCGGTCTCAAAGCGAGCGAAGCGCTGCGCCTGCTGCTCTCGTTGGAGAGCTCGCAAAGCCCGGGCATCGTCCGCGGCGCCGTCCGGTATCAGGGATCGTTGACTGCGCCTGAAAAGAGAAAGCTCACCGGCTCGTTGGAATTGGTCGGCGTCGATATCCCGTTGAAGGTCTTCAGCCAGCCGTTTCAAAATGTCAACGGAAGAGTGCGTCTGGACGGGAAGACCATCGACCTGCAAGGCATTCAAGCTCAGGCCGGCGGATATCCCTTCACGCTCAACGGGCGCTGGATGGACGGCGAAAGGCCAATGCTGCTTTTCAGCTTGAGCGCGCCGGAAATGGATATCGCCTACCTGATCCCGCGCCGCGTTTCTCCGGACGAAGAATGGTACGACCGGCTCCAGGTAAAAGGAAAGCTCATCCTCGACAAGGGCGGATACGAGAAGTTTCCGTTTACCGATATGAAGAGCGATCTTGTCCTGGAAAGGCGGATCTGGCGTATGGAAAATTTCTCCGCCCGCTCGCAGGGCGGGACGGTGCATGGGGCCGGCGCTTACGACGACCATCCGGGAAAAGGACTCTTCAGCATCGAGCCCGAGATCAAGGGAGTCCCGGTCAGGGAGCTGCTGAGCTGGTTCGATATCGGCACGACCGAGATAACCGGGAAGGTGCAGCTTGCCGGTAAATTCGACTTCAGCGGGAAGACCGGCCCGGAGCGAAAGCGCAACCTGAACGGCGCATTCCGTGTTCGCATCGAAGACGGGGTCGTGCGGCGGTTACAGCTTCTAGTCCGGGTGCTGAGCTTCCTGGATCTCTCGCGCTGGTTCACGCTCAGATTGCCGAACGTCAATCAGGAGGGCATCCATTTCCGCAGCGTCTTGGCCGACGTCAAAGTTGCCCACGGGGTTTACTCCACGCAGAATCTTTTCGTGGACGGCGACGATTTGAGGATCACGGGCGCGGGAGAGTTGGACGGCCCGAAAGGCGAGGTCGATTTCGTTCTCGCCGTGAGGCCCTTTCCCGGGCTCGACCGGGCGGCGAATTACATCCCGATTCTTGGAACCGGCCTGGCGGCGATCAAGGATTCCCTGTTGGTGGCCAGCTTCAACGTCAGAGGGCCGATTAACGATCCGAGCATCACGCCCGCTCCTCTCAGCACGTTGTCGGAATTCTTCTTCGGCGCGTTGGCCATCCCCAAGGGACTCATCGGCATTCCAACGACCGCGGAGCCGAAGGCAAACACCGATCAGAAGTCGAGCAGCGAGCCGAAGTGACCGTGCAAATCCGGCTCTACACTAGGAAAGATTGCTGCTTGTGCGACGAAATGAAGGCGGCGGTTCGCGAAGTCGCCGGCGGCATCTCTCTCTGCGTGGAGGAGATCGACGTGGATTCCGCGGACGAGCTGAAGGAGAGATACGGAAGCGAAGTGCCGGTCCTCTTCATCAACGGCCGCAAGGCGTTCAAGTACCGCGTGACGGTTGAAGAGCTGAAGAATCGTTTGATGAGCGAATCTCTTTAGCTGTTCTTCACGAATACCATTCGACAATCTCAGAGTTCGACTGAGGCTCACTCGAAGTCTGGCCCTGAGTCAAATCGAAGGGCGATCACGAAACACGAGCACGAACTTCGGCCAGCCAGGGATCGTTGCCTGCCAGACGGCAAAAATTCTCTTCGACTGCCCGGACGATCGCCGCGGACGTTTCCTGCTTGATCGCGGCGATTTGTTCGATGACTTCGAGGATGATCTTCGGCATGCCCAAAGTTCCGTTCAACCACTTGAGACCTCCGGGATTGTCGGTCTCCGTGAGTACGCGGTCGAGCGGCACGGCGCGGGCGATGTCGCGGATCTTGTCGGAAGCCAGCACCTCGACTCCGAGCGTGAAGTAAGCCCCGTAGTCTGCGAGCGCGCGCAAAATATCGAGCGGGCCGGAATACCAGTGTACGATCGCGCGCGCGATGCCGTAGCGTTCCAGGAGATCGAAGACTTCCTTTTCCGCTCCCTTGGTGTGGAGATTGACGATTTTTTTCTGGTCTCTCGCCGCCGCGAGAAAATATTCGAAGACCTTTCTTTGCGCCGGGTATTGCGACGAGTCCTCGACCCAGTGAAAGTCGAGGCCGATCTCGCCGATGGCGGGACTCCGCTCGATCCAGGGATTCAACTCTGCAAGACGGCTCGCGTATTCCGGCGCTCTTCTTGGATGTATGCCGAAGGTCGGAAGCACCAGAGCGCAGCTCGCGGCTATTTCGAGATTTCGTTCGTAAGAGGGGAGATCCATGGAGACGGCCCAGGTAAAAATCCCGTGCTGTTCGATCTCTCCGAGGGCCGACCCGAGATCATCGCCGTATTTATCCAGATGCGCGTGCGCGTCGATGAGCATGGGTGGTTTAATCGGCGTCAGGACGAGACTGGTCTTGCGGTCCGGCGGCCCTGGCCGAACAAAATCGATTTTGCTTCTTCGCTCATCGTCGTCGATGTGTTGATGGTCTTCGCCAGGGCATAGGCCCGCTCGACTGCGTCCCGTCGCTGAATCGTTTCAAGCCAGCGCTTGACGTTGGGAAAATCGTTTATGTTTTGTCCCTGGCGCTCATACAGCAGGACCCACGGATAACACGCCATGTCGGCGATCGAGTAATCGCGCGCGATGAACTCGCGGCCCGCCAGCCGTTCGTCGAGCACGCCGTAGAGCCTTTCAGTTTCTTTGACGTAGCGGTTGATCGCGTAGGGAATCTCTTCCGTGTAATTTCTGAAGTGGTGGTTTTGCCCGAGCATCGGTCCCAGCCCGCCCATTTGCCAGAAGAGCCATTGCATGGTCTCGGTTCGTCCGCGAAGGTCCTGCGCCAGAAACTTGCCGGTTTTTTCAGCCAGGTATTGCAGAATCGCGCCGGATTCGAAAATGCCGAGCGGGCCTTTTCCGTCTGCCGGCTCGTGGTCCACTATCGCCGGGATGCGGTTGTTCGGCGCGATCTTGAGAAACTCCGGTGCGAACTGCTCGCCTTTGCCGATGTTGATCGGCTTGATGGCATAAGGGAGACCGGTCTCTTCGAGAAAGATGGTGATTTTATGGCCGTTCGGCGTGGTCCAGTAATAGAGATCGATCATGCGAGCCTCCCATAATTGTTTTCAGAAACTATATCACCAACGACGGATCATCTTAAGTGACATCATTCTTTCCGGCTCTTGGAGACGAACTGCCGCTCGTAAAGAGACCGCAGCTCCGCCAGCGTGATGATCTGCTCGGGTCCTCAGTCATCGCGAATTCTCGTGATGCGCGCAAAGCTGAGTGCGAAGCCCGAGCTGTACTGCGGGCTCTTCTGAATTTCGTTGTAGGTCACCTCGACGACGACTTCCGGCCGGACGGTGACCGTGTAGCCGTCGTCGCCTGTGGCAGAGTCGCTGTAAAATTGTTATTACTGTCACATTAATCTCGCTAGCGGATAGACAATGTTTCCAAGATCTTTGATTCTCTTTCCCGGTATTTTATTTTAACGACGCCGCCCGGCTTGCATAAGAAGTTGGCTGGTCGCCGGGGTGACCATCCGGGAGCAGAAAAAATGGATAAGGCCATGCGTGAGATCCCGATTCATTTCTTTGCCATTCTCGGCGCTGCTGCGGCGAAAATGGTAATCGGCGCTTTATGGTATTCACCGGCTCTGTTTCTCAACACCTGGTTGAAGGTGTCGGGCGTCACGGAAGAGCAGATGAAAGAGGGGATGGCCAAAGCTCTGGCCGTGGAGTTTGTCGGAAGCCTTCTCATGGCTTTCGTGCTGGTTCACGCCGTCCGCTATGCAGGCGCTACCACCGCGCCGCAGGGAGTGGCTGTCGGTTTCTTCAACTGGCTGGGTTTTGTGGCGGTGGTCACGATCGGCACCGTGACCTATGAACGGAAGCCTTTCAAGCTATTCTTATTGATCAACGGCTACCTCTTGACCTCTCTTTTGGTCATGGGCGCCATACTGGCCGTTTGGGGTTGAGTTCATCGCGCGGATTTCAAGTGAAAATTTAAGGAGGTCTCATGAGTGAGGTTCAACCTGGTATTCTTGGCGCAGTTCCCAGACTTGCCCGGTATCTGACTTTCTCGCTAACGAATGTTTCAGAAGCTCCTAAGGTTTTGCGTTCTTTACGTAACGTCGCCGACGGCGACAAAACCGTCGTCGGCTTCGGCCAGCCGCTGGTGCTCGGGCTCGGCGGCCGCATCGGCGGACTCCGCACCTTCCCATCTTATGCCGGCGCGGCTTTCACGGTTCCGTCGACGCCCGCCGCTCTGTGGTGTTGGTTGCGGGGAGACGACCGCGGCGAATTACTGCACAGATCAAGATCGATTCAACGCGCCGTGTCGTCCGCATTCAGCCCGGACTCGGTGATCGACGCGTTTCAGTATGGCGCCAGCCGGGATTTGACGGGCTACGCGGACGGGACGGAGAACCCGAAAGGAAAAAAGGCAACTAAGGCGGCGATAGTCCAGGGCGAAGGCGAGAGGTTGGATGGATCGAGCTTTGTCGCCGTGCAGCAGTGGGTTCACGACCTCGACCGCTTCGACTCCATGCCGGCCCGAGAACAGGACAACACTGTCGGACGGCGGAAGAAGGACAATAAGGAAATCGCTGACGCTCCTCCTTCAGCGCACGTGAAGCGAACGGCGCAAGAGACTTTCACGCCGGAGGCTTTCGTGTTGAGGCGCTCCATGCCATGGGCCGACGGCGCTCGCGCCGGTCTGGTGTTTGTAGCGTTCGGCAAATCCCTTGACGCGTTCGAAGCGCAGTTGAGACGAATGGTGGGCGCCGAGGACGGCGTCGTGGACGCGTTGTTCAAATTCACGCGGCCCATATCCGGCAGCTACTTCTGGTGCCCGCCGATGAGAAACGGCCGCCTGGACTTGAGGGCGCTGGGTTTGTAATGAACGCTCCGCGCGTTGAAAATATTTTCGCCGGCGCGCCCGTTTCTCCCGGGCAGGAACGGTTTCTCACTTTATTCGAGAACGCCGCCGTGAAGATAGAGCGCATCGTTTCTCAATCCCATAGCAGCGCGACCGGATTGTGGTACGATCAAGCGCAAGAGGAGTGGGTCCTCCTCTTGCGCGGCCATGCAGTTCTGGAATTTGAAGGCGGCGAGTTGATTGAAATGAAACCAGGAGACCATCTCGCAATCGCGAGGCATGTGAAACATCGAGTCAGCCAAACCGGTCCGGAGACGATCTGGCTGGCCGTGCATATCGAATAGAGATAGCATCAGGCAGTCATCCAGGGAGAAACAAGCAACATGGTGGAAGCCAACGTTGTCGGCGGTATTATCGGCGGCGGGTTGATCGGCCTTGCCAGTTTGATGCTGCTTGCTCTTAACGGCCGCATCGCCGGCGTATCCGGGATAGTAGGCGGCATACTGACCGGCAGCGCGGGAGACCGGTGGTGGCGCGCAGCATTCGTCGTTGGCTTAATCGCGGGCGCCGAGGTTTATGCGCTGGCGCGCGGCGGCTTGCCGCTGCACCTGCAGGCTCAGGGCCTGGGGCTGATTGCCGCCGGCTTGCTGGTAGGGATCGGCACTCGAATCGGCTCCGGATGTACCTCCGGACACGGCGTCTGCGGTCTGGCCCGGCTGTCGCCCCGTTCGTTGGTGGCGACGCTAACATTCATAATCGTCGCCGTCATCACCGTGTTTCTTTCCCGGCATGTTTTCTCATGAAAACCGCAGTTAGCGCGTTGTTGAGCGGATTTATTTTCGGCCTCGGCCTCGCCGTCTCGGAAATGACCGACCCGGCGCGAGTCATCGGCTTTCTGGATTTAGCGGGCCAATGGGATCCGACGCTGTTGTTTGTCATGGGCGGCGCGCTCGCGGCAACATTGCCCGGCTTTGCAATGGTGCAGCGCCGGCCACGCCCGCTGCTGGCCGAGAAATTCACCATGCCGACGAAGAAGGAAATCGACGCGCCGTTGATTATCGGTGCGGCCATTTTCGGCATCGGCTGGGGTCTGGCCGGATTTTGCCCCGGCCCCGCTCTGGCCGCACTATCCACGCTCTCGCCGTCGGTGGCAGTGTTTGTCGCGGCGATGATTGCCGGGCAATGGCTTGCGTCGCGGGTTGAATTGCGCTTGGGTGTGGGAGTACAAACCTTCTGTGACGATGAGGGGTAACCCAATCTGTCCAACGTGTTCGGTAATAAAATATAAGGAGGTGCGACCATGGCGTATTCTATTCGTAAAGTAGACGTGTGGGTGGGTGATATCGAGGACCGCCCCGGCGGGCTGGCGAAAAAGCTCGAGGCGCTGGCGAAAGCGGGAGCGAGCCTCGAGTTTATTATCTCTCGCCGCGCTCCTGGAAATCCCGACAAAGGAGTCGTTTTCTTGACGCCGATCAAAGGGACGAAACAAAACCGCGCCGCAAGCGAGGCCGGACTCAATACGACGAACAGTCTGCATTCGGTCCGCGTCGAAGGCCCGGACCGTCCGGGACTGGGTATTAAAATGACCCGCGCGCTTGCCGACGCCGGCATCAATCTGCGCGGCCTCTCCGCAGCCGCCCTCGGGCGAAGAAGCGTGAGCTATTTTGCTTTCGACAACGTCGAAGACGCGGACAACGCGGTCAAACTTTTAAAGAAAGCGCTGAAGTAACGAGCCGAAACCGCTCGGCCTCGGCTTGACTGCGCCTCATGAAACGAGGTACAAGCAATACCGTCGCTGTGTTCCAGCGGCCCTCATCATTAGCGGAAGGGAAGGACTTTTATGAAATCGATTGTAGTCAGGTCGTGGTGCGCCATTTTAGCCGTGGGATTGCTCGCGGGCTGCGGAGTCCAAATGGGCGACAATTCCGCCCGCACGCCCGTAACCGGGTCGGCGGGAGGCGCGTCGTCGCAAAATGCCAACGCGCAGCTTCAACACTGCGATCAATCGCTCGGGACTTTGGCCGTGGTCGAAGACCAGAATGCGCAATGGTATTATCGGCTCACCCGCGAGTACCAACTGACCTCGACGGTTCCGCTGATTCGTCTGCTGGTGCAGCAGTCCAACTGCTTCGTCGTTGTCGAGCGCGGCCGCGCATTCAACCAGATGCAAGGCGAGCGCGCCCTGCAGCAATCGGGCGAGCTGCGCCAGGGAAGCAACTTCGGACAAGGACAGATTGTAGCCGCCGACTTCTCGCTGAATCCGATGATCACTTTTAGCGAAAAGGACACGCGAGGCCTCGGAGCGGCGCTGGGCGGGATTCCCTACGTCGGTGCGTTCGGAGCGCTCGCGGGAGGCTTGAGGACGAGCGAGGCCTCGACCACGCTCACGCTGGTCGATAATCGCTCGGGCGTGCAACTGGCCGCAGCCGAAGGAGCGGCGTCGAATACGGACTTTAACCTCTGGAGCGGTTTTTTCGGATCGGGTGGCGGCGGAGGCCTCGGCGGATACACGAACACACCCCAGGGTAAGGTGCTTGCCGGCGCGTTCGCCGACGCCTACAACCAGCTCGTGACCTCGGTGAGAAACTACAGGGCGCAGGAAGTGAAGGGCGGGCTCGGAACCGGCGGCACATTGGGCGTATCGGGCGGCACGACTCCCGCTTCGCAGGCGCTCGATCCGGCGCCCGCGCCGGCGGCTGCGCCGAAGCCCGCGCCGAAACCCGCGGCCAAGCCCGCGCCGAAGCCGGCGTACTGATTTTGCCGACCTAATCGTTTATTTCGCATTACAAAAAGCCCGGTCTGGATTATTCCAGCCGGGCTTTTTTTGTTCGTACGCGGTCATTGGCGAAGAGGCGTGACGTATTTTGCTTTCGACAGCGGACGACGCGGCGAATGCCATCGGGATTTTGAAGAAGGCGCTGAAGATAAGAACCTCAAACTGGTTGGGTTTGGAAGTAAGGGACATCGGATACGGGAACCGGTCCCGCAATCACATATTGTTACAGTGCAAGACCCCAATGCCTAGCGAGATTCCATACATCGAGGACTTGGAAGCCAAACGATCCTCCCTGGCTGATCTATTTAAAGAGAAACTTGACCTCGTGTCATTTAGATGCTGTTCTGCCGCCCACATAGGTACGGCATACAATTTATTAGGTCAAGGACGCCCTCTCTCTCCCTTTTCGTAAGGCGGGTTGACGGAAAAATCGTCCTCTGCTAGGATGCATCCTCTAATTCTATCCTTAAGGAGGTACACATGGGCGGGAAGAATCCTGGTAAGGGAAACTGCGGAATCGCTTTTATCGAGTACATCGACTCCGAGCTGATGTGCCGGTGCCTGTCCGACGCCGTCTCGAACCTGAATGTCGCGAACGCACATCTTGAGCTCACCCTCGTTGCGGAGGAGGAACAGCGGCATCGGATAGCCATCCGTAACCTCATGATGGACGCTATCTCAGCCGTCGATGCGTCCCAGCGCCACGCGCGGGCATTTCGTGACTTCCTTGTGGTCAATCTCGATGAAATTCGGAAGCTCTCTCCCGGGACGATACCAGCGGAGACGTTCGATTACGCAGCGTTTCGGCAAAACGTCGTTGAAGAAGACGATATCCTGGACGCTGCGTCGTACGACCAAGTCTCAGCTCAACTGGCATCTGGAGGCTTCACGGGCTTTTTCATTGAGCACATTCAGACTTGGGATGCCGTCCTCAAAGCGCTCGCTCGGCTACGAAATACTTTCGATGGTGCGCTTGCCGCGATAGCGACTAAGGGAGGGATCGGCCTCGCGTCGCACGATAATCGCATTCCGATTCGCCAGGACTACACACGCGCCTATAGTAAGATGCACCGAGCTGCATTGGACTGGACGGTCTTCGCGCTTGTGTCGACCGAATTGCACCTGCACCTATGTGGGCTTCCAACTATTGCAAGGAAGCTCGCCGTTGTAGGCTAAAGAAGGCGCTCATCCTTACGAGTCCACTTCCGCGAGCGAGTCGGACGCATATTGGTGTAGTTTTCGGCGGGCCGAGTCCAGAACACCAGGTAAGCGTCGCAACGGCTGTACGGACGATGGATTACCTGCACGGCAAGAGGTTTCACTGCGTACCGCTGTATCTCGCCCCCGATAATACGTTGCTGACCGGCTCCCTCCTCCGCACGTGGACCAATTATCCGTTCTCGTCCCCATATCGAGGTCTCCAGCGGCTCGAAATCAAACGAGCCTCCAGCGGTCGCGTCCGCCTAATTGTTGGTGAGAGAACTGTTCGAGTAGACATATGGCTGTCCGCACTGCACGGCCCACGGAGCGAGGATGGCACCATTCAAGGTTTCCTTGAATTCCTAGATCGTCCGTATGTCGGGCCGGGTCTCCTGGCATCCGCGGTTGGCATGGACAAGCATGCCACGAAGCTGTTAACGCGCGCGCTGGGAATACCGTCGAACCCCCATGTGTCGTTACCCGTGTCAGCCGACTCAAAGAGATTTCGAAAGGCCGTTGGTGGATTAGGCGGCTATCCGATTGTTGCGAAGCCACGACGCTTGGGTTCGAGCATAGGAATCAACCACGTACAGAACGACAATCAACTGCGCGCCGCTATTAAAAATGTCAGTGCTTGGGACCGAGATGTTATCCTTGAGCCTTTCCTGGATTCAATTCAGGAGCTCGAGTGCTGTGTCATGAGGCTGAATGGACGCGTGGTCACATCGGCAATTGAGTTAGAGCCTACTAAGAGCGGCGAGTTATATTCTACCGATCTGAAGTATTATGATGACGCTGCTGCCGGGCGTAGATCCTACAATCCGAGTTGGCTCTCTTCTAACGAGACGGAGCAAATTAGAGACTGGTCAAAGCTGCTTTACACAGAGCTCGATTGCTCCGGCATGATTCGAGCAGACTACTTCTACGCCGCGAGTGCAACGGACGGGACAAAGATTCTCTTCAACGAGATAAACACGTGTCCTGGGCTGCTTGGGCAATTTCTCTGGGAGGCGTCCCCCCATCGATCCTTCGAAAAGATTCTGTACGCGCTGGTGGAAGACGCAGCCGCCGAGTGGAGGGCACGGCGAGTCGTTCAACACAGGAGAATGCTCAACGTTTTTAAGAAAATGACTGTACCCACACGTAGCGAGGCGCCTTGATACTAACTCTCGGGTCGCTGACTATCAATCAACCGAGACCCGGCGTGGCCATTGTTGACGAGTTCGTTGGACCTGATCAGTGGAACTCCCTTCAAGCGTACACGCGCACGGAGTCGCTACGTGTGCTTGGAGGTGGGGATTGGATTCGCGTGTGGCGTCTCGGAGATGGCGTTCCGCTCCGTGGAATAACGTGGGAACATTACAAGGGGCAAACGTACGCTCTCGACCGAGATGGCCGCACAGCTCCTGCTATCATTTCTGCGATATTCGAGAAGATTACCAGCATTCTCTCTAACGACGGTCTGCGGAAAGCCGGGATCGCCACAGATCAGTGGACAAGACTATGTGTCGCTCTCTATGCATATCCGCCGAGAACTTCGTTGTCATGGCACCGGGACGACGATTATCTGGGAAGTTTTGTTCTCTACTGCCATGATTATTGGGGAGCACGATGGGGTGGAGAACTCTTGCTCGGTGGAGATAGCATGGCCGAGTTCACATGGGATTCCTTTGATTCCTCTTCGCTCGACGGCGTGCTACTGGAAATTCCCTTTGGGTACTTTGTTCCGCCGCGATCCAATCGCCTTGTTATCATGGCAGCCAACGTTCCTCACATGATCGCTCCGGTTCGCGAGCTCGCTGGCGAGCGCATACGCCTATCGCTGGCTGGATTCTTCTACCGAGACAAAGAAGATGGGCAGAGGTAGACGAGCGCAGGCGGGCCCGCTCTCCAGAGATTTTACGCAACATTGACACGCGGCGACAAATGCATTGACAAGCGGTTGGAAACCGAAGAAAATCACCAAAATCGCTTCATAAACGAACAAGCTGACCGCCCTCTAAAATGGGTCGGCGGGATAGAGACTACCTAAGGGTTGCGTCGCTACGATCATGGCAGAACTTACCTTCACAGTTGATAGCGCTCTCCTGTCGGAGTTGGGCGAGAAGCTTGTCGAAACGGCCCATATCGCCTTGGTCGAACTGGTGAAAAACGCCTACGACGCCGACGCTACCCTGGTCACAGTCAAGATCGTTCCTCATCGTCGACATGGTCCGGAAGTGCACGTTGTCGACAACGGCTCCGGCATGACCTTTCGCGACGTCGAACGCTACTGGATGCGCATTGCGACGACGCATAAACAGGATTACGAACTTTCGCGGCGGTACGGTCGGCCCCGGACCGGCTCGAAGGGAATAGGCCGGTTTAGTTGCCGCCGGCTCGGCACGCACCTTAAGCTTCTTACGACTGCAGCTCTAGATGAGGGTTATTTTGAGCAGACCGAAGTCGCATTTGACTGGTCGAGGTTTAAGCCAGGTAAAGACATCACTACTATCAAGTGCGAAGGAAGCCGTGAACGGCTGGAGGACGGAAGTCCCGGCACAACCTTAATTATCAGCGGGCGCGCCACAGATGAGTGGAGCAAGCGAGGGTACGACTTTCTCAAACGCCAACTCGCTGTCCTGGCAGCCAATCGTGGTAGAAAACGCGCGGGATTTGAGGAGGACCCTGGCTTCAACGTTGCCTTGGAGGCACCGGGGTTCAGCGAAAATATCAGCAATCTCCGGGAGCAGCTTTTGTCTGCTGGTTGGGGTGACTTAAAGGTGAGGGTAAACAGCGGGGGAGAAGTGGCGTGTACGCTGGATGCTTTAAAAGTTGGCGAAAAGGCAATTATTTACCCTAAGAAGCTACCGGACTTGGCGAGCGTCTCGGCGACGATCGGCATCATGCCGATAGACCGCGTTGAGATGAGAAACCGAGAGGTGATTTCGAAAGGAAGCTTGTCAGAGATCCTGGATGACTGGGGCGGTGTCTACGTACGGTACAAGGGGTTCCGAGTTTACCCATACGGGGAACCAGGCAATGATTGGCTTAACATTGATCGCGATCGTGGTGCGCGGAGGAGTGCGCTCTCGGAAATATTGCAACCGTTTGCTGCGAAGTTGAGAGGGGTAAATCCTCAACGGGCGTTGCTCTCACTCCTGTCGAGCAAGAGCTATATAGGCGATGTTGAAATTGGGGAGCGCGCCCGCGGCTTCGAGATGAAGGCTAGCCGAGAAGGCTTCGTGGGTGAGGCCGGGATCGCGCCGTTGCAGGAAGTAATCAGATTCGCCATCGACTGGTCTACAATCTACCGCGAGTACGCAAGAGGACTTGCAGCTAGGGAGGAGGCACGTGACGCACGGGAGGAGCTAGCCACCCAGCTTAGACACAGGGTCGAGCCAAAGGAGGTGGTAGCCACAGCGATTCGTGTGGTGGAAAGTGAAGTTCGAAACCTTGCAACCCAGCTGCCAACTACAGAGCGGCAACAGGTTTTGCGCTCCCTTCGAACAGCTACGCAGGCGATCGCGAAGCATGAAGCTTCCGGTCGTGAGGAATTACGGCACCTCCAGCTGGTCGCATCCACCTCCACTTTAGTTTTAATCTTTTCACACGAGGTAAAGTCACTTCTGAGTTGGCTTGAGCAGGTGAGTATTTCTATTGACCGTGTCCGGCGTAGTGTCACCGAGACCGAAGCACGGAAGCTCGCTGGAATTCGAGATGAATTCGGTGCAACGAAGAAACGATTCCTTGAGCTCCTGGCTATGACTTCGCTAATCTCGGTGAATAGTCGCAGATCCGAACCCGCGCGCTTAACGCTTCGGACCCGTCTTGAAAGAGCAGTTCGATGTTTCGATCTCATTAAAAACAACTATGGAATCGACATCGACATCGATCATGTACCCCCGGCGCTTCAAGTTGGACCGATGCTCGAGGCCGAGCTTTTCGCCGTCCTTCTGAATGTCTTGTCAAACGCTATCAAGTCCGTGATTGCCGCCGGCGGCCAAAAGAAAATAATGGTGGCTGCGGAACGTCGGCGTTCCCAGGTTGTGTTGAACGCCCGCGATTCCGGAATCGGCCTTGCAGAAGACAACTACGAGGAGGTCTTTGCGCCGTTTGTGGCCGACCCGGACAACCGGCTCTACCGTGGTCTCGATGCAAAACTCAATCCCGAGGATCAATACATTGTCGGGACGGGGAGCGGATTGGGGCTGAGTATCGCAAGAGAGATTCTGTCCTATCGAGGCGGCACGATTCGTTTCGTTAAACCAGCGGACGGGTGGAAGGCGGACATTGAAATTGTGATGCCATGAGCACATCGAAGACAATCGTCTGGATCGACGACAATCCTGGACGCGAACGTACGGCGGAGGACGTTGATGCAAAGTTTGTCAACGTCAAGAATAAGGATCTCGCGACAAAGGTTGAAGAGCTTCTAAGCGGTCCGCCGCCGCCACTGGTCATATTGGACCATGTTTTAGATAAGACGAAATCGGAGAATTCCATCTTCCAGAAAGGTTCTACTATAGCCGAAGCTATCAAGGAAAAGTGGCCCTTCTGTCCCGTCGTGGGCATCACAAATGTGGACAACGTCCAAGATATCGATCTACGGACGAAGGGAACATATGATGCCCTCTTCTCCTTTCAAGATTTTCGCAAGTGCATCGGCCGTATTGATGCGATCCGGAAGGGATTTGCTTTAGTCGCGAGAAAAGAGGCAAGGACCGCGCGTAAACTAGTGCAGCTTCTAAAACCGCCGGAGGACGAAATAGACAGATTGGTTGCTGCTCTCCCTGACGACCTTAAGGAGTCCTCCAAAGATGCAAGCGTTGCCTCGCGCCTGTACCGTTGGGTCGAAGACTATTTAATGGCCCGGCCCGGGTTCTTATACGACGGTTTATGGGCCGCCACCTTCCTCGGCCTCACCGAGTCGGGATTCCAGAAGGTCGCCGAGCAGTTCAAGAAGGCGAAGTACACTGGCATCTTCGCACCGAATGATGATCCGCGTTGGTGGTCGAGTAGGCTGTCCGAGCTGTTGTACAAGCGGTGCAAGCCCAAGCCGGAGGAAATTTCATGGCACGTAGGTAGGCGACTGCGGGGCATTAAAAAAGAACATTACAGTCGTTGTTATGTCTGCCGCGAAGAATTCCCTGATACGGTCGCATATCTCGACACGGGAAGCGACGCAGGACGCGCGGCAATGCACTTGAAGTGTACCGTGCTCCATCCCCGTTACAAGCGAGAGCTATACTTCGAGGATATTCGGATGATGCAAGGGGAATGATGGATCTTTCAAACTTTTACCCTTCTCCTAGCGAACTCATTGAGAGCGAACTTAGGGTTTTGGATCACTTGATGAACAATCCCTACATTGCCGAGCACCATTCGACCTTCGCCCAAGCTGCTAAAAAGTACTATAGCCGAAATAAAGACTATCGTTCCGGTTTCGAATTCTTTTCGTATTTTGACGTCTGGCATGCGGCTATGCGTAGCCAGGACGGGGCAAGCGGCAGACAGAGGAAGAGTAAACCGAACTTGCGGCTGACTCTAGGGGTGCTTATTGAGTTGAAGACGAACGGCTCGTACAGCAACGTTACCTATTGTCTCTCCGTGTGCCGATTGCCATCTCTCAGTATTCTGCGCAAGTTTCATTTCGACGTAACCACTATCGATGATACATCGAAACGCCGGTTACAGCAGCATCCTCAATGTCATCTCCAGTACTGCGGTGAAATGATCCCTCACATGGCGAGGATGGGCTGTCGGCAGACGCAGTTGGAGCAGATGCACCCATCGCTCTCGGAGCCGCGGATTTTCTTCTGGCCGATGTCGCTGGCGCTGCTGATCGACATGGCCTTGCACGAGTTTCCGGACGACCGCTCGAAGAAGTTTCGGGCTAGCAGCGAGTGGCGAGGTTTAGTCCGTAAGCAAGAAGCTCTTGTCCTGCAACCGTTTTACCAAAAATGTGTCGACGTGATCGTCGACACGAGGGGTAAAAATCAAACGCTGGCCGACGCGTTCTACGTTGGCTAAATGTTAGCAAACTGAGCTCCTCGTGAGACTCGCGCTCCCACCGGTCTCTTCTAAAGTGTACACGCCAGCGGATCTGGCCGAGGCGATAGTACGTGCGCTTGGTGATGAACCGCAGGTGTCGTGGCTTGAGCCATCGCATGGCGAGGGTGTGTTTGTTGAAGCACTGGCACGCTTAGGCGTTCGAAGGGCGAGAATCGTTGCTGTTGATCTTGACCCTACAACGTCGGCCGCAGACAGTTTGGCGACGACATTTCGCGGCGTCGATTTCTTACGCTGGGCCAGTGAGACAGAACGGCGCTTTGATCGTATCGTTGGCAATCCTCCGTTTATTTCGATCAAGCGGTTACCGCCAAGCTTACAGAAGTCGGCTGCCTCCGTACCGGATCTCGACGGTCGACCCATCGGTCGAGGCGCGAATGTCTGGTACAGTTTCGTCTTGGCCTCTCTTCGTTTGTTAAAACAGGGAGGCACCCTCGCGTTTGTTTTACCTTCGGCTGCGGAATTTGCTGACTATTCCTCTGCTATACGGCAGGCAGTACGCAAAACCTTTAGTAGTTTAGAATTGTACCGCTGCGGACAACCCCTCTTTGAGAATGTTCAAGAAGGCACACTGGTCGCAGTTGCACGTGGATATAATAAGCCCCCATGCATGGTGAGTCGAAAGTATTTTGAAACACGGCAAGGTTTGATACAAGGGTTGTCACTGAGCGGTAGCCGAAATGGGCATAAATGTCCATCCGGAATTGTCCGATCGACGCCCTCGAGGGTCACATTGGACTCAGTTGCAGATATTCGGCTTGGCGGTGTGACCGGCGACGTTTCCTATTTTCTCATGAACGAAAAAATACGTCAGGCTCTTGAACTTCCCAGGGATGCGCTTAGGCCGGTGGTCTCAAAGGCGAGGCATCTTCGGGGTGCCTTTGTAAACAAAAATAATTGGAGTGAACTTAAGTCATCAGGCCAGCGCATTTGGCTCTTTCATCCTTCTGAGCAAACAGCGAAACTTTCGAAGGTGAGGACTTACTTGGAGCTCGACACCAGCAAAGGAGGTTGTAATCGAGAAGCCTACAAGGTGACCATTCGAGATCCATGGTACCGTACACCAATGCCCAAAGCGCCTCATGCCTTCTTGAGTGGAATGAGTCAACATGGTCCGTGGCTCTGCATAAATGAAATGGAAGGCTTGAACGCAACTAACACGCTCTACGTCGTGACTTTTCGAGATGAAAATCGAGAGACCTGGTACATGTGGGCTCTAGCATTGCTCACGTCTATAGCTCAGCGGCAACTCCGCCGCATCGGACGTCATTATGCCGAGGGCCTCGTCAAATATGAACCCGGATCCCTTTCGAAAATCAAGTTGCCTGAACTTAGGCCGGACGTTGACTATAGGTCGCTCTACGAACGTGCAGTGAATGCTCTTCTAGGTAGAGATGCCGCAATGGCGAAGGATATCGCGGACTCTGCTCTGTTGTCATCAGCACAAGCTGATCGCTAACAACGAAGGCAAAGCGAGGAGCCTGTGAGACGAAATTTTTACTATTCCCCCTCCACTTCCGCCTCTTCCTTCAATCTCCGCTTCCTTACCGCGTCAGCTAAAATCTCCAGCAGCTTTTTGCTGTCTTCCCACCCAATGCAGGCGTCGGTGATGCTTTGACCGTAGACAAGTTCTTTGCCGGGCAATAAATCCTGTCGTCCGGCCTTCAAGTGGCTCTCGACCATGACGCCGAAGATGCGGCCGTCGCCGCCGGCGATCTGCGCTGCCACTTCGCGTCCGACGTCGATCTGCTTCTCGGCCTCTTTGGCGCTGTTGCCGTGGCTGAAGTCGATCATGATGCGTGCCGGGATGCCGGCCTCCGCGAGGCTTTTTGCCGCGCCATCTACGCTTGCCGCGTCGTGATTCGGCTGCTTGCCGCCGCGCAGGATGACGTGGCAATCTTCGTTGCCGGTCGTCGAGACGATGGCCGAGCGGCCGGCCTTGGTCACCGAAAGGAAATGGTGCGGCGCGTGCGCCGCGCGGATCGCTTCGAGCGCGATGCGGACGTTGCCGTCGGTGCCGTTCTTGAAGCCGACGGGACACGACAAACCGGAGGCGAGCTCGCGATGCACCTGGCTCTCGGTCGTGCGTGCGCCGATCGCGCCCCAGGACACGAGGTCGGCGACGTACTGCGGCGTGATCATGTCGAGAAATTCGCTTGCCGCCGGCACGCCCATTTCGTTCAGGTCGAGCAGCAGGCGGCGCGCGGTTCTTAGCCCGTCGTTGATGCGGAAGCTTCCGTCGAGATCCGGGTCGTTGATGAGTCCTTTCCATCCGACCGTGGTGCGCGGTTTTTCGAAATAAACGCGCATCACCACGAGCAGATCGCCCCCGAGGCGATCCTTCGCCTCTTTCAACTTGCCGGCGTAATCGTGCGCGGCCTTCACATCGTGAATCGAGCACGGGCCCATGACGACCAGCAGGCGGTCGTCGGCGCCGTGTAAAATTCGATGGATCGCCTGCCGCGCCTCGTAAACCGTCTGCGCCGCCCGCTCCGTGTTGGGAAACTCGCCGAGCAGATGCTCCGGCGTTAAAAGCTCCTTGATTTCTTTAATTCGTAAGTCGTCGGTTCTGTAAGTCATAACGATGGCCCCATGATAAACCAAATGAACGAGAATCTAAAACGCTCTGTAGGATCAGACCGCTCAAAAAGTCCGTCTTACTTCGATGCCAGCGCAGAAGTGACGAACGCTTCGATCAACGCGGCGAGGAGCAGCATCGGGACGATGACGGTGACAAAAAATCTCAGGCCGCGCGCCACTTCGCGGCCAAGGGCCCTTTCTTCTCTTCCTAACATCTGCTTGATCGCGCGCGCGCCGAGCATGAGGCCGATGCTCGTTCCGAGCAGTATCGCCGGCAGCTCGAACACTCCGTGCGGCGCGATGGCGAGAAAGAACGCGGCGAGTCCTTTGGAGGTAAGCGAGGCGTGCAACACGAGGCCCAGCACGTAACCGTTCACCAGCAGGAAGACCAGCGGCAGGAGCCCGGCGAACATTCCCAGGACGATGACCGCCAACGTCTTGAGGCCGTTATTGAGAAAAATCGCCAGCGCCAGATACGGCTTCGACAGTCCGAGAAACAGCCGGGAAAATTCTTTAATAGCTTCGCTGCGCGCGCCCGCAATCTCCGGAGAGTGCATGGAGCTTACGATGCCAAAGATCGCTCCCGCCACGATTAACAACACGCTCGCAACCATGAAAGGCTTGAGCTCCCGGAAGTAGTTGGCTTGTTCCGGTCTCAACCACTTCGTCCAGCGCTCTTCGCTTTTCATAGAGCTTTGCATGATACCACAGGCATCGCGGCAATACTCCCGTGCCATTCGAAAATCTCTCCGGCAGGCATAGAATATAAACTCGCATATTATCGCTTGCGGCGGTTCGCGAAGAGATAGTATGGTCGCGAAAAAACAGAAAGAGGTTATCTCGCGGATGAATACAGACAAAGAGAGCGCCGCCCGGCACCCGGCCGTTCTATCTCGAAGCGAAACGCGGACTCTGGAGGCGATCGCCGAGAGAATTTTTCCCGCCACCGACAGCCCGGGGGCGGCGGAGGCGGGAGCGGTCGAGTACATCGACCGGGCGCTCGCCGGAGACTACGCCGAGTTTTTGCCCGGCTATCGAAAAGGACTTCACGCGATCGACCGCTACGCGCGCGAAAAATTCGGCGCCAAGTTTATAACTCTGAGCGACGCCGATAAAGACGCGGTCCTTTTAGATTGCGAAGCGGGGCAAGTTCCCCGCTTCAAAAATAGCGCGGACTTTTTCGAGACCGTGCGCTGCCACGTCCTGGAAGGCGTATTCGGCGAGCCGCAGTACGGCGGCAATCGCGGTTTGGTCGGCTGGCGCCTGGTGGGTTTTCCCGGACAGCAATTCGGTTATCCCGACGCGTACATCGACAAGCGTGTCGATCTGTCGCCGGTCGCCGCCGAGGCGCCGGCGGTGGAGGAGAAGCGATGAGCCGGCCGATGGCGGACGTTTGTCTCGTCGGAGTCGGCGCGGTCGGCGGCATTCTCGCCAAGGAGCTCGCCTCGGCGGGACTGAAAGTCGTCGGCTTCGAGCGCGGCCCGACGCCGCGGCTTGAGGACTACGCGCCGCGCGACTCGATCAAGTTCATCGCGCGCGCCGACCGGCTCGATTGGGTGCGGCATGAGCCGACAACGAGCCGCAGCAGGGCTGGAGAAACTGCCGAGCTGCGCTATCGCACCAGCCCGCTGAACGTGCTGGGCGGCGCGCTGCTTCACTGGACCGGGCAGGCTTCGCGCTACATGCCGGGTGATTTCAAAGTCTACACGAACGAAATTTTAAGCGGTAACGCCAAGCGCGCCGGCGCGGACCTTCGCGGCTACGACGTCGTCGATTGGCCGCTCGGCTACGACGATCTGGAGCCCTACTATGAAAAGTTCGAGTGGGAATTCGGCGTCTCGGGCGAAGCCGGAAAAAATCCGTTCGCCGGTCCGAGGAAGCGCGGCTATCCAGTGCCTCCGCTGCGCCACAGCGCCAGGATGAAGCTCTTCGCCGAGGCGTGCAAAAAGCTCGGCTACCATTCCTACGACACGCCGGCGGGAATTCTCTCCGAGCCATACCGTCCCGCCGCGCCGTTCGACACGAGAATCGCCGAACGTCCCGCCTGCGTTTATTGCGGGCACTGTAATTTTTACGGCTGCCACGTTCACGCCAAGGCGGCGACGCTTTACACCACCATTCCCGTCGCGGTCGAGACGGGAAATTTCGATTTGCGGACGAATTCTAAAGTCTTTCGCATCAACGTGGACGAAGCCGGGCGCGCGATCGGCGTCTCCTATTTCGATCCCGACGGCCGGGCGCAGGAGCAGCGCGCCCGGATCGTCATCTTAGGAGCTTTTGTGTTTGAAAACGTCCGTCTGTTGCTGCTGTCGAAAACGGACGCGCCGCGCTTTGCAAAAGGCCTCGCGAACTCGAGCGGTCTCGTGGGCCGGTACATCCTAGCCCATGGAGACGTGCGCGCCTACGCGCTGTTCGACGACTTTATTATCAACGGCTTCATCGGACCCGGCTCCGCGGCGATGCGCATCGACGACTTCAACGGCAACAACTTCGATCACACGGGGCTCGGCTTCATCCGCGGCGGAACGATCGGAACGAGCGGCGAGGGGACGCCGGTCGGGCGCATGGACGTCGTTCCACCGGGCGTTCGCCGTTGGGGAAAAGAATATAAGGACTACTTCAGCCGCTACTATACGCGGACTTTCGATCTCAACATGCAGCCCGAGACGCTGCCGCACAAAGCGAACCGCGTCGATCTCGATCCGCGCCGTCGCGATCGGTGGGGCCTGCCGCTGCCGCGCGCGACATTCGACTTTCACCAGAACGAGCACCGGCTGCATCGATTCATGGCGCAGGTCGGCGAGAAGATCATGCGCGCGACGGGCGCGAGCAAAGTCTGGACGGAAGGGAAGGAGCGGCCCAACCGCTGGGCCGGCGGCACGCGCATGGGTAGCGACCCGCGCCGCTCGGTCGTGAACGAGTATTGCCAGAGCCACGACGTGCCGAATCTATTTATCGTCGGCTCGTCGGTCTTCCCGACGCTCGCCGGCTATCCTCCGACGGCGACAATCGCGGCCCTCAGTTATCGCACGGCGGAATATATTCTGCGACAGAAAGACTGGTGACGCCACTTTGGCGGTCTTTGCGCCGTTGCGCGGGTCGTGTTGTTTTCCTTCGAGACCTTCGTGACCTTCGTGGTTAAAATCTTATCACCACGAAGAGCACGAAGCACACGA
>CAYOJC010000018.1:26445-57127 GCA_964404195.1 uncultured Syntrophobacteraceae bacterium
ATCGATTTCTTTGGCGAGTCGGGTTGCCTTCTTCGTGACCTTCGTGGTTAAAATCTTATCACCACGAAGAGCACGAAGCACACGAAGTTCGGATCGATTTCTTTGGCGAGTCGGGTTGCCTTCTTCGTGACCTTCGTGGTTAAAATCCTATCACCACGAAGAGCGCGAAGTACACGAAGTTCGGGATCGAGTTACCTTTTCAAAGTCTCGCGGCCGATGACCGCGAGCAATACCGCGGAAAGCACGAGCAGTGGAGAATAAATCAGGAACGGCAGTCCGGGGTTGAAGGCGTCGGCCAGAAAACCGCCGAGGAGCGGCGCCGAGACCGCGCCGATCTCGGCAACGGTTCGGCGCGCCGCCTGCAACCGCCCGCGCGCGCTTGCCGGAACCACGTCGTACGTCGAGGTCGCGAGCGAGCCGAGCGAGAGTCCGTTGGCCACGCCCATGAGCGACAACAGCACGGCGAGCTGGAAAAAGCTCTGTGCGAACGGAATGAGGACAAAGACGAGCGCCGGGATGCCGGTGCTCGGAACCGAAGCCCATTTCCTTCCCACCTTGTCGATGATGAAGCCGGCGGGCAGGATCATGACGAAAACGAACACGCCCATGATGCTGAATAGAAGGCCGATCTCGCTCGGCGCAAAACCGAGGTAAGAGCCGGCGTAGAGCGGAAGCATACTCTGCAACGTGGTCCGGTGAATGAAGCTCGTGAACGTGGCGAAGACGATCACGAGATAGGTCGCGCGCAGCTCCGGCTGGATCTGCCGGAATAATCCGGCGAGCCGGCGCAGTCGCTCAACAAGCGAGATGCGCGCCCATCTCCCGGCGGGTTGCGGATTTCGCTCGGCGGTCCGCGGCGGCGGCGCTTCGTGGCCGCTGAATCCCAGCGGTACCGAGACCGCGGCGCACACGGCATAGGCGACGAACGCGGCGCGGAATCCGAGGGCCTCGGCGAGCAAGCCGCCGACGAGCGGTCCCAGCGCCAGCCCGATATTGTTCACGCCGTGAAATCCGCTGAGAACGCGGCCGCGCTGATCCTGGCGGGCGAGATCGATGCCGGCGATCTCACGACCGAAGGTCCAGAGACCGTCGCCGATGCCCATCGCCACCGCCAGTACCAATATCGCGCTAAACCAGGGCATGAATGCCGCCGACAGAGCCGCGATTGCGGCGATCGCCGGTCCGCTCACCAGAGCGGCGCGCGTGCCGAGACGGTCGAGCACCACTCCGCTCACCGGCATGCCGACGAACCGGCCGGCGGCCATGGCGGTGATGATCTGCGCGGCGGCGCCCGAAGAGATGCCGAAATGTTCGTTGAGCAACGGAATCGTCGGGATGATCATCGACCACATCCCGGCGAGGAGTGTGCTCGAATAGAGCACGACCAGACCGCGGGCGGTGGGACCGAATAGTGCAGGAGGTGTCATGGATGAGACAAGTCGCGGGAATATTCTTTATCACGGAATTCCGCTCTTGTAATCCGCTCTTGACGATGCGAACGCAGCCGCCCGCTCTCCGAGCCCGCGCAATGGGTCGCTGCTTAATCCAACCGCCGGTGTCGGATGCGCGGGCTCTACGACCGGGCGGCTGCGTTCGCTGCGAGGCCGAGCGGCGCGAGACTCGCTCCATGAGGAATCGCTTGCATCGGAATGCCGTGCTTAAATCGGCGGACGTTGCTCGTGCCACTTCGCGTGCTGCTGATAGGCGTAGGCCGCGCGCAGGACGGTGGACTCGTCAAACGGCTTACCCGCGAGCTGGAGCGCGACGGGCAATTTATTCTTCGAGAAACCGCAGGGAATGGAAATCGCCGGCAGCCCGGCCAGGTTGAAAGGCGACTGATACTCGGGGATTAGATGCTTATATAAGGTGTCGAGAGGCCCCGTCTCTTCGAATGTCGGAGCCGTCTTTAACTGACAGGGCAGGGCGAGCAGGTCCACTTTGCCAAAAACCTCGGCGCATTCCCGCCGGACTCGGCTGCGGAAGCGCTGCGCTTGAATGTAGTCGGCGGCGCTCGTGAGCAGACCCAGATAAACCCGCGCGCGTGCCGAGGTCGCCGCGTTTTTTATCGTACTCTTGGCGTCGTTCTTGTGCGCGGCGAAGTGCTCGTTGTAGTAGATCACCGCGTTGGCGATCGTCGCGAGTTTTAGCGCCGGTAATTTCACGTCAACGACGCGCGCGCCCAGGGTCTTCAACTCGGCGATCGCCTGCTCCACCAGCGTGAGAACTTCCGGATCGGTGCGCGCCCGGCATTCCTCGATGTAGTCGCGCGGGACGCCGACGACCAGGTCTTTGATATTTGCTTTCAGCGCCGCGGAGTAGTTTGGAACCGGCGCGTCGATCGACGTGGGATCTTTCGAATCGTGACCGGCTATCGCCTGAAGCACGAGCGCCGCGTCTTCTACCGTCCACGTCATCGGACCGCAGTGATCGAGCGACCAACTGAGCGGCGCGAGGCCGGCGCGGCTGACCAGACCGTAGGTCGGCTTCAGCCCGACGATGCCGCAGAGCGAAGCCGGGTTGCGTATCGATCCGGCGGTGTCTTCGCCGAGCGCTCCCATGCAAAGTCCCGCGGCGACGGCGGTGCCCGGGCCGGTGCTGGAGCCGCCGGTGATGCGATCGGTGTTCCAGGGATTGCGCGGCGGCGGGATTTCGATCGGCAGGCTCGACATCGTGAGCTTGCCCAGAATTACGGCGCCGGCGCTCCGCAATCTTTGGACCGCTGTCGCGTCTTTTCCGGCGCGCGCGTTGCCTCCGCGTATGAGTGCGGGCGCGCCCTTCAAGTCCAACTGATCTTTCACCGCGAGCGGAATGCCGTGCAGCGGGCCTCTGTACTTGCCTTGAGAAATTTCGGCCTCGGCCGCGCGCGCCTCGTTCATGGCGCTCTCGGCCATGAGATTCAAATAGGCGTGCAGCTTTCCATCAACGGCTTCGATGCGCCGGAGAATCGCACGGGTCAGCTCGATCGGCGAAAGCTCGCGGCCGCGAACGAGCTTCTGCGCTTCGTGGATGGTCAGATGATAAAGCGGTTTGTCCGGCATGGCGGCGCTCCTTACTTCTTCGTCCAGGCCGGATTGAAAGTCGGCGCGACTTCCTCGCCGGCGAGATCGAAGGCGTGAAGCACCTTGAGACTTGCAACGTAAGTATCCAGCACGTCGCCGAAGCGGTCCAGATCGCCTTCTTTCGGCTCCAGGCCCGCTTGCGCCAACAATGCCTTCAAACTCTGTTCGGTTAATTTTTCCATAACCCTCCCGCTGTCAGCGGCTCCACAGCCGCTTGACGAAACCTTCGTCTTCCAACTGTTTCAGATAACGGTCGCTGACGTAAGTTCTCACGTCGACCTGGCGCGCCTTGGGGTTCGTCTCCGCGAGCTGCGTCACGACGGCCTGCATCGCTTCAAGCGACGGGTAGGGAACGTTCGGCAGCGCATCCTTGAAATAATCGTAACCCTCCTCGAGCGCCTTCAAGTTATTGAGTCGGGTGAACTGAGCCATCGATTTGAGGGAATACTCGCGGTCGCTCTTGAGCACTCGGATGGCTTCAAGCATCGCGCGCAAAAAGTTGAGCGTCTTGGCTTCGTGCTGCTCCAGGAATTTTCGGCTCGCCAGAAGACCGGTGCCCAGAAAGGGAATTCCCATCTTTAACGCGTCCGCCAGGACGTAAAGCTTTAGCCTTTCCGCCTCGGCCCCGAAAGGCGCGTTCATCACCGTGCCGTCGACGTTGCCGCTCTTCAGCGCGGCAAGACGCGCCGGCTCGTCGCCGACCTGTAAGATGGCAACGTCCTTGGCCGGATCCAAGCCGAGTCTTTTCAGCATCGCGCGCAGACCGAAGTCGGCGGCGGAGGCGAAGCGGCTGATGCCCAATTTTTTTCCCTTGAGTTGCTCCGGGCTTTTGATCTCCGGCCGCGTGACGAGTTGGTAATTGAGCTTGTCCAGGAAGGCGGCGATGTAGACGATGTCCGCGCCCGCGAGATTGGCCGCTGCGCCGGGCGCCCCGGTGAGCTGGGAGAAGTCGAGGCTGCCGGAGACCAGCACCTGGACGTTGGTCGACCCGCCGGGGATGTAGATGATTTCCGGCGCGAGGCCGTATTTGGCGAAGAACCCCTTATCCTTGGCAATCCACATGAGGCCCGATTGAACGCTGACCGAGCCATAGGCGACCCGGAGCTTTTCCTGGGAGTATCCAGCGCCGGGAAGTAAAAACAGCGCGGCGAGGCCGGCCAGCGCAAGTGAACGCTTCTTCATACAACCTCCTCGGCGCTACAAATACCCGTGCTCGCGGTAGTAGCGCTCGGCGCCGGGATGGAGCGGAATGTCGAGCGGTCCTGCTTCCGTGCTGCGGCAGAAGGACGACATCGGTGGAACGCCCGCCGCGTCGTAGGGAATCTCGTCGCGGATTTTTTCCAGCGCGGCAACGAAATGATAGGCCAGTTCATCGGGAAAATTCGCATGCGTGACGATCGGCCAGCCGCTGAGGATATCGGCGGACCATCTCCTCAAACCGATCCGGGATCGATTGCTCAAGAGCCTCATTCTCAAGTTGAATAAACCCGTTCGTAGAGAATCCCCCCGATCCTATCTGCCTATCCCGCACAACCTGGGATGGTTGGCTGTAGGTCCGGGCCAAATTTTAAAATGGTGTCGATGGTAAGTGCAAGGGCCGGCAGAAGAGGTGAGTATAAGGCAGGGAAAAGGTTCAGAAAGATGCGCGTGCTCCGGCTTAAGGGAAGTCGTTGGGAACGGGGTCATCTCGCCCCGGCATAGTATTCGACGCGCCTTTCGAGGAAAGCGATTCCCTCGGAGACGGCAAAAGCGAACATGAAGACGACGATGACGAGCGCCCAGAACTCTTCCATCAGGAAGTGCTGCGAGTAGAGCTCGAACAATTCTCCCACGCCGATGATGGCGATCAGGAGCTGGCCGATCACTACGCCCTTGACGCCGCGGATCGCGCCCAGGCGAAGGCCGGCAAGAATCTCGGGCAGCGCGCTCAGGATCAGCACCTTGGAGTAAATCTGGTCGCGGCGCGCGCCGAACGAGCGCGCCATCTCGACGAGCGAACGGTCCGCCTGTTTCACGCCTACGACCGTGTCCAGGATGATCACGAAGACGGCGAAGAGAAAGACCGTGACCACGACGGTCGTCTCGCCGATGCCGATGACGGCCATTAAAACGGGAACCAGCGCGGAGATCGGCGCGCTGACGAAGATGTTGACCCACATGCCGAGAATCTTGCCGAGACTCTCCACGCGCGCCATCAGCACGCCGATCGGAATGCCGACGATCAGGGCGAGAGCCATTCCAATGGCAAATGATCGTAACGAGATCGAAACCGCCGCGCTGAACTTCTCGGTGGGCAGGATCGTGAGCCCCGCGACGATCACTCGGGAAAAAGGCGGCACGATTATCGAAAGCTTCGCCTGGCCAATCAACTCCCAGAGGATGAACCAGATCGCGAGAGAGAAGAAAATGGGTATCTTCCTGCCGAGTATGTTCATGCGAGGGTCATCATGTCAGACGTAATGTTTGAGGATCCGCCAAATTTCATCCACGGTATCGAGGTAATTTTTATCTCGCCGGATTTCGTCCGGGTTCTTTTGGCCTCGATCGATGTCCGGATGGACGATTTTCGAGACCGTTCCCGGCCGCGGCGACAGGAGCACGATCTGGTCGGATAGATAGGCCGCTTCTTCGATGCTGTGGGTGACGAAGATCACGGTCTTTTGTTTATTTTTTAATAGATCGAGCAGCTCTTCCTGGAACTTTCGCCGGGTCTGCTCGTCCACCGAAGAGAAGGGCTCGTCCATCAGGATGATGTCGGCATCGACGGCGAGGGCGCGCGCCAGCCCTACCCGTTGTCTCATTCCGCCGGAGAGCTGGTGCGGGTAGCTCGATTCGAAGGACTTGAGCCCGACCTCGGCGATGTGTTTGAGCGCGATTTCCTGCCTCTGCTCTTTCGGTACGCCGCGCAACTCCAGGCCAAACGCTACGTTTCGCAAAACGTTCGCCCAAGGGAGCAGGGCGAAATCCTGAAAGACGAAGGCGCGCTCCGGGCCGGGGCCGTCCACTTTTTTCCCCTTGACCCAGACCTCGCCCCGGCTCGGCGGGATCAGGCCGGCGATGATTTTCAAGAGCGTCGTTTTGCCGCAGCCGCTGGGACCCAAAAAAGTGCTGAGCTTTCCGCGAGGGATTTCGAGGTTGACGTCCTTCACCGCCTCGACGCCGCCGTCGTAGGTCTTGTCGATCCCCTTGACCTCCATGATCGCTTCAGCCGCCATCGTCAGGACGCCCGTATTTCGGGAGGGAAAAGCTTCCGCTCGATCCGCTCCAGCCCATGGATCGCGAGCGACGCGAGTATAATGATCGAGGCGATCGCCGCGAACATTTTAGGATAATCCGCGACCGAGCTGTTATAGGTGATGAGGTCGCCGATCCCGGTCGGCGTGATCAAAAGCTCGGCGATCACGATGCCGATGAAGCCCATCGCCAGGCCGAGCCGGAGGCCGGCGAAAATCAGCGCCGCCGCGTGCGGAAGAACGACCTTGATCACCTCCTGCCGCCGCGTTCCCAAAAAGGCGCGGCACATCTGGATCAGCGATGGGTTCGTGTTCCGGATCCCTTTGTAGGAATTCATAACGATCACGGGCGCGGCGAGAAAAACGACCGCCAGGACTTTCGCGGTAAGGCCGATCCCATACATGTAGGTGATCAGCGGGATGATCGCCGCCATCGGCGCCGCCTGCAGGATAATGAAGACCGGCAGGCTGAACCACTCGACCGCGCGCGAAAGGCCCATGCCGACGCCGAAGCCGATCCCCGCCACACCGCAGAGAACGATGCCGATCAATAGGGGCTGGAGAGTCACGAGGTAGGCTTTCGGCAGGCTGCCGTCGGCGATCATCTCGGCGAGCGCCAGCAATGTTTTGCTGAAAGGTGGAAATGCAAAGCTGATCGGCCAGCGGCCGGCAATTTCCCAGATGCCGAACACGAGGGCGAAAGAGAGTATTTGCCAGGCAAGGAGTCTCCGGGCAATACCTTGTTTACCAGAGTCCGTTGGTAGGCTCACGAGATCTTGAGAACCACTGGCCATCGAGAAGGCGGCGGATGCAAGGCGGTGCGAGAGACCGCACCGGAGCGTACGTAGTTAGTGCGTGAGGATGCGAGCCCGAAGCGACAACCCAGCAGGCGCCCCTTATCGATGGATCAGGTACTATTTTACGTTGGCGAGCGCCGCCTTAAGCGGCGCGAGGTGCCAGAAGTCTTCAACCTTCAGGTTCTCACCCTTGATTGCCCCGGAGAGGGCGTAGAATTCGAGATCGTTTTTTGCCGCGCTCTCGCCGCCGCCGTCACTAGGAAACACGCCGTTTTGCACGGCCTCTTGAAAGAAGGGCGCGATCTCCTCTTCCAGTTTGGCCGGCAGGTCCTTCAACAGCCCCAATTTTTTGCGCCCTTCGAGGACCGACTTCGGGTTGGCGTTGATCGCCCGATTCACTTTGATCAGCTCTTCAAGAAAGATCCTGATGCCGGCCTGGTTCTTGTCCACAAAATCCCGGGTGGCGAAAAGCGCCTCATCGCTCGCCTTCACGTTGCCGAGCGGCAGGATGATGAACTTGTCCGGCGCTTCTTTCATAACGAGATTCTTATTCGTCGCGTCCAGGATCGTCGCCTTGATGTTGCCCTTCAACAGCGCCGTCGCTCGCACCTGAGATCCCGGAACGTAGCTCACGCTCTTATATTTGATGCCGTGCTCTTTTGCCGCGAGAATCATAATCGCTTCGGTCCCCGAGCCGCGGCCTTGCACGGCGATCTCCTGGCCGTCTAAATCTTTCCAGGTTTTGTAGCTTTCTTTATTGACCACCGGAAAAAACTGCAGCGCGCTCAATTGATAGAAGAAGCGGATGGGAAGTTTTACGTTTTGAAGCGCTGCATACGGCGTTCCCTGGCCGACGTCGGCCTGGCCGTTGATCACGGCCTGGGTCGCGACCTCCTCGCTTTTGAACGCCGTGACCTCGACATCCACGCCGCGCGCCTTGGACCGTTCGACGGCGATGAGGAGAGGCAGCTCGTCGATCGAGATAACGTCTCCAAGGGCATACCTGATCTTGGTGCGGCCCTGGGCCCAACTTTCGCCCGGGACAATCCAGGCGACTGCCAGTATAAAAACGATAGCCTTCAGCAGGGGTCTTCCCGTGATAAACATAAGTCCCTCCTCTTCGGTGGATGCTTGGATTACGTCTGGTGCTTGAATACGGCAGACAAGGCACCGTGTCAAGACCGATGGACATTGGGAACGTAGGCCGTCTTCACCCGAGATATCCCTTCTCGCGATAATACCGCTCGGCGCCGGGATGGAGCGGGATGTCGAGAGGCCCTTCTTCCGTGCTGCGGCAGAAGGAGGACATCGGAGGCGTCACGCCGGCATCGTATGGAATCTCTTCGCGGATTTTTTCCAGCGCGGCGACGAAATGGTACGCCAGCTCATCCGGGAAATTCGCGTGCGTGACGATCGGCCAGCCGCTGTAATCGACGACTTCGGTCGCAGGATCGAAATTTCCTTCGAGCCTGCCGCCGCCGAGCGGCGCGCGTCGAAAGCCGTAGCGCTCCAGTTTCACGAGCGCCTTTTTTGAAAAAGGCAGAAACACAAACCCGTGCTTCACGGCCACTTCACCCCACGAGTCCAGTCCTTCGTCGATCACCATATTGATTTCTCCCGAGACGATACCGTCGCGCCGACGCGGGTTGCTGGGCCGCTCCACCAATTCGACTTTGCCGAACGAATCGAGCTTCAATCCATGAGCTTTGAGCATCGCGGCGATGGCGAAATCGACGCAGTCGTTGGACGCGACCGAGGCGCGCAGCGCCGGACGTTTTTCTTTCAGCTCGTCCATCGTTCGAATTCCCAGATTGCCGGCGACCGCGACGACCAGGCGGTCCCACGAAGGAAAGACGGCGAGCGCACGAATCGGATACGGCCTGCGAAACGGTCCTTTTCCGAGATGCGCCATCGTCGTGATGACCGAAGGATTGATCCACGCAACGTCGAGCTTGCCCGCGCCGACGAGACGCGCGCCGTTGAGCCCGCTGCACCACGCCGGGCTCACGGCGAAAGTAAACGGATAAGGAGGCCCGGATGGACGCGTCACTCCGGGTAGCTCCACGCTCAAGCGCACAGCGCTCGTCAATAGGGCCGGTGCCTCCTCATACATTCCGGCAAGAACACGCGTGGCGATCCGCGCGCGCATCAAGCTGGCGCTCATCGGCTTCACGCTGCGATCGTCGTACGCCATAAAACGGATCTCATCGAAAAAGATAGAGGTAATGTGAAAGCAGTCCCGTTGTCAACCAGTTTAGTTACTGGTTGATTGGTTACTGGTTACTTGCCAGTGACATAATGCATGTTGTCCACGGCTAATCAACTAGTAACCAGTAACGAATAACCATTTTCCCTTGACTCCCGGAGCCGCCTTCCGTACTTTGGTGCACGGCGCAGTGGGCGATCGCGTGGACATGCAGCAAAGAGAGACGGAATATCGAGCGATCCGGCCGTGGGCCTCTCTGCTGATCCGCGATTTCAGTCTGATCTGGATCTCCAGCGTTCTGGCCGCCGTCTGCGTGCAGATCCGCAACGTCTCCAACCTTTATCAGGTCTACCATCTTTCGGGCTCTTCGTTTCAGTTGGGCCTCACCGGTTTTTTTCAGGCGCTCCCGCACGTCGTCTTCGGCCTTTTTGCCGGCGTGCTGGCCGACGCCTTCGACCGGAAGAAGGTTATCCTGTGCACGCACGTCGCTCATCTGGCGCCCAGTCTCGCGTTGGGATTTCTTACGATGACCGGCGCCATCCAGGTTTGGCATATTTACGTTTTCAGTCTCCTGTCGTCGTTCATCGAGGTCTTCAGTTGGCCGGCCCGCGCGGCCATCGTGCCTGCTCTGGTTCCTCCGTCCCATCTCATGAATGCGATCACGCTGACTTCGATGATCCTCCAATCGAGCTTTCTCGTCGGGCCGGCGATCGCGGGCATGCTGATCGATCACGCCGGCTTGACGCCCGCGTATTTCGTCAGCGCGAGTCTCTTTGTGCCGGCGATTTTCGCCGTGCTGGCAATGCGAAAATCCGGCGCGCCGCAAGGCGAAAGGCGGGGCGTGAATCTCAGAAGCATGCTCGAGGGCGTGAAGTTTGTCTGGGTGAAGCGCATCATTTTGTCGCTCTTCCTGCTCGACTTCGGCGTTACGCTGGTCGGATTTTACCGGCCGATCCTGCCAATCTTCGCGAGCGACGTTTTCAAAACCGGCGCGACCGGATTGGGAATGCTTTACGGCGCGCCGGCCATCGGCTCGCTGCTGGGCTCGATCGCCGTTCTCATGTTCGGCGACGTGAAGCGCAAAGGGGCGCTGGCGATCGTGGCCGCGCTTTTTTTCGCCGGCGGTCTCGTCCTGCTGGGACTCTCGCAATGGTTCTGGATGGCGGTGGCGGCGGTCGCGCTCCTGGGCTTTACCGATTCGCTCAGCGTGGCGATTCGCCGCACGGTGGTGCAGTTCATGGCGCCCGACGCGATGCGCGGCCGCGCCGCGAGCTTGATCACCGTCTTCGCGCAGAGCACCAATGCGCTGGGCGCGCTCCTCGCCGGCGTCGCCGCGGAACTGTGGGGCGCGCCCAGGGCGCTTGTGATCGGCGGCATCGTCTGCGTCCTGATAATCGCCGGCATCAGCCGCGCGATCCCGCAGTTGTGGAACTATCGCTCCACTTGACATTTTAGATTTTAGATTGCCGATCCTTCGACGGGCTCAGGACGGTGAGCAAAGTCGAACCGTTTTAGATTTGAATCCACAATCCAAATTCCAAAATCGAGAATGACTTAAGGCCAGGCCTATTTTGGAAGTAGAGGGTCTCTCCAAAAATTATCTTCAGGCGGGCGGCTGATGGACGAGCCCTTCGGCTCGGTCGATGCGATGACGCGGCTCGAGCTGGAGGACGGGCTGCTCAAGCTCTGGAAAGAGCTCGGCACGACGATTCTCTTCGTCACGCACGATATCGAAGAGGCGATTTATCTTTCGGATCGGCTTTACGTTCTCGGCCGCCGGCATGCTGTCGCTGGCGTTGCTGGGCTATTTACTGAACCAGATCTTCTTATTCGTCTCCAGCTTTTTTCTCTCCTGGCACAGCGGCATGACAGGCCGCTGATCGCGTAGGGGCGGTTCGCGAACCGCCCCTACCTCTATACCTTACTCATCCCTCCGCCTGGCGGGGGCGTCGGCTGGTTTTTGCCCGGCATCCACTCGTTGTCCTTGCGCGGTCCGGCGCCTTTGACGAAGAATTTCGTCCGGCCCATTTTTTCAATCTCGATCTCAAGCGTGTCGCCGTCGTTGATCGGCCCGAGTCCTTCGTGGTACGTGCCGGTCGCGATCACGTCACCGGGCTGGAGCTGGACGAATTTCGTGAGCCAGGCGATCTGCTCGGGAATTTTATGCGCCATGTATTTCGTATTGTAGTTCTGACGCGGCTGTCCGTTGACCCAGGACTTCACCATGATATCGTGTGGGTCGGGAATTTCGTCTTTCGTCGTGATCCACGGACCGCACGGTCCAAAGGTGTCCTGCCCCTTCGGGATAAACTGCGTGCGTCGGGTGAGCCCGCGGGCGGAGACATCGAAAAACGGAACGTAGCCGAAAACGTAATCCATGGCTTTTTTCTGAGGGACATTCTTCGCGGTCTTGCCGATGACGAAGGCCAGCTCCGCCTCGGGCTGGTAAACCACGACCGGCGGAATATCGAGCAGCTCGATGGTTCCTTCTGGGCCGATCAGCTCCGGCGCCTTGTAAAAATATTCGTTCGGCAGCGAATCCGGGCTCCGGTCCGGGCGATCGACGTAGTTGACGAAGGCCGCAATGCACTTGCTCGGCCGTGGAATCGGCGCGAGCAGCTTGACGCTCGCCAACGGAACGCCGCTTTGCTCGGCCACGATGCGCTCGAATCGCTTCCGGTACTTTCGGAAGTGCTCGATGATGTCTTCCACGACGCGCTGCGGGCCTTTCGCCTTGCGCGAGCTGATCGCGTCGCTGACGTCCACGACGGTATTTTCATCTTTGAGCACGCCGATGCGGTCGTCGTTGAAGCGAAGAATTTTCACGCCCTCACCTCCGGTTTGATAAAAACGTGCTTATCATTGCGTCAACGGTCAGTAAATGTCAAATCTCGTCGAATCGAAGATTGCTTTTTTTCGGCGCGCCATCTACTGTTCGTTTATAAACTCCGTCACTCCCGCCGATCCGCCGAAGGACGGATCAGCCTCAGGCTGAAGCGGGAGTCCAGGATTACGTAGGGGCGCGATTCATCGCGCCCTCTTACGGGATTCCCGTCCTTCGGTTGTGCTCAGGACAGGTTTTTCACGGGAATGACGCAAGGAGCGAAATCCGGTACACTGCATACTATGCTTTTGATCAACAACCAAGAAGTCGAGCAGCTCTTCGACATGAAGAGTTGTCTCGAAGCGCTCGAAGTCGGCTACGACGATCTGCTCAAAGGCGATGCCGTCTACCGGCCGCGCATCGATATGTGGGTGCCGTGCGAGCGGCCGGACGGGTATTTCCGCTGGGGGACGATGGAAGGGGCGAGCCGCAAAATCGGCGTCTTCGCGATTCGAATGAAATCCGACATCGTTCACTGGCCCGACGGCGCGACCGAAGAGAAGTACTGCGTTCGGCCGGGAAGCTACTGCGGCCTGGTCATGGTTTTCAGCGTGCTGAACGGCGAGCCGCTAGCGATCATCAACGACGGTCTGGTGCAGCATATGCGTGTGGGAGGCTGCGCCGGCCTCGGCGCTAAATACCTATCGCGCCGGGATTCGACCGTCGTGGGAATCTTCGGCTCGGGAGGAATGGCGCGCAGCTACCTCCAAGCTTTTAATGAGGTGCGCAAGTTATCTAAAGTAAAAGTTTATAGTCCGACGAGGGCCCATCGCGAAGCTTACGCGCGCGCGATGAGCGCCGAGTTGGGAATTCCCGTTGAGGCAGTTGACGATCGCGAAGCGGTCGTGCGCGGCTCTCATATCGTCGCGGCGTGCACCGACTCGACCCGCACGGTGTTCGACGAGCCGGAGTGGCTCGAGGAAGGTACGCATATCACCTGCGTGCGTGCGTGCGAGATCGGGCCGAGCGTCGTCAAGCGCTGCGATATATCGATCAAACTCGGGCGCAACACGGTCGAGGCGATGGACGAAGGCATGATCCGGCTGCATGGAAACGTCGGCTACATCGCCGGCCAGCCCGAAGAGCGCGCCCGCATCCCAAATCCGGTCGTGGACAACTACCGCGGCGACTTCTTCAAATATTTCATGGACCTCAAAGCGGGAAAGGTTCCCGGAAGAACCAGTCCGAAGCAGATAACTTTTTTCATCAACGCCGGCACGCAGGGGCTCCAGTTCGCCGCTTGCGCGGGAAAGATTTACCAACTGGCTAGACAAAAAGGCGTCGGCCGCGAGATCCCGACCGAATGGCTGCTGCAGGACATCCGGGACTAGGGCAGGCGAGAGGCGGTAGGCGAGAGTTGAACAGGAGTATTCTAGATTTCCTCACGCCTGTTGCCTGATGCCTCACGCCTTCTTCAGTAGCCCAAGTCTTCGATTTCTTCGTCATCCATGCCGAAGTAGTGGGCGATCTCGTGCATCACGGTGAGGCGAATCTGCCGTCGGCGCTCGGCTGGGTCGGGAAAGTCGCGCATGAGCGGCTCGGAAAAGAGGGTGATCTTGTCGGGGAGCAGGGGCGGGCTGCTGACGGAGCGCTCGGATAAAGGAACGCCTTCATACAGGCCGTAGAGAACGTCCCCGGCAGGGTCGAGACCCATTGCCCGGAGCCGGCTCTTCGAGGCCTTTTGCTCGATCACGATCTCCACGTTGTGAAGGCGGCTGCGAAATTCCTTCGGCAGTCGATCCAAAGCCCGGACGGCTTCTCGCTCTATATCGTCGCGATCCATGCCGGGAAGTTTGCATGAAACGATGAAGCCAGGCAAGAGGCAACAGGCAACAGGCAATAGGAGAACAGGGAAGACCAAAACTTTCTTGCGGGCGTTTTCTTGCGGTCTTCTCCTGCTGGCGCTTCTCGACTCCTGTTATCCCGGCGTGCATCCTCGCCTCGCTGATCGTGTGCCGGCCGTTATTCAGGACGACCTCGACCGCGAGTCGCTCCGCGTGGCCGTTCGGCGCAGTCTGGAATTTCTCGCCAAGGTTCCCGGCGACCGCGTGCTCGCCGAACGGCCGAGACGAGTTACGGCCCAAGACGTCAAGGAATCCTTGTTGAGCTTTCTCGAAGTCACGGAGCTTTGGGACCGGCCCGAGAAGATGGCGGCGGCGTTCCGCTCCCGCTTTGACCTCGTTCCCTTCATGCACGATCCGGCGGAGAAGGAGATTCTCGTGAGCGGTTATTATCAGCCGGTCATCGAGGGAAGCCTGACCCCAACCGGCGCTTATCGTTTCCCGATTTACCGCAAGCCGGACAATCTCGCCGAAGCTTTCTCGCGCCGTGAGATCGACGTTCTGGGACGGCTCAGAGGCAAGGGATACGAGATCGCCTGGGTGAAAGATCCGGTGGAGCTTTTTTTCCTCCATATTCAGGGCTCGGGAATCCTCCGCCTCGAAGACGGCCGGACGTTCTCCGTAAACTACGCCGCGAGCAACGGCAGGCCGTACACCGGCATCGGAAAAATTCTCGTCGACGAGGGCAAGCTGGCGGCGGATGAATTATCGGCGGCCCGCCTGCGCCGATATCTCAAGGAGCATCCCGGGGAGCGCGAGACGCTCTTCGCTCGCAACGAGCGCTACATTTATTTTCGCTTCGTCGAGAACGGGCCGTTGGGCAGTCTGGAAATTCCTCTGACGCCCGGCCGCTCGGTCGCGGCCGACCCGGATTATTTTCCGAAAGGCGCGCTGGCGTTCCTCGTCAGCCGCCGCCCGCTTCTCGACGCCGCCGGCAATCTCGCCGGCTGGCGGCCGTTTTCCCGCTTTGTCCTCAATCAAGACGCCGGCGCGGCCATTCGCGGCCCCGGGCGGCTGGACTTATACTTCGGTAGCGGCGCTGAGGCGGGAGATGAGGCCGGTTTTATGAAGAGCGACGGAAGACTCTATTTTTTGCTTAGGAAAAAGAGCGGCGTGGACTGAGGACGCTCTTACAAGGAAAGCGAGTCGCCCTGCTTTAAGATTTTCAGGCGGAGCCGCTTCAGCTTTTTGAGCTCGGCGATGATCTCTTCGCGATATTGAGGCTTTAAATGCGTCACCAGGATGGGAACGGAAGGGCGGCCGAGCTTGCCGGCCTCGGCGACCAGGGTCTGCGGCGTCAGATGCTGGCTCAAATCGGCAGTTTCTTGGAGTCTGTTCGGAAAGGACACTTCGAGGACTACGGCGCGCAGTTTCTTTTTGCCGCGCGCCAGCGACCAGATTTTTTCGGTGGGCCCGGTGTCCCCGACGTGGAGGAAAGTCGTCTTCTCGTTCTCGATGAAAAAGGCCGTGCTGGTGACGGCGTGATTCACCCGGACCGCCGTTACCGTGTAATCGCCGATCGCGGCGGCCTCTTCCTCGGCCAGATCATGAAAGGTCAGGATGGGAGCGGATTGGTTATCGCCCGTTATCCGGGTAAAATCGGGCCAGATCGTGTCGTTGAAGAAGGAGGTTCGAAGTCCCGCGACGACTTCCGGGAGGGCCCACACGTGAATCGTGCCGTCGATGCCGAAGAGATTGTCCGCCAGGGTCGCGAGACTCATCACGTGGTCCAGGTGCGCGTGAGTGATGAGAACGTTCTTGATTTTTCGCTGCGCCTTGAGACTCAGCACCGCGGTCGTGGAGCCGGCGTCCACCAGCAGCGCGTCTTCGATCAGGTAAGAAGAGAGTTGTTGTCCCGGGACCTGGCCGCCGGAACAGCCCAGCACGCGAAATTGCATGGGCGCCTTCTTAACATGTTTTTTGTATAATGTCATATTGCGAGCTTCATCGGGCGAAACGCGAATTCCCGGAGCATTTGTAATGGAACCGAAGCCGTCATTATTGCGTCAGACGTGGGTGTGGGCGCTCGTGGTATTCTTAATTGTCGGCGCCGCGTCGATCGTGCTGTGGACGCGCCGGATGGCCGGTCCCAATCAGGGCGTAAGCGACGAAAGACCGCTCGAGGGTCTGGGACGATTCGGCAAGGCGCCCGAATTCGCCCTGACGGAGCGGAGCGGAAAGGAGATCCGATCCGCCGATCTTCTCGGCAAAGTGTGGATTGCGAACTTCATCTATACTCATTGCACGGATACGTGTCCCGTACAGAGCGCGGAAATGAAGGCGCTGCAGGACCGGTTCGGGCGGGAGCAGGATCTCCGGCTGGTCTCGATCACCGTGGATCCAAAGCGCGACACGCCCGCGGCGCTGACGGAATACGCGAATCGCTTCGGCGCCGATCCGGAACGCTGGCTCTTTCTGACCGGAAAAGAGGATGAGATTTTTCGTCTAGCTCAGGAAGGCTTTCGCCTGACCGCTGCCGAAATCCCGAAGGCCAAACGAGACGGGTCGGGAGCGACGCATGTCCACAGCCCGCGTTTCATCGTCGTGGACCGGCGCGGCGAGATCCGGGGTTATTATCCGGGCATAGAAAAGGAGGCGCTTCAGCGCCTCGGCCGGGACGTCGAAGCGCTGCTTCGTGACGCGAAATAGGGCGCCTGGATGGAACGCACCGCCGACAGCCGCCGCTTGGTCCTGGCGCTCGCCATCACGGGAATTTATTTTTTCGCCGAGGTCCTGGGCGGGCTGTTGACGAACAGCCTCGCGCTGCTCTCCGACGCGGGCCACATGTTTTCCGACACGGCGGCGCTGGGACTCAGTCTCTGCGCGTTCCAGATCGCGCGGCGGCCGGCCACGAGCAAGAAAACATACGGCTACCAGCGCCTGGAGATTTTGGCCGCGTTGATCAACGGTCTGATTCTCTGGCTGGTCGTCGGCGTGATCTTCACCGAAGCCTATCGACGTCTGTTGGATCCGCCCGAGGTCCATACGATAGGCATGCTCGCGGTCGCCGTCGTGGGACTTGCGGTGAACATGGTCGCGGGCCGCATCCTCTATGCCTGCGACCAGGGGAATCTCAACATTCGCGGCGCCTTCCTTCACGTCGTGGGGGACGCGTTGGGCTCGGTCGGCGCGGTCGTCGCGGCGCTCATCATGCTATTCACCGGCTGGTACATGGCCGACCCGTTGATCAGTTTTTTGATCGGCATCCTTATCCTTTATACTTCGTGGGAGCTGGTCCGCGACTCGGTCGATATTCTGATGCAGTCGGTTCCTCGAGGCATCAATACGGAGGAAGTTCAGCGGGCGATGGAGCAGGTGTCGGGAGTCATCAAGATCCACGACCTGCACGTCTGGTCGGTGACCTCGGGCGTTTTTACTCTCAGCGCCCACGCCGTCATTCACGAGAGCGGCGACCCGCAGGCGATCCTGGATCAGGTGGAAGCGCGGCTCAAGAGCGCTTTTTCGATCGAGCACACGACGATCCAGCTCGAAACCGAAGACCGAGAGGAGCGGGAGTTTAGGGATTTTTGATTCCACGTCGAGCGGCGCGCAAGGCCGCTGCGCAGAGGGGAGGCGGTGGGCCCGCGGCGGGGTTGCGCCGCGCGGCAATTCCCATTAATGTCGGGCAACTTTCGCTTTGCCGAGTTCTCTACGCAGAAATCCACCAGAGTGACGGCAACCGGTTAGCGCGCCTTCGGACCGACTGAGATCGCGTCATCACATTATGGCCAAGTCGCTCAAGAACATCCTCTTCGGCAAACCCAAAGATCCGCTCGATCCGCGGGTCTTCCACCAGATATCCCTGGTGGCCTTTCTGGCGTGGGTCGGTTTGGGCGCGGACGGACTCAGCTCTTCGGCTTACGGTCCGGAGGAAGCCTATCTCGCGCTGGGAAACCACGTTCTTCTCGCTTTGCCGCTGGCGCTTCTGATGGCGCTGACGGTCTTCGTCATATCGGCCAGCTACAACCAAATCATCGAGCTGTTCCCGACGGGCGGCGGCGGCTATCTCGTGGCCACCAAGCTCCTCGGGCCCAAGGTGGGACTGGTTTCCGGTGGCGCGCTGATCGTCGATTACATGCTCACGATCACGATCTCGGTGGCCAGCGGCGCCGACGCGATCTTCAGCTCGCTGCCGGCTTCGCTCCACGGAGCCAAGCTCGCGGTCGAGATTTTTCTGATTTTTTTTCTAATTTATTTGAATCTTCGCGGCACCAAAGAGTCGGTCCTCTTCGTGCTTCCCATCTTTCTGGTCTTTGTCGTCGCGCATATCGTGGCGATCGGCCTGGGGGTTTTCCCGCACGCCGGCGACATTCCCACGATTGCGTCCAGCACGTATCGAGAAGTGAGCGGAGACATTCAGGGGTTAGGACTGTGGGCCACTCTCTTTATTATCTTGCACGCCTACAGCCTCGGCGGCGGAACGTACACCGGCATCGAGGCCGTCAGCAACGGGCTCCAGGTGTTGCGCGAGCCACGGGTGGAAACCGGCAAAAAGACGATGCGCTATATGGCCGTCTCGCTCGCATTCACCGCCAGCGGCCTCCTGCTGGCTTATCTGTTGAACCAAGTCTCTTACGAGCCGGGAAAGACTCTCAACGCCAGCTTGCTGGAAAAAATCTACCGGAATTTTTTCTCGTCCAATTGGTCCGTGGGCTACGGCCTGGTCGTGATCACGCTCTTGAGCGAGTCGGCGATTCTGCTGGTCGCCGCCCAGACCGGATTCATCGGCGGGCCGACGCTGCTTTCCAACATGGCTATCGACTCGTGGGTGCCCCATCGCTTTTCCCATTTGAGCGATTATCTCGTCACCCGCTACGGCGTCTGGTTCATGGGTCTGTCCTCGTTGGGCTTCCTGATCTACACCGGCGGACAGGTGCGGATTCTGGTCGTCATGTACAGCATCAATGTCTTTCTCACCTTTACTTTCTCGCAACTCGCGTTGTGCCGGCATTGGTTGGAAGTAAGAAAAGAGGGGCCGGCATGGATACGGAAATTTTTAGTCAGCGGCTTCGGTCTCATGTTGACGGCGACCATCCTGGCGTTTACCGTGGTCATCAAGTTCGCCGAGGGCGGCTGGGTGACGGTCGCGGTGACTTCCAGCTTTATTTTTCTTTGCTATGGTGTGCGCTCCCATTACGACCGCGTGCGCGCGGCCTTGAAGAGCCTGGACAGCACGCTGACCGAGATTCCTTTCCATCCCGATCTCAAGAATCCCGTGCCGGTGAAAGACCCCAACGCGCCGACGGCGGTCGTCATCGTGCGGGAGTTCGACGGCATCGGCGTTCATACGGTGCTCAGCATCCCGCAACTCTTCCCCAATTATTTTAAGAACGTCGTCTTTGTTTCCGTCGGTGTGATCGATTCCAGCCAATTCAAAGGTGCGCGCGAGATTGAAAATTTGCGCCGCTTGAAAGAAGAGGATCTCAAGAGCTACGTGGAATTCGCCAACTGCCTGGGCTGGTACGCCGAATATCGCTCCAGTCTGGGCATCGATCTCATCGAGGAGCTGGTGAAGCTCTGCAAAGAGGTGGCGCGGGATTTTCCCAAGTCGATATATTTCGCCGGCAAGCTGGTCTTCGAGCAGGAGAGCCTCTTCACCCGCACGCTGCACAATCACACGCCGTTCACCTTGCAGCAGAAGCTCCAGTTCGAAGGCTTGCAGATGATCATTCTGCCGATCCGGGTTTTTCAGACCGCCGGCCCGACGGCGGACGCGATGAAAGATCAGCTCGACGCGTTCCGGCAGAGCCCCGGCGGGCTTTCGTAAAACGGCGCGCGCATGACACTCGGAAGTTTCATCTATCTTTTTTTGGTGATCAGTTTCGTCGCTCACGGCGTGGCTTTCACCATTCTCGGGGTGAAGCGGCGCCGGACGTATTACTTTTTCCTCACCGGGACTTTTATATTTCTCACCGCGATCTACTTCATCAAGTTCGAAGGCTGGCAGCCGAGCGTTCCCGGCACGCATTTCCCCGCGACCTGGCTGCTCAGGCTCGGCGCGACGGCGTGCACTCTGATCTATCTGGGAATTATCTATAGTGAGGAAGGCTCGTGGCTTTGGAAGCTCACGCGTAGAAGGGCAGGCAATAGGCACTAGGCATTAAGCGGAGAAGGAACCTCAAGAACTCATCGACTGCTGCTCTACGTATTCTCGGGATCGAGAATCTTCGCGCTGCGCGTCGCTTCCCATCGGAACCGGACGACGCCTGGAACTTTCAACGCGGTCAGCGCGGTCACGCCCGCGACCAATAATCCACCGAGCACCGTCGCTTCCCGCGCTCCCACTAACGGAACGACGAGTCCGGTCTCCATTTGTCCCAGCGGATGGAGCCCGCGATTGCTGAGATAGAAGACGCTCATCACTCTTCCGCGCAGACCTTCGGGCGACTGGACCTGTAGAATGACGTTTCGAATCGCCGCCCATATCGTGTCGGCCGCTCCCATGAAGAAAAGCAGCAAGAGAGAGATGAGATAGGAGCGCGACAGGCCGAAGAGGGAAAAGCTCGCACCGTACAGGACCGCCGAGACCAGAAGAATCTTTCCCTGCGAGCGCGCCTGGCCCATCGAGATCAGGACGCCGGAGCCGATCACGGCGCCGAGGCCGCGCGCCGACTGGAGAAAGCCGAGACCGCTGGCGCCCACATCGAGGATGTCGCGCGAGAAAATGGTCAGCATCGCCGGGTCCAGGCCGAAGACCGACGAGACCCCCTCCATGACCATGACGGCCAGGATAATATTGTTGGCCATCACGTAGGAGACGCCTTCTTTCAGCTCGTGCATGAAGTCGCCGGTCGCTTCGCCGCGCGCCGTCGGAGTATTCATGAGCAAGAGAGCGACGACGACTGCGAGGAAACTCACGGCATTGGCGTAGAACGCGCCGTCGGTTCCGACGGTGGCGATCGCGATACCCGCGAGAGACGGACCGAGGAGCGCGGTTCCCTTCCACAACATGGCATTGAGAGCGATCGCGTTGGGAAGGACCGAGGCCGGAACCAGCGACGGATACAGCGCCTGGCGCGCCGGCGCGTCGAGCGTTCCGACGATCGCGCTCAGCACGGTGAGCGCGTAAATATGCCAGACCTGAATGAGTCCGGTCTGCGCCAGAAAACCGAGAACGAACGCCAGCAGCATGGAAGTGATCTGCGTCGCCAGCATGAGACGCCTACGGTCGTAACGGTCCGCCACCGTGCCGCCGAATAACCCGAGCGCGATCGACGGCACGGCGCGGAAGAGTCCGTTGAGCCCCAACTGCAAAGGCGAATTGGTGATGTCGTAGAGCAGCCAACTGATGGCCGTCATCTGCATCCACGTGCCGACGTTGCCGATGAATAGGCCGAGCTAAAAAAGACGGAAGTCGCGGTAATAAAGCGAGGCGAACGGGCCGGAGGCCCGCCGTGCGGCGGAACTTTCGTTGTCGGACATAAAATTTTGACCGGAAAGAATATCGGGCGCGGCGGAAATTAGGAGCACCGATGGAGGAGCAAGCTGGAAGGAAGTCAACAACGGTCTTGGAGGGCTTGACGTGCATGGCCTCGCCATTGACCCCAATATGCCCTTCAAGCTTCACGCGGCGGTGCGTGAGAAGGGTGACGGTATCTACCGGACAACCGACCAGGGCGGAAAATGGATTCGCGTGGATGACGGCCCTGAGGGTGAAGTCAAGGTTTTGAGTTCGGTAAACATCCCGACGGGAATGAGCTCATTGATCAGCATGATCAGGTCTGGCATTGGTGACCAATTATTGTGATAGGACATCAGCCGGTGCTCCGAGGTAAACTGGCTCTAGCCGAGTGGCTGCCAGGTACTTGACATCTCCAGAAGACGTGCTAAATTTGGTTTAGTAGACCCCACCCCATGGGGGGTGGGATGGCGAGGTATAGGGTTATGAAAAACCAAATGTCTGTTCGCTCTCTGGATAGTAAGGCTAGGCGCATTGTCCCGGCAATGCTTCCTGAAATGAAAGATCGGGCTTTGTTTCGGCTGAAGAGCGTCTCGGGTCACCTGGAGGGGGTGATCAAGATGCTTGAGCGGGAGGATTACTGTATCGATATCATCAAGCAAATCACGGCTGTTGAAGTGGCCCTCAAGAAGGTGAGCAGTCTTCTGTTGGAGAATCATCTTGATACTTGTGTCACCACCGCCATTGAGGGAAAAGACCTGTCCGTCCGTCGCCGGGTTGTAAAGGAGCTTTTAGAGATCTATCAGGCTGAGCGGTGAGTTAAGAACGTTGAGGGGATGCTTCGTGGGTAGCTTGGAAACTTTTTGGGTCTTTTAATTCTGGGGGTGACCGGACCCGGACTGGCCGGAAGAGTGGTGGCAGATAAAGGGCGAGGAGTGGAGCTAATCGGGGAACCGGTGAGGCGCGTGCCCCTGCCGAGGTGGGCAAAAGCCCATGTAGGCGGAAAGGAGGTGAATAGACAATGAAATACCTAAGCTGGTCCAATTTTGTGCTGGGGCTGTGGCTTGCCGTGGCGCCGTTCATTCTAGTCTATCACGGTGTCTCGGCGGCGCTTTGGGAGGACGTGATCGTCGGTCTCCTGATCGCGGGATTTGCTTTCTGGCGAGCTGTGGGGCCGGAGACTCAAGGAATGGCTGCGATAAGCTGGACTGTCGCAGTACTGGGGCTTTGGGCGTTGATCGCGCCTTTCGCTCTAGGTTACAGCGGGGTCACTGCCGCAGTATGGAATGACGTGATCATTGGTATTCTGGTAGCCGCTCTAGCTTTCTACCGGAATTACGGAGTCCCAATGCAGCATGCTCGCTAAGAGGTCATCTCAGAGTAGCAGTAAGTGGATGGCAGCGAGTTGGCGCCGCTTCTTGTTGTCCACTGTTTCTGTTTTGCTTCTGTGGGAAGGCCAAGCGAGAAACAGTTCATCGAGCTAAGGCAGTTTTTTTTGGACAGAGACGCACTTGGCGAGGAGTTATGGATCGGGTAAACGAAGGGAGATCGGCTGGGCCACATGGCTCCTTCACTCTCGTCCTGGCGGGAGGCGGGGCTAGGGGCTTGGCCCATGCGGGCGTGCTGCGTGCCCTCGAACATTATGGTTTCCGCCCAACTGTTGTAGTGGGCATATCTATGGGCGCGATCATCGGTGCCGCTTACGCATTAAACGCTAACTGGTACAAGGCGTTGCTGGAGACAGAGATACCGCGTCTTCCTGCGGTTCCGAACGGTCAGATGGAGAACTTTCTTGGACGGATGCAAAGGGTTGCCGTATCCGAGGTGGCACTTCATGGCCTCGCATTTGGTTGGGGCCTGGCTCCTGCGACGGTCAAAAAGTTCCGAACGATTCTGCGCGAGCTTACCCTTGGGCGATCCTTGGAGGAAGGAACCACAGGTCTGTCCGTAATTGCGACGGACCTGGTTTCGGGGAGAAGCGTCGAACTCAGCCATGGCGATGCGAGCGAGGCGGTGTACGCCAGTTGTGCGTTGGCGGGCTTGCTGCCTCCGTTTCAACGTGACGATTTCTTGCTGGCTGATGGCGGGTATGGGGATTTAGCGCCGATACGAGCATGGGCGCGCACAAACGCCGATCCGACGATTGTGGTCGCCCCGGATCGTTACGTGCAAGCTTGGAAGCCGAGAAACGGCCTTGAGGCCATGGTTCGGGCCATGGAGGTTTGTATGCAGGGGCACGCGCGGCGTCTGTTTCGCGACGCAGACCTGGTCCTTTGTCCCCGCTTCTCGGTTCCAGTTTATACGAACGAATTCCGCCACAGACGTCTTGTCATCGCTGCAGGAGTTCGAGCAGTAAGGAAAACAATAGATTGTATAAGGAAGCTGTTGGTTCGGCCGCCGGGGCTGAAGAATGAGGCGGGAGATATCGGATAAGTGTTGTTTTGGTGTTTACAGGACCTTCCAGGATTTTCTGGTATGGGCCGAAACTGAATTAACAGTTCTGTTCCGAATCCCAGCCTGCTTGCTTATGTTTCTTGAAACGAGCGGCGAGCCTCCGATGGCGAATGAAGTGCACGGACAAAGGGAAACCAGCCGGAAGCATAGGTACTTATAATCGCTGTGCCGAGCACCGTTTAGAAAAAGAGACGTCGATGTCAAGGGTATTTACGACAGTAATATGGCCGTGACGAGTGCGGTACTGGTTCTTGTTGCAACGGTGAAAGAGGCGGGCAGTTGTCCTGTTGATAGTTTTGCTGATCTGATTTGATCTCGGGGTCGCGTCCGAGCCGCATGTCTTTCGGGTTCGAATCTGTCGATGCGAAGAGGGGAGGAATCCGCCCATGTCGGAACAGCTCTTCGAGGAACACATTGACCAAAGAGGACGCGATCTGGAGGTGATCGAGCTTGAGGTGGATCAGGATGGATCCCCGGTTACGCTCGAAGCGGGAAGCTGGTTCGTCTGTTTCGTGCCCGGGCTCAAGAAGCAGTGGTGGCATCCGTTCGTGAACAAGCGCCACAAGCATGTCTTCGCCATGCGGCCGGCGGGCCCGGACGCATGGACCCTCTTTGAGCCGTGGTGGCACCGCCTGATGATAGAAACGATCACCTGGATGCAGGCCCAAAAATTTCTCTTCTGGGGCGCGCACGGCGACGTGCTGCTTGTGCGCGAAGCCATCCCCGGGCATGGCAGCCAAGTGCGCGGCTGGATGACGTGCGCGGCCCTTACTTCTTACCTCCTCGGCCGCCCGTATTGGGTATGGACGCCGCACGGGCTCTATAAGCTCCTCCTGCGCGAACCGAATGTCTGCCGAGTGCATGTCTCGGCGCTCCTCAGACTCGACGTCGCCGAGCTAGCCAAGGGTTCACGCGTCATCGTGCCTTGCGACGAGTGCCCGCCCGGCGCGACCGGGCGTTGCGTGGGCGCGGCCAGGCCATTCTGCATGAAATGCGGTTGGGATCTGTGAGTGTGTAGCCCTGCGCGGTCCGCTACGAAAAAGAGGCTAGAGAGCGCAAGATTTGGGAGCTTGGTAAACGGCAGAAAGGTGTCTGGCTGGGAAGCAATTTTTGTTTTGGCAGTGGTCAACAATACCGCTGACCTGCCGGTTAACATAAGAGGAGAGATCCGTGTTGCAATCTATTCAAACGATCAGCGATAGGAGGTAAATATCTTGAAGAAAGACCCAGTATGCCACATGGAAGTGGAAGAAAAGGAGGCAGCGGCAACCTATCATTACAAAAGTTAAACCTTTTACTTTTGAGCTGGGATGTGCCGCGATCGGTTTGCGGAGAATCCGGAGATGTTTCTCAACGGTCAGCCTGCCGCAGAGCCCTCGAAACGTTTTTCGGCTGTTCCGAAGACGCCGTTGAAAGAGGAAGGTCTTAAGCAGATTGATCTTCCCATCCGAGGGATGAGCTGCGCAAGCTGCGCGGAAAAGATCGAGACGGGACTCCCCAAGCTGGAAGGCGTTAAAGAAGTGTCGGTCAATTTTGCCGCGGAGAAAGGAAAGGTACTTTATGATCCTTTTTCTTAATAACGCCTTAGTGGAAACTTCTTTTCAGGTTCCCGTGTTAGACCGGGTTAATGGCAACCAGCTGCATCAAGATTACAGGGCTCTCTTCGGGTTTCGAATTCTCTTTTAGATTTTGGAAAGGAACTTTTTACACCACATCGCTGTTACAATGACGCTCCCAGAAAGGAAAAATAGACATGGCGCTGAATAAAAAGATGCCTCTTATCTTTCTTGCCTTTCTCATGTTTTTCTCCGTTGCCCCGTCATTCGCGGCAGAAGAAATAAAAGTAAAAATGAAAGTCGACGGCATGGTGTGACCAATATGAGCTTACGGGGTCAATAAGGCCCTGACACGCCTGGAAGGCGTGGAGAACGTCAATGTCAGTCTTGAAAAGGGTGAGGCCATCTTCGACTTAAAGCCCAGCAAAGAACTTCAACCCGAGGTCTTAAGAAAGGCTGTAACCGATGCAGGCTTTACGCCACGAGAAATATCTATCACTGCGACAGGGAAATTCATCGAACGGGACGGCAAATTCTTGTTTCAACCGTTGGGCTCCAGTCAGGTTTTCTCCTTGGTGGAAAGTTCCCTGCTGTCAAAATTCAACGATAAAGGCCAGAAGCAGGTGGTGGTAGAAGCCAAAGTCGTCGAGGAAAAGGGCAAGTTTTCTTTAAACATCGAAAAAATCCTTTAGCACTAGAAAGATAATTCGTTGGAGGAAAATGCACAATGAACCGAAATGACACTCTCCCACAAGAACGAGATCAAGAGGCGATCCAGCGGCGTCGCGGATCAACGATGAAGGACCTCGTTTGCGGAATGATCGTGGATCCGAAAAGGGCAGCGCACAGCTATAACCATGATGGGCAAACTTACTATTTCTGCGGCCAACGCTGTACAGAACAGTTTCGTTCCTATCCGGCAAAGTACTTAGAACATTCAGGCGATCAAGCTAAGATTGGTCGCGCCGCACAAACCCGATCTAAGACAACGACAAACGAAAATCTTTACACCTGCCCCATGGACCCAGAGGTGAGCCAGCCGGAGCCCGGTGCTTGCCCGAAATGTGGAATGGCACTGGAGCCTCCACTCAGCGCGTTATCGGCCAGTAAGACGGAGTATATCTGCCCGATGCATCCGGAAGTCGTCAAACCGGAGCCGGGTTCGTGCCCGATTTGCGGCATGGCCCTGGAGCCTCGAACGGTCAGTGCAGAAGAAGAGGTCAACCCCGAGCTGGTGGACATGACGCGACGATTTTGGATAAGCCTGGCATTTGCTTTCCCGGTCTTCGTTCTTTCCATGTCGGAAATGATCCCTGGAAAGCCGCTTCAGAACATGCTGTCACGGGTCTTTCTCGTCTGGATTCAGTTCGTTCTTAGCACCCCTGTTGTGCTGTGGGGAGGATGGCCCTTTTTCGTGCGTGGTTGGGTCTCCATCAAAAACCGCAGCTTGAACATGTTTACACTGATCGCCATCGGTGTTGGTACCGCATACGCTTATAGCGTAGCGGCGACTCTCTTTCCCAACATTTTCCCTGCATCGTTCCGCGGCCCTCACGGCCAGGCGCCTGTCTATTTTGAAGCCGCCGCAGTCATTACGGCTCTGGTTCTTCTCGGACAGGTCCTCGAGGTGCGCGCGCGGAGCAGAACCAGCAGCGCCATCAAAGCTTTGCTGAGCCTCGCACCGAAGACCGCGCGTCTGCTGCGCGATGACGGGAGCGAGCACGATATTCCTTGGGACCGGGTAAAGGTCGGAGATCGGCTTCGCGTCCGGCCGGGAGAGAAGGTGCCTGTTGATGGCGTCGTCCTTGAGGGCGTGACCTCCATAGACGAGTCGATGGTTACAGGAGAACCGATTCCGGTGGAAAAGACCCCAGACAGCCGAGTCACCGGAGGGACGGTGAACGGAAGCGGGAGCGTGGTGATGCGCGCCGAGCGAGTAGGAGGCGATACTCTCCTTGCCCAGATTGTGCGAATGGTCAGCGAAGCTCAGCGGACCCGGGCGCCGATCCAACGGCTGGCCGACTCGGTGGCTGCCTATTTTGTGCCGGCAGTGGTGATCGTCTCGCTCACGACCTTTATCGTTTGGGCGTTTGTAGGACCGGAGCCACGCATGGCTTATGCGCTCGTGAACGCCGTGGCGGTTCTCATCATCGCTTGTCCTTGCGCATTGGGTTTGGCGACGCCGATGTCGATCATGGTCGGGACCGGCCGTGGCGCCACAGCGGGCGTACTGATCAAGAATGCGGAGGCGCTCGAAATCCTTGAGAAAGTGGACTCCCTGGTCGTCGACAAGACCGCGACGCTTACGGAAGGAAAGCCGCGTCTTGCCTCTCTTCTCCCCGTTCAGGGCGTGAACGAACTGGAAATACTTCGACTCGCTGCAAGCCTCGAACGTGGAAGCGAGCATCCCCTGGCGGCCGCCATTTTAGCGGCAGCGCTCGAAAAGCAAATCGATATTCCAGAAGCCGAAGACTTCCAGTCGCTGACGGGTAGGGGTGTGATAGGCACGGTGCTAAAGCGAAAGGTGATCCTGGGAAACCAAAAGTTGCTTGACGAGTCGGGTGTAAATCCTTCGGGATTGCTAGAGCACGCCGAGCAGCTAAGAGAAGAGGGCCAAACGGTGATGTTTGTTGCCCAAGATGGAAAGGCTCTCGGTTTGCTCGGGGTGGCAGATCCGATCAAGGCCACCACGCCGGAAGCCATCCGGATGCTCCATAAAGAAGGGATCCGCATCATCATGCTGACCGGAGACAGTCGCACCACCGCCAAGGCCGTCGCGCAAAAGCTTGGGATCGACGAAGTAGAAGCAGAGGTGCTCCCTGAACAAAAAGGCGAAGTGATCAAGCGTCTTCAGGCTGCCGGCCATGTCGTGGCTATGGCCGGGGATGGGATCAATGATGCGCCGGCGCTGGCGCAAGCTCATGTAGGAATAGCGATGGGCACCGGGACCGACGTCGCGATGGAAAGCGCCGGGATCACGCTCGTCAAAGGCGATCTGAGGGGGATCGTAAAGGCTCGGATTCTGAGCCGACGAACCATGCGCAATATCCGTCAGAATCTTTTTTTTGCTTTTGTCTATAACACCCTCGGAGTCCCTGTAGCGGCGGGAGCCTTGTATCCGGCTTTCGGTCTGTTGCTCAGTCCGATCATCGCAAGTGCTGCCATGACCTTTAGCTCTCTTTCTGTTGTAAGCAATGCATTGCGATTAAGAAAGTTGCAATTGTAAGAGTTATAGGCGATGCAGGATGCCCAGGTTGTAAAAGGAGAAGAAGGAATGGGTGATTTTCTCCGTGATTGGTTTGTATGGTGCTATCTCTACCTCCAGCACATTTTCGTGATGATGTACTGGGTTACAATCCCCGGGCTAATTGTCTGCGGCTTCATGAGCTGCCGTTACCGTCGGCTTCTTCAAGAGAGACTTCTTAAAGAAAGCGGAGGCACGCGTAGCCTTCTTTACGCTATTGGTCTCGGCATGACCAGTCCAGCAAGTCGGCAGGGAAGTATTGAGACGACATCTACTCTAATGAATATGGGTGTCCCGCCGGCTGCTGCCATGGCCTATTTTGCATACGGGGTCAGGCCTGACTATGGACTTATTGCGCTGAACGCGCCGTTGAAATTCCGGGCGTGTGGGGCAAGGCATTTATCTCCTGACAGTCTCACCTTTTGAGAATTCCAAAAACCTCAAAACGACCTCACTTCTACGTTTCCGGAATTCCGGAAATGTGAGAATCGATTTGTTGCAGCGCCGGCGGAAGCAGGATAATCTCACCACGGTGGCGCTGAGGGCGTCGATGTTCGCGCCCTGGAAGCCGAGATCGACGAGCTTGTCTATTCACTTTACGGCCTCACGCGCGAAGAAATCGCCATTATCGAAGAGAGTCTAGGAGAAAGAACGGCTAGTCGGGAAGTTGCTGATGACTCAGCGGTTGAGCGAGAGACGTGAGCCGACATGGAGTTTTTCAGTCGCAAGTCGGTTCTGAAGGTGGTAAAATTTTTTTGGTCTCCAGAGGGACATAAAACCTCGAATTCCACCGATTGAGGGAGTTCTTAAGGAGTTTCACCTGAGGTACTAATGGCGCAACAGCCTGAGGAATGGCTGAGACAGGCCGATTATGACATGGATACCGCCGACTACATGTTTAGGGGCGGACGGTACATGTATACGGTCTTTATGTGCCATTTATCTCTAGAGAAAGCCTTGAAGGGACTCTACGCAGAAAAACTCGGCAAGGAACCGCCTAAAATACACAACTTGCTTTACTTGCTCGAAAAGATGAAACTTACGTTACCGGAGGACCTGTTTGATTTTATTTCCACGCTCAACAGGGTAAGCGTTCCGACGCGCTACCCGGATGACCTCCAGAGAATTCTAAAAGATTACGACAAGAAGAAGACCAAGGAAGTGCTGGATCAAAGCAAACAGGTGCTGCAATGGCTAAGCACAAGGTGAAAGCGGCGATTGAGTTTTTGGAGCGATGCCTAAAAGAGGGCGGGGTGACCCCCTCAAGGATCATTTTGTTCGGCTCACAAGCCCAAGGCAAAGCAACCAAAGAAAGTGATATTGACGTCGTCATCATTTCAGAGGATTTCCGCAATAAGGATATTTTGCAACGGGCGGCAATGACGAAAGACGCGGAAGTCAGAACCCTTAAGAAATTCATGATCCCCCTCGATATTGTCACCCTGACTCCCGAGGAGAACAACACATCCCTTATCACGGCCTATACCCAAGATGCCGACGTCGTCTCTGCAAAATAAGTCTACTGCCCTCGCCCCTCAAAATTCCGCGGAAAAGGGAAAAGGGGAAAAGGGGTCAAGTCCGCTCTTAGTCGTTGGGATCGAATCTTGAATTTTGATGTTCAACAAAATATCCGCTGTCCGGCTTTCTTCGACCCTCTCACCTTTTAAGAATTTTCAAAACGCCGAAATGAGGCGCGATATGAATCTAACTAAAATCATTTTCCTTCTCCTCGTCGTCCAATCCCTCTGCTGCGCCGGTCCGCTCCCGCGCCAAGACGCATCCCAAGTGGAGAAGGAGCGCCAGGAAGAAAAGAAAGAAAGCGCCCCGCCGACGTTTATTTATCGGCCATAAAAAACAGGCGAGAGCATGAGACGCGGGGAGCCGCCTGGAGTCAAACTGAGCTAGCCTCGGTTTTAACGGACACTTTAGAAGGAGACACTGATCCGAGCCTTTGATATTTCTTCGGTGCCCGCTCCCTGATTTCGTTCATGTCGATCCCGGCATTCCTT
>CAYOJC010000019.1:0-55491 GCA_964404195.1 uncultured Syntrophobacteraceae bacterium
CGCTGGTTGAGCCGATCTCACCCACCTCTAATTCTCAGATTTTCTCTCCAGTCAATGGGGCGCAGTCCAGAGGATACTCTTCGAGCTTGTCGCTGTATTTTCCCGAGCCGCAACTGGAGAGCACCAGGCTTCGAACCTTATCCGGATAGTCTAGAGCAACCCGTTGGGCAACGCGGCCGCCCATGGAATGGCCCATGACATGCGCTTTGTCGATGCCCAGCGCGTCAATGATCCCGGCGCGGTCTTTGGCGAAGAGACGAGTAGAATAAGGTACGTCCGGCTTGTCGCTTCTGCCCAAGCCGCGATGATCATAGATGAGCACTTGATAGTGCTTTGAAAACTCCGGCACTTGAAACACGCGCCAAGGGGCCAGGCTTATACCCGTTCCGGCGACCAGCACTAGAGGATCGCCTTGACCATACAGCTCGTAGTAGAGGCAACCGTCAGCGACCTTAACTCTCCCGCTCTTTACGGGTCTCAACTTCTGCATGGGACGGGTTCCTTAGATCCGGCTCGACGCTACCCAATCCCACCGGGGACTGTCAATGCGAGAGGGAAGCCTATTCATCTTCTTCCCGGCCCGTAGATGACTTTTCCCGGACGCGCTCCTGTGTGCCGCCCTTGATCGACCACGACCGTGCCGTTGACCAGAACGTAATCGATGCCTTTGGGATATCGTTTGGGGTTCTCATAAGTCGCGCTGTCGGCGACGGAATCGGGATCGAACACGACGAGGTCGGCCCAGCAGCCCTCGCGAATCACGCCGCGGTCCTTGAGCCCGAGCACTTGCGCCGGCAAGGAAGTCATCTTACGGACCGCGTCCTCCAGGGTCAGGGTTTTTTCTTCACGCGTGTATTTTCCCAGCACCCGCGGATTGGTGCCAAAGCTGCGCGGGTGCGGCTTGCCGGGATAATCGAGATTGAGCGCGCTGCCGTCGGAGCCGATCGACACCCACGGAACGCTCATGACGGTTTTCACATCCTCTTCCGCCATCGTGTGGTGGACGCCGTAAACGAAATTTCCTTCCTCATAGATGAGATTGAAGCACGCGCTCGCCGGATCTTCGCCGCGGATCGCCGCGATCTCCGCGATGCTCTTTCCCTCGAACCGTTTGAGTTGCGGAGTGTCGAAGCGGGCGGCGACGATCCCTTCCCAGCCGCCGTGCTCGTTGACGTATTGATCGAACTCCGGGTCGCTTCTCACGCGCGCGCGGAACGCGGAATTGTTGAATTGCGGGATCACCTCGGCCGTCGGCGCGTTCTGCACCCAGCGCGGGAACAGCCGGCGCCACGGGTGCTGCATCGCAGTGTAGGGATACTGGTTCGCGGTGACGTCGAGCCCTTCGCGCCGCGCCTCCTCGATCTGCGCGACGACTTCGCGCACTCTGCCCCAGTTGCTCTTGGCGCGAATTTTAAGATGATAGACGTGCAGCGGGATTTCGGCTTCGCGCGCGACGCGAATCGCTTTCTCGAGCTCTTCCATAATATCGAAGCCTTCGCTGCCGAGGTGCACTCCGTAGTAGCCGCCGTAGCGCTTGACGACCTTCGCCATCTCGGTCACCTCGTCCGGGTGCTCCGGCCCCTTTGCGTGCCACGCCGCCGTCAATCCCAGCGCGCCCTCTTCCATCGCCCGCGCCACCATCCGGTTCATCCGTTCCTGCTCTACGGACGTGGCGGCGCGTTCCTCGAACCCGACGACGATCTTCTTGATCTGCTGCGGCGAAACTCCGGAGGCTACGTTGATCGCAACGCCCTGCTTCATCAATTTTTTGAAGTAGCCGGTAAAGCTCGTCCAGTCGGTTTCGATTCCGTTCCGCCGCCGGTGCTCGGCGCGGTATTCCTCCAGCACCGCGCCCTGAAGCGGCGCGACGGTCTGGCTTTCGCCGATGATATCGAGCGTAACTCCCTGGCGAACTTTACTTTCGGCGTTGCCGTCGGCGATGAGCGGCTGATCGCTATGCGTGTGCATGTCGATGAAGCCCGGTGTGACCACGCGATGCTTGGCGGAAATCGCGCGCCTCCCGGCTTTCGGCGCGATCTTTCCGACGGCGGCGATCTTTCCGTTCTTGATCGCCACGTCGCCGATGAACCAGGGATTTCCCGTTCCGTCGATTATCCTGCCGCCGTGAATGACCAGATCGTAAAGCGCCATCAAGACCTCCGTTGTCGGAGCCCTATCATCGTCGAAGCAATCAGGCAAGATTAACGGCGCACGCGGAGGAAATGTAAGCGGCCGAGTAGAGAATGAATGAATATTAGACGAGCGTACGGAGAACTGGAACGTGGGTGCGGCCGATCTATTCGGTAGTGTTATTGTTTGGACATCGCCTCGCGCCCGACGCGGAGCGGCACGAGCTGCTGCACGACGGCCGTGAGCGGCAACGAAATACCCAGCTCATGCGCCAGGTCGAGCGCGGGAATCAGACATTTATAAAAGACGTCGACGATGCTGCTGTCCACGCCGTGAAACCGCTCCAGCCATCTCTCCGACATGAAGCTCCGGGCATCGCTCGCGTTCACAACCGCCGCGAGGGCTTTTAGATCGAGACCGGCCTTCTCGCCGAAGCGCATTCCCTCTGCCACTGCCACCAATGTCCCCACGCAGATTACCTGGTGCGCCAGCTTGGTGATCGCGCCGTTGCCCAATTCCCCCATGTGAAAGATTTTGTTCCCCGAAAGCGACAACACCGGACGGCATTTCTCTAAAAGCTCCTTCTCCCCGCCCACCATGAAGCTCAGCGTCTGCGCCCGTATCCCGTCCGCTCCCCCGCTCATCTCCGCATCGATCACTCCAACCCCTTTTTCCTTCGCCCGCTCGGCGACTTTCCTGATCGTCTTGGGGTGGATCGTGCTGTGGATCATCACGACGGAACCCGGCTTGGCGCCGCTTAAGATCCCCTTCTCTCCCGCCATCACCTCTTCCACTTGCGCATCGTCCAGCACGACGACTTGGATGATCTCCCCATGCGCGCCGATCTCCCCGGCCGAGCGTGCAACCTTGGCTCCCTTGGCTGAAAGCTCTCTCAGGGGCTCTTCGCGAAGATCGTAAACCATGAGATCGAACCCGGCCCCGACCGCGTTGATCGCGAGCTCTTTCCCCATGTGCCCTAGACCGATTAAGCCAACCTTTATTGCCATCTCAAGAGAGACCGTTTTGTTTTAGAGCTTCGTGGTATCTCAGACGTATCTCCGGATCTTCGTCTTCATACTCGATCATCGTCCCTCCGGCTTTCACGTCGATGATCGATCCGTCATGCTTGCGCCTAAATGCCTCGATAGCGCCGATGCGATGCCGTTTGCTGGCGTGACGCACGACGAATTGGCGTCCGGGTTCCTTGCCGAGATTGAAGTGCTGATGAAACCAGTTCGCCGGCGGGCAGTAGACGCTGCCTTCCTTCCATTTAACCTCTATCAACTGGTCGGCATGTCCGCTCTGGTAAGGATGCGTTCCGATTTCCTTGGGCCACATCAACATGTAGCCTTGTGACTGTAAAATCAGCAGCACCGATCCCGGGCCGTGATAGTGGGCTTTTTGATAACCGTCGGCCGGCCACTGCGCCAAATGGCAGACCAGCGCGTTGCCCGACATCTCGCACAGCGAGACTTTCATTCCGGAACCCTTGACCGAGCTATCGGATAAACCAACCGTTTTCACATCCGCGATAAAGTTCGTGTCCCACATCTTGTGCATGCCTTTTTGGTAACGGTTCGTTCCGACGGTAAAGAAATCCTCCTCGCCTTTGTAGCGGTCCGAAAACGTATAGGGGCAGTTGAAGACAAAATTGGAGTTGTGCACCAGGTCCATCATCACCGGCGCATTCGTCACCGCCCAATACCGAACCGGCTCCCTGCCGCCGTTGATCAATCGATGCCAACTGTTCAGCGGAGGCGCAAAGACGCTCCACGGCCCCCATTCGAACATCCGTTTCGGACCGCCGGCCTGCCATATCTCGGTGCCGCCGTGACCTTGCAAAATACAGATGACCTCTTCGTAGAGATGCCGTTCCGGCGCCAGGGCCTTTCCCGGAGGTATCTCGCCGACATATGCGCCCGAAAATGCTTCGAGCCCGTATAGATTGACGAACGCGCCTCTACCTTCGGTCCGTGCCCAGGGCCCCAGTTCCAGTCGACGAATATCTTCGACGCCGTATCCCTCAACGATGGGGATTCCTTCCTCGACTTGCCAGTGGCCGTAGGAGGTGTCCCTGAGGTTGACCATCAAATCGTTGATCTGCTGATTTTCCGCCATACGTTATTTACCTCGGCTGCAAAAACTACAACAATCCGGCTCTCACCGGCCCTTTTTCTCGTATTCCTTGATGACCGCTCTGATGATTGAAAAATCGGCGACATCACTCGGAGAAAACGCCTTGGTGATGCGGCTCCCTTCCTTTGCTATCTCGATCGAGTTCATGAGGCCCTGGTCGCTGACCGTGCCGTCAGGGCTAAAAGTTCTCAAGACCAAGTCATAGGTGCTGGCGGCTATGGCCGGATCCATCTTCAACCACCGGGACGCGATCTCCATGGTTTCTTCCCTGTCGGTCCTGACGAACTGCAGGGCCTCGTACATCGCCCGCATCATGCGTCTCGACTGGTCGGGGTTTTCTTTGAGACTCTTTGCCGTAGTCCCCAAGCCCCCGAGAGGGGCGTCGACGTAATCCGCCGCGTGCACGAGGAGCCCGAATCCCTCCTTTTGCATCATGACGCTCAAGGGCGGGCTTATCAGCGCGGCGTGCATTTTCTTCGCCTTCATTTGCTGTCTGAATACGGCGTCATTCGCCACGATCCACTGCACGTCCTTGTCCGTAACCCCTTCCGCTTTGAGAACTCGCACCGTGACGGCGTACTGAAATGCGCCGAACCCGTTGGTCCCGACAATTTTGCCCTTTAGATCTCCGACCTTTCGAATCTCGGGCTGGACCACGAGAGAGAACTGCTGCTTGCTGGCGGTCGAAAATGTCACCCGCGTGTCGAACCCGTTGACAGTCGCTCGGATGAGGTTGTTAAAACCGCTGACGTATTGGACGTCTCCGGAAATCAGCGCCGCGGTGCCGACGTCGGATCGCATCAGGACGCGCTGAACTTTCAAACCGTGCCTTTTGTAAAAGCCTTTGACCTCGGCAACTTCGATCGGAAGGGAAGAAAAATTAAAACTAGGCATGCCGATAACGATGTTGTCTTCCGCCATCACCGCGGAACAAGAGAACAACACCGCATATGTCATTATAGCCACGAGCAGAGAAATTTTGTTTTTAGATCCACGAAAATATTGCATCATAACCTCCGGAACAACTTTGCACGCAACGATGGCGCCGCTCCATCCACGTCAGGCGTGCACGATGGTTCGAGGGTCTCCCACCTCGATATCCTTCACGTGGCCCTGAAGCTTCGCTAATTCCTCTCCGACTTTGATGTATTCCCCTTGGACGATCAGGTCGGCATATTTCTGCAAGTCCTCGCTCCAATACCCGAGCGTGTATCCATGCCACGGCTGGCGGAGCGTCGGGACCGGCAAATCGGAGTGCGAGCGCCATATCTCCAGCGCCCGTTCCATGTATTGCTTTTTGGGCAGGGCGACCGCAGGGTAGGGCCATTTGCGGGTTGCGTTTATGACGACACGACTGCAATCCCGCCCCAACGTGAGAGACATTTTCCCGTGGCCGTGTCCGGACGGCGGTGCCGCCGAGGGATCCAGCCCTCCGTATCCTTCGGGCAGTATCGTAAAATCGTTTTTCGGCTGGGTTCGAAAACTTAGAGCCCACAAGAGCATTTCCGGCTCGCGCAGATCGATGTCGGAATCGACCACGATCACGTACTTGCCGAATTTTTTCTTCGGCGCCTCCTCGAGAACGGTCTGCACCGTCTCCTGCGGCGTTCCCTCGGCCACGCGGACCAGCAAAAACTCGCGACCTCCGCTTACCTGCGGACAGTAAACTTCCTCGACCGGCAGATTGCACTCGTGCCGGAGATAATGAAACACTTCCGCGCTGTGGACATAGCTCAAAATGATATTGGCATCCTGCGGCGGGTAACCGTGCATAATAGGCGTGAACATGGCGTTTTTTCGGTGCGTGATAGCGGTCACGTGCATCACGGGCCGGAGGAGAAAATCGGAATTGATGTGACCCGGATAGTCCGCATAACCGGGACAGGGCTCCATATACTCGACCGACGTGATCGCCTCGATCACGATCTCGGCGTCGGCGGGAACCTCCAGCGGGATCGTGCGACAACGGACCAACTCGATGGGGCCGCCTGCCATGCCGCCCGCCACCGCCAGCTCATCCTGACCGTAAGGAACGTTGGTCGACGATGCGATCAGGACCTGATGGCTCGGCCCGATGATCACCGCGGTCGGCAACCCTTTCTTCAGCAGGCGAGCCGATTTCCAGTGATGGGTCATGAGGTGATGGTTATTCGCGCAGCCGTTGGCCATACGGTCTGGAGCACGAAAAAACTCGTTATAGGTGCCCATATTGCGCACACCGGTCTCTGTATCCTTAGTGATCACTGGCAGACCGGTGCGGAGCATCCCGCTGAATCCGGGCTCCTCGACCGGGACAGGAAGCTCATCCAAGCCTAGCTTCTTGATCTCGTCCCCTACGTGGACCTCTTCCTGAACCGGCCCTTTTTCGACAACTATCGGATCGATGGGATGCGTGAGCCCGTGGTGCAGCTTTTCCAAAAGCTCTACGTAGTTGCTGCACCCCATACCCTGCGTAAGCATTTGCTCCGAAGCGCCGTAAATGCCCGCCAAGACGGGCATTTCATATTTTTTACCCTTAGCTCCGACAACGTTCTCAAACAGAAGGGCTCTGCGTTCCGATTCGGGGAGCCCGCGCATCTGCACCCGATAAACGGGGAGCAGCTCGGTGTCTTTATTGATCGGCTCCTTAAAACGATACAGGTTCCCCTGCTGCTCGATGAATTGAACAAACTCACGCAAGCTCCTGGTCTTCGCCATTGGGTTCTCCTTAAATTGACTTCGCACCGAAGCCGCTATTGTACGCTCGCTCTTTCCGTCGCTCCCAAGGTGATGTAATGTCCGCCCTTCGAGATCGGAGCGACATCGACAATTTTCGTCCAATGGTCTCCTTCATCACCACTGTAGTATATTTCTCCGTAGGTCGTGCCGGCGAACAACGCGCATGAGCCGTCCCATACCTCCATGCCCATGATCGGGACATGAGCCCGTAAATGCTCTGGCAGGCCGCCGTGCAAAAGCTCCCAGCTTTGGCCGCCGTCCCGGCTTCTCGCAATCGCCGCGTCGGCATCGTGCGTTTGGCGCCAGAATCTCGGATTATTGACGCCTCCCGCCATGAACATCAGGTCCTCGCGGCGCGGATGCATCAAAAGGGCGTCCGGATATCCGATCCTCATATAAGAAGTAGTCAGATGATCCCAGCGCTTGCCGCCGTCGCGGCTGCGGCAGAGCCCGAAGCCGCCGCATATATAGAGCCAATTGGGATCCGACTTGCGGATTAGAATCCGGTGGAGATCGTCCGGACCGGAGCCTTCGGGTATCTCGAAAGTAAGATCGACGTCGAAACCGTGCATCTCTTCCCATGACGAGCCGCCGTTCCTGCTTCTGAACAGCCCGCCTTGCTCGACGCAGGCATAAATCGTGTTGGGGTCACGGGGATCGACGCCGACGTTTTTGACATGGCCCTGGTGCGGGGGCGCCGGGAAGGTCCAGTTGGCGACGCTCGGAACGGACCGAAGCGACTCCAGTTCGCGCCACATCTTACCGAAGTCATTGCTTTCGAAGAGATGAGCGGGCTCGGTTCCGGCATAAAGTTTTACCTTGCCGCCAACGGAGGCAAAGTTAAGACAATAGATGTCCTTTACGGTCAACCCGCGATCGCGGATTTCCCATGTCTTGCCGAGATCGGCGCTGGCGTAAACACTGCCCTTGTGAACGCCTGCGAAAAGGAGGCCGCTCGACGGCTCGAGCACCAGCGCATGGATATGAGAGCCCTCGAGGGATCTTCGCGAGACGCGCCACTTGCCCTCCTTTTCTTTTTGGACCGCAAAAACCCCGTTCACAGTCCCGATCAAAACCTCGCTCGAGGGAGAATCGGTAGAAAAAGTTGTCGGGGCGCCAAGCGACAAGCAGATAGCCATGGGAAATTCCTCCTTCTGGATTATCGAGATCTCCGGCCAGTCCATTCGGGAGCCGAGGTGGCCTCGCGACCTATGCGCAGCGGCACGAGCTGCTGCACGACGCCCGTGAGCGGCAACGAAATGCCGAGCTCGTGCGCCAGATCCAGCGCGGGAATCAGACATTTATAAAAAACTTCGACGATGCTGCTGTCCACGCCGTGAAACCGCTCCAGCCATCTCTCCGACATGTAACTCTGTGCAGCGCTAGCGTTCACAACCGCCGCGAGGGCTTTGGGATCGAGACCGGCCTTCTCGCCGAAGCGCATTCCCTCCGCCACCGCCACCAACGTGCCGACGCAGATCACCTGGTGCGCCAGCTTGGTGATCGCGCCGTTGCCCAATTCACCCATGTGAAAGATTTTATCTCCGGAAGCCGACAACACCGGACGGCATTTCTCTAAAAACTCCTTCTCCCCACCCACCATAAAGCTCAGTGTGTGCGCTCTGATTCCGTCCGCTCCCCCGCTCATCTCCGCATCGATCACTCCGACCCCTTTTTCCTTCGCACGCTCGGCGACTTTCCTGATCGTCTTGGGGTGGATCGTGCTGTGGATCATCACGACGGAACCCGGCTTGGCGCCGCTTAAGATCCCCTTCTCTCCCGCCATCACCTCTTCCACTTGCGCATCGTCCAGCACGACGACTTGGATGATCTCCCCATGCGCGCCGATCTCCCCGGCCGAGCGTGCAACCTTGGCTCCCTTGGCTGAAAGCTCTCTCAGGGGCTCTTCGCGAAGATCGTAAACCATGAGATCGAACCCGGCCCCGACCGCGTTGATCGCGAGCTCTTTCCCCATGTGCCCTAAACCGATTAAGCCAACTTTTATTGCCATCTTGAGGTTCCTTGCAGCGAGTCCTTGTAGCGCGGCCCGTGCCGAACTAGTCTCAAAGATTTTTCCTAGCGCTGTACCGTCTGATCGGCCAGCCCGGGTGGAGAGGTCCACTGCTTCAGCGGTCCGCCCTCCGTAAGCGCGCGCAGCTCGCGCTCCCACACCTTGCGCAGGAGTATGACGCCCGCGTCCGAACGTCCCAAGTGCTCATTCGAACGATCGGGGATAGCGCCCTGGCCGACTAAAGATAAATAATCTTCCACCCAAAAAACGTAATAGATGCTGGTGTCCTTATCGATGTCGCTGAGCGACATCTCTCCCCTTAAGATCGCTTCCGCCAGCTCATTGGGAGAAACGGTCATCTGTGCCTTCGCCTCTAGCTGGCGCTTTTGATATTCCTCCGCCGCTTTTCCGGTCAACGGCAAGTAATCGATAACGAACGTAACGCAGTGTTCGTCGTCGATCGGCACATACCAGAAGAGGCGGTCCGCCCACAGCTTTGCGGCGTCCTGAAGCGAACCTTCGATGCGGCCCTCGGCCCTCGGCTGATTGGTGTTGGGCATATGAAAATGACAATACCGGGGCAGTTGGCCGGGCACGCAGTGATTCTCTCTTATACCGTACTCGGTTTCCTCCGCGGAGGTTTCGCGAAGTCCAAGCATGCCGGGGCGGTTCGCCCGCTTGGCGGATTCGCTGTGAGTAAAAGGCACGTGAATCGCGTTGACACCGTTCTCGCATCGGTTGAAGTAATTGCACGGCCAATACTCCGGGGTCCCGACTTTCAATACGCCGGGCCTTTCGAAGTCGGGATAGTGACGGAACGGAGGCGGTTCGCCTTCGCCAAAGTAGGCAAAGATGAAACCCAGATACTCACGCGCCGGATAATTCCGAATTTTTACCTTGCCGGCAAAAGCTTCGCTTTCGCCCGGTTGCTCGACGCATTGTCCCGATCCGTCGAATTTCCAACCGTGGTAGTGGCAGCGAATGGAGTCCGACTCCACCCGGCCGGCCGATAGTTGCGTCCCACGATGGGGACAGCGGAAATCTAGCAGATAGGGTGTTCCACTCTGGCCCCGGTAAAGAGTGAATTTCTCGCTCATAATCCGAATCGGGACAGTACGGCCCTTGGCCAAATCCTCCGAGCGGTAGACCGGCTGCCAAAACATTCGGAGATACCGCCCGGCCAATGTGCCCGGCCCCGTGTGGACAAAATCTACCTCACGCGCGCGGACGGATTTCTCTGCGTCGGACAACCTTGTCTTTTTACTTTGCGTAATCATGGCTTTTGCTCCACCAAATCATGAGTTGCCGACGAACGAATCCATTCTCTTATCGGGCTATCATAGAAGTTCTAGGTAACTGTGGCTCTCATACAACGCGCGGCCGGCACGGTCCAATATCTTTTTGGAATGTTCCTACATTCCCCGAAGTTATAGGAACGATTTCCGACGGAGAAAGCGAGATTTGCACTGCCTTCATGAAACTGATATTTGATTCACGAGGCATTTGTGAATTTCACGCAGCTCATGGCGTTCGAAACGGTCGCCAGGAACGGTAGCATCACCAAGGCGGCCCAACTGCTTCGCGTCAGTCAGCCCTCGGTTTCCAAACACCTCAAAAATTTAGAAGCGAATTACCGGGTCAAGCTGTTCGAGAGATACGCCGGCACGATGCAGCTTACCGACGAAGGCCGCATCCTTCTGCGGCGTGTCAAGGCGATCCTCTTCCACCTGGAAAAGCTGGAGCTTGAGCTGAATCCCGTGGCCAATTCGCCGCAATCCGAACCCCTCAAGATCGCGGGCAGCTCCGCCGCATCCGCGCTCCTGATTCCATCCGCGCTGGCGGTTTTTAAACGGAAGCACCGGGAGACCCCGATTGTCTTGCGCACCGGCTCTTCGAATAACGTGAAGGCGATGTTACTCAATTCTGAGGTGGAGCTCGCGCTCCTCAACGAAAGCCCGGTGAATCCCAATCTCGTCAGCGAGCCGTTCCGGGAAGAAAAGCTCGTAGTATTCGTAGCTCCCAACCATCCCATGGCAAGAAGGAAAAACTTGACCTTCTCGGACCTCAACGGCGCGCCGCTGGTCGCTATCGGGGGAAAGGGACGGGCGAGCACGATAGAGAAAATCCTTCGTGCGCTGCCGCATCAAAGATCAAGACTCAAGATAGCGATACGCTGCGGGACGCCGGAAGCTGTAAAGGCGATCGTGAAGAAACGATTGGGCGTGGGTCTCATGTTTCAGGACACGGTGATGCCGGAGATCAAAAAAAAGGTCTTTAAATCGCTCAAGTTCCCGGGGCTGAGACTGACGGGGCGGAGCTATATCGTCTACTACAACCGGCCGCTCTCGCCGAACGCGTGCGAGTTCCTGGCTCTCCTGCGCAAGAAAGCACACTACGGTCCTCAAAAACTCGGCCTAGGGCCGGGTGCGATAGATTTGACATCCGAAATACGCCCTAGCTGAAAGCCGCTTGCAATAGCAGCCCTGGCGCTTTCGCTGTTCCGTCCTTGAGAAAGCTTCCCCTCGAAACCTTTGGCCCGCCGGGCGCCGCCCGGCGCCTAACCGAGCGTCCGCGAGTACTTCTCGCGCAGCTTTCCGAAGCGGCGGCCGCTTTCCCGCGACGCCTCGGCGAAGTCCGGCGGCATGACGTTGTACGGCGGGCGAATCGGACCGGTCTTACAGTAACCGGACGCGGCCATGAGGATCTTTTCCATCTGAATGTTGTAGGACGCGAAAATCTCCTGCGAGCCGGTGATGATGTGATGGGGCTCAAGAGCCCACGCGATATCGTCGGCCACTGCTTTGGCTTGCTTCGCGTCTCGCGACGCCAGCGCTTTCATGAGCGCGAGGCCGGTCTGCGGTCCGACCGAGGGAATCCAACACGTCGTCGCCGTCTCCGGGGACAGTTGAGCGAATTCGTAAGCGAGCCCGATGGGCGGAACGAAGTTTATGCGCCCCTTGGTCGCGGCCACCGCTTCTCGCAGAATCCCTTTAGTGGAAAATTTCGCCGACATGACCGTCGGCGCTTTCTCGAGGACGACTTTCCAGAAGTCGAGGTCGAACGCGTAGCGAAAGGCGCGCGAGTTGGCATAGATCATGATCGGAAAATCGCGAAAAGTTTCAGAAACAGAAGCGTAGAATTGCACCGCCATATCGCGCGTGGCCGGTTGCCACATCGGGATTCCCAGGAGCGTGCCGGTGGCGCCACGCTCTTTGACAAACCGGATGCGGCGCGCAATTTCATGGCCGCCCAACGCCGTCGTGCCGATGAATGTGGGAATGCGCCCACGGACGGTATTAAGCAGACAGTCCACGTAGGCCTCGTAATCGCTGTGCGATACGGTGGCGCACTCTCCCATCGTTCCCAGCGCCATGATCCCGGTCGCTCCGTCGCGGACTAGACTTTCAGCGAGACGGGCGGTCTCGTCTAAATCCACTGTGTTTACTGCATCCAGTCGATCGGCCCCTTCCTTGGCCGGTGTTGGCATGATCGCTAATGCACCTCGTAGATCGTTAGCGCTAATCATATTTTGCCCTCCTTCGAGCAATACTTTGGCGGATCAGTTGGCGATATCGGATATTTACGCGTGTCTCTCTAACATGTCTGTTCAGACGCGTCAACGAAAAGAATTCTAAATGAGAGGAATTCTCCAGATAATCCTGTCACGAAATAAGATTTGTCGAAAAGAGAGATTACTCTTAGCTCTTCGTGCAGTCTTTACAGCCAGCGAATTTAAAAGCCTTCTTGCCTCTACCCGAAACGAATACCCACCCATGAGTGTGCCCGGACAAGACTTGCCTCCAACCGATGTGCGGTTGACATGACTGCTCGCGATCAGATACTCCTCCGCCTAAGAACGGGCGTTACGGGGCCGAGGACCAACAAATTTTTCTGGCGGGCCTAATGACGTGACATTTTAAAGGATCTTGGAGAGGAACTTTAGGAGGAACAATGGCAGGACTTGTTATCGACGCAGATGGTCATGTGATGGAACAGCACAAGGATATTTTTGAGCATATCAAAGGACCTTTTTCAGAAATGAACTGGCACTCCACATGGGCCATGTTCGACGCCGACGGCTGGCAGCGCGGCCTCTCGCGAAAGGGAAAACGCGAAGATCCCGACGCCGAAGCCTGGATTCGCTTTCAGAACGAGAACGGCATCGACTGTACCGTGCTTTACCCTACTTCAGCACTGGCGTTGGGAATGATCCAGTTACCCGCGTGGGCCACCGCCCTGGCCCAAGGCTACAACGATTGGCTCCACCATCGCTTCGCCAGCCAGTCGCCGCGTCTCAAGGGCGTCGCACTACTGGCGCCGCAAGATCCCAAAACGGCGGCGGTGGAGCTTAGACGCGCAGTGACAGAACTGGGCTTCGTCGGCGGCCTTTTGCCGGCGGTAACAAACAATAGGACGCCACTCTACGGCTCGCTTGTATTTCACGAAATCTATGATGAAGCTCAGAGACTGGATGTGCCGCTCGCCATTCACGGCGGCGTCAGCCAGAATCTTGGTTTGGACCGCGTCGCCACTTTTCTGGAAGCGCACATGTTGGAGCACCCGGTCGCTCAATTTGTTCAGATCACCAACATGATGTTCCAAGGGGTATTTCAGGAGTTCCCCCGGCTGCGCATAGCTTATCTTGAAGCCGGCGCGGGCTGGGTGCCATTCATGATGGATCGGATGGAAGAGGACTACGAAAAGTTCGCGGCGCGCTTGGCGCCGCAGCTTAAATCGCCGCCGAGCCGCTTTTTCAAATCCGGCAACATCTTCGTCACCATGGAGGTGGAAGAGCGGACCGCTCCGTATGTCGTCGAGCTTCTCCGCGACGACGTCATCATGTGGGCCTCCGACTTCCCGCACGAGCGCGAACGCGACCAGTTCGGCGGCGACCTGCCTCACCTAATGGCTCGCAAAGATCTGTCCGATCAGTTTAAGCAGAAAATGCTATTCGACAACCCCGTAAGATTCTATCGCTTGAGGGAAAGTGACATCGCAGCGGTGAGGAAGGCGAGACAATCATAAAGAGGGATTGAGACCATTGCGATCATTCTTAACAACAAGGCAGGGCCGCTCGCCAACCGGATATTAGTTCTGTGGTTACAGGCAAACGTCGCTATTTCCTGCAAGAACCATCCCTATAACTTCGCGGAATATCGCAACATTCCAAAAAGATATTTGCCGCTGCCGCTCGTTTCGTTGTATGAGCCGGACAGCTAGGTGCGAGCTCTATGATCAAACACACGGTGGCATCGGGTCATCGGGGCGTTTTGAGTTTTCGGTCAATGCCCCGGAAAATATGGGAGAACCTCGAATTTCCGCCGCTTAATCTTGAAAGTTCCTGGTTTTGGTACTCCCTAGGTGATGGGCTTAATGAGTGGGAAGAGGAAATCGAGATGGCTGTTGAGGACCGATGTTTGGAAACCAGCAACACGTTAGCGAACAAAAGAGTGAAATCTTGACGCTGGAATCGGGATCGGCCTCAACTCAGAATTGCAACCTCACGATGTCCAGGAACCAGTCTGCCATGCGAAAAAGGAACGTAAGCCAGTCGACGGGTGCATGAATTCGGGCCGCTGAAATTTAACAGTATTGTACTGTAGCGGAGACTTTCCTTAATCAACGCGAGGAGAAATCACGCATGGATAAAGTTCATTTCCCCTACCGATCGGAAAGCCACCTGCCGTTTCTTCGCGTCGTGGGGGAATCAGGTTCGTGGGAAAAACATGGGCTACAGGTCGAATACGACTACCACATCAGCTCGCAGGACGCGCATAAAAATGTCACCGACGGCAGTGTGGAATTTGTCGGCGGCAATCACACGACCCCGTATGCCAGGCGTGCCGAAGGCGACTCGTGGGTTTATTTGGCCCAAACCGTAAGCATCCTCAACCACCGGATGGCCGTGAGGGCGGATTCCACGATCAAAAAGGTCTCCGACCTCGGGGGAAAAGTGCTCGCGACGCACGGCGAACATCCGGGGCTCAATGATTGGCTCTTCATTCGCCAAAACGGCCTGGAGGGCGAGGTTGAATTGCAGCGGTTTAAACGGGAAAAGCCGCACTGGGAAGCGGTGCGCGAGAGGAAAGCCGACGCTGCATTCGTCGACGCCCCGGCGGATATCCTCGCCGCGCGCGCGGGACTCAAGCTGATCGATCTCGAACCTCTCCCGATGGTCTGGTTCACCACCGTATCGAGCAGCCTTCCCTTCGTGGAAAGACATCCGGATATCGTCGACAAATTTCTTCGGGGCCTCATCGAAGGCACAGTTTATTTCAAGACGCACCGGGCCGAGGCGATTAAAATCATTCAGACCAAGTATAAGCACCGCGGCGACGTGGTTCTCGACGAAGAAGCGGCTGCGCATCTTTATGACGATCTCTCGAGCATCCTGACGCCGAAGCTCTACGCCAGCATCCAGGCGATCGGCAACGTTTATGAGCTCGCGAAGAAGCAGAACAAGGCGGCGGAAAAAGTAGACCCGATGTCGTTATGGGACTTCCATTTCTTGAGACGGATCGATGATAGCGGTTTCATTGACAAACTGTACGAGGCGAACACATGAATAAAACCAGCTGGTCCTTTCTTCAATGTCTGTTGGCGCTGTTCACGCTCAATTTTGTGTTTGGGAGCGAGGCTCTATGCCAAAGCGCGGGACAAGCCAGTCTCATCGAAGGGGCCAAAAAGGAAGGGAAAGTGGTTTTGTACGCTACGCTGACCGTCAATGACGGCAACGCCGTTTTGAAGGGTTTCGAGCAAAAGTATCCTTTCATCAAAGCGGAGCTTGTCCGGGCCGGCAGCGAACAGCTGCTCAATCGTATTCTGACCGAGGACAGAATCGGCGCCAGCGCGTTCGACGTCGTCAATGTCACTACGATCAATGCTCTGAAAAAACGCGGGCTGTTGCAGCCGCATCACTCGCCCGAAGCTTCGGCCTATCCGGCCCAATTCAAGGACAACACGGGTTATTGGGCGACTCTCAACAATCTTTACTTCGTGCTGGGCTATAACCCAAAACGGGTGAGCCCAAAAGACGTCCCCAAGAATTGGGAGGATATTCTCGACCCGAAGTGGAAAAGCAACATCGGCATGGATCAGGAGGAGTACGAGTGGTATTCGGGGACGATCGCGTATTGGGGCCGTGAAAAGGCGTTAAAATTCCACCGGGCCCTGGCCAAGCAAGGGATCAAGTGGAACAGAGGGCATACGATGGTCGCGCAACTCATGGCGGCGGGTGAATTCGATCTCGGCATCGTCTATGCGCATCGGACGGAAGCGATGAAGAAAGCCGGCGCACCCATCGACTGGGTCAAGACTGCGGACCCCATATTCGTGTCTCTCTCGCCCGTGGCCGTCGCCGCCAAGGCCCGCAATCCCAACGCGGCCAAGCTGCTGATGGATTTTCTTCTCTCCAAGGAAGGTCAACTGCTCCTCAGGAAAGTGAACCGAATATCGGGGCGTATGGATGTGGAGCCTCTGACGCCGGAAATGGATGCCGGCAAGCTCAAACTTGTCGCCATTGACCCGGACGTAACGGATGAGCTGCCTAAATACAGCAAGGAATTTAGGAAAATATACTTTCGGTAAGTCTTCAGATTTATAGTTGGAAGCCCCGTGGCGCAGCCAATTATTAAGTCGACCGAGCAAAGTGGAGTAATTCACACATCTGCAGAGCGGAATAATCAATGAGAAAAAATTCATTCTTACCGTCAACAATGAAGAACGCGAGGTTGAAATCGAGCCCAACCGGCTTTTGCTTCAAGTGCTCCGGGATACCATTGGCTTAGCCGGCACCAAAGAAGGGTGCTCCATCGGGGTCTGCGGCGCATGCAGCGTCATTATCGACAGGCGCGTCGCCAGCTCATGTCTGACGCTAGCCGCAGTTTGCGCCGGAAAAAATATTGAGACCATCGAAGGTCTTGCGAAAAATGGCAAGCTGCATCCGCTCCAACAGGCGTTTATCGAGTACGGATTGTTCGCTCCGTCGGATGGGAAAGATCGCCTCCACCGAAGTCGACCCATTGGAAGACAACCGCGGTCCCGCCGAGTACAAGCGGAAACTGGTTAAAGTTCTGGTGCGCCGCGCCGCTGAGGAATCTCTCCAACGCCTCGCTCCTTAATTGAAATTTTCGTGAGTGACTCCTGCCTGCGGTACACAGTCCTGTGTATGAAAATGGAGATTGGGTATGGGATTGTGACTGAACAACTGGAAAAGTTGGTGGGGGCGGGGGGAATCGAACCCCCGTCCGAACGCCCCAAACCCCGAGACATCAAATGACAACGAGTAACAAAGCCGCTGAAAATTAGAGGCTCCTTTTCTCGCTCTATATCAGCAGGTGTTAAGGCTTGTCACCTGAGGTCGGAAAATTTCTGGAACATTTTTCTCCGAGGCCTAGAGGTAAGGGCTTTTTGAGGTGTGGCCGTTGCGTTCGTGGCAAGGTCTCTCGGATGAGCATAATACAAAAAGGAAATTACGGCGGTTTCCGTCTTTGCCGGTTCCGCTTGCCCAGGCTGCCCCGCGAGTAGATTGACGAGGAAGAGGTTCACTTTGGAACCGCCTCTACCTTGTCGCCTCTCCAAGCGTTCCACGTTGCCGGCAATCAGGGCTTCTTTCTTTGCACACCCAGTGTTTGAGTTAACCGCTCCCGTGTAACAGCGTCTTCCTGTGAGCCGAATGTCTCAGAATAGACCAGACGGACAGGGCGATGACTATCGATCTTGATCGCAGCGCTTCATAGTGAAGCCTGATATTGCTAGAATACAGTTTCTATGGCTTCATCCGAAGAAAAGGTCATTTGCGTCAATCGCAAGGCGAGGCACGAATACTTCATCGAGGAGACCTACGAGGCGGGTATTGTCTTGCAGGGCAGCGAGGTCAAATCGCTTCGCGACGGCAAGGCCAACCTGGTAGACAGCTATGCCCGCATTATGAGAGGCGAGTGCATTCTCTTGAACGCGCACATTAACCCCTACGACGCCGCCAACCGGAACAATCACGAGCCGACGCGCACGCGCAAGCTCTTGCTGCACAAGCAGCAGATCAGGCGTCTCAGCGGTAGAGTCCGCGAGCGAGGGTTGACCCTGGTGGCATTGAAGCTATACTTTAAGGGAGGCAGAGCGAAAGTGGAGCTGGGCCTGGCGCGGGGCAAAAAACTCTACGACAAGCGCGAAACCCTGCGCAAAAAAGTAGCCCAGCGCGAAGTCGAGCGTTCTTTGAAATCGAGAAATCGGTGATGAGCTAGCCCCTTTTAAGCTCGTTACCGTATGGGGGCGATGTGGTTTCGACGGGAGTGCAAAGTCAAGGAGGCATGCCGGGGTCCTGTTGTCCCGTTAAACAAACAGGCTGCATTTAACTGCAGATAATTTTGAGTACGCTCTAGCGGCTTAAGCGCAGCTAGCGTCTTACCGGCTTTCTCCCACGGGGTCGGATAAGGCGTCAATCAGTGGGATGGGTCGATTCTCCTGCCGGAGGGGATGAGGCTGAGATTTAAACCGGCTGGTCCCTTGAGAGCTTGCCGTTGAGCGCTTCGGGGACGAGATTAAAGTAGCGGCTAAGCATGTAGTTCTGCTTGGTGTAACACTTTCGGACGGGGGTTCGATTCCCCCCGCCTCCACCATTCGACTCGCGGTTTCACCGCTCGCTCATGGCAGGCCATTCGACTCGCAAGAAGACCAGCGCGCAATTCTCGGCAGGCCACACTGAGCTATAAGCGAGGCGAATGGTGTCCTGAGCGAACGCAGTAAGTCGAAGGACAGTCAGTGTTTTAGGTTTCGACTCGCGGTTTCACCGCTCGCTCCCTGGTCTGAGCTTGTCGAAGACATGGCAGGCCATTCGACCTAGAAGAACAGGCGCTCGTTAACTTCGGCAGGCCACATTAGACCTAAGCGAGGCGAATGGTGCCCTGAGCGAACGCAGTGAGTCGAAGGACAGTCAGTGTTTTAGGTTTCGACTCGCTTCGCTCGCGCCCTGGTTTGAGCTTGTCGAAGACATGGCAGGCCATCGACTCGCAAGAAGGATAGCGCTCACTTCGAGCCGACGAGGATGGACTTCTCCTCCGGGCTGATCATGCCGCCGGAGACGATCAGCTTGAAAGCCTCCTCGGGCGTCATCTCCAACGTCACGATGTCCCGTTCGGGGACGAGCAGATAAAATCCCGCCGTAGGGTTCGGCGTGGTGGGGACAAAGATATTGACGAGACGGTCTTCCGAATGTCTCGCAAGCTCTCCACTAGCGTACCCGGTGGCAAAACCGACGGTGAAGATCCCTTTGCGGGGATATTCGAACAATACCACTCTTCTTCCATCGTGCTCCTGGCTGAAGATCGTTTCGACCAGCTTCTGCACGGAAGTATAGACACCGCGGAACACGGGAATGCGAATGAGAAGGCTGTCCCAGACGCCGAGCGCTCTGCGCGTCACCACGCCCGTGGCCAGAAAGCCGAGGAAAACGATCAGCACCAATGTGATCAGCGCGCCAAATCCGGGAACGGCGAAAGGGAGATAAGTGGACGGGTGGAGCGCCCGCGGAAGAATATCGAGCAGGCCGTCCATGAGGCCGATGATCCAGCCGAGCAGCCAGACCGTGATGACCAGCGGGAGAAGGACCAAAAGGCCGGCAAAAAAATAGCGCCTGATACGTTCCTTGAAGTTCATCCGACCTCTTTTGATCTTGTCAACACCGCGTTAACCCGCCGAGACCGATCTCAATTCGAGCCGCTGGTCGCGGATGCGGTTCCGGCCGTCGACGAAGACGACGCTCGGCTCGTGTTTGATCGCTTCCTTCTCGTCCATCCAGGCAAAGCTCGCGATGATGACGACCTCGCCTTTTTTGATCCGATGCGCCGCCGCGCCGTTGATGCAGATCTCACCTGAGCCCGCCGCGCCCGGAATGGCGTAGGTGACGAGCCGCGCTCCGCTGGTGAGGCTCCAGACTTGCACCTGCTCGTGCGTCAGGATGCGGGCCGCCTTCATCAACGCGGCGTCGATCGTGATGCTGCCTTCGTATTCGACGTTGGCATCCGTGACGACGCCTCCGTGGATTTTTCCTTTGAGCATACACGTTTGCACGGCGTATTCCTCCTCTACGGCTTCAGAGTAGTGTTGTCAATCAATCTCGCTTTGCCGACCCGTACCGCCAACGCCAGCACCGCCGCACCCTCGACCGTCGCCACCTCCTCGAGAGTTTCCGGATCGCACACCCTGGCATACTCGATCCGGGCGAGCGGCTCCTCCTCGATTTCGGCGCTCACGGCGGCGACGATGCGCTTACTTTCTTTTTCACCTTGCCGCACGAGAGACTCCGCCTGCTTGAGCGAGCGCGAAAGACTCAGCGCCGCGGCTCCCTCCTGCTGGTTTAAATAGACGTTGCGCGAGCTCATGGCGAGGCCGTCTTTCTCACGGACGGTCGGATAACCCACCACGTCCACGTCGAAGTTCAAATCCTTAGCCATGCGGCGGATCACCTGGAGCTGCTGATAATCTTTGGCGCCGAAAATCGCCGCGTGCGGCCGCACGATGTTGAAGAGCTTGGCGACGACGGTCGCGACGCCGCGAAAATACCCGGGCCGAAATTCGCCGCAGAGCAGCAGGCCGAGCTTTTCGACATCCACGTAAGTTTGATATCCCTCCGGATACATTTCCGCCGCCGAGGGATGGAAAAGAATATCGACCTTCTCTTTCTCCAGCATCTCGCGGTCGCGCTCGAAATCACGCGGGTACGCCGCCAGATCTTCATTCGGGCCGAACTGCGCCGGATTGACGAAGAGAGAGGCGACGAGCCGCTCTCCACTTTTTTTTCCTTCGCGGACGAGACTCAAATGACCCTCATGAAGCGCGCCCATCGTCGGGACCAGAACGATGCGCCTTGCCGCGCGCCGCTCTGCCTCGGCCCATTGCCGCATCTCATCGACCCGTTCGATCACGCGCATGAATTTTTCCGTCTATCGTCTTTAAGAGGGCGCGATGAATCGCGCCCCTACTGCCTAATGCCTGTTGCCTATTGCCTGTCTTTCAGTGGAACGAATGCTCGTCGTCCGGAAAAGTTCCCTCTCTCACTTCGGCGATAAAACGCTTGACCGCATCGGCCATGACGCTTTTCAAATCGACGTACTGTTTGACGAACTTGGGCGTGTACATGTCGAAGAGCCCGAGCATGTCGTGGACGACGAGCACTTGCCCGTCGCAGTGAATCCCCGCGCCGATGCCGATCGTGGGAATCGAGAGCCGTCGCGTGATCTCCTCGGCCAAATCCAGCGGAATGCCTTCCAGCACGATCGAGAACGCGCCGCCTTCTTCGACGGCGAGCGCATCGCGTATGATTTTTTCCCGCGCCTCTTTTTCTTTGCCCTGGACCTTGTAGCCGCCGAAGCGATGAATCGACTGCGGCGTCAATCCGACGTGGCCCATGACCGGAATTCCCATCTGAACGATCGCCTCGATGGTTTTGAGCACCTGCACGCCGCCTTCGACTTTTACCGCCTCGGCGCCGCCCTCGCTCAAAAATCTCCCCGCGTTGCGCTTCGCTTCTTCGACGCTCACCTGGTACGAGAGAAAGGGCATATCGGCGACGAGCAGAGCCCGTTTCCGCCCGCGCGCGACGATCCGAGTGTGATAGATCATCTCCTCCAGCGTGACCGGCAGCGTGCTCTCCTGCCCCTGGACGACCGAGCCGACGGAGTCGCCGACGAGCAGGATGTCGATGCCGGCGTCGTCGAGGATCCGCGCAAAAGAATAATCATAAGCGGTCAGGACGGCGATCTTCCGTCCCGCCCGTTTCATCTTCAAGATTTCCGGCACGGTGACCTTTTCAGCCATCGCTTCACCCCCCAGAAAGCAAAAAAGCCCTCCGGACTAAACCGGAAGGCCATTAAGATACTCACAGTGCTTGGAAGGCCCGATAAGCTCCCGCTTACTGCCTTCCGCCTACTGCTTTCTTCTTCGTACTGGCGTCCGTCTCAGTCCAGATTACCTGGATCCAAGCGGTATATAGTGCTGCGTCCCGGAACCCATGCTGTTGATTTCGCGGATCAAGTCACCCAAATCTTGACTGCTCGCCACGAAATCGATCCCGGATGTGTTCACTACCAGAAGCGGGCTTTCGTCGTAGTGGAAAAAAAACTGATTGTAAGCCTGAGCCACCTCTGTCAGGTATTCCAGGGTCACGCCTCTTTCGTAACTCTTATCTCTCTTTTTGAGCCTTTTGTAAAGGACTTCGGGCCGCGCCTGGAGGTAAACGACCAGGTCGGGCCGCGGCAGGCGCGGATCGAGAAGCTGGTAAATCTGGTGATAGAGCGCCAGCTCTTCGGCGCTGAGCGTCAGGCTCGCAAAGATTTTGTCCTTGGCGAAAAGATAATCGGAGACGGCTGCCTGGCTGAAGAGCTCTTGCTGGATCAACTGGGTCTGCTGGTGATAGCGGCTGAGAAGAAAGAAGAGCTGGTTCTGAAACGCGTAGGTCTCGCGGTCCTGATAGAACTTGGAGAGGAACGGATTGTCTTCGACCGTTTCAAAGATAGTGCGCGCCTGGAACTCGGCGGCCAGGATTTTAGCCAAGCTCGTCTTCCCGACTCCGATCGGCCCTTCGACCACGATGTACTTTTTGCTCGCCATCCAGGCTCAAGAATTTACACAATGGCCGAAAAATTGTCCAGGTTGTTATTTCCACTACTCGCTGCCGAACAAAAACGCAAAGCGCTCTGATGCTCGGGGTTATTCGCCTTTGGCTTGCTCGGAATCGATCAGCCTACCAATAGGCGGCCTTAAAGGACACCTGCTTGCCGATTTCAGCGAAGTCTTTCCGATTGCAAGTGACCAGCGTGGCCCCGATATCTCTCGCTGCCAAGGCAATAAGCACGTCGAACGCCAGATCCCTTACTTTTTTTGGATCGTAGCCTTTTCGTGTTCTTAGGCGGCTAAGAATCTCCGCGGATTCAACCCAATGGCGCTCCGTGGGTGTCATGGTGCGGACTTTTTTCGCCAGCTCGGTGACGAATCGGATCTCCAGGGCTGTACGTGCGCCACGGCGAAGTTCGTGAAGCACGACCGCCGAGCAGCGAATAATCCATGGAGAACGTAGGAGAGCAAGTGTAAAGCGCCCGGTGCGGAAATTTTCGATATAAACGGACGTGTCTAATAAAGCGAGATTACCGTTCGGCAAAGGAATTCTTTCTCCCTACGCCGCTGTATTTACGGATAACGGCATCGTGCGTCGCCTTTTCGGTGGCCAGCGCCAGAGCGTGCTCGATCGTCGCCGTTATGCTCTCTGCGCCAAGAGCCTTTCTGGCGCGCGCCAATTGCGCCCCATCCAACCTGACTGTAATTTGCGTCTTTGCCATATCGCCTCCTCAATGTCTTACAAGATATATTAAATTGCATGACGCGGCAACGTCGTGCTTTTATGCTATGCATTAAGCCATGGCTTATCTGAGAGAGCAAATCGGCCAGATGATCATGGTCGGCCTCCCCGGCGAGGATCTCGGCGCGGCGGAGCAAAAGCTCTTGAAAGATTATCCTTTCGGCGGATTCATTCTTTTCAGCCACAATCTAAAAGAGCCGAAGCAAATTCTTTCTCTCTGCCGAGCGCTTTGGGAAACGAGCGGAGAAATCCCACCGTTGATCGCCATCGACCAGGAAGGCGGAAGAGTGCACCGCTTGCCGCCGCCGTTCACCCACTTTCCGCCCGCCGCTGCTCTCGGCCGCGCGGGCAACGCCGATCTCGCTTACCAAACCGGCGCGGCGATGGCGCGCGAGCTTTCGGCCGTGGGGATCAACTTGAACTTCGCTCCGGTCCTCGACGTCAACTCGAATCCGAGCAATCCGATCATCGGCGACCGCTCGCTCGGCGCCGATCCCAACGAAGTCACGCGGCTCGGGTGGGAGATGGTTTGCGGTCTCAGAGACGGCGGAGTCATTCCCTGCGTCAAGCATTATCCCGGACACGGCGACACGGCGCAGGATTCGCACCTCGAACTTCCCGTCGTGAAAAAAACCCTCGAAGAGATGAAATCAACCGAGCTGCCTTCATTTGTTCACGCCTGCCGTAATCAAGTCGAGACACTCATGACCGCGCACGTTCTTTATCCCGCGCTCGACGCGAGTCATCCGGCGACGCTTTCCGCGTGGATTGTCGGCGAGCTGCTCCGCGGCAAGCTCGGATACCACGGCGTCGTTTTCAGCGACGATCTCGACATGAAGGCGATCGGCGAGAATTATTCCGTAGAGGACGCCGTCGGGCTCGGCGTGCTCGCCGGCATCGACATGCTGCTTTTTTGCCACGAGACCGAGAAAGCGGTCGCGGCGTTCGACTTTCTTTGCCGCGAGACCGAGCGCGACTCGGAGTTACGCGAGCGGGTCGAGCAAAGCTATCGGAGAATCCGGAGCTTAAAGAAACGGAAGCTGACTGATTTCGATGGCGCGCCGCGGGAGAAGCTCGAGAATTTGACCGGGCCGCACGGAAAAATCGTCGCGGAGATTCAAGGCAGCCGGTAGGCGCTGTAGTCGACGAGCTTCTTGATGTCGTGGTGAAGCTCCCCTTCCCATTTTTCCAATACAAGATCGGCCGGGCATTTTCCCTGCGCCACAAGATCGCGAAGGGGCGTTAAATAAAGCGTCTCGTCGTCGCCGTTCTCGTTCAGAGCGGCCTGGCGCTTGAGTCCTTCCCACGCGATCTGAATCACTTCTTTGGCGAGATCGGCTGCCGAGAATTTACGCGCGCGCGCCGCCAGCGCGTAGCGGTGCGAATCGTGGTAGAACTGCATGCGTTCGTCCCACGACCAATTTTTGACGAGATCCCAGGACGCCTGAAGACAGTCCGAATCGTACAAAAACCCTTTGATGAGCGCGGCCAGCGCGGGCATCAGCTCCGGCGGCTGGCTGTCGGCGGAGCGCACTTCCATGTAGCGCTTGATCCTCACCTCGGGAAACAGAGTCGTGAGATGCAGGTCCCAATCCTCGATCGTCGCGGTATGCCCCATATAACCGCGCGTCCAGAAGTGGCGAAACGGGATGCCGGTAAAATCGATATACTTGCCGTCGCGGACGATCAAGTACATCGGAACATCCAGCGCGTATTCGACGTAGTGCGCAAAAGAAACGGCCGGGTCGAACGCGAACCGCAACAAGCCGCAACGGGCTTTGTCGGTATCGGTCCAGATGTGCCCGCGAAAACTTTTGTAGCCGTTGAGGCGCCCTTCGGAGATCGGCGAGTTGGCGAACATCGCCGTGATCAAAGGCGCAAGTCCCATGGCCGTGCGGAACTTGTCCATCGCGTCTTTCTCGTCGCTGTAGTCGATGTTGGCCTGAACCGTCGCGGTCTGCTTCATCATCCGCTGCCCCAGCGTGCCGACCTTCGGCATATACGGCCCCATGATCCGGTAGCGCTTCTTCGGCACCCACTCGATCTCTTCCACCGTGCTGACCGGCTGGATGCCGAGACCGAGAAAGACCACGTTCATTCGCTTCGACACCTCCAGCAGCTCCCGGATGTGCAGCGTGAATTCCGCGTGCGTGCAATGAATGGTCTCGCACGGCTCGCCGCTGAGCTCGATCTGCCCTCCCGGCTCCAAAGTAATCTGGGCATTTCCGCGCGCGAGCGCAATGATATGCCCTTCCTCCTCGACCGGCTGCCAGTTGTACTCTTCGATGAGCGCCTTGAGAATGGCTTCGACGCCGCCGGGACCGGAGTAGGAAATCGCCTTGCCGCTGTCGCGCCGGATGCCGATTTTTTCGTACTCGGTGCCGACGCGCCATTTCGAGCGCGGCTTGCCCGAGTTGTGAAAAAACTCTTCGAGATCCCGCGCGCTACGAATGTTGTTGGACATAGGGACGAATATTCTGCGCGTAGGGCGGCGTGATCACGCCCTTTTCGGTAATGATCGCCGTGACCAGCTCGTGCGCGGTGACGTCGAAGGCGGGATTGAGAATGCGCACGCCGCGCGGCGTGATGGCGTGCCCGAAGATGTGGGAAACCTCCCGCGGATCTCGCTGCTCGATCGGGACTTCGGCGCCCGTAGGGCATTTGGCGTCGATGGTCGAAGTCGGCGCGGCCACATAAAAGGGAATCTTGTGGCGCTGCGCCATGACGGCGACTCCATAGGTCCCGATCTTGTTGGCGACGTCGCCGTTGGCGGCGATTCGGTCCGCGCCCACGATCACCGCATCGACCTTGCCCTTCTGCATCACGTAACCCACCATGCTGTCGGCGAGAAGCGTCACCGGAATTTTATCTTTCTTGAGCTCCCAGGCGGTCAGCCGCGCGCCCTGAAGAAACGGCCGGGTCTCGTTCACCAGCACGTCGACGTTTCTCCCGGCCTCTTTCATCGCGCGGACGACGCCCAGCGCCGTGCCGTATCCGGCCGTGGCCAGCGCGCCGGCGTTGCAGTGTGTCAGGATGTGCGAAGAATTGCCCAGCAGCTTCGCGCCGAATTTTCCGAGCTGCTTGTTAGCGGCGATGTCCTCCTGGTAAATTTTAACCGCTTCGTTCTTCAGGAGCTGCTTGACCACTTCGATTCCCTGGCTTCGCTTCTCGATGTAAATCCGGCGCATCCGCGCCAGGGCCCAGAAAAGATTGACCGCCGTCGGCCGGGTCCTCTCCATCGTGCGGAAGATGCGCTCGATCTCCCGGTCGAAATTTTTCCCCTTGACCCAGAGCGCGCCGAGCGCGACACCCATGGCCGCCGCCACTCCGATGGCCGGCGCGCCGCGCACGACCATGTCGCGGATCGCCTGCGCTACGCCTTCGTAGTCGCGGTAGACGCGATAGATCTCTTTGTTGGGAAGAAGGCGCTGGTCAAGCATGACGACATGGTTATTCTTCCACTGGATGGTTCTGACGGCCATGGCCACGCTTCCTATTTCAAAGGAGGCTGAGTATAGTAGGCCCCCAAAGGGAGCGTCAAGGGCTTGTGAGCTTTCACACGGTTTTAGGTTATTTCTCCGGCCTCTATTTTATCAAACCGGACCTCGATGCGGTGGCGCTTTTGCGCACGACCGCCGTCGTGCACCTTCTCGACGCCGTGCTCTGCGCGCTCATCGCCGGCCAGAGCGGGCGCAACAAAAAAATTTGGGCTGCGACCGGACTCCTTTTCGGCATCTGGGGCCTGGCGACTCTCTTCGTGCTCCCCGCCAAAAAAAAAAATAATCTCGTGCGTCCTGCCGGTTGTTGACTCCCAGGGCGGTCAAAAAGGTCTCAGAGGCGAGGCGCGAGAGAATCGGCGAGCGCAGGCGTACTTTTTTCAGTACGTCGAGCGAGACGATTCGAAGCGCAACGAAGCATATGAGCCTTTTTCACCGCCCTGCTCAGTCTTGGGCGACGACATAGGCGAGCGCATGCTCGGCGGTGTGCGTGATCGACACCAACAGACGGCGTATTCCCAGTTTTTGCGCGAATGTGGACGTGTGGTTGTGAAGCGCAATCTCCGGCTTTCCGCCGCGCGCGCGCACGACTTCGATATTCGACCAGCTCACCTTGGCGCCCCAACCAGCGCCTAAGGCCTTCATCACGGCTTCCTTGGCGGCAAAACGGCCGGCGTAGCTTTGATATTTGCCGCGCCCTTTTTTTTCACAGTACGCGATCTCGCCCACCGTATAGACCCGGTCGCGAAACCTTTTGCCGATTCCGCTATCCTCCAGCGCCCGCTGGATGCGCGCGACTTCCACCATGTCCACGCCGACGCTTACGATCATCCGATCAAGTTTGCCTCTCAGCCGCAAAACTGTCAACGGGTTGGTGCGCTTTACAAGGCCGCGCTCCGTGTTACATTAGCGCTCGTGCGATCTATCCACGCGGTTATGCTCCCCGGACCCAATCACGAGGAAAAAGAGCGGCGCGACTTCGATGTCCGCCGTTTTGTATCGATCGCCGTGTTTTTTCTCTTCGCCGGTTGTTCGGCCATGCAATCAACGGCGCCGGTCGAGCCCGGCCCGCCGCCCAAGACAATCAAATTCAGCCGGCCGGACGAGCTGCGCCATCTTCTCACCCACGCCGCGAATAGCTCGAAGCAGGGCCGGATCCTCTACATCGGCGTCTACGGCGGCGAGGTTCCGCCATGGGAGCAGGCGCGATATTTTATTCCGAAGGACTGGCTGCCGTATCATAACTTGCGTGAAGAAAAAGACCTCGAGCGCATCGCGTTCCACGACTCCCTGATGCACATTCTGGCGCTCGAAATATCGCGACGTTTTCCCGACAGCATCACGGTCATGATCAAAGGCGACAGCGAGGTGGTCGCCGACGTCGCCAAGTATTTGTATTCGCGCGGCGACAAACTCTATCTCGTCGGCCACAGCCAGGGCGGCGCGGTCGTCGCCGACGCCGCGCGCGAGCTCAAGCGCGCCGGTATTCCGATCGAGATGTTGGCGCAGATGGAAGGCTTCCAACCCGACGAGAGGGTGCCCGGCAACGTGGTTCAAGCTTTCAACTTCTATGTCCCATCCAAGTTCTCGTTCTGTCCGGGCCGGGTGAAATTGACAGCCGAGGACCCGGCCGCCACGCGCGTGACGAACGTGCCGGTCCCCGATCCATGGGGGCCGTTCACCGGATTTTGCGCCGCTCATCGCAACATCGACAGCGATCCCAGGGTGTGGAAGCCGGTGCTGCAATATATTATTGAGTCCGCGGGAGGATGAAGGTCGATTCTGTAATATCGCGCCGCCGGAGCGATGCCCCGGCCTTATTCAGGGAGAAGCCGTATCGTTGGACATCTCGCTTCGTCCTTGAAGAGAACTATTACCGACCGATGGGTCCTTGCACGGAACGGTTCGGTAGAGTACACTTTTGTCAAATGCGTCAGACAATTACAATTCGCCTCAGCAAGGATCTCGCGGCTTGGTTGGAAAACACCGCGGCCAAAGGCGGTGTGTCACAAGGAAAGCTCGTACGGGACCAGCTAGAGAAAGCAAGATCTAGTAACGGCGCCCAAGCCTTTATGCGTTTGGCCGGAACCGTGCGCGGTCCGAAGGTTCTCTCCAAGCGCAAGGGGTTCTCCCGCTCGTGAAGGGCATCGCGGATACCGGCTTCCTCGTCGCCTTTGCCAATCGAAACGATCAACACCATGACTGGGCTGTGAGCGTCGCCGCTCGAGTCACCGAACCGTTGCTGACCTGCGAAGCCGTTTTGGCGGAGACCGCTTTTCACCTGCGCAACGTCCCTCTCGTTCTCGCAATGATCCGGGACGGATTGATCGCCCTCGCTTTCGACTGCCAAGACCATTGGCCCCAACTCGCAGCCCTGGCAAGCCGCTATGGCGACCGCCGGCCCGATCTAGCCGACCTTTGCCTCATCCGCATGAGCGAGCTTTACCCCGTCCACAGCGTCATCACGGTGGATCGCGAAGATTTCCGCGTCTATCGGAGGAACAAACGCGAAGCCATCCCCCTCATCTGTCCGCCTCATCCATAAAAGGAATACCAGGAAGGGACGTTTGTAAAGCGAACATGATCACGCTCAGACGCAACGACGAGCGCGGCCATACGAAGCTCCCATGGCTGGACAGCCGCCACACGTTTTCCTTCGGCGAATATCACGACCCGCGCAACATGGGCTTTCGCGATCTCCGCGTCATCAACGACGACCGCGTCGCGCCGGGAAAAGGCTTCGGCACGCATTCGCATCGCGACATGGAAATTATCACCTACGTGTTGGAAGGCTCGGTCGAGCACAAAGACAGCACGGGCAATCAAACCGTTATCCGGCCGGGCGATGTGCAGCGGATGACCGCAGGCACGGGAATCAGCCACAGCGAATACAACCCGTCGAAGACCGAGCCGGTGCATTTTCTGCAAATATGGATATTACCCCAGCAGCAAAATCTCGCGCCGTCTTACGAGCAGCGCGCGTTCGATCTGGAAAAAAATCGCGGCCGGTGGATTCTCGTCGCCGCCAAGGACGGTCGTGACGGCGCCGTCACCGTGCATCAGGACGTGGCGCTATCCGTCGCGCGCCTGCTTCCCGGCCAGCAGGCGAGTTATCGGCTCAAGCCCGGGCGCTACGCCTGGGCGCAGGCGGCGCACGGAAGCGTGACGCTGAACGGCGCCGCGCTCGCGGATGGTGACGGCGCGGCGGTGAGCGAGGAGGAGATTTTGGAAGTCAGAGCCGCGGAGAGCGCGGAGATACTCCTATTCGATCTGGCCTGAGAGTGGAGTATTGGAGTAATGGAGTGTTGGAGTTTTGGTCCGGACCCATTGCTCCATTACTCCACCATTCCATCACTCCATTTTCCTTCGCGTTGACTCCCGCTATTCCTTAGCGTAAAAATCTCCGAGAGGTGAACCGCTTATGTTTGCGCGCACGGCACTCAGTTTTTTTTTCGGCTCCGTACTCCTGTCCGGTGCGATCAGCGCTCCCGAAGCCTGGGCCCAGAAGGGCCGAATCAAGGTCGCCACCCAAAGCCCGCTTTCGGGCGAACAGGCGGCGCTCGGCGAGCACATCAAATTAGGAGCGCAGCTTGCGGTCGAGGACGCAAGCAAGCGATTGAAGGCGCTGGGCTATGATCTGATACTCGTCCCTATGGACGACCAGGCGAAGCCTGAGGTCGGCGTCGCCAACGCCAGAAACGTTGCCGCCGATCCCGACGTGCTTCTGGTCGTCGGCCACTTCAACTCCGGCGTCGCCCGGCCCGCCTCCGACGTTTACAAAGAATCCATGCTGACGATGATCTCACCGGCGAACACGGCGACCGACATCACCGACCGGGGTTATCCGAACGTCAACCGGGTTTGCGGACGCGACGACGTTCAAGGACCGGTTGGCGCCAGATTCGCCGCCGAAGATTTAAAGGCAAAATCGGTTTACATCGTTCATGACAAGACGGATTACGGCCAGGGCGTCGCCGACAATTTTCGCGCCGAGGCCAAAAAGCTGGGCCTTCAGGTTCTCGCGTTCGAGGGCACTGAGGAGCGGACGAATTTCGGTCCGCTGATTATTCCGCTGAAAGCGAAAAACCCGGATCTGGTTTACTTCGGAGGCATCTATTACCAGGGAGGGCTCCTGCTCAAACAAATGAGAGAAAAGGGAGTCAAGGCGGCTTTCATGGGACCCGATGGCCTGGACTCGTCCGAGATGGCCAAGATCGCCGGTAACGCCGTCGTCGGCTCTTACTATACGACGGTGGCCGCGCCTACCGACTCTTCCCCCGAGTCGGCAGCCTTCGCCAAGAGATTCAAGCAGCGCTTCGGCAAAGAGCTCGAGTCGTTCGGCTTGTACGGCTACGACGCCGCCGCGATCGGAGTTGCGGCCATTGAAAAGGCGATTCAGGAGCTGGGAGGAAAAAGGCCGACGCGCAAGCAGGTCTCCGAGGCCGTAAGAAATATTAAAGACTTTAAAGGTATCACGGGTTCCATCACCTTCGACTCTAAAGGCGATCCGGTAAAAACAAAATATTTCGTCCTCAAGTTCGAAAAGAAGCAGTATCCCGGCAAAGTCGTCAAAGTCATAGAGTCCGCGGCGCCGCCGGCAAAGAAATTATAGTCGCCTTCCTCTTGCATCGGCCTTAGGAAATACTCCCGCATGAGAAAAAAAATTCGTGTCGCCGTTCTCTTCGGCGGCAGATCCGCCGAGCACGAGATCTCTCTCATATCGGCCAAGAACGTCGTCGAAGCGATCGACAAGAAAAAATACGAAGTGGTTTTGATCGGCATCGACAAAAAGGGAAAGTGGTATTTTAACGACGACGAGAAGCTGCTGCAAAAGGCGGATCGGCCAAGGGCGATCAAGTTCGACCGGGAAAGCAATGCGCTGGCGTTGGTTCCGTCGAACAAATCGAAGCAATGGCTCCGTCTCTCCAACCGGCGCGCTGAAAAACCCGTGGACGTTGTCTTTCCGGTTCTCCATGGAACGTTCGGCGAGGACGGAACGGTCCAGGGCCTGCTCAAAATGGCCGACATTCCCTTTGTCGGCGCCGGCGTTCTGGGCTCGGCCGTGGGCATGGACAAAGACGTGATGAAGCGTCTGCTGCGAGACGCCGGCATTCCCATCGCCCGTTTTGTCACCGTGCATAGTTCCGAGCGGAAGCAGCTCGATTTTGTCGCCGTCGCGCGCGAGCTCGGTTTGCCGTTTTTTATCAAGCCCGCCAACCTGGGCTCGTCGGTGGGTATTCACAAGGTGAAGGACGAGCGCGAGTTCGCCGACGCGGTCGAAGACGCTTTTCGCTACGATCAGAAGATTCTGATCGAAGAATACATTCAGGGAAGAGAGATCGAGTGCTCGGTCCTCGGCAACGAAGACCCCATCGCCTCCGTGCCCGGCGAGATCATCACGCGGCACGAATTCTATTCGTACGAGGCCAAATATCTGGACGAAAAAGGCGCGGCTCTGGAAATTCCGGCAAGACTTTCCGCGCCCGTGGCGGAAGAAATTCAGCGGATAGCGATTAGGACCTTCAAAGCACTTTGCTGCGAGGGCATGGCGCGCGTGGATTTTTTTCTGAGAGACGATCGAGAGGTGATCGTCAACGAGCTCAACACCATTCCCGGCTTCACCAAGATCAGCATGTACCCCAAGCTCTGGGAATCGAGCGGCCTCTCCTACCCCGACCTGATCGACCGCTTGATCCAACTCGCGCTGGAGCGGTTCAAACGGGAAAAGAAATTAAAGACTACCTTCAGCGGTTAACCGCCGCGCAACTTCGACGAGCCCGTTTTTATTTCCTGAGCGCATGATGGGGCCGCGTCTTGCATTACAACAATGTGTGAGTGCAAGACCTGTCCCCGCTTCGTGGATTGTTTTTTGTAATGAAAACTGGTCATATTTCCTTACAAACAGCGACCGGCATAAGACATGCAAGACATCGAAAAATCAATACTTAAACGTGTTCGAGGCAGCGGCAAGGGTTGGTGCTTTACGCCAACCGATTTTGCCGACGCCAGGAGCACCGCGGACGGAGGTTGCGATTTGACATTTGTGGGAAATCCCACTATATTGGGGTCATGAAAACGCTGACACGCAAACAACGGAAGCAGACGAAACGGCCGACGGTCGTTCGGTTGTACGACATCGCGGCCGATGCGAAGAATCGGATCAGCTTGCGCGGAATCAAGACCAAGTACTTTCACGTCAAGGCGCTGTCCAATGGCTGCTTTCTGTTGGAGCCGCGCGTGCTGGTACCGCCGCAAGTCCTCTCCGCCCGCACCCGGAAGATGCTGGACCAGGCGGCGGACAACCTGAAGAAGGGGTTGGCGTCCGAGCCGATTGACCTGTCGGCATTCACCGCGGGTTGAGGCGACTCATGGTCTTCAAGATCCGCATGGGGCTGCCGGAGATGGAGGCGCTCTGGAAGGATCTTTCCACGCGGAAGCCGCAAGGCAAACTGGACAGGGACGAGGAAAAGTTCTTCAAGAAACTGGTCAAGGCCCTTGGCTACCTGGAACAGAATCCGCGGCACAACAGTCTGGCCTCCCATGAGATTGATCATCTGACGCGGAAATACGGGTTCAAGGTCTTCCAATCGTATCTAGAGAACGCCACCCCGGCTGCCGGTCGCTTGTTCTGGGCCTACGGGCCGGACAAGGGCGACATCACGGTCCTAGCCGTCGAGCCTCATCCCGAAGACCAGAAACGCGGCGCCTACCAGCGCATCAAACTGTCCACGCTCCCTCCAACCAAACCCAAAACCGGCGAGATGCCCTGACCATGCCCAAGCGGAAGAAAGCGCCGGAGCTGACGTTTCAGCAGCACATCGCGGATTTCCTCGTCCGCGAGCACAAGTATGGCGTGCTCGAAAGGCGTTGCGCAAGGAACTGGAGCACACGCCGCTTTGGATGTTGCTGCGTCACGGCCTGAAGGTGCGCGGGCTGGAGTTCCGTCTTTTCTATCCCAAGCCCCGTTCCGCCGAGAGCGCCGCCGCTAGCAAATATGGCGAAAACCGCATCACCTTTCGCCCGCATTTCTACTTCCATGATGGGATCGCGTCTTGCATTACAACAATGTGTGATTGCAAGACCTGTCCCCCCGCTTCTTTGACTGACAGGCAAGGTTAACCACGCCGCGAACACCTCGGCCGGCTGAGTCTCCTTCAACGCCGAGAAATCCAGATCGCCGAACATCCCCCGCGCGTGGGGTAGCGGGCGAGCAGGGCATTCGGAATCTGCCGGAAAAAGTCTTTGGTTGAGTAGTGCCGGGCCACGTGTTCCCCTCCTCGATTGCTCTGATGTCAACTCCTTGGATTATACCGGACTTTACAGTACATAGTAGCAGTAAATTCACCCTATGCCATTGAGGGGAGAGACGATCGCCACAGCGAAGAGTCCCGCGCTGACCTTTCGTATCGAACCGGGACTGAGGGAAGCGTTGCGCACGGCTGCGCACCGCGAACACCGCTCCATCACCCATACAGGGGATGGTGCCCACCCGGAACTATTGCGGACGTTACCGTGTCATGATTTCCAAAAAGGGCGAGCTTTCCTCTGGCGGAGAGTAAACGGCTACGTATACTAAGGAAAAAATGACTCTCTCATTGAACAAACCCAAGCTCGACAATCTCGCCGGTGACATCTGGAAATCCGCCGAGCGGTTGCGCGGGAAGTTCAAAGCTTACGAATACCAGGGCGTCATTCTGCCCATCATCGTCATCCGCCGGCTGGAGTGCGTGCTGCTGGCGTGGCGCGAGGCCAAGCGTGCCGAGGTGCTTGCCAAACGACCCAAGCTCAACGAGAAGGAACTCGCCAAGCTGGTCAAGGAACTCGAACTCAATCCCAAGCAGTCGCCGTTCTCCAACAAGACCGACTGGACGCTCCGCAAGGTCTATGAAGAAGACCACGCGCTCTTGGAGGAAAACTTTCGCAAATACATCAACGGCTTCTCGAAGAATGTTGACGACATCATCGAGCACTTCAATTACCGCGCCACCATCGGCACGATGGTGAAGAACAACCGGCTCGCCCCGATCCTGAATCAATACAAGGAACTCGCGCTCGGCCCGGATCAACTCTCCGGCCTGGAGATGGGTTACATCTACGAGGAATTGCTCCGGCGCTTCTCGGAACAAAGCGGCGAAGAGGCTGGAGATCACTTCACCCCGCGCGAAGTCATCCGCCTCATGGTCGAGTTGCTGGAAATCCCGATCCCCGACCGGCATTTCTCCATCTACGACCCCGCAGCAGGCACGGGCGGCATGTTGTCCGTGGCTAAGGAACATCTGCTCGACCGCGCCGCCACACCGGAGGAACGGGAGCGCGTCGAAAACTTCCTCACGGTCCACGGCCAGGAGTTGTCGCCCACGAACTACGCCGTCTGTCAGGCCGACCTCCTCATCAAGAACGACCAGCAGGTCAAAATTTTCCTCGGCAACTCGCTCATCCCCCACGATCCGCACAGCCGCGACCCGGGCGACCAGTGGCCCGAGCCCAAACACCGCTTCAACCGCATGTTGAGTAACCCGCCCTTCGGCGTCACCTGGGGTGGTAAGGACGGTTACGAAACCGAGGCGCGCAAGCTGGAAAAAACACGTTACCAGGCCGGGATGCCGCGTGTGAACGACGGTGCGCTGCTCTTCCTGCAAACCATGCTGGCCAAGATGATTCCCCCCGAAGACGGCGGCAGCCGCATCGCCATCATCTTCAATGGCTCGCCCCTCTCCAATGGCGACTGCGGCTCGGGCGAGAGCGAAATCCGCCGCTGGATTCTGGAGAACGACTGGCTCGACGCCATCGTCATGCTGCCCGACCAGTTGTTCTACAACACCGGCATCTTCACCTACATCTGGCTGTTGCGGAATGACAAGCCCGCCAGCCATCGCGGGCGCGTGATGCTCATTGACGCGCGGAAGCAATTCGAGAAAGAGCCAAAAGCCTTCGCCAGTAAACGCAACCGCATGACGGACGCCCATCGCCAATGGATCGAGGAGCGTTACCGCGACGGCAGGGCCAAGGGCTACACCGATGAACAGGTGAAGATTTTCCAACGCGAAGATTTCACTTACCACAAAGTCAGCGTCGTGTTCTGGCAGACGGACGAACAGAATAAGCCCGCCAGCATCACTGAACCTTACGAAAAGGCGTTCACGGCCGCGAACGTCGCCAAGGAACTGGAGTTCCACGCCAGCGAACTGACCTTCCGCGTGCGCGTGAAAGCGGCGGACGGGGAAAAGACTATCACTCTCGCCCTCACCCCCAAGGACAACGCGGCGAAGAAATTCAAAGGGGTTCTCGGCGACCGGCCCGAAATCCTTTTCGTCGAATGGACGCACCGGAACTACGTGCAGGACGACGAATACATCCCGCACGGCGAGGACATCGAGGCGTTCCTAAAACGGGAAATCACCAAGCCCATCATTCGTTGGCAGGACAGCCCGCAACTCGGCTACGAAATCCTCCCGAACAAATACTTTTACCGCTACCAGCCGCCCACGCCCGCGAAAGAGTTGCTCGCGGAGTTTTGGAAGCTGGAGAAGGAAGCGGAGACGATGTTGGAGGGCTTGGCAAGGTGAACGTCGGCCAAGACAGTTTCCTCGCTGAGTTGCCGGGTGGTTGGACGTTTGACCGCTTCAAAGACGTAGCTAAGCTCCGCAGCGAGCGCACGGACGAGGCGAGTGAAGTGGAGGACTATCTCGAACTTGAAGACCTCGAATCCGGCACGGGGCGCATCCTAAATCGCCGCAACACCATGGAAGTTGTGAGCGACGTGACGCGGTTCAAGAAAGGCGACGTGCTGTTCGGCAAACTGCGGCCTTATCTCGAAAAGTTTTACGTCGCAGAGTTCGACGGCAAATGCACCGGCGAAATCCTTGCGTTCAAGCCGGAGCGCATCGAAAGCCGCTTCCTTTTCTACTGTCTTGCTTCCTCGTGGTTCATCGAGCGGTGCAATATGCTCGCTTACGGCGCGAAGATGCCGCGCGTCAATTGGCCGACGCAACTAGCGCAGTTCAATCTCCCGCTCCCGCCGCTGCCGGAGCAACAGTGCATCGCGGCGTATTTGGATGCGAGTTGTGCGGCGATTGACGCGGCGGTGGCCGCCAAACGTAGCCAACTCGAAACCCTCGACGGTCTCCGAAGAACCGTCATCCAAGAATCCGTTACTAAAGGTCTCGACCCAAATGTTCAGATGAGGGATTCCGAATTGGACTGGCTTCCCGAAATCCCGAAGCATTGGAACAAGGCGAAATTGAAGCGACATACCCAAATAATCCGTGGGCAGTTCACGCACCGGCCTCGAAGTGATCCTGCCTTCTACGGCGGACCTTATCCATTCATTCAAACCGGAAGCATCTCGGCAGCCGACAAATTCATCACTGAGTTCACCCAAACTCTCAACGAAGACGGACTCCGCATCTCGAAGCTGTTTCCTGCAGACACCGTTGTCATGACTATTACAGGGGCGAAAATTGCTGAGGTTGCCGTGACGACTTTTGAAGCATGCTTCCCGGACAGCATTGTCGGCTTTGTTCCAGATCACCGTCTTAATCGAGATTATTTGTTTTATCTCTTGGTCGCGATGAAACCGGCGCTACTGCGCGCAATGGTCGTAACCACACAACCAAACATAAACTACGTTCAGATCGGTGGAAACTATATCCCCCTACCGCCTGTCAGAGAGCAGGAATCGATTGCGGAACACATCGAACAAAAAATTCTGGGGATCAGAGAGATTCAGAAATCACTCAACCAGCAAATCGCAACCCTCACCGCCTACCGCAAGTCGCTGATTCACGAATGCGTCACCGGCCAACGGCGCATCACGGAGGCCGATTCGGCAGGCTCACCGCAGCCGGACGTGCGGTCGGCAGTGCGGTAATTTGGGTTGTTTCTTGTAATGAAAACTGGTCATATTTCCTTACAAACGGTGACCAGCATAAGACATGCAAGATATCGAAAAATCAATACTTAAGCGTGTCCGAGGCAGCGGCAAGGGTTGGTGCTTTACGCCAACTGCTTTTGCCGACCTTGGCGGCACGGCTGCCGTGTGGACGGCACTACACCGATTGACCCAGCGCGGGATCATCCGGCGGCTAGCGCAAGGGCTATACGATTTCCCCCGAATCCACGCCGAGCTGGGGATGCTCTCGCCCGATCCAGAGGCCGTGGCCCAAGCCCTTGCCAGAGGACGGAGCATCCGACTCCAGCCTTCCGGCGCATATGCCGCCAACCTGCTGGGGCTCTCAGAACAAGTGCCGGCGCGCATAGTGTTTCTGACCGACGGCACACCGCGCCGGATTCGCGTCGGCAACCAGGAGATCGTGCTGCGGCGAACGACACCCCGCAACATGGCGACGGCCGGTCGAATCAGCGGCACGGTCATTCAGGCGCTGCGCTATATCGGCAAGGATCGGATCACGTCCGCGCATCGGCAGTCGCTCCTGCGACGGCTGAGCGCCGCCGATAAACAACAACTGATCAAAGATCGACTTTATGCCCCCGGATGGATGCGGCCACTTCTGGAAGAAATCAGCGGGGAGGACCGGCCGCATGCTTGAGTTCGCCCGCAGGCCGGCCGATGATTTGCAGCGCATATTCCGCGAAGCCGGAGCGCAACACGCCATCGCCTCGCACATCGTCGAAAAAGATTTCTGGGTCTGCTGGCTGTTACGGTTGATCTTTGCCGACACGGAACTCGGCGGACATCTGGTGTTCAAGGGCGGCACGTCACTCTCGAAAGTGTTCGGCGTCATCCAGCGGTTTTCCGAGGACATTGATCTTTCGGTGGACCCGGACTGGCTCGGCTTCAGCGATACCGCGCGACCAGACGCCACCCCCAGCCGCTCGCAGTTCGAGAAGCGGGCCAAGGCGTTAGAGGACGCCTGCATCGCGAAGGTGCGCGAATGGCTCCTGCCGGGAATGAACCGCCACATTGCCGCGAATCTGCCCAGTCAAGCGGCGCGGGCCCTGACTTTCGAGGTGGATGAATCAACGAATTCTCCTGTGTTGTTGTTTGCCTATCCGCGGGCGGGTCAGACGGGTTCGCTGCGTCCGCAGGTAAAGCTTGAGTTGGGGTCGCTCTACGACCAGCGGCCCACCGGCACGCACGCAATCACGCCGCTGACTGCCGAAGCTTTCCCGGCCTTGTTCCGGGAGCCGTCCTGTCCGGTGGTGGCGCTGGAAGCGGAGAGGACGTTCTGGGAGAAGGCCACGCTGTTGCACGTCGAGTATCACCGGCCGGCGGACAAAGCTTTCCCGATGGGCATGTCGCGACATTACTCCGATCTCGCCGCGTTGAGCCGACACGCGGCGGGACAACGGGCAGTGGCGGATTTGGATTTGTTGACCCAGGTGCGGACACATAAACAGACCTACTTCCGTTCTGGTTGGGCACACTACGAGACCGCCGTACCCGGCAGCCTCCATCTTGTGCCGTCCCCGGAGCGGCGCGCGCAGATCGAGCGGGATTACCGGGCCATGGAGGATATGTTCATGGTCACGCCGCCGTCATTCGAGATGATCATGACCGAGTTGGAGGACTTGGAGAGGCAAATCAATGCCGCGTAAACGAGCGCCCGAAATCACGTTTCAGCAGCACATCGCGGATTACCTCGTCCGCGAGCACAAGTATGGAGTGCTCGAACAGACCGACATCACGGATACCGAGCATTTCATCGCCGAAGATCAGTTGTGGGCCTTCCTCAAAGCCACGCAGGGCGACACGCTCAAGAAGCTGGAAGATGATTACAGCACGGACGCGCGGGACGAGGTGTTCAAGGCGCTGCGCAAGGAACTGGAGCACACGCCGCTGTGGATGCTGCTGCGCCACGGCCTTAAGGTGCGCGGGCTGGAGTTCCGGCTTTTCTATCCCAAGCCGCGCTCCGCCGAAAGTGCCGGAGTTAAGGGGTATCCCGAAAACCGCATCACCTTTCGCCCGCATTTCTACTTCGGCGAAACGAACAAGGAGATTGATTTCGTATTCTTCCTCAACGGTCTGCCCATCGTGGACCTGGAGTTGAAGCACGAGGCTAATCAAAACGTGCATGATGCCGTGGCGCAGTTCGCCGCCCGCGACCACAAGCACAAGATTTTCCAGCACCCGTTCCTGTATCTGGCTGCGGACAACTCAGACGTGAAGGCGGCCACCGACCCGCGCCGAGAGGAAAATTTCCGCTGGCACAACATGGGGCTGACCAACACGCCGCAGAATCCTGACGAGTATCCGGTCGAGTTTCTCTACCGCGAAGTGTTGTCCAAGGAGCAGTTGTTGGAGGCGCTCTCGTTCTTCCTGGTCCGCGTGCCCGAGCGCGAGGCGGAGGACGATAAGACGGAACGCTCCGCGTTCACGCTGTTCCCGCGCTACCATCAAAGCCGCTTGGTGCGCAAAATCTCCGCCGACATCTCGGCGCACTTTGCCGCCAAGGGCGACATCGGAAAGAAGTATCTGGCTGACCACTCCGCCGGCAGCGGCAAGACGCTCTCGATTTGCTGGCTGGCGGACCGGCTGCACAGTCTGTTCAAGCCGGGCACGAACGAGAAGTTAGTGGACATCACGTTCATCCTCACCGACCGCAAATCGCTCGACACGAATATCCGGGAGGACATCGCGAATTTCACCCACCTGAAAGACGTGGTGGGCATCGCCAGAAAGGCGGACGACCTGCCGCGCTTCCTTAAAGAACGCAAGCCGATCATCGTCACCACGCAGCAAAAGTTCGCCTGGGTGCTGGAAGAACTCCAAAACAACCCGGCGTTGAAGAATCTGCGCGTCGCGTTCTTGATTGATGAGGCCCATCGTTCGCAGGAAGGTCAGATGGGCGCTGCCATCCGCCTGCCGTTCCGCAAATCGGACGAGCCGGACGCCGACGCGCCGGAGCTAGACCCGGAGGAACAGATTGCCAAGGTCATCCGCGAGCACGATGGCAATCAGTTGTTCGTCGCGTTCACCGCCACCCCCGCGCCGGCCACCGTCACCTTGTTCAACGCTCCGTTCGACACCTACACCGAGGCCGAGGCCATCGCCGAGGGCTACATCGTGGACGTGGCGGCGAGCATCATTTCCTACAAAACGCTCTACAACCTGCATTGCCATTTCGTCCCCCCGCCCGAAGAGGAGGAAAAATTCTATCCCAAGGGCATCGTGTCCAAGGCGCTCATGAACGTGGCGTTTCGGGATGACGGCCTCATTCAATACAAGTCCGAGGTGATGCTGCGCATCTTCGAGGAAAAAGTGATGCCGCTCATCGAAGGCCGGGCCAAGGCGATGATCGTGACTAGTTCGCGTGTCGCCGGGTTGCGGTATTTCAACATCATCAAGGAAAAGCTCAAGGAGCGTGGCGCGAACTACAAAGTCCTCTACGCCTTCTCGGATTTCACGCATCCCGAAACCAACGCGGAAATCCGCGAGCATGCGGTCAACGAGTTGAAGGAAGGCGAGAAGATCGAAGATCGCTTCGAGGGGGAGGACTACCGCCTGATGGTCGTCGCCAACAAGTTTCAAGTCGGATTCAATGAGCCTTTGCTTGCCGGAATGTTCCTCGACAAGCCGGTAGTGGACCGGAATGCGGTGCAGACGGTGTCACGACTGAATCGCAAAATCGAAGGAAAGCAGGACGTGGTGGTCGTGGACTTCACCAACAACGCCACCGCCATCCTCAAGGCGTTTCAAAAATATCGCAAAGGCACGCCGTTCGCGCCGGAAGAACCGGACCAAGACCTTTGCCCCAAGCTCCACGCCGAAATTCTAGCGGCGGGGGTGTTCACGCAGAAGGACGCTGGCGATTTTGCGAAACTGGTCGCCACCGGAACAGACGCGCAGGTGCAGTTTTTCGTCAACGCGCTGCGCACAAGGTTTCAGGCAAAGATTGCGGACACTGAGGAGCGCAAGGCGTTCGTCTATTTGCTCGCCCGCTACGTCAAGAGCTTCCATTTCCTGACGTGCTTCTTCACCTACGCGGCCGAGTTGAAGGAGTTCGCCACGTTCGCCGAATACGTCGGCCCGCAACTTATCAAGCAAGGCAGCGTGTCCGACCTGATGAAACAGATCCGGCAAACGGAGGTCATCAAGGCAGCGGTCGAGTATCAGGGTGAGGTGCGTAGCGCCGGCGGTGAAGTGAAGCTCAGGTCCGGCGGGGGCAAGAAGGGCGTGGGGCCGCCTCCGAAGAAGGTGTCCGTTCAGGACATGATCGCGGAGATTCGCGCAAAGTTCGACATCACCGACGAGGAAGCGCTCTACATAAAACAGGTCACGGAAGAGAAAGCCGCTGACCCGGTTATCCGAACCACCGTCCGCGCGCACCGTGACGACCAGATCTATCTCGAAGGGGCATATCGCGGACAGGTCAACGGTGAGATTCAGACAGCCTACGACAGGCGCGGTCGCTACGAGGAATTATCCGATCCTAAATACACGGACACCGGCGGCATCTTCGACATCATGGCAGTGACCGTGATCGACACCCATTTGTCGTTCGCAGCGTGAAGCTATGAGCAAAACCATTGACCAAATCCCCGAAGCGGACCGTCCGAGAGAAAAGCTCCTCCGAAAAGGCGCGAAGGCATTGAGTGATCAGGAATTGCTGGCGGTGCTGCTGGGGAAGGGCACGCCGGGTATGGACGTCATGACGCTCGCAGGAAAGCTGGCGCGGCTCATTGACGAAAAGGGCTTGGAAGTGAAGGCGGAAGAACTCTCGCAGTTCGAGGGCGTGGGCGACGCAAAGGCCACATTGATTCTCGCGGCGATTGAGTTCGCCCGCCGCCGGATTAAGCCCGAGGGCGCGAAGATCGTAACCCCGGCGGACCTGTTGCCTCACATCCGGCACTACGCCGACCGGAGGCAGGAACACTTCCTATGCGCCAGCATCAACGGCGCGAACGAGATTCTGAACATCCGCGTTGTTTCGATTGGCCTGATCGACCGGACGCCAGTACATCCGCGGGAGGTGTTCGCTGATGCTTTGTCAGACCGCGCCTCGGCGATCATCGTCGCGCACAATCACCCCAGCGGAAGCCTCGAACCTTCCCACAGCGACATCACCATCACCGCGCAGCTCAAGGCGGCGGGCGCACTCGTAGGTATCGACCTGCTGGATCATATCATCTTCAACCGGTCGGGATATTTCAGTTTTCTCGAAGAAGGGAAGTTGTAGCGGGCTGGTAGTGGATTACTTAGCCCTCCGTCTTAACAATTGGAAGAAAAATATGGATGACTTTCCCATTAGATTAGCCGGTCCAGCAAGGCCAGCGCCGGGCTGACACGAATCCCCTCGGGAGTAAGATAGTCTTTGCTGCCGGTTCCCGACACCTGCCACGCCTCAGCCTCGGGAAACCGCGCTTTAAGGTAGCGAAGACCCCGATCAACATCGGTGTCTGCCCACTTGCATTCAACGAGTAATTGCGGCCGTCGCCCCTCGACCACGACGAAGTCCACCTCGCGGCCGTCCGTGTCGCGGAAGTAGCGCAGCTCGAGGTCGCGGCCCCGCGCATCCTGCTCGAAGTGCACCCACTTTAAAAGGTGCGAGGCGATGAGGTTTTCGAAGCGGGCAGGCTCCGACGGCACGAGCGACCAATCAAAGTGGTAATGCTTTTGCTCCTTTTTGACCGCGCGAATACGGGGCGCGCCGAAGGGCGATAATCGGAAGATCGCGTAGAGCCGTTCAAGCACTTGCAGCCAGCCGGCCACCGTCTTGTGGCTTATCTGAAGGTCTTCACGCAGAGCGTTGATGGAGAGCGGGGAACCCACAAGTTCGGGTAGGCGGAGGGCCAGAAGTTCCAGGTTGCCGAGGTCTTGGATGCGCTCCAGTCCAGCCACGTCCTCCCGCACCAGCCGATTTCGGTATTCGCGCGACCACCGTCGCGCCTCGACCTCCGAGCCGCTCAGGAAAGGCTCGGGAAACCCTCCCAGCTTGAGCAAATCGCCCAGCCCGGCGGAGGTGCGAATGGCCAGTTCCTTTGCCGAGAACGGGTGGAGCCGCAGCATATGATACCGCCCCTGAAGGGAGTCGCCGCCGAAACGGTAGAAATCCAACCGAGCGCTTCCCGTAACCAGGATTCTCTGGCCGGGCCTTCGGCCATCGTATATTCCTTTAAGCCAGTTGCGCCAAGACCGGTATTTATGAATTTCGTCGAAGACCCATAAGCGGGAATTAGGCAGCTCGCGCTTGAGAATGCGCTCGCGGTGCTCACCCACGTCCCAGCTGAGATAACCTGCGGACGCTCCGGGCAGGTTTAGCGCAAGCGTCGTTTTTCCGACTTGGCGGGGCCCCACGACAAAAACCATCTTGCGGATAAGGTCCTGGCGAACCTGGGGGAGGAGGTAGCGGCGCTGCATGGACATCGCCGAATGTTACGGTAAATTTCGACTGTGGTCAATATTACTCACGGTGATTTTTGACCCTAATTGAAAAGAGTCAAGGATGGGGGTCGCGCCTTGCATTACGACAATGTGTGATTGCACCCCGACCCTTTAAATTTCCGCAGAAAAGGTTCGTGTCCCCTTTTCCCTCCCCGTTTTCTTCCTCTCACCTGTTAAGAGCCAAGAGCGGACCCCTTTTTTTTCGATCCATCCGAAGAGTTTCCGTCAAGAGCCTCGGCGAGAAGCGACAAGGGAATCAGAGGCCGCTGCGGCCGGTTTCTTTTCCGACAACCGGACGAATTCTCGCGTTCTTTCGATAATTGAGGACAGCCTCGATGAGCACGTGGTCGGCCCTTGAAAGAAATTTGTTTTTTCTGGAGATGAGATTCACATTGGTGAGGCCGAAAATGGAAGTGACGTCGACGACGCGCAAGGAACTTCTTCCCTCCGGAACGCAAATGTCGTGGACAATCCCCGGCCCCAGTCCAAGCAAAACGCAGTCAATAATGTCCGCGCAACTCCATGCTTCAAAGCAGACGTTCAGCGTATAGCCGAATCGATAAAACTTTTCTTCAACGAGATGCCTGGAAGTCGTGTTTTTCGGCAGAAAAACGAACCTGCAGTCCCGCAAATCGTGGAGAGAAATTTTTTTCTTCGGATACAAAACATGGTCCCGGGGAAGAACCAAGCAGGGACGAGGGGAGATCAAACGGCGGGCCCAAAACTGCCTGGAGGGCGGATTGATCCTGGCCATGCCAAAATCGGCCTGCCCGGAGGTGACGAGCGAGAGGATCGCCGTGTTGTTGCCTGTGAGCATCGTAAGGTTGACCTTCTTATGGGTTTTAGCGAAGTCGGCGAGCAGGGGGAGATAATACTGCTTGATGTCATAAACGGATGCGATGACGATATTGCCCGTTAGTTCGCCCGCCGTGTCTTTGACCATCACCTCCGCGCGCCGCAGGCTTTCCATCGCGGGCAGCACGATTTCCAGAAGTATCTTTCCACTTCCGGTCAGTATCAGGCCCTTTCTCGCGCGATCAAATAATCGTACGCCCAGCTCCTGCTCCAATTTCTTGATCTGTATGGAGACGGAGGAGGGGGTCAAGCGAAGCTGCTGAGATGCCTCGGTGATCGAAGCGGTCTTTGCAACGGCGAGGAAGCCTCTGAGTTGCTGGAGTTCCACTCGAACAATTTATAAAAGCGCCCGTGCAAAGACAAGCCGGCGACCGGAATTCATGCGTGAGCCGGCCGGTTGGGCGATGACCCGCGGCTCCTTTCCGCCGGAAATTTTTTCGAGCGACGCTTCCGTCAACCTGCGATCGCGTTTTTCGCCGGTTCGCCCATTCTTTTCGAAGCCCATTTTGCCGACAGCCGTCACGATGTTTGACAATTCAACGCTCCTGTTTAAAGATGCGCGTGCGAAAGGGACTGCCGGCGATCACGACGGAAACATTCATTCGAGAAAACCCCGACGCTGTCGGTCTCTGCTTCGTCGAAGAGCCGGCCCCGAAGGGATTCCTCGTCGCTTTGTACGCTCGTCAGCGCGAAAAAAATTTGACCGCCTGAAGGAATAACTCCCATGGCCGTCCTGCTGGAAAACGCATCCCTTGTCACACTGAACGCCTCGAAACCCGTTCTCGAAGGGCAGCAGATTCTCATTCACCAGGGCTCCATCGCTCAGGTGGGACGGCGGATCGATGCGCGCGCGGTTCCGATCACCAAGCGAATCGACTGCTCGCAGATGATCGTCATGCCGGGCCTGGTGAATGCCCACGCTCACCTGACGGAGATTCTCCAAAAAAGTTTTCGCGACAACGTGCGCATGGAAATCTGGCGCGGATACAGAGCCATGACGGAGGACCTTGCGAATTTGAAGCCCTGGGAGATCGGAGCGGCGGCGGAGCTGGCGTGCTCCGAAATGCTTAAGAACGGGGTCACTGCGGTGGTGGACCATTTCTCCACGCGGCCGGGGCTCAGCGTAGACAAAATGGAGGCTATTCTCGGCGCATTCGAAAAAACCGGCATCCGGGGAATGCTTGTTCCTTCGCTCCGTGATCAGGATTTTATTCGCTTGGCGACACGAGCGCCGAACCGCAGGCGCGCGGCCACAAAAAGCTTGCCCGAGCCCTGGAAGGAGGAGGTGCTTGCGGTGCTCGCACGCCTCCGTCGCTCCTCTACCCTCTCCGGCATCATGCTGGGACCTTCTTCGCCCATGAATTGTAGCGACGCCCTTCTCCGCGATGTCGTCAGGGTCGCCGAGCAATTTGGCTTGGGGATACACACGCACCTTCTGGAGACGAGATTGCAGGCGTGGGCGGCCCGAAAAATTCATAAAAAATCTCTGTGCGCCCACCTTGCGGAGATTGGATTTCTTTCGTCGCGGCTTTCCGCGGCGCACGGCATCTGGCTGGACGAGGCGGAAATGGATATTTTGGCGGCGTCGGGGACCAGCGTCGTTCACAACCCGGCCAGCAATTTCAAGCTGGGAAGCGGCATCTGTCCGGTTGCCAAACTAAAAGCCCGCGGGGTCAATGTCGCTCTCGGCACGGACGGCGGAGATACGAGCGATACCTATTCTATTTTCGAGCAAATGAGATTGGCTGCTTTTGCATCACGAATCGTCGCGGAAGATCCGCAAAATTGGATTACAGCCCTCGATGCGCTCAGGATGGGAACGGTCAACGGGGCCGAGGCTATTCCGGCCTGGCGGGGCAAGATCGGCGTGATCAAGCCCGGTTACCGCGCGGATCTTGTTCTACTAAGACCCAGCCTTCGACTTCGTCCGCTAAGGAATATCGTCCACCAGTTGGTCTTTTGTGAATCAGGTCAGTCGGTCGATACGGTTCTGGTGGACGGCAAGATCGTCCTGGAGCGCGGACGTCTAATCGGTGTCGACGAGGAGGCTCTAATCCGGAGGGTGGAGCCGATCAGCAAAAAAATGCACCGTCTCTACGGTCTGGTGAAAAAAAAGCCCGACCGTTCTCAACGAACCGCTCGCGACCTGTATAGAAAGTCCTTCACCGCAAAAGGTTCGGCTTCCCGCCGCTCTACCTAACTTAAATTTCATTCAATCGCGGGTTGATTATTTTGAAATTGACAATGAGGCGTTCCGTGTTATAGCTCCATGAGTCACATCGATGGGACGTCGTCAACGCGCGGACAATTTTTTTTGAAAGGAAAGACAAGATGAGCAATGGGCCTATGGAATTTGATTTGCTGATCGCGAATGGAAAGCTGGTGATCCCGCCGGACATCATATCCGGGAGCATCGGCATTAAAGGGGAAAAGATCGCCGCAATTGCAACCGATCTCAGCGGCTTTGCGGCGAAAAAAACCCTCGACGCCAAGGGGAACTATGTTCTTCCGGGCATCGTGGATCCGGAAACGCACCTTGGCGTTCACCGTTCCCTGGAAGACGATTTCATCTCTGAAACGAAGGCCGCCATCGCCGGCGGAGTCACGACCTGGGGAATGATGCTGACCAGCCCCACCATTAGCCGCAGTTTCAAGCCGGTTAAAGACGCCGCGGACAGCGTGCCTTTCAGTCAGGTCATGTCGATGTACGAAGATATGGGTAACGAGCACTCCATGGTGGATTATTTTTTAACCCCGCTCGTCTCCACCGACGCCCAGGTCGAAGAAATTCCACTGCTGGCGGAGAAATATGGCGCCACCTCCTATAAGTACTATCTTCATCTCAAGCGCGGGCAGGATACCTTGGGACAGTGGGAGCCGCAGAAAAAGATCGGCGTCTACGGCTTCGACGACGGGACCGTCTACATTGGAATGGAGCATGTCGGACGGTTGGGTCCTCCCTGCATCACCTGCATTCATCCGGAAAATTGGGAGTTGATTCGCATTTTTCAAGCCCGTTTGCAAAAACAAGGGCGCAAGGACAACGCGGCGTGGGACGAACGCTGCCCGCACTTTGTCGAAGCCACTCACGTGCGCCAGTACGCCTATATGGCTAAAGTGACCAAATCCCCGCTTTACATCGTCCACACCACGACCCAGGAAAGCATCGATGAGATTAAACGCGCCCGCAACGAGGGGGTCAAAGTCATCGGTGAGACCGGCTTTGTCTACCTGACGCTTGACCACGACGCCTATAAGATAAACGTCCCTCTGCGGGATCGGCAGACCATGGACCAGCTCTGGAAGGCTGTCGCCAATGGCGATGTCGATTGCGTAGGATCCGATCATGTGAACCACGGCGTCCCCAGGGAGGAAATGGAGGTCAAGGGTGACGTGTGGAAGACCGTTAGCGGATTCTCCTCTCGCGTCGAGGCGATGCTCCCAGTGATGCTGAGCGAAGGCGTCAACAAGGGACGAATCACTTTGCCGCGCTGCGTCGAGTTTTGTTGCGAGAATCCGGCCAAGGCCTTCGGTCTTTTTCCCAAGAAGGGGGTGCTGAGAGTGGGCGCCGATGCTGACATCGTGCTCGTCGACCTGAAAAAGAAGCAAACGATCAATAAAAATATGCTGTTAACTTCTGCCGGCTGGTCCATATTCGAAGGATGGGAGGTCACCGGTTGGCCGTATCAGGTTATCCTGCGCGGCGAGGTTGCCTCGGAGTGGAACGAGCGGGAACAAAAACACAAAATGGTGGGCAAGCCCAGAGGAAGGTACCAAGCCAGGAAGCTGGGGTATGCAACGTATCCGATTTAATCGTGGGCGAAAACGAACGGCCTCTTTCGCGCACGCGATGGCGGACACGGCCCGGCGCCAGAAGGAAAAACGGGGGGCCGTGTCCGATTGGTCTTTGGCACTCAGGATGAATGACGGGCGGGTGGGTATGATCAAACTCGGTAAATTGCTCATACAGGTCGTGATTGTCGTCGCTGTTGCGCGCGGATTCGCGTTTGCCCAGGCGTTGCAGGAGATCCGCATCGGCTCGAGCGCGATCGGCTTCAGCAGCCTGACGACGTATTTTGCGCGCGATTTTAAATTCTTCGAAAAAGAAGGCCTGGATGCAAAGATCATTTACGTAGCCACCAACGTTGGGCTAGCCGCTCTCGCGGCAGGCAACGTGGACTACACCACCCTCGTCACTTCGGCGGCCGAAGCCAGCCTGCGGGGATTGCCTCTGCGTCTCGTAGCCGTGACGAACACGCAGCCTCTTTGGGGAATTGTGGTCCGCAAGGAGATCAATCAGATTTCCGACCTAAAGGGGAAGAAATTAGGCGTCAGTTCGTTCGGCGGCACGAGTTATTCCGCGGCCCTTTACGTGTTGAAGCATTATGGCCTCAAGCCCCAGGAGGACGTTGTGATCCTTGCGACCGGCGGGACGATGGAGCGGATCGCGGCTCTCAAGCACGAATCCGTGCACGCCGCCATCATTCCGGCGCCCGGCGACATGAGAGCTGAACAGGAAGGCTTCAAAATTCTCATGGACGCGGGAACGATTTATAAACTGCCCAACGGCGGCACGAGCACGACCGTGACGAAAATAAAGCAGAACCCGGCGGAGGTCAGGAAAGTCGTCCGCGCCATGGTCGGGGTGACTCGATTCATCATGGACCCGCAAAATAAGCCGGAAGTCACCAAGTACATCAGCCGCGTTTTCAACCTCAACCCGGCGTCGACCGAACAGTTTTACGGCAGGTTTGTGCCGACACTGAGCCGCACCGGCATGGTGGAGATGGATAAGATCAAGCTCATCGTGGACGATGCTCTGGGGCGCGGGATTATCAGCAAGCCAGTCGATCCGGAAACGCTCGTCGATTATTCCTTTGCTAAAGGACTTTGATTGAACCAGCCATCTGCGACAAAGGGTGTAACCGGGCCGAGGCTAAATCTTATGGTGTTTCCCCGTCAAGCTTTTCTGTTCAGAGCGTCGCTCTTTGTCTTTCTATGGGCACTTTTCGGCGCAAACGGTTTTGTCCATAGCGCGTCGATGGATGGAGCAAAGCAGGAGGGCAAGGTCCTCTGGTACAGTGTCGTTAACGAATCGACTGACTTGGCCAAAGAATTCGAAAAGAAGTACCCGTTCATTAAAGTCGACGTGCTCAGGCTTTCCAACCCCCGGCTCTTGGCCCGTATTCTCACGGAAACGCAGGCCAATCGATACAGCTATGATGTCGTCAGGGCGAACGCCTTTACTATGAACGCTCTCATGGAAAAGGGACTGGTAAGCCCCTACGATTCTGCGGAAAGAAAAGCCTACAATTCCGGGTGGAAAGATGCGCGAGGCTTTTGGACTTCAACGGATGAAAATGTTTTTGTAATTGGATACAACACCCGGCTCGTTAGTCAGGCCGAAGCTCCCAGAGACTGGAATGATCTTCTCGATCCCAAGTGGAAGGGATCGATTGGTATGGAACCGTCGGATTTCGAGTTATACGCGGGGCTGGAAAAAAAGTGGGGTGCGAACCGAGCATCGGCGTTTTTTAAGGAGCTTTCCAAGCAAGACATTCAATTTCGAAGCGGCCATACGCTGCTAGCCCAACTCGTGGTAGCTGGAGAAATGAAGCTGGCGATTGTCTTCGCGCATAGGGTCGAGGCCATGAAAAGTCAGCGAGCGCCGATCGAATGGGTCTCGACGATGGATCCGACCATCAGCTCGCTCGGGGTGATCTCTCTCGCGACCAGGCCCCAGCATCCCAATGCAGCAAGGCTTCTGATCGACTACATCTTGTCAAAGGAGGGGCAGCGGCATTTGCAAAGTAATAACCGCGTTGCCTCGCGAGTCGATATCGACCCTCTGACGCCGAAGCTGGACCGGCGCAAACTCGCTCTCCTTCCTTTAGAGCCGGAGTTAGGAAAACATATGAAGGAGCACATCGAGCGTTTCCGATCCTTCTTTGGGATTCAGGGATGAATGACCGGCGCACTTATGCCTGTGGATCGTTTTTTGGCAGCGTTTGAGCAACAAGGAGCAACATGAAAGACAGCGTAGCCAACGAAGTGGTCGAGGGCTTGAAGGAGGCGGGCGTTAAGTTCGCCTCCTATTTGCCGGACAGCTGGTTGAAGCCGATCTATTTCCGGTTGTCCAAGGATCCGGATTTTCTCACCATTCCTGTCTCCAACGAAGGGGTCGGTGTCGGTCTTTGCTGCGGCGCGTGGCTCGGCGGAACCAAGGCGGTCATGTTGATGGAGAATACCGGCATCCGCATGGCGTGCGACCAGCTCGCGCGCCTCGGGATCAGCGTCGGACTGCCGTGTTTCATGATCATTCCGTATCGGGGCGACTTCGGCGACCGGTTGAGCTACGCCGTCGCGCACGGCCAGACCATGCTTCCCGTGCTGGACGCGCTGCGCATACCTTCTCTCATCGTGCGCGAGGAGAAAAATATTCGCCAGGCGATCCGCCGGTGCCTGACGACGATGAGCGTGACGAACTATCACGTCGCGATGATCATGGGAGCCGAAGTATGCATGGAAAATCTTTGATAGGCGGAAAAAGAGGAAACGAAATATGGAGCGAATAGAGTGTCTGAAGGCCCTCGCGCCGCACATCAAAGATCAATTGGTCGTCATCTCATTGGGCAGAACCGCCGAAGAGTGGGCCACTGTTTGTCCGCGCGACGGCAACATGTTCAGCTCGGGGATGGGCAATCACATTCCGATTGCGCTGGGTTTGGCCAAGGTGCTGCCGCATCGGCAGATCATTCTTCTGGACACGGACGGCAGCGTGCTCATGCTGCTCTCGGCTTTAACCACCCTGGGCGCGTATCCCGCGCCCAACTTGAAAATTTTCGTCTTCGATAACGAGGCGTACGAGGGCACCGGGGGCCAGCCCACCGACACGTCGAGAACCACCGATATTGCCGCCGTGGCCCTGGCGGCGGGCGTGCGTGGAGCGGCGACCGTGCGGGACATGGCTTCGTTCAAGGCGGCGGCCGGTGAGGCTCTCGCCAAGGACGGGATGACGTTTATCGTCGTCAAAGTCGAGCTGGCGAAAGGTCCGTCGCCGCGCGCGCGACTGAGCCATCGCGAGGGTCTGTCGCGTTTCGTGAGATACGTCGAGGCAACAGAAAACAAGACGATCCTGCATACGGAACATACGTAAGCTTCAGTCGGTGACTAGTACTTGAGCAATCGGATGATCGTAAAACGGGCACAGGAAAGGGATCGACGTAAAAAAGATCGTAGGTAATTCGAAATCCCGGGCTGGCATAAGGACTGCGCCGACTGCGTGTCGCGACACGCGAAAATCGCAATCGGAGGAGGACAGAATGCGACGGATCATACTGGCAGCTATCGTCATACTCGTATCGTGTTCGGCGGGCTCGGCTCTATACGGCGCATCGACGCCAACGATCCGCGTCGCAAGCTCGGGTTTGAGCGCCGAGTTGTTGCCGCTTTGGATCGGGCAAGACCGCGGTGTGTTCAAGAAGCACGGCCTGGATACCGAAGTGATCACGATTCAGGGAGGCCCTTTGGCCATACAGGCCCTGGTCTCCGGCTCGACCCAGTTCCATGCCGGAGGAACGAGCTCCCCCATGGAGTCTAAGATCGGCGGAGCCAACACGGTTACACTTGCGGTCTTTATCGACTCGTTGCCCTACACGCTCGTTTCCTCGGCGAACATCAAAACAGCCGCGCAACTCAAAGGAGGGAAGTTCGCCGTCAGCCGGCTCGGCTCCGTGTCCGACCTGTCCTTGAGAATCGCTCTGCGAAACATGGGGATCAATCCCGAAAAGGAAGTGACGATTCTGGGGATCGGCGATCAAACCTCCCGTTTCACCGCCCTCAGATCCGGCGTCGTCGATGCCACGGTGATCTCGCCTCCGCTGACGGTGGCGGCGCGAAAGCTCGGCTTGACGACGATTTCGAGCTTCCAGGACGCCGGCATCGTGTGGGCTTATAATTCCATCGATACAACGCAGGATTTTGCCCAGAATAACCGCGGGGTGATCTTGAGCTTCCTTCGAGGATTCGTCGAATCGATCGCGTACATCCACAAGAACAAGGAGGCGAGTATAGCAACCATGGGGCGTTGGATGCGCATGAACGATCGGGAAGCTCTGAACGAAAGTTACGACTACGTATTGAAGATCGTGCCGAAAAAACCCTACGCGACCGACAAGGGAATCCAAGCGGTCCTGGACGCGCTCGCAGCGCGCAACCCCGCAGCGAAGAAGTTCAAGCCGCAGGACTTTTACGACATGAGCTATATGAAGGAGTTGGACACGAGCGGTTTTCTTGACCGGGTCTTCCAATAAACACGGTAAACCTCTCAGGAACTCGCTCTCGAGTCAATGCCGATTTTCGCCGGGGGATCCCGCTCTGCGTGAAGCCCTTCAATACGCGTTGACGAAACCGCCTTGCTTGAGATTGTAAAGGCTCTGTTTCCATCGCCCGTCGCGTTCAGGGGAAAAATTTCACTTCCGTCGCGTCGGAGGATCATTGGAAAAAAGAAAGGCGTTGAGGGTTCATGGTACCGGCTGAAATCCAAAAAAAGATATTTGCGAACATCGAAGAAAACAATTTGCTCCGGCTGGCGGTGGAGTTAGGAAACATAACCGCTCCATCGGGGTACGAGCAGCCGGTCGCGGATTATGTGGAGGAGTGGTTTCGAACCCAGGGGTTTCATGCCTTTCAGCAAAATCTGTGCGAAGGCCGCTCGAACACGATCGGGATACTGAAGGGTGAAGGCGGTGGAAGGACGCTGATTTTCAACAGTCACATGGATTCCGATCAGGGACTCCCTCGTGTCCACGGCGGGCCGATTCCTCCCGGCCCGAAAGTCCGGATTGAAGGCCGGCGCATTTTTGGCAAGACCGTGCAAAACGACCGGGGGCCTATGGCGGCCTTCATGATCGGAGTGAACGCGATCAAAAACGCCGGCATTCGTCTGAAGGGCGACGTCACAATGACGGCGGTCGTAGGCGAGATCGGCATGGCTCCGATAGATGAGTTTCAGGGACCGCGCTACATCGGAAAGGGCTATGGAAGCCGCCACGCCGTGGCTCACGGAATCTGGGGCGACTTTGCTCTGGTGGCTGAAAGCACCGACTTCGGCGTAACCTGGATTGAGGCGGGCGCCGCTTACTTCAAAGTTTCCCTGCGGGGCGCGGGATATTACACTCCGCGGCTTCCTCCGCGGGGAGCGCTCAAGGACCATCCCAATGCGATTGTCAGGATGGCGACGATCATACAAGCCATCGAAGAGTGGGCAGTCCAGTACGAAGAACGGAACACGGTCGAATATCCGGTGGGTGTGATGGTTCCAAAGGTGGCCATCGGAGCCATTCGGGGAGGCCGCCCTTTCAGCCCGAGCACCGGCGTCGACGATTGCAGCATCTATGTCGACGTGCGCGTCCCGCCGGCCGTGAGCTTCACCGACGTCGAGAAGGAATTACGGCGGGTGGTTCTGTCGCAGGGCCTGGGAGGAGAAGTGGAATTGTATATGGCCCGCAAGGGATATGAGGGCAAAAATGTCGAGCCGCTCGTCGAGTCGATTCGCCGAGCCCATCGCGCGGTGCGGGGCAAGGATTGCCCTCCCGTGACCACCCCGGAGATCAGCATGTGGCGCGATGTCAATGTCTTCAACGAGGTCGGAATACCGTCGGCGACGTTCGGTTTCCCTCGTCGAAGCGCGCCCGGCTTGCCCGAGAAATTCGTCGAGACGGATGATCTCGTCGACTGCGCCAGGATGTACGCGCTCGTGGCGGTCGATATCTGCGAAATCGCTGCGACATAAATAGTTGCGAGATCGATACTCGACACCGCTTTGTCGAGAATAAAAAAAGAGGAGCATGAACATGACGGTCGCCAAGTTCGAAGACCATTGCTGGAAAGACATCGTTACCCAGGAGATTCTTGAAACCTACACACCCTATCATCGCGAGACTTATATCGGGCAACGGCCCGCCCTTTTGGCCATCGATCTGTATAATTTGGTCTATGAAGGCGGCCCGAAACAACCCCACGAGCTGGTAAAAACCCATAAGAGTTCTTGCGGCGTCTACGCTTATAACGCCATCAAGCCGACGCAGGAGCTTTTTGCGCTCGCCCGCTTGTTGAAGATTCCAATCTTCTACACCACTACGGAAACACGCAAGGAAGTGGATCCGGAGGCGGTGTCCGCCACCAACCGCGAAAAGACGACGCTCGCCGACGATGCTTATAAAATTCGCGAGGAGTTCAAGCCGCAAGCGGGCGATATCATCACCTACAAAGAGCGCGCCAGCGGCTTTTTCGGCACGCCGTTGGTCGCCCATTTGACGCAAAGAGGCATCGACAGTCTTATCGTCTGCGGGGAGACGACGAGCGGCTGCGTGCGCGCATCCTGCGTTGACGCTTACTCGTCGGGATATCACGTTTCCATCGTCGAAGAATGCGTCTTTGACCGCAGCCC
>CAYOJC010000020.1:0-53962 GCA_964404195.1 uncultured Syntrophobacteraceae bacterium
GTTTCGCCTGTCGAACTTAGGATAAGGTGTCAACAGCGTGAGACACTACACTAGTTGACTCGTTATGTGGTTGAGCAAGTCAACTAATCAACCAGTAACCAATAACTGTTTGATGCGGTAGCACGGATAGGTTAATTAACCTTCATGGCCAAACCGGAGCGACAACTCGATGAGACGCGGGGTTCGGGCGCGTTCTCCTTCGAGAAGTCAGGCGACGATGGGCTGGTCATCCGCCTCTCCGGCTCGTGGAGTCTCAAAGGCGGCCTGCCGTCGGTCGCCGATGCCGCAGAGCGCATGGCCTCCGCGACCCGGATCTCGTTCGACGCGCGCGAGCTCGAGGCGTGGGACACGAGCCTGCTTACCTTTCTCATGAAGTTCTTGGATCTCTGCAAAAAAAATCGTATCGCCGTCGACCGTTCCGGCCTTCCTTCAGGTCTGATCCGGCTGCTCGATCTTGCGGAGGCGGTGCCGGAGAGAAAAGGCGCGCGCAAGACCGCGATCGATCGGCCGCTGCTGGAGCGCGTCGGCGACGCGACCATCGCCGGTGCCGGCTCGACCGTGCAGGCGCTTACATTCCTGGGCGAATTGACCGTCGTCTTCGGCAAATTTTTTCGCTTCAAGGCGCGCTACCGCGCCTGGGATCTTTTCCTGTTCATCCAGGAGTGCGGCGCGCAGGCGCTGCCGGTCGTCACGCTCATCAGCTTTCTGTCGGGCGTGATCCTCGCTTTCGTCGGCGCGGTGCAGCTCCGGCTGTTCGGCGGGCAAATTTACATCGCCGATCTGGTCGCCATCGGCATGGTGCGCGAAATGGGCGCCATGATGACGGCGATCATCATGGCCGGCCGCACCGGCGCGGCATTCGCGGCGCAGCTCGGCACGATGAAGGTGACCCAGGAGATCGACGCCTTCACGGCGATGGGCTTTCCGCCGATGGAATTTCTCGTCCTGCCGCGCGTCATCGCGCTGACCGCGATGATGCCGCTGCTCTGCCTCTATTCCGATTTGGTCGGCATTCTAGGCGGCGCCGCGATCGGCGTCGGCATGCTCGACCTCTCCTGGACGACTTATTATCTGGAGACCACGCACGCGATCACCCTCGGCTATATTTTCGTCGGACTGTTCAAGAGCGTCGTTTACGGCACGCTGATCGCGTTTTTCGGCTGCTTGAGGGGACTGCAATGCGGCAACAGCTCGTCCGCGGTCGGCGACGCCGCCACCTCCGCGGTCGTGAGTGCGATCGTCGCCAGCATCGTCGCCAACGGCATTCTCGCGGTCGTGTTTTACGTAGTGGATATTTGACCGATGGCGGAAACCCACGGCAACGGCGCGCGGCCCCACATCACCGTGCGCAATCTCACGATGGCTTACGGCGACTTCGTCGTCATGCGAGACTTGAATTTCAGCATCAACGACGGCGACGTCTTCATCATCATGGGCGGAAGCGGCTCGGGAAAGAGTACGCTGCTTCGCCACCTGATCGGACTCGAAGAGCCGGCCAAGGGAGAGATCTTTTACGGCGAGAAAAATTTCACTCAAGCTGACGACGGCGAACGACAGAAAATTCTCCGCCGCGTCGGTGTGCTGTTTCAGAGCGGCGCGCTGTGGAGCTCGATGACGCTGGCGGAAAATATCGGCCTTTTGCTCGAAGACTACACGGATTTAAGCGCCGGGGAGATCCGCGAGGTGGCCTCGGTGAAGCTCGCTCTCGTCGGGCTCAAGGGCTTCGAGGACTATTACCCGTCGGAGATCAGCGGCGGCATGCAGAAGCGGGCCGGCCTCGCGCGCGCGATGGCGCTCGACCCCGAAGTGCTTTTTTTCGACGAGCCGTCGGCGGGCCTCGATCCGGTGAGCGCGCGCCTGCTGGACGAGCTTATTCTCGAGCTGCGCGACAGCCTTGGCGCCACGGTCGTCATCGTCACGCACGAGGTGGCAAGTATTCTCGCGATCGGCAATAATAGTGTTTTTCTCGACGCAGACACGAATTCGATCGTCGCCCGCGGCCATCCGAAGGAGCTGCTCGCGCACTCGAGCGATCCCAAGGTGCGCGCGTTCCTGACCCGCGGGGAAGCGGAGAGCAAATGAACAAGAAAATCAGCCCGACCCTGATCGGCGCCTTCGTCGTCGGCGCGCTCGCGCTCGTCGTCGCCGCGGTGTTGATCCTCGGCTCGGGAAAGCTGTTTCTCCATTCGCGGGATTTCATCCTCTACTTCGACGGCTCGGTTAACGGGCTGCGCGTCGGCGCGGCGGTAAAATTCAAAGGCGTCGAGATCGGCGCGGTGAAAAGCATTCTGTTGCAGTTGGGCTCGGACCTGAGCGTCCAGCGCATCCCGGTAATTGTTCGAGTGGACGCGGAAAAGATCACCAAGCGGGGCGGCGAAGGCACCGCGCTCACCGATCCGGAAGTAAGCAAGGTGCTCGTCGACCAGGGGCTGCGCGGCCAGCTCCAGATGGAGAGTTTCGTTACCGGCTTGCTCTACATCGGACTCGATTTTCACCCCGACACTCCGGCCCATTTCGTTCAATCGTCGCAGAACGTCAATCAATATCAGGAAATCCCGACGATCTCGTCGATTTTCGAAAAGGCTCAGGACGCCGCCGGCCGCATCGTCGCCAAGCTCGAACAGATCGACTTTCAGGAGCTGATCGACTCTGTGGAGAGCACCTCCAAGGGAATCAATGCCATGGTCAACTCTCCCGAGTTGAAGGGTTCGCTTCAAGCGCTGCAAAAAACCATGCCCAAAATCGAAGAGGCGATCGTGACCGTGCGCGAAATGGCGACCGGGATCGACAAAAATTTCAAGACTCTCTCCGGCGACCTGCAGCAAACGTCGAACGAAACCCGCGCCGCGCTCAAGCAGGCGGGCCAGACGATGAAAGAGGCCGAAGCGACTCTATCCAATGTGAAAGTCTTGATCGATCCCGACTCTCAGACATTTTACGAGCTGACGAAAAGCCTGCGGGAGGTTTCCTCCGCCGCCCGCTCGCTCCGGCAATTGACCAGCTATCTCGAAAGAAATCCGCGGGCGCTCATCTTCGGAAAACCGGAGGCGAAGGAGGATCGATGAGGCGGCAATTTAGTTACTGGTTATTGGTTGATTGGTTATTGGTTCGTTCGAGATTGCGCACCGCTCTCTTGCGAGTAACCAGTAACCAGTCAACCAGTAACCTCAAGGAGATACGGTCAAGCGGAAGCTTCATTCAGCAGGCTTTCGCGGCGCTCATCGCATTGAGCTTAGTGTCCCTCGCCGGCTGCCCGTCGTTCTCCCCGCAGCCGGACCGTTCCCGATTCTTCGCCTTAACGGCGAAAGCGGAGACGGATTCGGCCGCCGACAGTTCCGGCCTGGAGCAGCTATCTCTCGGCGTCGGCCCGGTGCGTATCCCCGGCTATCTCGATCGGGAAGAGCTGGTCACGCGCGTCGCGGAGAATCGGTTTGACGTCGCGCAAAACGACCGCTGGATCGAGCCGTTGGAAGAGAACTTGAGCCGCGTGCTGGCGCAAAATCTCTACACCCTGCTCAGGAGCGAGCGCATCGTTCGCTATCCCTGGCCCAACAGTCGCCGCATCACCCATCAGGTAGAAATCGAAATTCTCCGCTTCGAGCCGACCGCGGCGCGCGAAGCGCAACTGTCGGCTCGGTGGGTCATCGTCGACACCGCCGCCAAACAGCCGCTGGCCAACAAGACGAGCTTTCTCAAGCGCCCCATCAGACAAGAATCCAAGGAAGCGGCCATTGACGCGATGAGCGAGACATTGTCGGATCTCAGCCGTGAAATCGCCGACACGGTCCGGACGATAATTAAACAGAGGTAGGGGCGCGATTCATCGCGCCCGTATTTCAGGGGCAACACACATGACGATCCGAATCGACGGCGGCACGGTCGTCGGCTGGTCGGGAACGACGCACGAGCTTGTTCCGGACGGCAGCGTTTTGATCGAAGGCGATTCCGTCGCCTACGTCGGTACGGACCGCTCCAAGCACGCGGACAAAGTCATCGACGCTTCGGGCAAGCTCGTCTGCCCCGGCTTCATCAATCTTCATGTCCATTCGCAGTTGAACGTCGGCGATTACTTGATCACCGACGCGACAAAAAAAGATTATCTCTCGGCGAATTTCTTCGTCTTCGGCGCGCCGGTGAAAGAAAAGGCCGCTCCCCCGCCGCCGGAGAGCGTCGCCATCGGACGACGATACGCGCTTTATAGCGCGCTCCGAAACGGCGCGACAACCGTCCTGGACCCCGGCGGCGGTCCGGGAGATCTGGAGCAGTACGTCGAGACCGTGGCCGAGATCGGCGCGCGGGTTTTTTTCAGCCCGCCGTTTCGCAGCCACGATGTTTTCACCGACGCGGAGGGGCGCCACTATTACGAAGCGCGCGATGACCGCGGCCGGCCCGGCCTCCAACGCGCCGCCGATTTCATCCGCAAATTTCACGGCGCGAAGAACGGGCGCATCCAGGGAATCTTGAATCCCGCCCAGGCGGAGACCTGCGAGCCCTCTCTCTTGAAAGAAACCGCCGCCGCCGCAAAAGAGTTGGGCGTCGGCATTCACACGCACGCGGCGGGAAATTTGCGCGAGCTCGTGCAGGTTCTCTACACGCATCGTAAGCCCGTGATCGAATATCTCGCCGACTCCGGCATTCTCGGGCCGAAGACGATTTTGGGCCACACGGTTTTTATCGCCGGGCACTCGAAAGTGGATTATCCGTTCGGCGACGAGCTGAAGCTCCTCGCGGAATCCGGCGCATCCGTCGGCCACTGCCCGCACAAGTACGCCAAGATGGCGAACGCGGCGGAGTCTTTCGACCGCTACGTCGATGCCGGCGTCAACATGGGGCTCGGCACGGATACTTACCCGCTCGATATCGTCGCCGAGATGCGCTACGCGTCGTTGATCTCGCGCCTGGTGGATAAAAAATATTACGGCGCGCGGCCTGAGAAAGTTTTCAACGCCGCGACGGTCTGGGGCGCGAAGGCGCTCGGGCGTGACGATCTCGGGAAGATCGCGCCGGGCGCGAAGGCCGACATCGTTATTATCGATCTCCGCACGACGCGTTACGGTCCCGCGCGCGATCCGATCAACGCGCTGGTGGAATACGGAAGCGGCGCCGACGTGGACACGGTGCTGGTTAATGGAGAAGTGGTGATCGAGTCCGGCCGCTCGACGCGCATCGACGAAGCCGATCTCTACGCGCGCGCGGACGCGGCGGCCAAGCGCGCGTGGGACAACTGGCCCAAGCGCGATTGGGCGGGACGATCGGTCGAAGAAATCATCCCGCCGGCGTTTCCGACGCGGCGAGCGTAACCCTACCTATGGTTTCGATCACAACGAATGAAGGCTTTTTCAATGCTGTCGAAAGATCGAGTAAGAGGTATTCCGCTTGCTGTGAGAATTAACTCTTCTGCGGCAATCTGCCAAGCCAACCTTCTATTTTATCTAGTTCCTTCTGCATGCCAATCTTAGAATAATTGTCTCGAGCTCGACACCATAATTCCCTCGCCGTCTGGAAATCACTACGATCTTTTGCAATCAGGCCGAGATTGGCGAAGTTTGCGGCTATGCCTTCTTGACGGCCTAGCTTTATATGAACCTCTAACGCCTTAACGAGCATTTCCTCAGCCTGCTCCAGATTGCCCTGCGTCTGATAGATTGCCCCGAGGTTAGTGTATTGGTTCGCCATACCTTCTTGTGCACCAAGTTTTTTATAGATTGCTAGCGCCTTCTTTATCATCTCCCCGGCCCGTCTTAGATCGCCGCGCGTCCTCCAGATCACGCCGAGATTACCGTAACCCATGGCTAAACCTTCTTGATGGCCCAGCTTTTCATCGATAACCAGCCCCTTGTTAAGCATTTCCTCAGCCCGCCCTAAATCACCTCGTGTCAGGTAAATTACTCCGAGGTTGCCGTAACCAGCGGCCATACCTGTCTGATGATCAAGCTTCTCATAAGTAGCAAGAGCTTTGATGAGCATTTCCTCAGCGCGGACCAGATCGCCACGCGTCTTATAAATCATACCAAGGTTACCGGATTGAACGGCTATCATCTCCTCATCGCCAAGCTTTTCTTCGATGGTCAGCGCTTTCTTATAAAATTCTTCAGCGCGATCTAGATCACCTCGCGCATCATATATGAGACCGAGATTGCCGTAGTCTGCAGCTATGCCTTCTTGACGGCCGAGTTTTGAATGAATTGCTAGCGCCTTGATGAGCATTTTTTCAGCACGCTCCAGATCGCCGCGGGTTTGGTAGATCCCACTGAGGTTGCCGTAGTCACCGGCCATACCTTCTTTTGCGTCAAGCTTTTCATGAATCGTCAGAGCCTCAACGAACATTTCCTCAGCGCGCTCCAGATTGCCCCGCGTCTGATAAATAAGACCGAGGTTGCCCAGCGCAGCCGCAGTTTCCTCGGTGGCAGCATGCCGACCAGTGATCGCAAACCACCGTTCAAGCATCTGCTCTGCAGCCGCCAGATCTCCAGTTCTCCGGTAGAAGCTGTAGGCTAAGTACAGCACCCGTAACTCCGTAGTGCCGAGGTGAGCCTTAGAAAATAGTTGACGAGCTTCTTCGACGCGACCGTTAAGAGCAGCTTTGGCCGCCTGTTCTGCAAGTACAAGGGCGAGTTCCTCGGCACGCGCGGCGGCTAATTTCGCCTTAGCCTCGCTCTGTCTCTGTCGTTGCTCTGCGGCTTTACCCTTACGTCGTGGCTTCTTCCATGCTCTGAGTCGCTTTAACGTCTCTTCAGTCAGTTTCCGTTGCTGCTCTGCTTCTTCCCTCGCCTTCTTCACTGCCTCGACGTATTCCAACGGTAGAATTATTTTATCGCGTTGAACGTCGGCTTTCGGGATTTCACCCTTAGCATACGCACGGAGATGCTTATCGATCTCACGACCAAATTCGTTCTCGTCGGCAAAGAAGTGGTAAAGGACGTTCCGCGAATCTTCGAGCGACTTGCGGAAGGCGAGTACCTTTTTTAGCTGTTCGCCGGGATCGCCCATCGACTCCGTATCGACTTGTTTAAAGAAGACGAAGATTTCCGGCGCTTCGGTCTTTTTCCATCGATTCAATGCACGGTGAAATTCCTCTTCGGTGTACGACGTGTATGGCTTGGCGTCCGGAGCTTCCTGCCCCCATTGGCGATACAACGCAAGAACGAACACTTCGCAACGATCCACCTCCGCGTTTATCACGCCCTGCGAGCGCCGCCCCGTCGTGGCCAGCGTGTCCTCCCAGCCGAGCGGGAGAAACTTTACATTGGCGCCATCTCCAAAACCAGAATTCAGTTCATCAATCACGTCCTTGAATGCCCGACGCTCAATGGCCAAGTCCCCTGGCGAGGCAATAAATACATGGATTGTTCGGGTCCCAGCCATAAAAAGCCCACTCGTCCTAGATACGGTCTTTAATCTATCTAATAAACGGGTCTGAGAAAAGTAAGTGATGCGGGGGGTACAAGGTCAAGGGAGTCGTTGGGATAATTGGCCGAAGCGCGACTGGACGGGAAGGTCGGTGGAAGAGATCATGCCGCCGACGTTTCCGACGAAGCGAGAGTATTTTTTTTTCGAATCCCCTCTGCAGTACCGACCGCGCTGCACGACACCAGCATTTTCTCAGGCCCGCGGAGCGACTCGAGCCGAAAGCTTCTCGGCCATCTCAAGATGTGATGTTATTTGTCCGGGCGCTCAGCAACGCGGAGATTATCGCCATCCAGGTCCGTGTGTGATAGGCTGCGCCCCCGTGGATGATCAGTCTTTGTACTGGACGCTGAGTACGCTCCCGCAGGTCTGCGCGGCACTGGTGGCCTTCATCGGATTTTTGATTCTCCAAAGCTTGGATGAACCTACGCGTCGGCGGGAATTCTTCTATAGCGAATGTAGGGGGTACGTACTAGCGAACGGCACCACACAAGAATCCGCTCTCCATGCGGCGAGCAAGAACATTATCTTCGGAATGGAGCCCGCCACATTTATGGCGCATTTCGAGCTTGCTGTGCAAAAACGCCAACTCAAGGGCGGAGTACCTGAATGGGCCGGCGACTACCATTTACGCTGGTCAGAAACCAACAGGTATATAGAACGCGCGCGTGCGCGACTGGCGAAATTTGTCACCCTCAACCTAGTAGTTATTTTGGCAAGCTTGCTCCTGCTTCCGATTGTTCCGAAAATAGCCGATTACGGCTTAGCAATGGGACTGGTGTTCGGCGCCGCAGGTATAGCACTAGTCGAGATCGTCCGGCGCGCGGGAGCAATGATCCATGCCGCCATAGAGGAGCGCCGCCTTTAAAGAAGACAGGCGCTGTGGATAACTGGCGCATTCAAACGCTGGTTGGTAGAATCAAAAAAATCCGCTGAAAAGTTATCATCTACACGGCGCGAAAAATTCGTCTCCGCAACACAGGCCGGTCAAAACGTCCCAGAGGCGAGGCGCGCGATGATCGACGAGCGGAGGCATACTTTTTTCAGTACGTCGAGCGAGTCGGTCGAGCGCAACGAAGCATATGGGCGTTTTCAACGGCCTGAAAGCGCCGGCATCACCTTCTCCGCAAATAACCGGATATTTTTCAGCGCCATCTCCTGCGGCATGCCGCCGAAATGAAACGTCAACGATATCGTAGTGAGTCCGACTTCGTCGCGCCAACGGCTAATCGTGTCGATGCAGCGCGCGGCGTCGCCGGCAATCGCTAAGCCTTCGGATAGTTGTGTGCGCACGTCGCGGAGCGTCAACTGCCCTTCTACGTGGCGGTCGGGATCGTGCGCGGCGTGGACGGTGAAATAATTTTCCAGATACGGCGCCGCCTCGCGCGACGCTTGATCCAAACTCTCCGAGACATAGACATGGAATTTTCCCAGAACTTGCTTTTGCGCCGGGTCGTGGCCCGCTTCGGCGAGCGCCGCGCGATAAACTTTGACGAGCGCAGGCAAGACCTCCGGCGTCTTATATAGATAAGGAAGCGTCATCAGGTTGAAGCCGTTCTCTCCCGCCCAACGGAACGAGTCTTCCGTGCGGGCGCAGCCGACCCAGACCGGCGGGTGCGGCCGCTGCGCCGGCTTGGGCAGCACGCGGACATTCTCATAATGGAAGTGTTCGCCGCGAAAATTGACCGGCTGGTCGGACCATGCCTGAAGCAGAATTTCCGTCCCCTCTTTCATCCGCGCCGTCGCTTCTTCCTGGCGCACGCCGAAGCGCCGGTACTCGCTGGGCTCGCTCCCTTTTCCGACGCCGAACTCCAGCCGCCCGTTCGAGACCACGTCCACCATCGCGTAGGACTCCGCGACCTCGAGAGGATTGTGCAGCGGCAGCACGTTGATGGCGACGCCGAGGCGAATCCGCTTCGTCATGCGCGCCACAGCCGAGAGAAACGTCGGCGGATGCGGTATCGCGCCGCCGTAATCGCCGAAGTGATGCTCCGTCACCCAGACGTGATCGAACCCCAGCCGGTCCAGCTCTTCGATTTGCTCGAACATGCGCCGGTAAAACTCCGGCGACGGCCCGTCGAGAGCGGGAACGTAAGTCGGTAAATAGTGCGCGCCGAATTTCATGCCGCCATGATTATGTTACGGCCGCGTTCGTGTCAAACATCGGGCCACAGCCGCGAGTTGCGGACACCGCCTAAAAAATTCTGTCTGGAGGCCGGTCAAAAAGGTCCAGCTACAAGGCGCGCGCAGATCTGACGAGCGCAGGCGTACTCTTCAGTACGTCGAGCGAGGCAGATCAAGCGCAACGCCGTAGATGGGCCTTTTTCAACGGCCTCACACGTTGAAACGAAAGTGGACGATGTCTCCGTCCTTGACCGGATAGTCCTTGCCTTCGAGCCGGAGCTTTCCCGCCTCGCGGCATTTGGCCTCGCTGCCGTAACGGATAAAATCGTCGTAGGCCACGACTTCGGCGCGGATGAATCCGCGCTCGATGTCGCTGTGAATTTTTCCCGCGGCCTTGCGCGCGGATGTCCCCTGCTCGATCGTCCACGCTTTGACCTCGTCTTCTCCGGTCGTGAAGAAGCTGATTAAGTCGAGCAGGCGGTACGAGGCACGGATGAAGCGGTCGCGCGCGGGCTCCTCTATTCCCAGCTCGGTCAAAAAGGACTGCCGGTCTTTCTCGTCGAGCTGCGCCACTTCCATCTCGACCCGCGCCGAGAGCGCGAGTCCGGGGATTTGCAATTTCTCCAGCTCCGTCCGATAAGAGTCCGCAAGTTCTTTTCCCGCGCGCTCTTCGGCGACGTTGAAAAGCGCGATCACCGATTTCCGGCTGAGAAAGCCGAAGCCGGCAAGCAGCGGCTCTTCGTCGGCTGTGAAGCTCAAGCTCCGGAGACTCTCTTCGCCTTCGAGCGCCTTCAGGCAGCGCGCCAGCATTTCACCCTCGCGCTCTTTGCCCTTCTCTTTTTTAAGCCGGCTGAGCCTGTTCTCGACAACTCCGAGGTCGGCCAGGATCATCTCGGCCAGAAGATCGCGCAGATCTTTTATCGGCTCCGACGCGCCGTCGAAATCTCCCAGCACCAGCGCCATGGCGTCCACGTCTCTCATCTGCGCCAGCAGCGCCGCGTTAGCTTTGAGTTTCTCCTGGCTCTGCGTAGCGGGAAAATCGGTAAAGCGGATCTCGGCGTACGTGGTCTTCTTGGGCAGGAAGATCGCCGACAGCCGGTCCACGCGCGCGTCGGGCACCTTGGTGACGCCCAAGTGGCTTTCCATTTTTTCGCCCTGGCCGAGCCCGGCGCTGAGGCCGGTGAGCGCGTTGAAAATCGTCGTCTTGCCGGAACCCTGCCGGCCGATCAAGCCTACCTTCATTCATCCTCACTTAACCCTCTCCCTCACCCTCTTCCTGAGGGAGTGGGAAGGGTGAGGGCAAAGACGTTTGTATCTACTTCTGCGTGTCCGGGAACTGAGCCAGCAATTGTTTGGCGCAGCTTTCGGCGGCTTCTGCGAATTTTTCCTTGAGCACGGGGGTCGAGTTGACCTTGAACTGGTCCAGATTCGCTCCGGGATTGCTTCCATCGTACCGGCACTGAGCCCGCCAGAGCACGCGGCCGTCGCTCAGGCGCAACAGCCGGGATCTGCCCATGTAAACGACCTGATAAGGCGCCGAGATCATCGGACCGGAAAGCAATCCCCAGGTATCGGTTTTGAAGTCGAGCACCACCCCGCCGCCGAATTTTTTCTGGAGCGCATGAGCGTCGTCGTCGGACAAGGGCTCTCCGGCTTGAACCAGGCGCGCAACGTCAAGTTGATTCGCGACGCCCTTGATGAAAACATTTTTTACCTGTGTCGCCGGATCTTCCAGGGGACTGTCGATCGCAAAGACCTGGCTTCGCGGATCGCTGGCCATACCGCCGACAAAGCCGCCCAAGGCGGGATTAAACACCCCGGCGGCTCCTGCGCCAAACGGTCCGCCCGGCATCTGAAAAAGAAATCGCGGCGGCTGGTAAGTGACGACCCTGATCTCGGGCTCGCTCTTCAAACGGGCCATCTCCTCCCGGTCCAGCGGAACGAAGGCGGGCGCACAAGCGGAAGCAAACAAGAGGAGTAATGGAGTGATGGAGTTTTGGAGTAATGCTTTTAAAGACCAGCACTCCAATACTCCAGTACTCCAAGCTCTCGCGGCTCTTCGCGTACTATTCACCGTACGTTTACGCTACCAGAAGAGGTGGGCGAAAACAAAAGCAGAATAGGCCGCGAGGGTATTCTATGCTATAACGCGATGAGTTTTCCGGAGCGAATTTTCCAGCCTGCTGATGACAACTACCGAGTCAGAGGGCGCCCGAGCGCCCGAGCCCCGGCGCGCGAGCGTCGCGCAGAGCGCGGGCGTCGTCTCCGCCGCGATCATGGCGAGCCGCGTCCTCGGTCTCGTCCGCGACCAGGTTTTCGCGGCGCTGTTCGGCGCCGGCTTGCAGTACGACGCGTTTCTCACGGCGTTTCGCATTCCCAATTTGTTGCGCGATCTTTTCGCCGAGGGCGCCCTGTCGGCGGCGTTCGTGACGACGTTCTCGCAAACGCTCGCCACCAAAGGCGAAGCGGAGGCTTTTCGCCTGTCGAACCGCGTCGCGACCGCGATGATGCTCGTCCTCGGCGTGATTTGCACGCTCGGCTGGATCGTCGCGCCGTCGGTCGTCCATCTGCTGGCGCCGGGATTCTTCGACGTGCCGGGAAAAGCGGAGCTGACGACTCATCTCACGCGGATCATGATTCCGTTTTTGCTTTTCATCGCGCTGGCGGCGCAGGCGATGGGAATTTTGAACGCGCGCCACCATTTCGGCGTGCCGGCGCTGGCCTCGGCCTTTTTCAACGTCGGCTCGATCGCCGGCGGGCTGTTCTTCGGCTTTTTCGCCGGACCTTATATCGGCGTCGGTCCGATCGAGGGCATGGCTTACGGAACTCTTCTCGGCGGCTTCTTGCAGTTCGCGGTGCAATGGCCGAGCCTGAGGCGCGACGGCTATCGCTATCGGCCGATGCTCGACTTCAACGACCCTGGGGTCGGGCAGATCCTCCGCCTGATGGGGCCCGCGGTGATCGGCGTGGCGGCGGTCCAGGTCAACGTCTTCGTCAACAGCAACTTCGCTTCTGCGATCGTCGATCCCGCAACGGGCCAAATCGGCAACGGGCCCGTGTCGTGGTTGAACTATGCTTTCCGCTTCGTTCAGTTTCCCATCGGCGCTTTCGGCGTGGCGATCTCCACGGCCACTCTGCCTTTTATATCGGCAAGCGCGGCGCGGAAAGACCTCGCCGAATTCCGCCGCACGCTGGCGCACTCGCTCGGGCTCACGTTTCTGCTGTGCATCCCGTCCGCCGTCGGATTGACGGTCCTGGCGCGGCCGATCGTGGGCCTCATCTTCGAGCACGGCAGATTCACCTCGTTCGACACGGCGCAGACGGCGAGCGCACTTGCCGCCTACTCGATCGGCCTCGCCGGATACGCCGCGGTGCGAGTGCTCGCGCCGGCGTTTTACGCCCTGGACGATTCGCGCACGCCGATGCTCATCAGCCTGGGCTCGATCGCGGTGAATTACGCGGTGAACTCTCTGCTCGTGGGGCCGCTGGGCCACGTCGGGCTGGCGCTCTCCACCTCCGCCGTCGCGCTGGTGAATTTTACGCTGCTGCTCGTCTTCATGCGGCGCAGATTGGGCCGGATCGAAGGACGCCGCCTCGCCCGCAGCGTGGCGAAGATCTGCCTCGCGTCGCTGCTGATGGCCGCGGCCGCGTGGCTCGTCAGCGCCGGACTCGCGGCATCTCTTTCGCTCTCGGGTTTTACGCTTTATCTGGCGCAGGTCGCTGCCGCCATCGTTTCAGCCATAGCCGTTTTTTATTTCGCTTGCCGGCTGCTCCAGGTCGAAGAGCTGAACGAAGCGGTGAATGCCATCGGCAAACGGTTTTTAGGACGGCGGGCGATGTGATAGACAGAATGGCCCGACCCTGGAGGATGCCATGCGAACGAAAATTTCATCTTATCTCATGCTGATCGCGCTCGCCGCCGCTCCGTCGGGCGCTATGCTAGCCTGGAGCGCCGAACCCGCGCAAAGAAATGTGATTCTCTCGACCACCACGAGCACGCAGGACACCGGCCTCCTCGACGTTCTCGTCCCGCTTTTCGAGAAACAGACGGGCTATTCGGTGAAGACGGTCTCGGTCGGAACGGGCCAGGCCTTGGCCCTGACCGCCAAAGGCGACGCCGACGTGGCCCTGGTCCACGCGCCGAGCCTGGAAAAAGAATACGTCGCGCAGGGAAAATTGTTGAATCGGCGGCTCGTCATGTACAATGACTTCGTCATCGTCGGGCCGAAAGAAGATCCGGCGCGCGTGAGATCAACAAAAAAAACCGCCGACGCTTTGAAGCTGATCGAGAAAGCAAGCGCGCGCTTCGTCTCCCGCGGCGACAACTCCGGCACCCACATCCTCGAAAAGACGCTGTGGAAACAGGCGGGGATCGAGCCCAAGGGCGCCTGGTACATCGAATCGGGCCAGGGCATGAGCGCGACGCTCGGCATCGCCAACGAGCGGAACGCTTACGCGCTCGCCGATCGCGCGACGTATCTTGCCTTTACGAAACGGCTGGCGCTCGCCGTGCTGCTCGAAGGCGACAAGCCGCTGCTCAACATTTACTCCGTGATGGAGGTGAACCCGACGAACGGACCGCGCATCAACGCCGCCGGAGGGAAAGCCTTCGCGGATTTCATGGTCGCGCCGGCGACGCAAGCGGTCATCAAAAGCTTCGGCCTGGAAAAATACGGGCGGCCTCTGTTCGTGCCCGTCGCGGGCATGAAGGAAGAAGAGCTGGGAGAATAGAGTGGCTCTCATCTGGGAAGGCATCGTCACGGCTTTTTCTCTGGTTTTCGGCGGCAATGCGGAAGTCTGGTCGATTACCTGGCTTTCGCTCAAACTGTCGGGACTGGCCACGATGATTTCTCTCGTCGTCGGTATTCCACTGGGAATCCTGCTGGCGATGACGCGGTTTCCCGGCCGCCCGTTCGCTGTTGCTTTGGTCAATACCGGCATGGGATTGCCGCCCGTCGTCGTCGGTCTCTTCGTTTCGATCTTTCTCTGGCGCAGCGGACCACTCGGCTTTCTCGATCTCATCTATTCGCCGTCGGCGATCGTCATCGCGCAGGTGGTCATCGCCTTTCCGATCGTGGCGGGCCTGACGCTCACGAGCTTTCAAACGCTGAATCCCAACCTCGGCTTGCAGCTCCTGGGCATCGGCGCCTCGAAGCCCCAGCTCCTCTGGCTTTTGTGCAAAGAGGCGCGGCTGCCGCTGCTCGCGGCCGTCATGGCCGGTTTCGGCGGCGTGATCTCGGAGGTCGGCGCGTCGATGATGGTCGGCGGCAACATACGCGGTCAGACGCGCGTGCTCACGACCGCGACCGTGCTCGAGGCCGGAAAAGGAAATTTCGATCTCGCCATCGCCCTGGGACTCATTCTGCTCGCTCTCAGCTTCGCGGTGAATTTTCTCCTGACCCACATCCAGCAACGGGAGCAGATCCGGTGGCCGAAGCCCTCCTGAGCTTGAGCGACATCGAGGTGCGGCATGGGGACTCCACGGTTCTCCAGCTCTCGCGCCTCGACGTTCGCCGCGGGGAGATTCTCGCGATCATCGGCCCGAACGGAGCGGGGAAATCGACGCTGCTCCGCGTGATGGGCCTGCTCCAGCAGCCGTCTGAGGGAAAAGTTCTTTTTCAAGGCGAGGAAGCGCGGCGGGAAAATGCGCTGCTCATGCGCCGGCGCATGGCGAGCGTCTTTCAGGAACCTCTTCTCTTGAACGCTTCCGTCTATGAAAATGCCGCATTGGGCTTGAACCTCCGCGGTCTCGATCGCGCGGAAATCCGCCGGCGGATCACGCCCTGGCTCGAACGGCTGCGCATCGCTCAACTCTCCTCGCGCCGCGTCCGCACGCTATCCGGCGGCGAGCTCCAGCGGACGAGTCTGGCGCGCGCGCTTGCGCTCGACCCGGACTTGCTTCTTCTCGACGAGCCTTTCTCCGCCCTGGACCCGACCACGCGCGAATCGCTGCTGGGCGACCTGCAAGATATTCTGAAACAGACCGGAGTAACCACGGTGTTCGTCACTCACGACCGCCACGAGGCTTTCATGTTGGGGAGCCGCGTCGGCGTCATGCGCACAGGAAAACTGCTTCAAGTAGGACCGGGGCTGGAGGTTTTCACGCGCCCCGTGAACGAGAGCGTCGCGGAAATCGTCGGCGCCGATACGAGAATTCCGGCTGTGGCGGAAAGAAGCAACGACGGCGTGACAAGATTCCGCTTCGACGGCGGCGTCGCCGAAGCGACGGGCGCCTTTACTTCCGGAGCGCGCGTGATTCTCTGCATTCGTCCCGAAGAAATTATCTTGAGCCCGGCGCGCGATCGAGAGAAACCGAATCACTTCGCGGTTAAAGTTTTGAAAATCATCCCCTCGACGCTGCATTACCGCCTGTTGCTGCAATGCGGCGACAGCCGGTTGTCGGCGCTTGTCACACGCAGCTCGTTCATGGACCTCGGCATCAGAGAAGGCGACGCGCTATGCGCGTCGTTCAGTCCCTCATCCGTGCACGTCATTGCAATATAAGAGCGCCGGGCGGGGATTTCTCGAAGCGCCGATGCGTGGGACGCGCAACATCAAGCGTGCTTCATCATATCTCTCATAACTCTCGTGGAGCGTAAGACGGATGTATCGCATCGGCGCGGAGAGAGATTCCCGCCCGGCGCGGACAACGGATGCGCAGGGTTACCGGCCTACATCCCGAAGATTCGCCCCTTGCCGGATAAGTTCATGTTGCACATCCGACACGGGCACGGCTCGCGGTGGTTTCTCGTAGCGCACCGCCAGCGCGGCGCAGACGCCGGCCGCCTGCCCCGTCGCCATCGATACCGGCATGACGCGATAGGAAGACAGCGCCTCGTGCGTGCCGGAAATACAGCGGCCCGCGACGATGAGACCGTCGATCTTCTGCGGCAAGAGACAACGCAACGGAATATCGTAGGCCTCGCCGGGCGGCAGGCGCTTCAGCATCGTGCCCGTGCCTTCGGGATTGTGGATATCCACCGGGTAGCTGCTGCGCGCGATCACGTCGGAAAATTTTCTCGCCTGTAAAATGTCTTCCACCGAAAGCTCGTACTCCCCCGTGATTCTCCTCGTCTCGCGCACGCCGACGTGGACGCCGCTCTGGACGACGTAGGCCTTCTCGAAGCCGGGAACATATTGGCGCAGGAAGGCGGCGATCTCGCGCATCTGGCGCCGGCTCTCCCATTCCGCGCACGACCAGTCCCACACGTCGGTGCCCAGCACCCGCGTCACGCGCGTGCTGTTGACGCTGACCTCGCGCTCGTGCGGCGTGGCGAAGAAAAGCATGTCTTCGCGCGGCAGCTTGAGCTTGCCTTCGGCGGTGGCTTTGCGGATTAAATCCCAAAGTCCGTGCACGCCGCGCCACTGATCGGGATGCTCCTTGACGTAAGCGTCGAAACCGTCGCGCTCGAATTCCGTGATGCGAAACATCAACGTCATCGGCTGCACGAGCCCGTCGTCGTCTCTGCCGATCTCGTATGGCGCGCCGGCGCGCGCGGCGACGTCGCCGTCGCCGGTGCTGTCAACAACGACGCGCGCGCGAATCACGACCGGACCCGACTTGGTCTCGAAGACCACGCCTCTGAAACCGTGATCGGCGATCACGTCGCTCGCGAACGCGTGGAAGAGAAACTGCACACCGGCTTCGTCCAGAAGATCCAGGGCGACGAGCTTGAATATTTCGGGGTCGAATGGCACGGTATACCCGGTCTTGAAGGAAGGCGCGATCGCGCCGCCGGCTTTGATCAAACGGTCGAGGAGCTTGGTCAGCGCGCCCGCGATGACCGGCTCACCGCGGCCATGATCCGTCGGGTAGAGATTGGTCGCGCCTTCTTTCTCCGCCCTGGGTTGTTGCGTGTGAAAAGACATGAGCGGCATAACGAGCGCGGCGGTCGCGTTGCCGCCGAGAAAACCGTAGCGCTCCGCCAGGATGACGCGCGCGCCCGCGTTCGCCGCGCCCAGCGCCGCGCCGAGTCCCGCCGGCCCGCCGCCGACCACGAGGATATCGGTGTCGGCGGCAAGCTGGGCCGTGCGCGGCGGCAAGTCCACAAGGGTCTGCGTTTCAGGTTTGAGCAGTGGCGGCATAATACCAGTAGGCGATCGGCAGTAAGCAGGAGGCAGGAAAAATTCCGACGCTCGATGCTGCAACCTGCCTTCTGCTTACTTTCCCTCCTACGGAACGATCGGCTCCGGTTTCACCGAGCGCAACAGGTCGCAAAGGATCTGGTTCGTCTTTTTCGCGCGCTCTTGCAACGGAGGAACTTTCTCATCGAGTTGTTTCTTGATCTGGTGTCTCAAATCCCACGACCGATCGAGAAACGCGCACAGCTTGCCGATATTGAGCGCGGCGATCGGCGCCATCGGCATCTCCAGGTCGGACAGAAAACCGGAAACTTTCGACGCGTAAGGAAGGGGCACGAACGGGATTTTATGAATCCCGGCAAAGATCAAAAAATGCAGCCGCATCCCCACCGCGAACGACATATGCTTCATCAACCCCAGCACCTCGCCCGAGCTGTATTCTCCCTTGAGGACGTTGGCGCGCTTGGTGTTCGCCATCTTCGAGATGACCGCGTGCGAATGCTGCGGGTCTTTATTTTCCCCGCCCTCCATGGGAACGAAAAGCACCTGCGCGTCGAAGCGCTCGACCATGTAATCCGCCGCGTTGGCCAGCATCGCGTGGTATTGTTCGATATTGAGGTCGGGCGCCGCGGGACCCGGCTCGCGGACGGAAAATCCGACGAGCGGATTGTCCGGATTGATCCCTTCTTTATTCAGCATGTCTTTCGTAAATGATTGCGGCTTGAGCAGCAGCGCCGGATCGCTCGTGATCTCGATCTCCTGATTCACTCCCAGATCGGTGAGAATTCTCTTCGCTTCGCCCTCCCGGACCGTGATCCTGTCGACCTTGTTCAGCACCTGGTTGACGAGCTGCTTCGATTCCGCGGTTTTGATCGGGCCGGCGCTGATCGCGTAGATCATCACCGGAACATCCAATTCCTTGGCCCAGATGACGTCGCGGAGGAAGCCTTCGATGACTTCGTCGTAGAGGATGCCGCCGCCGCCGAGAACGAAAAGATCGAGCTTGCGCAATTCTTCGAGCACTTCGTCTTTGTGCAACTCCCGAATAGGCACCGCGCGGACTTTGTGTCTTTGCTCCGTGTCTTTGGCATTGTGCGAGAAAACCACAACGTCCACGTCGAGCGACGCGCGCAGCTCTCTTAGAATGACTTCGAGGATCGCCTCGTCGCCGAGATTCATGCCGCCGTAAGAACCGGAAATCGCCACTCGATATTTCATCTACAAACCCCTCCGCGTTCCGTCGCCCTCGACGGAAATGATTTTCCAGCCTAACAGGGGAATAAGCCGGCGCAATCGGGTAAATACCGGAAAAGGGGTTTGGGAACTTGCGGGAATTTCAGGGCGAAAAGGAAGCGCTATCTTGGGCGGAGCGGTTTGAGAAGCATCTTTTTCCATTACTTCAGCTCGAATTCAAAAGTGCCGACCACGCCGATCTTCTTGGCCGGGATGCTTCGATTTTTCAACGGCCTGTTAAAAATTGACCCCAGAGCAGTCGAGCGCAAGGGCTCACGCCCGCTTCCAGTTTCTTTTTCAGCAGCGCGGCGTTCATGGCCGTCAGCAATTGGCCTTTGGCGTCCTGAGTCTCGTATTTGCACATCCCCTGCCAGACGATTTTCGAATCGTCGTTGCGAATCAATCGGCCGCGAACCGTAAATTCGACGTCGCCTTCAGCGGCCGAGCCCCAGCCGATAGTTTTAAAATCGAACAGCCACCGTCCGCTGTACGAGGCTTTAACGGCGCTCAGATCGTCGTTCGAAACAGGCCGATCGACCGCGCGAACGGCGATGCCGCCGAACTCCGCCCGTAAACTTTGGAGAAACTTTGCCCCGACCGCCGACGCGGGATCTTCAAGCGCGTACTTCGCCCGAATTTCTTTTCCCGCCGAAACCGACATGCCGTAGCCGATGAGGCCGTAAACGCCGGCGTCGGCATAGAACAGCGCAGGGTCATAATGAACCGCGCCGATTTCGGCTTGGTTCTTTAGCTGCGCCAGATCCTCTCGGCTTATCGCGACCAAAGCCGGCGCGCAGCCCGCAAAGGTCAGAAGACCGAGAACGGTAAAAATTGCGCAAGAGTTTTTTTGATTTCTCATCTTCATGACGCCTGCAGCAGGCGGACTTCCTGCAGAGGAAAAGGTATCGCGATATTGCTCGTCCGGAACCGCTCGACGATCGCCTGGTACAACTCCGCTTTTGCCGGGACGACATCCGCCACGGAAACCCACGGTTGAAGGACCAGCATGACGGAGGAAGCCGCCAGCTCGCCGACTCCGATGATCGGCGCCGGCTCCTTCAACACTCGCGGATTGGCCGTAACCACTTCTCGCGCAACCGCGATCGCTCCGTTGAGGTCCGCTGCATAACCGACGCCGACCGTCAGACTCAACTGGCGGATCGTGCCGAAGTTGTGGAGAACTTCGCCGACGACTTTGCGATTGGGAATGACCACGCGCGATCGATCGAGCTGGACCAGCGTCGTCGAGAACAGCTCGATCGTCACGACCTGGCCGTGAACCCCGAGAATCTCGATCCACTCGCCGACCCGAAAGGGCTTGGTGAAGACGATCGACAGTCCGGCAACCAGATTTCCCAGCACTCCCTGGAAGGCAAACCCCACGCCCACGCCGGCGACTCCGACCGCGGCCACCAGCGGCGCGATCTGAAAGCCGAACTTATCGAGCGCCACCAGCAGCGTTAGAATGATGACCAGGATGCGGATCACGCGCACCAGCAACATCCGTGTCGGCGGATCTTTCACGTGAGACTGGAGCGATCGATCGCTCAACTTTCCGATCCACCGGGCCGCCAGGACACCCACGACGAGAATGATGATCGCGCCTACAAATTGGAACCCGTAGCGAATGACGAGCTCCAGGGTGATATCTTTTGCCGACATAAATCAGCTCCTTTGATGGGACAGGGTCGATGGCCGAACCGTTCTTTGTCGTGCCCTAAAAGCGGCTAAACGTAATCCAACACAGGCGGGGGCGTCAAGCGAAAATCGCGCTCGTTGTGGCAAGAGAGCTGCGGCAAGAATAAGGATGAAGGCGAGCGACGCTCCAAAACGTCACCTCGCCTTCACCCCCTGATCCGGCGTGTCTTAGTTTTTAATCGACAGCGCGATGCCCAGCGGCAATGTCTTGTCGCCCGTGCTCAAAGCCGTCGCCAACCTGGACACCTCCCAAGCCGGGACGGGCTCTTTCGAGAATCCGCTCTTCGCGACGCCGTCTGCGGCGATGGCTTCCCCTGGCTTGATGACGTATTTGACGTTATTTCCATCGCGCAGCGTCACGGAGAGGACCAGATCTTTTCCTTCCGCCACGGCCATGGTTTGAAGCGCGGCGATTTGATTCAGCGCCGCGGTCTTATTCACCGTATCGAAATACATCCACGCGGACGCGACAACCGATACGATCAGAACCAACCACGCGTACTGGCCGACTCTTTGCTGCCTTTTTAAAGCTTGTTTTCTCTGCTGGTCGAAAAAGGAGCGGTACAATTGCCTTTCGGCGGACAACCTCCTGGCTGGATCTTCCTCGGTCGAACTGACAGGTTGATCGAACGAAAGCGCGAGGCCGTTCAATATCATCCCTATAATAATCAACGCCAAGGGAGCGGCGATCAGAAAAAGGGGGTTCATATTCTCTCCTTATTGAATCAGGCTCTCGATAGCCTTTGGATTTTGGAAGAGGGCGGGTCAGGTCGTGAAATCAGAACGTTCGCTGCAAACCCGGAGCGGAAGTCCTTGCACAGCTTAGCTGCGAGGGTCTTTCTCCTCTTACGCGCCATTAAGCGGAAGAATTGAGCTGTTGCCAGTAACCGACTTACCTCCTGAGTGAACCCATCCTATAACACTGCATGCGTCCTGACAATGTCTAATATTTGACAAGAAACGCGTTCACATCCTCACCGATCCAAGCTTACATTCGCTCGCCGAAGAGCCACCGCCGCTTGAAGCGCGGCGCATAGGTCAGGCCGAACCGCCCCGTCGCTACCTCCACGATGGACTGGACCGCCTCTTCGGGAGAATCGGTGACGAGAATGCGCTCGGTGTCGATCGGATCGATCGTCGTCTCTTTGATGAGCCGCTCGCGCATGAAGTCGAGCAGCGGCCGATAGAATTCTTGGCCCATGATGACCAGGGGAAATTCTTTGATTTTGCCGTTCTGGATGAGCACGGCGGTTTCGAAGATCTCGTCCAGCGTGCCGAAGCCTCCCGGCATCGCGATGAACGCATAGGAATATTTCACCAGCATCACTTTGCGGACGTAGAAGTGCCGGAACGTAATCCACTTGTCGAGATAGGGGTTGGGCTTCTGCTCTTGAGGCAGTTCGATGTTGCAGCCGATCGACCTGCCGCCGGCTTCTTTGGCGCCGCGGTTGGCAGCCTCCATGATGCCGGGCCCGCCGCCGGTCATCACGGTAAATCCCGCCTTGGCGAGGCGCGCGCCGACCTCGCGGGCGAGCGCGTAATAGCGGTGATCTTCGCGGAACCGCGCCGAGCCGAATACGGTGACGCACGGCCCAACGAAGTGCAGCGCGCGAAAGCCGCGCAGGAATTCGAAGAAGATCTTGACCGCGCGCGCAAGTTCGCGACGCCGCTCCTGCGGCCCCTGGAGGAAGCGCACCTCTTCGGGAGGGCCGGGCGTTTTTCCCCAGCGGGTTTTTGAAGTTGCTTTCTTATCGAGTTCAGCCATGAAGAGAAATCATAAGTCGAGATCCTTCACTTCGTCAGACTGTGTGAAAACCCCGTTCATGGTTCGACGGGCTCACCACGAACGGGATAACATCGATGGAAGTTCAAGCACTTAGCAGTTCGTCCTGAGCCCGTCGAAGGGCGATCGGCGCGTTTTCACACAGTCTGTCGTTCAGGATGACAGACAAAAATATCGGAGTGCCAATTGAACATTCAAAATGACAAATCCACTAATGTCATTCTGAGGCGTAGCCGAAGAATCTCGATCCTAACAATCATCCCAAGTCCCGGCTCTCATCCTGCCGCGGAAGCGACACGGTGAAGCCGAGTTTATCCCGAATCGACGCCGCCAGCGCTTCACGCGCCGGATTCTCGCCGTGCACGAGGAACGTTTCCCGCGGCTTCGCGGGAATCGCCGACAACCATTCCACCAGCTCGCGGGAATCCGCGTGCGCGGACAGCGCCGGGATCTCTTCTATTTGCGCGGCCACATGTACGGGCAACCCAAGTACTTGCACCTCTTTCGCCCCCTCGATAATCCGGCGCCCGAGCGTGCCTTCCGCCTGGTATCCGACGAAGAGAAGAACCGTGTCGGGATCGGGCAGGCGGTGCACCAGGTGATGGAGGATTCGGCCGCCGTTCAGCATTCCCGAAGCGGAGAGAATCACCGCGGGGCCGCGGAGCTGATTGAGCAGCTTGGAATCGTCGGAGGAGCGGCAGAATTTTACCGAAGGGCCTTCGATGGGGCATAGATGCCGGTCTTCGAGATCTCTCATCTCGATGTCGTGTTCGGAAGTAAACTCGCAATAGAGATCGACGGTCGATATTCCCATCGGGCTATCGACGTAGATCGGCAGATCGGCCGGCAGGCGGTTTTCGCGCTGGAGCGCGCGGAGATGGTAGAGAACTTCCTGCGTGCGCCCGACGGCAAAGGCCGGAATCAGCAGCACGCTTTTCTTTTCGACGATACGCCGGCAGACGCGCGCGAGCGCCTCCTTCGGACTCTCCTTTCCGTGCAAGCTGTCTCCATAGGTAGACTCGAGGAGCACATAGTCGGCGCCCAAAATCGGCTCCGGGTCTTTGAGGATCGGAATGTTCCCTCTTCCGACGTCGCCGGAGAAGACGATTTTGACTTTCTCGCCGCCGCCGGATTTGGCTTCTATGAGAATAAACGCCGCGCCGAGAATATGGCCGACGCGATGGAAGGCGAAGGAAAAGCTGCCCGCGATTTCTATAGGAGAACCAAAGCCGGCCCTCCGCACGAGCCGCAGCGCGGTGCGCGCGTCTTCTTCGGTGAAGAGCGGCAAAGCAGGTTGATGGCGCGAGTATCCTTTGTGGTTCGCATAGCGCGCTTCCTCCTCCTGCAGCCGCCCGGCGTCGGGCAAGAGAAGCTCGAGCAGCGCCCTGGTGGGAGGAGAAGCGAAGACGGGGCCGTCGAAGCCCTCTTTCACCAGCCGCGGTAGATAGCCGGTGTGGTCGATGTGGGCGTGAGTGAGGATGACCGCGTCGAGTGATTTGGGATCGACGCCGAGCGGTCCCCAATTTTTTTGCCTGAGCTCCGATTTTCCCTGAAACAGCCCGCAGTCGATCAGAACCCGCCGCGAATCGACTTCAAGAAGATAGCGCGAGCCCGTCACCGTTCCCGCCGCGCCGAGAAACGTGAGCCGGGTCACCGGGCCTCGCTTATGGAAGTGCTCATTGGAAGTCTAAATTATATTAACTGAGGGGAAATGTCTATTTCAGGCGCGCGATCGTTCAAAGACTTGCAATCCCGGCACGCGGCTGGGATACAATAGAGATCATGCGGCTCATCCTTGCACTCGCTTTGGCAACGCTCCTTTCCGTATCGGCGTATGCCCAGGAGCGGGAGCGAAGACCGTTGCCTCCTTCGGTCACCGTGACCGGCGAAGGAATCGTCACGGCGGAGCCGGACGTAGCGGAAATCGAGATCGGCGTCGTGACCGAAGCGAAGGCGGCGCCGCAGGCGTCGAAGGAGAACGCGGCGAAGCTCGCTAAAGTCATCGCCGAAGTAAAAAAACTCCTCGGACCGGGCGACGAGATCAAAACCATCGGCTATTCGCTGAACCCGAATTACCGCTATCCGCGCGAGGGCGGAAAGCCGGAATTGACCGGCTACACGGCGACCAACGTCGTGCGGGTGAGGACCGGCGCGCTTCAGGGAGTCGGAAGCCTTATCGATGCCGCGACGCAATCGGGCGCCAACAAGATTCAGCGGCTTGTCTTCACGCTCAAAGACGAAGACGCGGCCAAGCGCGAGGCGCTGCGCAACGCGACGGCCAAGGCGAAGTCGAAAGCGGAAGACGTCGCGCGCGCGCTCGGACTGAAGATTGCGAGAGTGCTTTCCGTGAACGAGGGCGAGCAGGCCTTCCGGCCCGTCATGCGCGAATTGAGAGCTGTGGCCGTCATGGCGCAGGAAGCCGCGCCGACGCCGGTCGAGGCGGGCACGGTCCAAATCCGCTCGACGGTCACTCTCACCGCCGAGCTTGCCGGGCAGTGATCCCTTCCGAAGTCTTATCGTCATTCTTGCGATCGTAGGGGCAGGTTTTAAACCTGCCCCTACAAATTTACCGTAACGATCAGCCACGCGGGAACAAGCGCGGCCCAGCCGATCACCCACCACGCGAACGACGACAGCTCGCGCCCGGATTGCTGCGCTTGGCGCAGCAGATAATCCGTCGCGATAATCCCTATCAAACCAACCGACGAAGAGAAGAGCGCGCGCGGCGGCAGCGGAACATCGACGGGCGATTGGCTCGCCGGCTGAATCACCGTGAGAAACGCGATGAGCCAGGCGGGAAACAGAGATGCGAGTCCCAGGAGCCAGTAGTGCCGCGGCGGACGATCTTTTAGAAAAATCGTCGCAACAGCGCTGGCGAGAACTCCGACGACTCCAACGATGAGCGAGACTTTGTTCACTGCACGATGGAGAATTCGATCCGGCCGTCGGCATTGGTGTCGGGCGGCGGATTCTTCGGCGCGGTTTCGAGGCGTTTCGCATCGGTCCCCGCGGAGCTGAGCCGCTCGCGGACGAGTTCAACGCGCCTGACGGCCAGCTTCTCCGCCTGTTGCTCCGGGCGCGGCTCGACGTCGCGCAGGATCGCGATGATGCCTTCGACCGTATCCGGCTGCTTGATCGTCGGGAATTTTTGCTGGAAATATCTCTGCACCGCCGGGCCGAGCTCTTTTATATTCTGCTCCCTCTGGTAGGCCTGGATTCGCGCGGTCATTTCCTGGGTCTTGAGGGCGTTGAAGTCGCTCTCGCCAAGCACGGACGAGAGCGAAAGCCTCACGTACGGCGAGTTGCGGAGAAAGTCGCTCAATTTCTTGATCTGCTCGTCCATCGCGTCGCTGATCGTCGCGCTGCCCGGTTCGAAGCGCACCGGGTCGATCGCGAAGCCGGTGATTTTATCGTCCGACGACGTGAAGAGCCGGCCGATTGCCCGGAACGGCGCCGCGAGAATATTGACGATCATGTTCTTGACCGCCGTCCAGATCGCGTCGCTCAAGCTGAACTGAGGCGAGCTGAGACTTCCCGAAACCGGCACGTTGACGCGGATCTCGCCGCGGGCGTCTTTCATCAGCGCGACGATGAGCCCGAGCGGCAGGCCGAGCTTGTCTTTCGCCTTGTCGTCGCCGCTCGCCTGAACGAGATCGAGACGGCCGACGACAATCTCGCTTTTCACGTCGAGCTTGTCGCCGTCGAGTCCGAAGTGAATCTTGGTCGCCAGCCGGCCGTCTTTTGCGATCCAGGAAAGAAGCGCATTCGTGTAAGGGTTGACGCGCGGGATCGCGAAGTCGCGCAGCTCGCCGTCGAGGTCGAGCCACAGAGTGTCTCCGAGAGGCGCGATATCGCCGTGCAGCTCGAAGGCGCCGGTGGCGCCGATGACGCTCTGGAGGGTGAGCTTGCCCTTTTTGCCCGGCGCGTTGCTTAATCCTTTTATATTGATCGCCAGCCGCGAGAGTTCTTCTGTGTAGGGCTGTTCTGCGGTGCGATCGATGAAGCGGACAAATCCCTCTTCAACGACGATTTCGCCGATGTCGATCGCGGTTTTCGGCGGCTGCGGCTTGGAGGACGGTTTTGACGGAGGAGTCGATTTGACTTCCTGCTTGGCAGGCGGAGTACCCGCGACTTTCTGATTCGCCTGCGGGGCCGTCGCAGCACCCGGCTTGGAAACTTCACCGGCAGGCGCGCCTTTCTGATTTGATTCGTTCGCTGGCGCAGCGAACATGGCGCGGAGCGGCAGCGTGCCGTCTTTATTGCGCTCGATCAGCGCCGAAGGCTTTCGCACCAAGACGCGCGCGATTTTAATCTGCGTCGGCCACCTAACGTCTATCGTCGTGGCACTCGCCTGCTCGATCGACACGAGCGGTTCCTTCGGCGGACCCAGCATAATCCGGCTGACGCTCGCTCTTCCATTGGCGGTCGCCTGGAGCGCTCCGTCCATAGAAACGACCACCGCCAAGTCTGTTTCGGCCTTACCCGCTAAAGGCGCGGAGATTGGAATGTAGCGCTGGTACGCGGAGAGATCGGCGTCCTTGAGCCGCACCTTAAGCTCCGCCTTCACCGGCTTCAGTACGACGGTGCCGACGACGTCGAGCGACCCGCCCTTGGGAAGTTGCGAGTTGATCTGGAGGAGCGCGGGCTCGGTCTGCGGCCAGGTCAACTTTTGAAGGGAGACCTTGAGTTTCGCCAGATCGAATTGCGACGGAGGCGTGAGACTCGTATCGACCACCGTCGGATCGCCGGACAGCTCGACGGCGGCGATGTTGAAAACGCCGTTGTTCACGTTGATATTTTTGACGTTGATCTTGATCTCGGGCGCGGAGAAAAACGGGCGCGGTTTTCCTTGCTGGAGCACGGCGATTTTTTCCAGACGCACGTCGCCATCGAGCTGAGTGCCTTCTTTGCCGCCGTACTTGAGCGTGAGCGCGACGCTCAGGCGTCCGCTCTGCAGCGTCGCGGGCGTGTCGGACGGAACGTACGGCAGCAGCAGCGCGAGGTCGAATCCTTCGAACTTGAGCGCAGCCTGGCCGTTGGTCGGCGTGAGATGCAGCTCGGATGCGTTGATGGAAATCGGCGTTCCCGCCAGCGTGAGATTCAACGTCGCTTTGCCCGCGGGTCCGGCGGTGCGCGTCGAGAGATCCGCGGCCTCGAAGTTGAGTCCTTCGCCTTTCCAGGATTTCGCCGGCGTGATCGCGTTGTCTTCGAGCACGATCGTGCCGTCTGAGAGCTTGAACTTCTCGACCGTTATATCGAGCCCGCCCTTCTGTTCTTTTTTCTCTTCCTTTTTTTCTCCCGCGAGCAGGTCCGAAAAATTAAACTCCGACGCGCCCGTGCGCGCGAGGCCGATCGAAGGCGCCGCGAGGTTCAGTTCCGCCAGCTTCAGGTGACCGCGAGAGAGCGGGAGATAATAAAATTTGAGCGCCAGGTCTTTGAATTGCACCAGCGCGTCCGGCCGCGCCTTGTCGGCGACACGAAAACCCTTGATAGCGATCCGTCGGGTGAAGAGATTGATATCGATGTCTTCGATGGTTGTGGCCCGTTGCGTCGCCGCGGCGATCTGCTTGACCGCGACCTTCCGAACGATCATCGGCAGGAACGTGATGATGAGGGCAAGCACCACCAGGACGCTGGCGGTGATGATGCCCCATTTCTTCTGTCGGCGAGTCAGAGTCATATCATTTCTCCCCGGCGATCGACTCATCCTCATATCACCAGGGTCTGACCCCCGCAAGAACGGCGTCATCTCATTGTGGCTCGTTGGACGGCCCTCCCTCAATTGAGCTTCCCCCCTCGCGATGTTATTCTGCGCGAAAGGAGAAGCCTCAGCATGCCAAACATCGAGAAACCATCGATCCCTGAATTTCATCCGCCGCGGAGAATACTGTTAGGACCAGGTCCAAGCCCGGTGGACGATCGCGTGACGCGCGCGATGACCGCGCCGGTGCTGGGGCATCTCGATCCATTGTTTCTCAAATGCATGGACGACATTCAGGTTTTGCTCCGCTACGTTTTCGAAACCCAAAACCGCTTGACGATTCCCATCTCCGGCACCGGCAGCGCGGGCATGGAAGCGACGGTCGTAAGTCTCTTGGAGCCCGGCGACGAAATTGTAGTCTGCGTCAACGGCTATTTCGGCGAGCGCATGTGCGAGATGGTTAGCCGCATCGGGGCCAAGTGCATCCGCGTCGATGCCGAATGGGGCAAGCCGATGGAGATCGACAAAGTCCGCGCCGCATGGAACGGCTCGAACGCGCGCGCGCTCTTCGCCGTGCAGGCAGAGACTTCAACCGGTGTGCTTCAACAAGTCGCGCCGCTCAGGAAAATCGCGGACGAGCGCGACGGGCTTTTGCTCATCGACGCGGTCACGAGCCTCGGCGCGCACGAAGTCGCCGTCGATAAAAACGGCATCGACGGCTGTTACTCCGGCACGCAGAAGGGCCTCTCGTGCCCGCCGGGATTGTCGCCGGTGACTTTCAGCGAGCGCGCGTTGGAAAAAATCAAAAACCGCAAGACCAAACCCAGCGCCTGGTATCTCGACGTCGGCCTCGTCGCCCATTATTGGGGCAACGAGCGGACCTATCACCATACCGCGCCGGTCACAATGAACTATGCGCTGCGCGAAGGGCTGCGCATCATCGTCGAAGAAGGGTTGGAGGCGCGCCGGCGCCGCCACGAGCTGAATCATCGCGCGCTGGTCGCCGGCGTCGAGGCGATGGGGCTCAAGATGCACGTCGATCCGGACCATCGTCTCTGGACGCTCAACACCGTGCGCATCCCCGACGGCGTGGATGACATGCGCGTGCGGCGGAGCCTGCTCGAAGAATTCAACATCGAGATCGGCGGCGGGCTTGGAGTTCTCAAAGGAAGAATCTGGCGCGTCGGCTTGATGGGCGGCGGCAGCACCGCGAACAACGTGCTGCTTTTCCTGGCCGCGCTGGAAAAGTGCCTGGCGGCGGAAGGATTCAAAGTCCGCGGGTCGGGTGTGAGCGCCGCCGAGACGGTTTACTTGAAGAGAGAATAGCGTTCAATCGCGACGTTTAATCGTTACTGGGCTCGGCGTTGCCGCGAATCCAGTCTTTAAGTCCTTTTTCTTCTTCGTCCTTGTGGTCGTGATGCATCTTGGCGTGTAGCCATCCCAGCTCCACGACTTCGTCCACGGAGCCGGTGATCGCGACCGTGCAGCCCTTGCCGCTGGGATATTTTCTGCAATCGACTTTGACGCGCTGTGCCATGACGACCCCCTCTTTTGTTGCTGTCTATATAGAATCAGCAGACTGTTCTACGTCCCCTCTAACGTGCCAACCTCTTCGAGTCAATACCAGGCGGGCAAAATAGTGGTGCGCCCTCTTTTATTGTCTTGGGCTTGTTTCTCGAATCCGAATACTGATGAAGAGCGGGTTATGGCCTTCTCTTCATTCTTGCTTTCACGACGATGTTGTCGGACAGAAGAAGCGGGGACGAACAGAGAAATCTGAGGATCTGCCAATTGATGCGCCTTTGGACGGGGTCCTGTTCGGGCCAAATAACCGCCGGCAAACTGCAAAGCCACATGAAAGGATAAAGTAAGGGCATAAAAAACAGCGATGCAAATTTCACCCTCGTGGTTCCGAGTTTTTCGATCTCGAAGCCGGCGTGAAACACCAGATAGTAAAGCTCGTAGAAGTGAATGAGATGGATATTGTGGGCCCGTCCCGGTCCAAACTTATAATGAAGAGGCCGAACCCGTCCGCGCAGAAACCCGGTAAAGAGGAACCGAAGGCGGGAAAAGACGTTGAGAACGTTGGGCGTGCTGATGACGACGACTCCTTCGTCCTTGAGCACGCGCGCGATTTCGCGAATGAGCTGCGGCTGGTGCTCGACATGCTCTATGACCTCGATGAGATTGACGGCGTCGAAGCTCCGGCTTTTGAAAGGCAGCGGCTCATTGAGGTCCAGGCCGCCCACTCGCGGGATCGCGTCGCCGAGAAAAGGAGGCGGGCAATAGTCCGTCGCGACCACGGCGAACCCTTTCCCGGCCAGCATCCGCGAAGTAGCGCCGCCGCCGCAACTGAGATCCAAGATGGTCTTGAGGCGACCGATTTCTTCAGACCAAACCGCTTCGACGGATTTTAAAATATAAGGATTGGGCACTACTGCAGCTCCTGATACCGCATCGTCGTCGTGGCGATCAGTAGCTGCCGCGCGAGATGACAACTTCGTTGAGCACGACGTCTTTGTTCGGTTTGTCGTTCGCGCCTCGCGGCGCGCTCACGATCGCATTGACGACCTCCTGGCCCTTCACCACTTCGCCGAATACCGCGTGCCTTCCGTCGAGTTGCGGAGTCGGGCGCACCGTGATGAAGAACTGGCTGCCGTTGGTATTCGGGCCGGCGTTGGCCATGGAAAGAATCCCCGGTTTCGAATGCTTCAAGTCGGGCGAGAACTCGTCTTCAAACTTGTAGCCGGGCCCTCCGGTCCCTCTCCCCAGCGGATCGCCGCCCTGAATCATGAAGTCCGGAATCACACGGTGGAAGATCGTACCGTTGTAGAGCGGCCGCTTCACCTTTTCTCCCGTTTTCGGGTCGGTCCATTCTTTCGTTCCCGTCGCCAGGCCGACGAAGTTCGCGACGCTCTTCGGCGCCTTATCCTCGAAGAGCATGAGCACGACGTCGCCCAGGGTGGTTTTCATCGTCGCGTAGAGCGGCCCTTTTTTCTCCTGTGCATTCGCCATCGATCCTCCAAACGCTGCAAGAATAATAGCTGCGAGTAAAAGTTGTTTTATCATTTCTGTTCCCTCAAAATTATTTTTAAGACAGTTGATTCATCGCCATCGCCATGCCGCCGAAGTACGCGCGATGGATGTCCATCGACTCTTTCGCGGTGGCGAGGACGCCTTCTTCTTGTCCGGCGGCGACGTGCTTTTCCAAAACGTCGAGAAACATATCGGAGTGTTTGACGTCGGCGATGCTGTGGGCGACGAAATTCGGCATCTGTTCGGGACGAAAGCCCAAGTCGCGCGCCCAAATCCGCGCGAGCTGCGTGCAATTGCCGCCGCCGATGTCCCCCAGCAGGCGATCGTCGTTGGTCCACTCGGCGATGGTCGAAGCGGCGATCGCCTCCTGCCACGGGCGGTGGCGCGCGAGCCACCACCATCCGTAAATCGCCGCCTTGGTGGTCGGCAGAGCTTCGGCGCCGTAGAGCTGCTGCTCGCTCAGGCCGACTTCCCGCGCCTGGCGCACGACCAGATCCACGTGGCCGACGGCGGAGTGCTCGTCCTCCACCAGCTCTTCGTATTCATGCGCGAGGATTTTCTGCTTTACTTCCAGCTCCGGACAATTGGCGGCGACCTGCGGCCAATAGTTTCTGCGCTGCCGGACGTAAATCCCCAACTGCGAGAGATAAATTTGCGCGCGCTCCTTCGTGACCTTCGTCGAATAGAACTGCTTCATCTCGGGGGAGAGAAAAAGTCCCCGCACCAGTCCGCCCAGTTTTTCCCTCCACTGTTCCGTCTTCATGAACGAACCTCCTTGCATCCAACCTTGAGTCGAAATAACGAGGCCCGCGATTCGGGCCTGGAAATGAAAATAGACAAATCGGCGATGGGCGTCAAGCAGCAGAGAACTTCACGCGAGCTTTTTGGCGTCCTGTCGCGGGGGCGCCGCAGGCGCGGCGGCGGCAACGCCTCTATGAAACAATTCTTCGACGCATGCATTCACGACCTCGTCGATCGCCGGGCCTCCCTTGCGGAAAATAATTCTCCCGAGCGCCGACGGCGGCCCCCAGTGGTGATAGTTGCGTCTTTGAAAAATGGCGACGGTGCGCGTCCCGACCGCGCAGGCCAGATGCATCGGCCCGCTGTCGGAAGTCACGAACAAATCGCAGCAAGAGACCATCGCGGCAAACATCCGGACCGACGGCTCGTAGATCGCAGGAATGCCCTGCCCGAGGCTTTGCTTAAAAAAATCGATCAAATTCTTCTCCTCGGGGCCGACAAAAAGGACGATCTTTGCGCCGGAGCGCGCGAGGCCGGCGGCGAGTTGTAAGAAATATTCCGCGGACAATCTTTTGCGGCGGCTTGCCCTGCCGCCGACAAAAACGGCGGCGATGGGACCGCCGCCCGCCCCGACGGCCGCGTCGATTTTTCTTTTCCCTTCCGCCTTCTCCTCGGCAGTCAATGCTATATAAGGAGGTGTTTCCTCGGATTTTAGACCCAGGGCGGCGACCAACGCCGGCAAGCTCCGGTATTTATTTCTCTCCGCCGGCTTCGGCAGCCGGATATTCAGCCAACGGTCTTTCTTCCCGCGCAGGCCGGCGCGTAGCCGCGCGCCGGAGAAACCGACGACGAACGCGCCCATCGCCGACTGCGAGCCGCTCACATCGACCGCTAGGTCGTAGCCGGCGGAGCGGATCTGCTTGATGAGACGGAAATAGGCCCACGAGGCGTCGGGAAAGCGGCGCGTGATCTCGTAGTGGCGGTCGAGCGGCAGATTGTGGAAAAGCGCGCGCGACATCGGCGAGCCGACGAAGTCGATCCGCGCGTCGGGAAAATTTTTTCGAAACAGCAAGATCGCCGGCGACGCCAGGACGCAATCCCCCATGCGAAAGTTTCCGCGCACGAGCAAAATCTTTCGGATCGGCTCGCGAGAAAGATCGACCTTGACATCGGCCGATCTGGGTTTCACCAGATTCATGATGCGGCCGGCAGCGCCGCTGATCGTCTTGTTGAGCCGATAATAAAAAACCCGCGTCATCTTCGACTATTTACACGCTTCATCGCGAGAATGTAAACAGGAGGCCGGCGCCATGTAATGCCTTGAAACAGGGCAAAGTGACAATACAGATTCTTCGCTGCGCCAGACTGTGTGAAAACTCCGTTCATGGTTCGACGGGCTCACCACGAACGGGGTGAGACACGTTAATTGACCGCTTAGCCGTTCGTCCTGAGCTGGGTCGAAGGGCGAACGGCGCGTTTTCACACAGTCTGCGCTCAGAATGACATTAATAACATCGCAGGGATTGTCATCCTGAACCCTTCGATTAGACTCAGGGTAGACTCCGTGAAGGATCTCTCTTAAAATGACTCCTTACTCGACGTCAGCTTGACTTTACTTATTCGCAGTAGCTATAAGCCGCGTGAAAGGAAACTTTTCTATGCCGAATAAACCTGTACCCGTAGATGTTACTGTCGATCCCAAGACGACGGCGTTGCTAGTTTTGGATCTCAACGCCCGCTGTGAAAACCCCGCGGAGCGTTGCCACAAGCTCGTCGAGCCCGTGGCGAAATTTCTGCCGCGCGCCCGTCAAGAGAAGATTCTCATCGTCTACACGGCCTCCGACCGCTATAAGGGCACACCGGAAGAGAGAATGCCGCACGCGTTCAAACAGCAGAAGGACGAGCCGGTCATTTTTCCGCCGGCGTTCGACAAGTTCTACAGCGGCGAGCTGCAGCCGATGCTGCAGAAGAGAGGCGTCAAGACCGTGATCGTCTGCGGCGCGTCAAGCAACCAGGCGGTGCTCTACACCGCGACGGCGGCCGCCAGACCCTTCGGCTACGACGTCGTGATTCCCGTCGACGGGCTGATCGCGCGCGGCGATTACGAGCACGAGTTCACGCTGCATCAGTTCACGATCCTTCCCGGCGGCGCCGCGGAAAAATTCAAAATAACCGAGTTTGACAAGATCAGGTTCATCTAAAAGAAATTGGAGTATTGGAGTACTGGAGCCTTGGAGTGTTGGGTTGAAATCCATCACTCCATTACTCCACCACTCCACTACTCCAATAGCGAATCAGACTAGAGTTCAGGCCAGCGTCGCCAGCAGCTTGCCGTATCCCGCGATTTTTTCCCTGACGCGCAAGCAATGCAGCGCGTACCAGATGTTGCACATTCCGCTGGAGAGCGCCGGCTTGCCGGTCTCCTGCTCCAATAGAGAGATGACGCCGGCCGTGGGCCAGCGATTGCACGGCAGAAAAATCCCGTCCGCCCCGGGCGCGGCGAAAAAAACTTTCCTGGCGATCTTGTAAGCCGCGTGCTCGGGCAGATCGCCGAGATCGGCGTTGCGCTCGACGCCGAGCCCTTCGGCGCCGAGAACCTCGAAGCCCGAGGCGGTCAAGAAGTCCGCGACGCGCTTGGTGAGCGGATCGGGATACGGCGTGGCGACAACGACTTTCTTGATTCCCATGTGCTTTAGCGCCTCGACTTCGCAGGTCAGCCCCGCCGCGACAAGGACGCCGGCTTTTTCCTGCAGCCGCGCCGCGACCTCGCGGTCGCTGCCGTGCCCCAGGCGGGTGAAGATCGGCGAGCCGCCGAGGATGATGAACTCGGCGCCATTCTCGGCGAGATCGACCGTGGCTTCTTCCAGCCTCTCCAATTGTCTATCGAGGTGATCGTCAACCAGCTTGCGGATCGTTCCCGTCGTGTTCAGCAACAGAAATCCGTCCGGGAGAATCCGATAGAACTCGTAGACGAACGTGTCGCCGCGCGACGGCGCGACGTGGCCGATCTTCGCCCGCCAACCGATCATCTTGTCCTCCTTTGCCGCCTATGTATCAGCTTCGACCCCCGAGTGGAAAAGAGTCCGTTGCATTGCGACGGCCTTTCCCATTACAGTCTTAAATACCGGACGAAAGCAACTTGTGAGACAATCCCGGACATTCGGCACGCTGCGCTCCCTCCGTCATAGAAATTTCCGTCTCCTGCTGCTCGGCGCTTTGCTTTCCGCAACGGGAGACTTCATGCAGAACATCGCCCAGAGCTGGCTCGTGTGGCAACTGACCCGTTCGCCTTTTCTCCTGGGCGTGGTCGGATTTTTCGATACCGTTCCCCGGCTGCTCTTCGGCGCGCTCGGCGGCGCGATCGCCGACCGCTTCGACCGCCGGCGGCTGTTGATGCTTACCCAGGCGCTCGCCATGGTCCAAGCCTTCATCTATTGGCTCGCGGTTTATTTCGAGCTCATCGTCTTCTGGCACATCGCCGTTCTCGCTTTCTTCCTCGGCGCGGTGAATACGCTGAACCAACTGGCGCGCCAATCGCTGGTCAACGGCCTGGTCCCCCGGGAAGAGCTGTTCAACGCCATCGCGCTGCAATCCTCCGTATTCAACTTCTCGAAAATTCTGGGGCCCTCGCTGGGAGGCATTCTCATCGCGCTCGTCGGCATCGCCAACTGCTTCTTGATCAACGCTATCAGCTTTCTTGCCCTGATCTGGACTCTGGTGCTGATGGAGCTGCCGCCTTGGCAGGCCCCGGCCAGGAAAGCGGGCATCTGGAGCGAGATCAAAGAAGGTTACGCGTACTTGAGAAGCAACCGCCGGCTATTCTCTATCGTCTGGCTGTCCTATATCGTCGCGCTGGTCGGAGCGCCCTACGCGCGCTTTCTCCCCATGTTCGCCACGAATATTTTGCACGTCGGGCCTTCCGGCTTCGGCCTTTTGATGGCCGCTCCGGGAATCGGCGCGACCGCCTCGGCGCTGGGCCTCGCCTCCATGGGAAGTTTCCGTCCCGGCATTCTATGGATCTGCTCGTGCGCGCTGGGATTCGCGCTCTTCCTCAGCCTGTTCGCATTCTCCCACTCCTTTATCTTTTCCATGGTCATGCTGGCTCTGGTGGGATTTTGCTTCATCGCGTTTCGCGCCTCGGCCAACACGGCGATTCAGTCGGAGACCCCGCAGAATCTTCTTGGGCGGGTCTTGAGCCTTTTCTTTATGGATAGAGGCCTGTGGTCTCTGGGAGGTTTGTTGATCGGCAGCGCCGCTTCCGTGATCGGCATCGACTGGACACTCGCGGTATCCGCCGTAATCTGCGCCGCAGCCGCGGGCGGCCTGCTCTTCGTTACGGGGAGACCGGCGAAAGTCGCGCGATAGCCGGCCTGTTGACAGCCGAGAAAAATGACAGGTAATATCCGCGCACGACTTCGCGGACGAGGAGGCGACCTATGAGTTCAATCGTGCAGACCGAACCGTCTTTCGCTCTTCTGATTTTGCGGCTTGGTCTTGCGGCAGTTTTTTTCGCTCACGTTTCGCAGCAACTGCTCGGCTGGTTCGGCGGCAACGGACCCAAGCGCACGCTCGGCAACTGGAAAGAAAAATACGCCATACCCATCTGGCTCGGCGCCGTCGGCATCTTAGTTGAATTCGCCGGCAGTTTTGCAATGCTGGCGGGATTTCTCACGCGGCCGTTCGCGCTGGGCCTGGCGATTTTTATGACTGTCGCGATGCGGAAGGCGCACTGGAGAAACGGCTTCTTTCTGGCGCACCGCGGCGGAGAAGGCAACGGCATCGAGTTTTGCCTCGCGCTTTTTCTCATGGCGCTGGCGCTTCTCATCGGCGGCGGCGGCGCCATGTCAATCGATCTGCTGTTGAGCGAATAACTTGGAGAAGAGCCAAATGAACGGCGGCAATCGCGTCGAGCAAATCGCAGCCACGGCCCTTCTCCTGCTCTTGTTGATCGGCTGTTTCATCGTGCTGCGGCCGTTCCTGTCGGCGCTCTTGTGGGCGCTCATCCTCTCCTTTGCCACCTGGCCGGTTTATGCCTGGATCGAACGGATGCTGGGCGGCCGCAAGGGGTTGGCGTCGTCGCTGACGACATTGCTGCTCGCGCTGATCGTGCTGCTGCCGATCGTGATCGTGGGATCGAGTCTGGCCGACGAGGTCGGACAGGCGGTCGCCTGGCTCCGCGCGGTATTCCAGGACGGCCCGCCCGAGCCTCCCTCCTGGATCGAAAGTATCCCTCTGGCCGGCGGGTATCTTTATCGATACTGGGCCGGCGTGGCGCACAACAGCAGCCAATTGTTGAGCGAGTTCGGAAAATATCTGCTTCCGGCAAGCGAATGGCTGCTCGGCGGCTTGAAGATACTGGGCCAGGGCACGCTGCAATTGGCGCTCAGTCTCTTCATCGCCTATTTTTTTTACCGCGACGGGAGCGACGGCGCGAAGAGACTCAAAGCCATGGCCGTGCGCCTGTGGGGAGACCGCGCGCTCCGTCTGATCGAAGTCGCGGCCGCCACGATGAAGGGCGTGATTTACGGGATCATCGGAACCGGAATCGTGCAAGCAATCCTGACGGGTTTTGGACTTTGGCTCGCCGGCGTGCCCGCGGCCTTTCTGCTCGGGTTTGCAACTTTCTTTCTATCTTTGATTCCCGTGGGACCGCCGCTCATCTGGGTGCCGGCATCTTTGTGGCTGTTTTACTCAGGTTCGACCGGCTGGGGCATTTTTCTTTTGCTGTGGGGCGCGCTCGCCGTCGGCAGCGCCGACAATATCATCAAGCCTTATTTCATCAGCCGCGGCAGCGATCTCCCCTTCATCCTGGTTTTTCTCGGCGCGCTGGGCGGCGTGATCTCCTTCGGCTTTCTCGGCATCTTCCTCGGCCCGACGCTGCTCGCGGTCGGCTACAACATCATTCGCGACTGGACGCGCGTGGAGAATTCGTCGTTGGTTCAGTGACGAGTATGATCGACATACGCGCCGAATGCGTGACGAAAGAAAACGTTGCATTGGGTCAACCGTACTTGCAACGGATCGCGTCCGACCACTTCCACGTAGGGGTTCAGCTCGACCACGACTGATAAAGTTTCCTCGGAAAGCTGTCGCAGCGCCAAAATCCTCTTCAACAAAGCCTCTTTTGCAGCGATCTTTTCTTTAGCGCCTGGGGTGTCCGGAGCGGTCCAGGGCATACGCAGAATGATCGGACCGCGGCAATTCGGTGCGGGCACTGGAAAAGATTCAGGCCGCAGCCGAATCTCAAATTGTCCGCCGGAACTCGGCGTACTGTCGCTTAGGTCAAAATCGATCGACGAAGCCTTCAACTGAAGTTGTAAATGGTAGTAGGGTCCATACTTCCCGGGATTCGCGAAAATTTTTATTTCGCTATCCCCGCCGAGCAACAGAGGTAGGTTGAAGAAGGAAAAGAATATTGAGGCCGCGACGGCCGCCGTTTGCGCGGCGCTCTTGATCAGTCGAACGTGTGGGCGTTGACGTACTGCGGCCATTTAGAAAGAAACTCTTCCGGCTTACCGGCCCCCAACGGAGTATTGTAATGCTGCTTCCAGTAGTTTGCTATGGCCGTGATATCGTCTTGGCCGGGAAGAGCGGCGGGGGCTCGAACATACTTTACGCGACACATCGCCGCAGCATAACGATCGTTCACCTTCATCGTAGCCGGCGTCGCTTCCTCGCCCGGTCCAAGCGTCAGCTTCACTTTAGCTGCCAAATCGCCTCTGAATTTTAGAAAGTTGTCCCAGCAATCGTTGAGTGTCTCGGGCTCCATTTGAAACAAGCCCAGCGCCGGGCCATTACCGAGTTGCTGGCGGTGGATCAACAGGCTTTCTTGAATCGCCGTGCCGAGCACGAGTTGCTCCGCCGCTCGACCGCCTTTTCCGAGTATATTCAAAGCCGGACGAATGGCATCGAACAGAAGCTGCCGAGCTAAATCGAACTTATTCTCCGCCATAATCGTTCTTTCCTTCTCAGCCAAATCACCAGTGCGCCCGTAATTTTTACGTGCTTGCTATCCTTTCGGCTTACCCGGATTCTGAGAAGCAGATGCGACTTCCGTCGCCAACGCCAGTACTCTCGACGTGAGTTTTACCGCGGCCGAGCCAGCTATGCTTTGATTGGTCAGCTTCTCGACTTCACCGGTCAGGCTGCTGATTTCTGCGACCTGCTCTTTACTGGGACCGATGACTTGGCGGTTGCCCACGGTAAGGGCATCCAATTCGGCGCTGATTTCCGCTCGCTTACGTTGGAGCTTATTCAGGGTCTCATTGAGATCCCGTTCCTCCTCCTTCGTGGGATTCATCTCCAGCGCCTGCTCCGCCATGACAATGGTATTTTCGACGAGAGTGAGCGCCTTCTCGAGCGTGACCAGTGGATTTGGACGATCATCATTTTCCTGCGGCATAGTGCACCTCCATGCTAAAGTTTGTCTTTGACTTCAGCTAAAAGTTTTTTTGCTGCGATCGCCGACGCCTCGTTTTGGTCAAGCTGGATTTCGATTTCATCTCTAACCTGCCGGGCATAGCTGGCCAAAAATTCGGCGCGCTCGGCGCTGCTTTCCTCCTGGGCGAGCGCGGCGAGCCCCTGCGCGATCTCCGCAAGCGATGTCGATTTAGGATCAAGCGCCGTCTGAGTCGCGAGGATTGCCGCTTTTCTTTCCTTTTCCGCGTTGTCCGCAGCCTTGAATATCTCATCGACCTTCCGACCCCAATCCTCCAGGAGATCGACCAGATCGAGGTTGCGACCGGCACCGGATCGCCTGGTGAGAGCGATGTCATAGTTGTAGTTGGCTCGGCGGTGCGCATTCGCCGCATGCAACCGGGCTATGTTGGTGGAACGCAGATCCGCCAGATCGTTACTGTCCTGCGCCAGCATCTTCAATTGTGCGCTCAAGACGCCCGCATTCGCCGCCGTCCGTTCAGCCAGAAGCCTCACCGGCTTTTGTGTAGAGCACGCCGACAAAAGCAGAAAAAGGCCGAGCATTGGATACAAGCCGCGCTTCATTGGGCCACCCCCACCGCGATTGCGGTAAAGCCAAGCGCTTTTACGATGAGGTCGGCGATTTCGGCCGGCTTCAGTCCCGCCTGGTAATATGCGTCGATCTGACTGACCGGCACGGCGACTAAATTGTCCCATGCGCGGATGGTGGATTCCCTGCTTGCGAGAGATTCGCGGTGGCGAACGTCGATCAAGCGAAACGTCTGCTCGTTCTGTACGCCCTGGATCGCCAATGCCTGGAGATAGGCTGCCAGGCCCTTGTACAGCTCGCGCGCGGCATTTTCATCTCCCGGATTTTGGATGTTTTCGTTCCAGCGACTACCCAGCCGACAATTTTCAACGGCGGGACGCTTAGGCACCGTACAGCGCCAATTCTGACCTTTTTCGTCCGCCGACACTGAAAAGTTATCGCATTCCGCACCCGGAAACTGACCTCCACCGCTCACGATCGCATAGCTGCAAATTGCGTCACCGAATCTTCTCCAGTAAGCCGACTCGTCTTTCAGGGCGTGGTACTTGACTTGAAGAATATCGACTCGCTGCTGCGCGAGGGTTCTCAACTGCTTGACGTATTCAAGCAATACGACTTGGTGGCGCAGCTCGATCAACAGATTATTCACGCTCGGAGCCCGGGCTTGCTCTATCACCGCAATGGCGTCCTTGACGAGAGAGGGTATTTCCTTGGCGACGGTTGCCGCCTTGATGAGATCCTGGTCGGACGTGTCAACCTTTCCCGTCGCCGCGGCCGTCAGCAGGACAATGATCGCTTGAGTTCGATTCTCGGCGGCTTTTTTGGTCCCGACCAAGCCGGCGATGCGCTGGGCAAACTCAAAGTCTCCCTTCAGGGAGGAGGCCAGCGCTTTGAGGCGATTCTCTTCCTCGGCTCCCTTGCCGCGCGCTTTCTTTAGGTCCTCTTCGGCGTTTTCCCATGCCTTTCTTTTTTCGTCGGCTTCGCCCTGGGCGCGCTCCACCGATTGATCCATTTTCAACGTCTCTTCTATCGCCGTCTGCCACTCGTGGAAGGCGTCGTTGACCAGCCCCCCGGATGTTCGTGCTTTTATTCGCTTTTGAACCTCCTCACAGGCCTCGCGGTATGTGTGGTAAAAGTTTTCGGCCCCTTCCCGGTCGGGAGAGCTCTCGATTTTCGAAAAGTCCATCTTGGGAGGCAACTCTTTGTCTCGAAGACAAGGCGGCGGCTCCTGGCCGGTCAATTTTCTAATTCTGTTCGCTCGATCCTGTACCCTGGCCTCGGTTCCGCCCAAGTTGATAACGTCCAGGCGCGCCTGGCGCAACTGCTTGAAATCCGCAAAGCCCAACTCGTTCAGTCGCTCAATCGCTTTCCGCGTGTAGGTGTGCGCCATGGGAGTGCTGTCGTCGGCAATCCTTAAGAGGGCGAAATCCACCTGAAGCTTGTGATTGTCGCGAACAACTTTTAATTCCTCGGCCAGCAAGTTGTCGAGATTTTTCTTCTCGACGTCGATAATTCCCAACACATCCGCCTGACCGTATTTCTCTTTGACCCCCGCGCTCATCTTCGCCTTGTTTTCGTCATAAAGCCGGAGCGCCCCGGCGCACCCGGAGAGCAGACAAATTGCCGCAAGTAATCCCGACAACACGGCTCTCCCGCTGGTCTGGTGGTGGTTAAACATGGTCGGTCATTCCCTTTTGGACGTTGGCGTTCGGTTCGTTGCTCATCTCTGCCTCCTTCTAAGGTTAAGCCCGGCAATGGAAGCAAGCTGGCCACAAGACCTTACACGTCCAGTTGCGATGAACTAATTAATAACCGTATCAAGACTTGTTTATGGGCTATTAGTAAACCAGGGCTAGGTTTTTATTCTCGTTGGCCAACGCTGTCAAGAAAAAAATTGAAAGGTTATCGGCAGATCGATAGACCGATTTAGATCAGAGAACAGCATTGCGTACTCTACTGGACTTTGGTAATGAGCGCTCGTGGCTGCGACGCTCTCTATTCTTCCGCTTCTCTTTTGGCTTGCGACCGCTACTCCGCTTTTTGCCGCGGAGGCGTGGAAGAGCGAATGGGCGAAGACGGTCGAGAGCGCGAAGAAAGAGGGACAGCTCACGGCCTACGGCGGAACGGAAATCACTCACCCCGAAATCATTTCGGCTTTCCATAAAGAATACCCCGAGATCAAGATCACCGCCGTTGCCGGACGGGCGGCGGATCTTACCGCGCGCATTCTCGCGGAGCGGCGGGCGGAAAAATTTCTGCCGGACGTGATCGCGAGCGGGCCGAACGCGCCGCGCACCCTCTATCTCGGGAAAGTCTTGGACCCGCTCGCTCCCGCGCTGATCCTTCCCGAGGTCACGGACCCAAATAAATGGTACGGCGGCAAGCACTGGTACGCCGATCCGGAAAACAAATACATCTTCATCTTCGAAGGTTCCGTTGCCACGACGGGGCTCGCGGTCAACAGCAAGCTCATGAGCCCGAGCGAGATCGGCTCTTACTGGGATCTCGTGCAGCCGAAGTGGAAAGGAAAAATTCTGGTCATGGATCCGAGAGGCGCGGCGCTGCCGACTCCGGTGTTGATGCTCTACTACGATCCCGACGTAGGGCCGGATTATTTGCGCGCGCTCTTCGGCAGGATGGACGTGACGCTCTTCCGCGATCGAACCCAGGGAACGAATTGGCTGGGCACGGGAAAATATCCGGTCTGTTTTTACTGCCGCGATCTCGATCTCGCGCAGAAGCAGGGCCTCCCCATCGCCGAGGTGCCGCCGGCGCAAATGAAAGAAGGATCGACGATCGGCGGCGGCAGCAGCAGCGTGCTGGCGCTACTGAATCGCGCGCCCCATCCGAACGCGGCGCGCCTGTTCATCAACTGGTATCTCTCGCGCCAGGGGCAGACGGTCTGGCAGAAAGTCATGAACGTGAAGGAGGTCGAGCCTTCCGACTCGATGCGGATCGACATTCCCAAAGACGACGTGCTCCCCGAAGCGCGGCGCGCCGAGGGGCGCAAATATCGCGTCGTCGGTTTTCTGGAGCCCAAGCCCGTGCAGCAGCTACTGAGCGAGGTGTTGAAATAGGAGAACCGCATGCCGGAATCCGAAAAAGAAAATTACCCGCCGATCGAAGTCCGCGGCTTCTTCCGCTCTCATACCCACCTGCCGATCTGGGAAGTCATCGAGCAGGCGGGCATCTGGAACCGGCTCGGCATGAAAGTCAGCTTCGAGTTCTGCGACAGCTCCAGCGTCGCCGAAGCGGCGCTGTTCGGCGGCAGCGTCGATTTCGTCTCGGGAAACCACATTACGCCGTACGCGCTGGTCGCGCGCCGAAAGCCGATCGTTTGTCTCGCCTCGCCTTCTAACAGCGTGAACGACAAACTGGTCGCGCGCGTGCCCGTCGTAGCGATCGCCGATCTTCGCGGCAAGCGCATCGGAGACACGACGCTCGTCGATTCGCTCGGCGGGTACCATCATCTGCGCGGCAATCACATGATCTACGTCATGCGCGCCGGCCTCGGCCTGTCGGACGTTCAATGGGTGGAGCTGTGCGAAACGATGGCGGAGTTTCGCACGGCGCAGTTGGAGTCGCTCAAGTCGGGCAGAGCCGACGCCACGTTCGTCACCGGCAGCACGGAGAAATACGAGCAGGCGGGATTCAAGGTGCTCGATCTGGAGCCGCTGCCGATGATCACCGGCCCGACGCTCACCAGCACGACGGCCAATCTCAAACGCAAAGAGCGGCTCGGCGAGCGCTTGGTCAAGGCGCTGGTCCTGGGCATTCACTTCGCGCGCACGAGGCGCGAGGAGACCGAGCGCATTCTCGACGGATTGAGAAAGAGAGTTCCGGAAGCCGGCCGCGCGAATTACAACGGCGTGGCGAAGCTGCAACCGAAGCCCTACCCGGATCTGCGCGGCATCGCGAACGCCTACACGCTTTGCTGTTTGAAAGATCCGATTGCCAAAGAGCTGAGCCCGCTCGCACTCTGGGACATGCACTATCTGAGAGAGCTGGACGATTCGGGATTTATCGACGGGCTGTATGACAAGCGTGAGGCGTGAGGCGTGAGTAGAAAGAAGGATATCTTATGAAGCTGGGAACGACGTTGGCGGTCGCGCTTGTGATCTTCATCAGTGCGTTCGGTGCCTATGCGGCGGAGTCGAAGCCCGACGCCAAGGCGGCGTGGGAGAAAACTATCGCCGGGGCGAAAAAAGAGGGCGAGGTGAGAATCTGGGGCGACATGGAAATCACGCATCCCGACATCGTCGCCGCGTTCACGAAAGAATTTCCTTTCATCAAAGCGGTGCTGGTCAGCGGGAAAGTCGGCGATCTCATGCCGCGCATCATCGCCGAGCGCCGCGCCGGCAAATATTTGGCCGACGTTTACAGCGGCGGCCTGGGTGGCCGCGCCTTTTACGATTTTCAACGCGCCGGCGTGCTCGACCCGCTGAAACCGCTGCTCGTTCTCCCCGACGTGGTGGACGAATCGAAATGGCTGAACGGCAAACACTACTACGCCGACGGCGAGGGGCAATACGTTTTCATGTACGAGGGCAGCGTCGCCGGCGTCGGGCTTTACTACAACTCCAAGCTGCTCGACCCCAAAGAGTTCCATTCGTACTGGGATCTCCTGAATCCAAAGTGGAAGGGAAAAATCGTTTTGTTCGAGAGGCCGGGAACCGGCTCGCCCAACATGGTGCGTTACTATTACAACCCGCAGCTCGGGCCGGAGTTCGTGCGGCGCCTGTGGAGCGAGATGGATCTGGTCGTTTCCCAGGAACGTCGCCAGGCGACCGATTGGCTCGGAACGGGGAAGTTCGTCCTTTGCCTCGATTGCGCCGACACTGACGCGGCCCGCAAGCAAGGCGTTCCGGTCGGCGAGTTCGATCATGCGTATCTCAAGGAAGCCGGCGGCGATATCGGCACGAGCGGCAACAGCGGGCTCGCGCTGATCAACAAGGCGCCGAATCCGAACGCGGTGAAAGTTTTGATCAACTGGTTTCTCTCGCGCCAGGGACAAACCGTTTGGCAGGATGTGATGAACAACAGAGTCGTCGAGCCTTCGGACTCGATGCGCACCGATATTCCGAAAGAGAACGTCCTTCGTCCTTCGCGCCGCGAGGAAGGAAAGAAGTACGCCGTCACGGGATTTCAGGACCCGGAGCCGGTGACGAAGCTGATCAATGAGATCCGACAAAAAGGCATTAGGCAATAAGCAGTAGGGGCGGGATTCATCCCGCCCGAATTGGCAGCAGACGGAAGAGAGTGGAAGGAGCTTTATGTCGGAGTACCAGCCGATCGAGATTCGCGGTTACTACAGATCGCACACCCATCTGCCCGTGTGGGAAGTCGTCGAGCGGGCGGGCATCTGGAAAGAATTAGCGATCAAAGCCAGCTTCGAGTATTGCGACAGCTCGTCCATTGCCGAAGCCGCGCTGTTCGACGGCAGCGTCGATTTTGTCTCGGGGAACCATATCAGCCCGTACGGCCTGGTTGCCAAAGGCAAGCCGATCGTATCGCTGGCCTCGCCGTCGAACAGCGTCAACGACAAGCTGATCTCGCGCGCGCTAGTCAAATCGCTCGCCGAGCTGCGCGGAAAGCGGCTCGCCGACACGACCGTGACCGACAGCGGCGGCGGCTACAATCACATCCGCGGCAATCACATGATGTACGTGCTGAAGGCGGGACTAAAACTGGACGACGTGAAATGGATCGAGATCGCCGACATCATGTCGGAGGAGTTTCGGGCGAAGCAAATCGAGGCGGTGAAGGAAGGCAAGGCGGACGCGGCGATGGCCACCGGCGGCGTGGAAAAATTCGAGAAGGAAGGCCTTCACGTTCTGGAGCTGGGCCGCCTGCCCATGGTCAACGGCCCGACGCTCACTTCCACTCTCGCCAATCTCAAACGCAAGGAGCGTCTCGCCATGCGGCTCGTCAAGGCGCTCGTGTTGGGCATCCATTATGCGCGCTCGCATCGGGAGGAGACCGAGCGCATCCTCGCGGGATTGCGGCAGCGTGTGCCGGAATCGAACGCGACGTATAACAGCGTGGCGAAGCTTCTCCCGAAGCCCTACCCCGATCATCAAGCAATCGCCAACGCTTACGAGCTTTGCTGCATGAAAGAGCCGAAAGCGAAGGAGCTGAGCCCGCTCGCGCTCTGGGATCTGCATTACCTGAGAGAGCTGGACGACTCCGGTTTCATCGACCGGCTCTACGGCCAAAGTTAGATCGAACCCGAATTGTCATACAATCAGCCCTCATGCGCGAGCCGCTCCGGGCGAGGTCAGCAGTCTTAAAAAAAAATCCTCTTTTGTCCGGGCATGCTCGTCGGGGATGAGCCGGTTATTTTTCGCGGAGAACTTTTTCCAGCGGGCCGTTCTCGCGGAACGGCTCCGGCCAGCCCAGATATTCCTTGAGCTCCGGCCGCTTTCTCACCAGATCTTTCACCACGTTTTCGATCCCCTTATCCGGCACAAAAGGGGCCCGCTTGAAGAGGGGCGCGTAGGCCGCGACCGACCTCTTGACGATCGCAGAATCTTTTTCCCGCAGCCATTTGGAAAAAGATTTTTCTGCGAATTGACGATCGTTTCTGATCAAGTGAATGCCGGCGACGTATGCCCTGAGGAAATCCTCGGTCGTCTTCGGCTCTGCTCTGATAAAGGCGCGGCTGCTGGTGACGCACGACGAAGGATAGACCAGATCCGTTTTGCTAAGGTCGACGAGCACAGGCCAGCCCCGGTCCAAAAAAGGAATCGCGTAACGGGTCGTGAGCGCCGCGGCCTGGATGCGCCCGGCTTCCAGCGCGGCGACCATTTCCGGGCCGGCGCCCAACTGTAGAATGGTTAGATCCCGGTCGGGGTCGAGCCCGACATGTTTCAGCGCTGCCCGTAGATAGAAATGCGTGGTCGATCCGTAGCGCGTCACGGCGCTTCCTTGGCCCTTGAGGTCCACGGCGGATTTGATTTCAGGGCGTGCGATCAAGTAAACCGGGTCCGCGTCGATGGGACACGCGAGCAATACCACGTCGCCTCCGGCCGCGCGCGCGGCAACGACCGACTCGGCGCCCACGCCGGAAATGGGCAGATCACCGGTTATGATCACCAATGCGATCAACGAGCCGCCGCGAATCTGCACGGGCTCGACGTTGAGACCATATCGGGCGAAAAGCCCGGCATCTTTCGCCACCCAGACCGGAAGATGCGCAGGCGAAGCGGTGGTTCCGTAGTAGATGCGTTTGAGTTCCTCCGCGGGCGCGCTCCGGCCGAGCAGCAGGGCGCAAGCAATGACGAGGACTCCGAGCTTGGCGCGAATCATAAACACCCGAGTTTTTTCCCGGCGACGGGGTTCGATCTGGAAGCGGCCAAAGATGGAAAAAATCGCAAGAGCAGCCGGCGAGCGTTATTTTCCCCGCACTGTCAGAACCGGGCAAGATGCTTCAGCGATCACCCGGCCGGCGACGCTGCCCATGAGCAATTTCGAGATGCCGGTGCGTCCGTGAGTGCCGATAACGATCATGTCGGCGCGGCGATTTTTCGCCGCGCGAATGATTTGACCGTGCGCGGTCCCCTTGAGCAACAGGGCCTTCGCCTTGACCTTCGCTCTTTTGAGTTTGCCGACCAGGGCCTCGATGGACGATTGCGCCTGGCGCCGCGCGCTTCTTTCCAGCTCGATATAAAATTCCGGATCGGCGTAATTGTCCGCGGGATAAGCAACGTGCGGGACCAGCACGTGGACCAAAAGCAGCTCGGCCTTATTTTGCTTGGCGAATTCGACCGCCATGTTGAAGGCGCGCTTTGAAGCGGCGGAGAAATCGGTTGCATGCAAGATGCGGCGCAGGCGTTTCATGAGGCACCTCTCTTGGCCAGGGACACTGACCTAAACTTCTAGGACGATTCAAACCGCAGGTCAAGGGGGGCCTCTCGTTGAGCAATCTGTGGCAACCCTATTAACCGCGGGCTCTCCTACTTGACGCCAGGGCGCGATTTCGCCTAGTTTGAAGGTGCAAATCAGTTCGAAGATGCCGAGGTGCAGGAGCCATGATCACGCAGGAAGAAAATGAGCGCTTAACCCAAACCGGTCCCGGCACTCCTTGCGGCGATCTCATGCGGCGCTACTGGCAGCCGGCTGCGCTTACGGAAGAGCTGCCCGCAGGCGGGGCGCCTCGAAAAGTGAAGCTACTCAGCGAAGAGTTGGTGCTGTTCCGTGACGACCGGGGACGTCCCGGACTGTTGGGCATCCATTGCTCGCATCGCGGAACGGATCTGAGTTATGGGCGCGTCGAAGACGGCGGACTCCGATGCCTCTATCACGGCTGGCTTTACGATATTTGCGGCAAGATCCTGGAGCAGCCCGGCGAGCCGGGCTGCGGAGCGCGTCGAGATGAAATCTGCCATCTGGCTTATCCCTGCCAGGAGACAGGTGGCGTTATTTTCGCCTATCTGGGTCCCGGCGAGCCGCCGTTGCTGCCGAACTACGAATTTCTCGCCGTGCCGGAAGAGTATCGGACCGTCACCAAGATTTTGCTCCACTGCAATTACCTGCAGAGCAACGAGGGGAATTACGACCCCGTCCACCTTTCCTTTTTGCATCAGTCCCTCGCGGAGGGCGACATCCCTCGGCGCAGAGTTGTCCAGGGCAGCAACGCTTCGGACAATGCGTTACTGGGAAAAGACGGGGCGCCGACGATAGAAGTCGAACTGACGGATTTCGGGTTGAGGGTCTATACGATTCGCTCTGCCGCGTCCGATAAATGCTACTTACGCATCACGAACTTTCTTTTTCCCAACGCGGGCGCCTTCGGCGGCTCGACCATAGGCGAGGGATACTCAGTGCACTGGCATGTGCCCATCGACGACACCTCCCACTGGAAATACATATTCATGTTCAGCCGGGAACGGCCGCTGAGCGAAGAACTGCGGAATTGGAGCCGCATCGAGTTGACATCCGATTATACGTTGACCCGCAATGCGGCGAATCGATATCAGCAGGACCGCGAGTCGATGAAAACCAAAACCTTTACCGGCATGGGCCTCAACTTCCAGGCCCACGACGTCTTTGCCACCGAGAGCCAGGGGCCCGCCGAAGACAGAACCGCGGAGCATCTCGTGTCCTCCGACAAAGCCATCGTCGCGGGCCGCAAACTGTTGCTCGGCGCGATCAAAGACGTGCAGGAAGGCCGCGACCCCCGGAACGTCGTGAGAGATCCGAAATTGAATCGGTTCCCGCACCTGGTCGTGCTTTCCGAAGTCGTTCCCGCGGCGACGGACTGGAAGCAATATATGAAGAAAGTGGAAACGGAAAATCAACAGACGACGGAGAACGGCAAATAAATGATAGAAATCGCTTCCGCAAAAGGAAGGATTAAAAAAATGCTGAGCAAGCTGGCGCGCCTCGTTCTTCTCCTCCTTATCTTGCCGGCGGCCGCCGGCGCGCAAGAACAGATCCTCATCGCCTACGGCGGATTTGCCGGCTTCCAGTCGCCGGTCTGGGCGGCGAAGGATTTGGGACTGCTCGCCAAGTACGGCCTCAGCGGCGACGTGGTCATGGTGCCCGGCTCGACGCGCGAGATTCAGGCGCTGGTCGGCGATAGCGTTCACTTCGCCCAGGTCGATGCCGTCACCACGGTGAACGCGATCAACCAGGGCGCGGATCTCGTCATGATCTCGGGCTCGCTCAACACGTTTCCGTTCAGCTTCGTCGCGCAAAAAGAAATCCGCAAGCCTGAAGATCTCGCGGGGAAGAAGATCGGCATCGTCGGCTTCGGCGGCGCCAACGAGCTCGCGATCACCCTGGCGCTCAAGGAATGGAACGTGCCGCGCCAGTCGGTGACGATCATCCAGAGCGGCGGCGCCGGCACCCGGCTGCTGGCGCTTTTCAGCAAGGCGCTCGACGCCACGGTCCTCGCCTATCCCGAGCTCGGCGAAGCGGTGCGCATGGGCATGAACGTGCTGGGACACATGAGAGACATGAAAACCGCGGCGTTCCCCATGAACATCGTCGCGGTGCGCCGCTCTTTTCTAGAAAAGAACCGCGATACCGTCAAGCGTTTCCAACAGGCCTACGCCGAGGCCACCTACCAGCTCCTGAACAGCAAGGAGAAGGCGGTGGCGGTATTGATGAAAAGACTGCAACAGAAAAATCCCAAGGCGGTCGAAGAAACGTATCAGTACGTCGCGCCGAGCTTTTCTTTCCCGACGCGCGTGTCGCACCAGGGGCTGCGCAATACACTGGAAATGGCCGCGCAGCGGACTCCGGGAGCCAAAGTCGAGACGAATCTGGAAAAATACCTCGACGAAAGCACGCTCGACGATTTGGAGAGGGAAGGTTTCTTCAAGCGACTGGCCGGAAAATAATCAGGGTACCCGCGCAACCCTCTCAGGCTATGCTCATAGAGATCAATTATCCCGATCCGGTTCCGGTCGAGCTCGACGCGGCGCAGACTCTGCTGCTCATCATCGACATGGAAAACGAAAACGCGCACCCCGACGGCGCGCTCTTCATCGGCGAATCGGTGAGAAGAATTATCCCGAAGATTGCGCGACTGAGAGAAGACGTGCGCCGCGCGGGCGGGCGCATCGTGCATACGCAGTCCGTCCGCTCGCCCGATGCGCTCGAGTTCACCGTATTCAAAAACACCGTGCGCAAGGTCGAAGGAACGTGGGGCGCGGAGCTGATCGAGGAGTTTAAACCGGCGGCCGGCGAGCCCTTGATCGTGAAACGCACGCACGATTGCTTTTACCGCACCGAGCTCGACTCCCTGCTGGAGCGCTTCGGACTGCGCCCCGGCGAAGGCCGCGTTATCGTGACCGGCATCTCGACGCGCAACTGCGTGCAGAGCGCCGTCATGGGCTTCAGCGTGCGCGACTATCACGTCTACGTGCCGATGGACTGCACGGCGCACAGGGATGAAAAAGAAGTCCTACAGGCTTTCTCGCTTTTTACGAGCTTCGGCTACAAACACAACGTCACGATGACGCGCTCGGATTTAATTGGATTACGCCCGTCAAAAGTGCTGCCGTGAGAAAGTGAGGAATATGCGCGGACGCCGTATAAAAGGTGCGTTTCTCTCGAGCGCTAGTCTTGCCTTGATCTCGTGGATTTTTTTACCATTCGAAGTCCACGGCGCGTCGGTCGATCCCAACGATCCGAGCCTCATCTCGGAAAACGTGACGTATAAAAGCGGCGCCGCGGAAATAGCCGCTTACCTTTCGCGGCCGAAGAAAGAGGGAAAGCATCCGGCGGTGATCGTCATTCACGGCAACAGCGGAACCAGCGCATACGATCGAGACGTCGCCCGGCGCCTGGCCAAGGAAGGATACGTTGCGATCGCGCCGGATTTGTTGTCCCGCGCTGGACGGACGGAGAAATTCACGGTCAGGGAAGAAGCCGAGAAGGCGCTAAGGCAGATCGAGCGGGAAGACATCTACCGGGATTTGGATTCCACATACGGCTATCTGGAAAATCTAAAATCGGTCCGGGCAGACCGAATCGGCGTCGTCGGCTTTTGCTGGGGCGGCGGTCACGCCTTTATGATGGCCACCCGTCTCCCGCAGCTCCGCGCCGCGGCTATCTTTTACGGGCGCAACCCCGACCCTCTCGATCGGGTCAATAATATTCAGGCCGAACTTCTGATGGTCTACGGCGCGACCGACGTGAATCTCACCCGGCGCGTGCCGGAATTGGAAGCCGCGCTCAAAGCATCCGGCAAAAATTACACGCTCAAGATTTATCCCGGCGCCGGCCACGCCTTCCATAACGACACGAGCGAGCGGAGCTACCACCCGGAAGCCGCGCGCGCGGCGTGGGAACAAACGCTCGCGCTTTTTCGAAGGGCACAAGCTCAATAATACCAGGCTCGCATAGAACGCCGGCGATAGGGCTTGGGATTAAAAAAGCCCGACCTGAAAAACAGATCGGGCTTTTTCTTGATCGTTTCGCCGGCTAAGCTTTATTGACTTTCTGAGCCTCGGCCAAAAGATCTTTTGGCTCGCGCTTTCCAGCCGGAGTGACGGAGACCGCGTACCGGACGACGCCGTTTTTGTCGACGATCACCGTCGCGCGATCCGTGATTCCTTTGTCTTCGAGGTAGACGCCGTATTTTTGCGCCGTCGCTCCCTTGGGATGGAAGTCGGCCAAAAGCGGGAACGTTACCCCGCCCATAGACTTGGCCCAGTTACCATGGCAGTGGATACTGTCAATGCTCACACCCAACACCTGGGTGTCTGCCCGGTCGAATTCGCCCAAAAGGGACTGAATCCCCGGGATCTCAAAGGTTCAGGTGGGCGTCCAGTCCAGGGGATAAAACACCAGCATCACGTTTTTTTTGCCCTTGAACTGGCCGAGGCTGAACTTCTTGCCGTCCAACTGACTCGCCAGCTCGAAATCGGGCGCTTGCTTTCCAACTTCGATCATAATGATTCCATCCTTTCTGTAAGAATTGACTAACTACTTCACTATATCGTGACGACGAATTTTTCAACCGCCAAAAGAGGGATTTTCCACATTGTTTGCGGCGTGCCGCTGGGGTACAGAATAATAAGGACGCGTTCCACGTAAGATGAAAATGAACGGGGAGGGGTTATTATGGCGGCACGATTCGAAGCTATCATCGTAGGCACCGGCCAGGCCGGCCCCGCGCTGGCGGCGCGGCTGTCAAAGGCCGGGATGAAAGTGGCGGTCATCGAACGCAAGTTGTTCGGCGGCACGTGCGTGAACACCGGCTGCATTCCGACCAAAACGCTGGTGGCGAGCGCCTATGCCGCGCATCTGGCGGGCCGCGCCGCCGAGTACGGCGTCGAGATCGACGGACCTATCAAGGTCGATATGAAACGGGTGAAAGCGCGCAAGGATGAGATTGCCGGCGGCGCGAACCGCAACGTGGAGAAGTGGATGCGGGAACTCGCCAATGGAACAATCTACCAGGGTCATGCGCGCTTCGAGAGCCCGCGCACGGTGCGGGTAAACGACCAGTTGCTCGAAGCCGAAAAGATTTTCATCAATGTCGGCGGCCGGGCGCTCGTGCCGCCGATGCCGGGACTGGATCAAGTGCCTTATCTCACCAACTCCAGCATGATGGACGTGGACTTTTTGCCCGAGCACCTGATCGTCATCGGCGGCAGCTACATCGGTCTGGAGTTCGGGCAGATGTACCGCCGCTTCGGCTCGCGCGTCACCATCGTCGAGAAAACCGCGCGGCTGATCGGGCGCGAAGACGAGGATGTCTCGCGCGCGGTGCAGGAAATCCTTGAAGCCGAGGGCATCCAGATTCGTACGAAGGCGGAATGCATGTCGGTTAAGAAAGACGGCGGGCGCATCGTTGTCGGCCTCGATTGCGGCGAGGGCAGCCGGGAAGTCGCCGGCTCGCACTTATTGATCGCCGTCGGACGCGTGCCGAACACCGATGATTTGGGGTTGGAGAAGGCCGGCGTGGAAACCGACGAAGACGGCTACATCAAGGTCGATGATCAACTGCGCACCAACGTTCCCGGCATCTGGGCGCTCGGCGACTGCAACCGAAAAGGCGCGTTCACGCACACGGCTTACAACGATTTTGAAATCGTCGCGGCAAATCTTCTAGACAACGATCCGCGCAAGGTGTCGGACCGGATCATGACCTACGCGCTGTTCATCGATCCGCCGCTCGGCCGCGCCGGCATGACGGAGGCTGAAGTGAGAAAATCCGGCCGCAAGGCATTGGTCGCGACGCGACCCATGACGCTCGTTAAGCGGGCGGTGGAAAAAGGAGAGGCGCAAGGATTCATGAAGGTGGTCGTCGATGCACAGACCAAGCAGATCTTAGGCGCGGCGATCCTCGGCGTCACCGGCGACGAAGTTGTTCACACGCTGCTCGACATCATGTATGCCAAAGCATCCTATACAACCGTCAGCCGCGCGATGCACATCCATCCCACGGTTTCCGAGCTGCTGCCGACGCTGCTGCAGGACTTGAAGCCGCTGGCGTAGCAGCAGACAGCTAGCCCGGATCATTCAGAAGAAAGATCGTGACACACTGGAGATGAGCTAAGCGTTCTTTGCGTTTTGGCACAAAGACTTAAAAACTTCGTGACCTTCGTGGTGAAATGTCTGTTTCTACTTTGGTTGCGGCGTAGCCGCGCTGTGCTCTTCGTGGTGATAAACTTTTTGACCGTCGAGTAGAGAGGAGGCGCGCCGCTGTGCAGGTCAGTGACTTCCAATGTAT
>CAYOJC010000021.1:0-52786 GCA_964404195.1 uncultured Syntrophobacteraceae bacterium
TAGTTGCCAGGGCCATAGTGTAATTTGCCAACGGTACTTTTTCAGTGAGAACTAGTTACTCATTTTCACACGCTGATTTCCTCGACTTGCGATTTCTTCCTTCCGCGCCTGCGCCCCGGCGCTGTATCCATCCTTGCCAGCAAACAAAGACGGATTTATGATTACGTCGCATGGATGCGGGTACGTGGACATTGAAGTGTCAGAACTGCGAAAAGACTTTCGATCTGGAACTAACAGACAAAGATGATGTGCTCAGAGCGGTCAAAGAGCAACCCTGCCCGCATTGTAAGTCAAAGCCCACAGACCAAGGACCGCGCCTTACGCCGAACTGGCACGAAATCATCAATTTTCGAATTTCAAAGAACCCGCTATAAGCTGCCCCGCCTAAACTCAACTGGGTCACTACGGGTTTTTCGCAGAGTGGAAACTAAGGTTGCTGTTTAGGCTCAGGTTCGGAGCTCGGAAAGTTAAACTTCTTTATTTTATAGTAAAGAGTGCGAAGCCCTATCCTGAGGGCATGGGCAGCCTCTTTCTTCGTTGGAAAGTACTCCAGATACCGGCGAATAATCTCCTTCTCTGCTTCCTCCATGGTTACACCGACCGGGAATTTGATTTCTGTGGTATTCACGCTGCCACGAATGTTTTGCGGGAGATTATTCACATCCAGGGTATCCCCTTCAGTCATCAAAGCGATGCTTTCCACCACGTTCCTGAGCTCCCTGACATTGCCGGGCCAAGGGTAAGCCTGCAGCCGAGCAAGGGCCTCCGGAGTAACCTTTCGGATGGTTTTCCGAGTGACTCTCTCGAATTCCGCCAGGAACGCCGTCAGCAAGAAGGGAATGTCATCTTTCCGCGCACGAAGCGGAGGAAGATTTAGCGTGACCACTTTAATCCGATAGTAAAGGTCCTCGCGGAATCTCCGAGCTTTGACCTCCTCCTCTAGGTTCACATTGGTTGCAGAGATTAGCCGCAAGTTACTTCTGATTTTTTTTGTTGCTCCCACCCTGCGGAATTCTTTGCGTTCCAAAGCCCGGAGCAGCTTCGCCTGGGACCTGAGTCCCATATCGTTAATTTCGTCAAGGAATAAGGTGCCTTCATCAGCGGTCTCAAAAACTCCAATTTTTCTTTCATGGGCTCCGGTAAATGCCCCCCTCTCATGACCAAAGAGTTCATTCTCAAGAAGCTCGTCCGATAGCGACGCGCAGTTAACCGGCACAAACAGTTTATCGTTCCTGGGGCTTAATCTATGAATCTCCCGCGCGACGACTTCCTTCCCCGAGCCGCTTTCACCACAGAGCAAGATATTGCTGTCATAGGGTGCAACGCGTCGAACGAGGCCAAAAAGATCCCTCATCGCCGAAGACTCCCCGACGATGACATTCTGTGGCTGAAATGCCCGGTTCGAAGACTCCGTGGCCTTTCCTTCATTTTTGCGATCCCATTTTTCGATGACCTCAGCCAGGACATTTGTTATGTCTTTGGCTGTGACAGGTTTACTCAAAAAATCCGCGGCGCCCATCTTCATCGCGCGAATAGCTGAACTCATAGTTCCAAACGCTGTAACAAATACAATGGGGCATTCCGGGCCATTTTTTCTAAGGTGAGCAAGAAGGCTGAAGCCATCGCCGTCAGGGAGCTTGAGCTCGCTAACAATGGCATCAACTTGACCACTGGAAATCGTAGAGAAAGCAGTTTTTAAGGAACCGGCCTCCAACACATCAAAGCGCGCTTTTTTTAGGGCTGTGGCCAGGCTCTCCCGGCTTTCCTGATGATCTTCAACGATCAAAACCTTCCGACCGTTCATTGTTTCTGCCGCTATCCGCCTTTAATGGGTAAAGAGATGATGAAGCTACTGCCCTTGCCGACTTCCGAGGTGAAAGATATATGGCCGTGGTGCCCCTTTATGATTTCTAACGCCAGCGCAAGTCCGAGCCCTATCCCTCCCTCTTTGGTGGAAAAAAAAGGTTCAAAGATCCGGTCTCGATGAGCCGGCTGAATACCTTTGCCTTTGTCTTCAACTCGAATCGATACGTTACTCTCTTTCTTTTCTGTGGCAAGAGTAATGGACCCGCTCGAGGGGGAGTTCTCAATCGCATTGAGGAGAATGTTTAAGATCGCTTGCTTAATTTGTATCGGGTCGCCCTGTATTGTCGGCACATTATCTTGGAGATCTATTCTTACGGTCAATTCCTTTTTCGATGACTCGGGTTTGGCGAAGGTTTCTACATCCCTGACTAGCGCATTGACGTCAATGGCCGTGATTCGAGGCTTTGGCAGCTCTGAAAGTCGAAGAACCCCACAGAGAAGGGAATCCATCTCCGCGATGGTATTTCGCATCCTTCTGAGCCGCTCCAGGCTAGTCTCTACATTGACCTCGGCAATCTCGTCTTCCAGATTATCTATATTGAGCTGAAGGGCGTTGAGGGGGTTGCGAATTATTTGCACGATTCTCCTCGTCATTTCTGAGAGAGAGAGAATTCCCTTATTTGGCTGCACGATAAAAAAATATCACGAGCGGAAGCAAATGGAAACCCGGCATGGATTTGTCCGGTGAAGGAATGGCCACAGCCGCGTTGCACTAAGTTCTGTAGAGTGCTAAGCGATGAGCTGTTTCCGGAAATGCGCATGAATTTTTTACCCGTTTTGCAGAGCGCGAATCTCTGGCTCCACCTCGTTTCCGTCGCCGTTTGGGTGGGCGGGATGGCCTTTTTTCTTTTCGTCTTCGGCCCCGCGGTCCACAGTCTCGCCCCGGCCGACGGAATCCGCGCGCTGAACCACGGGCGTGAATCGCTTCAAATGCTTTCCTGGATCGCGATCCATCTCTTGTTTCTCACCGGCGTGTTGAACTTTTATTTCCACGCCGCGGCCGGTGTCGTTTATCCCGAAACCGGTTACTACTGGATCCTGGCGGCGAAGCTGCTGCTTTTTTTGGCGATGATTTTTCACCACTCGCTTCAAGCGTTCAAATACGCGCCGAAAATCGCTTCCGCAACCGACGCGACCGCTGCCGGCGCCGGCTCATGGCCCGAGCCGCTGACTGCCGCCTGGAGAAAATGGTTCATGCTGCTGAAGATCAACACGACGCTGGGAACGATCGCGCTGCTTCTCGGTCTCGCGCTAAGCTGGAGATAACCATGGAAAGAAATTTTGCCGCCGGACGCTCGATGCCGGTCGGCCTCCACGGCATGACGGTTTCGTCCCAGCCGCTCGCCACGCAGGCAGGACTCGATATTTTGAAGCGCGGCGGCAACGCCATCGATGCGACCGTCTGCATGGCGGCGGTGTTGAACGTGGTCGAGCCAATGTCCACCGGCATCGGCGGCGACGCGTATATCCTTATATACCTGGCCAAGAACCGAGCGATCCAAGCGCTGAACGCCAGCGGACGCGCGCCTTACGCGGCGACGCTGGATTATTTCCGCGAGAATAAGATCGATGCGATTCCGGACGGCGGCATGCTGCCGGTCACCGTCCCCGGCGCGCTCGACGGCTGGGCGCTCGTGACGGAGCGCTACGGCACGATGAGCCTCGCCGAGCTGCTCCTGCCGGCGATCCGCTACGCCGAAGAGGGATTTCCCGTGGCCGAGAAGACCGCCCATGACTGGAGCAAGGCGACGGATAAACTTTCCGCCCACCCGAACTCCGCGGCCCATTACCTCGTGAACGGCCGTGCCCCGAACGCCGGAGAAATATTCCGCCAGAAAAATCTCGCCGCCAGTTTGAAGAAGATCACCGACGGCGGCAAAGAAGTTTTTTACGGCGGCGCGCTGGCGGAAGAGATCGTGAAGTTCTCCCGGCAAAACGGCGGCCTGCTGTCTCTGAAAGATTTCTCGAATCACACGTCCACGTGGGTCGAGCCGATCAAGACCAACTACCGTGGCTACGAAGTCCTCGAGATGCCGCCCAACACGCAGGGAATGACGGTGCTCCAAATGCTCAACATGCTGGAGCGGTTCGATGTCCGCGCTCTCGGCTTCGGCAGCGCTGTCTACATTCACTTGCTCGTCGAAATCAAAAAGCTCGCGTTTGCCGACCGCGACCGATATCTTGCCGATCCCGAGCGCGCCCAAATCCCGCTGGAAAAGTTGATCAGCAAGACTTATGCCGCCGAAAGGGCGAAGCGGATCGATCCCGACCGCGCGGACGAATATCCGCCTGGCCTCGGCGCGGTTTCCGGCGACACGCAGGTCTTCTGCGCGGTAGACAAGGACGGCAACGCGGTCTCGTTCATCAACAGTCTGTTCGAAAGCTTCGGCTGCGGGCTCGCCGCCGGAAATACCGGGATCATGCTGCAAAATCGCGGCAAGCTCTTCTCTCTCGATCCGGCCCATCGCAACTGCATCGCGCCGCGCAAGCGCTCGCAGCACACGATCATGCCGGCCATGGCGTTCAAAGACGGCAAGCCGTTTTTAATCTTCGGCGTGACCGGCGCCCACATGCAGCCGCAGGGACAGGTGCAGGTGCTGGCGAACCTGATCGACTTCGGCATGCCGCTCCAACAGGCGATGGACGCGCCGCGCGTGAATCACCTTGAAGGATTCGAGGTCGCGCTGGAAGCGGGGTTTGAGGCGGGCGTGATCGAGGAGTTAAAAAGAAAGGGCCATCAGATTGTCAGTGAAGCCAATTTCGGCGGCAGTCAGGGAATATTGATTCATCCGGAATACGGCACGCTCCTCGGCGGCTCCGACCCGCGCAAGGACGGCTGCGCGCTGGGATACTGAAAAATCGGAGTGTTGGAGTACTGGAGTCTTGGAGTATTGATTTCAAAGCCATCACTCCAGTACTCCACCACTCCAGTACTCCATCGTTCAAATTTAGAACTGTTTCCGGATTAGAATCTCTTCCATTATTTTTTTCGCCACTGCTCCCAGCTCGTCGGCTTTTTCGGGTGGCACGAGCAGGAGCGGAACTTTTTTCTCCTCCAACTGCGAGACTTCTTCGTAAATCGACTTGACGTCTTTGTGGCCGGGAATGCGCCCCGTCGCGGCGAGAAGCTTCGCTCCTTCGGCGGAGAGGACGAAGTCGTTGAAGAGCGCCGCGGCGTGCGGATGCGGCGCGTTGCGGTTAATGCCGGCAAGACTCCCTACCGAGCCCGGCGTCGGGTTGGGGAAACTCAACCCAATGGGGCATTTCTTTTCGTATTTTAACTGCGCGACCCTGTAAGCGTACAGCTCCACGCCGATCTTGAACTCGCCGCCGCAGAGGAGTTGGATCTGCTGCGTGTGGCCGCGGCGCGCGACCATGCCGTTGCGCATGAGCCGTTTGAGGAAGTCGCGCGTCTTCTCCTCGCCCCACGCCACGAGCCAGCCCATCAACGCCCGGTCCGGCTCCTGGTCGATCGAGAGATCTCCTTTCCACTTCGGATTGAAGAGGTCGGGGTAATCCTTAGGCGCCTCTTCCGGCTTGACCATTTTGGTATTGTAGGCGATCACCGCGATGTTCAAGTGGCCTGAGTGCCATAATCCTTTTTCGTCCGCGTACATCTTTGAATAGTTCCTGAGCTCCGGCGACCGGTAAACTATCCAGACATTTTCCTTCTTGACCGCCATGCCGCCTTCGAACGGCACGTTGACCACGTCGGCGTCGAGCTTCTTGGCGCGATGCTCGAGCAGCACCCGCTCCACCAGTCGCGCGCCGCTGCCGCGCCAGTAATCGGCCTTCACGAATGGATAGCGCTTCATGAAACCTTGTGCCTGCTGCTGCAAGAGATCGATGTTCTCGTTGGAATAAAATTGGACCGCGCCCTCTTTTTTGGCCCCTTCCTCCAGCCGCTTCTGCCGCTCGGCCGGCGAGAGCTTGTTGAGCTCGTTGAGAGTATCTTCAACCGTCTTTGCCGGAGCGCCATGGGCCAATCCTCCCAGGGTAAGAAAAACCGCCAGGCCGAAGAGCCATTGGGATGCGCGCTGGATCATACCGTCCTCCTTTTTATTTCGCTCGCGGAAGCTAGAAAAATCCCTAGCAGAGCTTGGGCAAAACAACGGGCTACCGTCCGGAATAGAGACTTTTGATGAAGCCGCTCTCGTCCAGCTGTTTTACGAAGCGCGTGTCCATGAGAGTTTCCGGGGCGACGTTCTTCGCTCTGGGATCGCGGACCGCGATCTGATCGAGCACGAAGCTGATTCCGCCAGCCGTCGGGTAAGGCGCGCGCGCGAGCTTGGGGGCGTAGAAGCTCACGGTCGAGGAGAGAATCGCGGGATCCTTGATGCCGGTATATTTTTCCGTCACCTTGGCGGCGAGTTCGGGCTTGTTCTTGTAGAGCGCAATCGCCTCGGTGTAGGCGCGCACAAAGTGTTGCACGACGTCGCCGTGATCGCGCACGTAGGATTTCTTCGCCGCGAGCGTGACGAAGGGAAATTCCAGCCCCAGCGCGGCGATGTTGGCGATCTCCTTGTAGCCCAGCTTCGCCGCGTACTCGGTGAACGGATCGGCCAGGGCGCCCGCGGCGATCCGGCCGGAGGCGATGCCGCCCATGATTCCGGGATAGTCCTCCAGTTGAACGAGAGCGACGTCCTTATCCGGCTGCAGGCCGAATTTTCTCAGCGCAAACCGCGCCGAGATGTCCGTATTCGCGCCGTAGCGGGTCACCCCGATCGCTTTGCCCTTCAACTCTTCCATCTTGGAGACGGTCCCCATGATGACGATGGGCGTCGTGTTGAGCGCGACGGCGACCAGTACGAAATCCGCGCCGCCCACAGCCGCCTGCAGGACGGCCGGTCCGCCCGTCTGAGCGATCTGCAGCTCGCCCGCGAGCAGCGCCTGCGACATGGTCGTGCCGCTCCGAATATAGGCGACCTCCGCGCGGAGGCCGTTCTTCTCGAACAGTCCCGCCTCGCGCGCGATCCAGAGAACGGCGTGAGGACCGGAGATGGCGCTGTAGCCGGAGGCGAGGCGAGTCGGCGCCTGGGCGAATGCGGCTGCGGAAGAAAGCAGAGATGCGAGAAGTACGATTAGAAATCCAGCCACGGGAGGCCTCCTCCGGCTTGATTTGAAAGACAAGCGCAAGTATAGGCGTAAGCGTGATTGGAAGTAAACAGAGGTAAGGAGGATACCATGCAGGTAAAAGCGCTAAGAACCTTCGCGATCAACGCCAAAGATTTGGCCCAAGCGGAAAAATTTTACACCGGGCTTCTCGGCGGCGAAGTCGCCCGGCGCATCGATCCGAACGAAGAGCAGCAGAAGCGCGGCCGCGTCAAAGAAGTGGACGTGCAGTTGGGAAATTTTCAGGTTCACATCTTCGACGCGTCCAAAGCGCCGCGCTCGGGCGTGCCGCACCACACCATTATGATTCCGTGGCGGGAAAAAGAAAAAACCTTGCAGGAGCTGGAGCAGGCGGGATCCAAAGTGGAGAGCACCCGCGATCACCCGGACGGCAAAGGCTACTCGCTCTACGTTAAAGATCCGGACGGAAATCTATGGGAGCTCTGGGCGGCGGCTTGATCGCGCTCTTTCGGCGCGGGAGCCTTCGCAGAGCGTCAAGCTTTAAAAATAGTCCAGACGCCGATCGTCACGAAACCGATGCCCGCGAGATAGTGGAGATGTTTCTCGCTTATGTATTGAGAGATGATGCCGCCGGCCAGCACGCCGATGGCGGAAGTAACGACCAGCGCGAGCGCCGCACCGATAAAGACTGTCCATCGACTCACTTCCCTGTCGGAAGCGAACAGAAGTGTTGCGAGCTGGGTCTTGTCTCCCAGCTCGGCGACAAAGACCGTCGTAAAGACGGTCAGCAACGTCTTTGTGTCCATGAGTCTCCTGTCGAGACGACGACCTCGTCGCGGGAAGAACCGCGTCTCTAATCTTTATTTATTTTCGTTTCGCGCTCGGACCTTGTCCGAGAGCTGCGGCTACGAGGACCGCTTCCCCGATCTCCCGCCAGCATTCAAAAATCGCCTGATTGAGTTCGAGCATCGGCCCCGAACATTTATTCAGTCCCACCTCGATGCTCCGGGTCCATGCTTCCCACTCCCCGCCGCGCCCCCGCCCCAGATCCATGAGCGCGCTGAGCCTCTCGTAGGAATTCAGCGCCGACCAATAGCGGTGCGAGACTCGGTTCCAACTTTCATTGCAGCGGGTAAGGCCCTCAATCACGCCGGTCATGTCGATTCCGCCGGCGAGAGATTGATCGGCATGATGAGCCGCATCCGAAGCCTTATTGATGAAGCCGAGGATGTCTTCCATCGCGTCGGCAAACGCGTCTTGAAGAGCGGCCGCCACGTCCGGAGGCTGGTCATCCACGCCAAGGGTTTTTAACGCGAGAAACTCCTCGCGCAACCGGTCGAGCTTCTCGGTCATCTGCGAGAACGATGCTTTGAGCGACATTCGGGCCTCCCTTACTGCGGTCAGTATAATGTCGAAGCGTGGAATTTTCCACCAGCGCGGGGAGGCTTTTCGCGGGAGGAAGGAAGTCGGCCGCCGAACGATCTTGCTTGATTCGCTTTAACGCCATGGACGCCGCCCAAAGAAGAGTCCGATTTAAATATAGCAGCTCGCTGCCGCATATCCAGACGGTCGACGTGGCGGACGTTGAGCATCACGGTCCCGAATTCCTGCTCGACTTTGCCGCGCAAAAGATAAGGCCGGCCGCCGCCTAGTATCCGATAGAACCGGCGATACGTATCGGGGAAAAAAGTGGTTTCGTAAATTCCGGTGAGATCCTCGAAGGTGACGAACTCCATCGGGTCGCCCTTTTTGGTCTGGGTCATCTTCTGGCTGACGAGCCAGCCGATCATCGCGATCGATTTGCCGGGGTGAATAATCATGTCGCGCGCCGGAACGCATTTCACCGTCGCGAGGCTCGCGCTGTAAAGTTCCAGCGGATGGCGGCTCAGGGAAAAGCCTAAAATTTCGATTTCATGCCGAAGCTTTTGTGCTTCCGAATACTCACGAGGATTGGGAAGATCGTCGCCATATTTTTCCGCCGCGCGGGCATGGGCGCGCCACAGGAGGCCGGGGCGCGTCAGCCCTTGCGCGATCGAGTCGAAGCAACCGGCCTTGATGAGAACGCGCGCCTGGCCGAGCTTGGGATTTGTCCGCGCCCAAAAGTCGTCGAAAGATTCGAACGGACCCGAGCGGCTCCGCTCCGCGACCACGCGCTCGATCCAGGCGTGCTCCAAATCCCTGATCTGCATAAATCCGACGCGAATATTTTTTCCGAACGCGCTGTAAGCCCAGTCGCTCGCGTTGATGTCCGGCGGCAAAAACTTAGGCCCCATCCGGCGCGCTTCGGAGACGTAGGCGAACGTGGGATAGAAGCCCCCTTCGTTGCTGATAACCGCGGCCATGAACTCGGCCCGATGGTGGGTTTTGAGATACGCGCATTTAAAAGAGAGCTGAGCGTAGCTCGCCGAATGGGGCTTGCAAAAACTGTATCCGGCAAAGCTCATGATCATTTTCCAGACGGCATCGACGGTCGAGAGCGGCACGCCGCGCGCCATGGCCTCGCGGAAAAATCGCTCGCAATAATCTTTGAGCTGCAAGCGCTTGTGTTTTTTGCTCAAGATCTTTCTCAACTGCTCGCCGTCGGCCAAAGAAAATCCCGCCAGCGCGACGGCGACGTTCGTGACGTCTTCCTGATAAACCATGATGCCGTGAGTCTCGCGCAGCGCCTTTTGCACCGCCGGATGCAGCGGCGCGTACGGCTCTCCGTGAGCGCGGCGGACGAAATCGTTGACGAAATTAATCGCCGCTGGCCGCACCAGCGAGGAGACGACCACCAGATATTCGAAGACGTCGGCCTTCTGTCGGAGTTCTTCCGGCATCCGCGTCCAAAGTTTCTTAAGGAGCAAGCGCGTCGCCGGAGACTCGATGTAGAAACATCCGATCGTCTCGCCGCGCCGGATGAGGTCCTGCGTTTTCCCATCCGAAATCGGATCCCACGTCGGAGTGTTCACTCGCTTTCCGGTATTGCGCTCCACTGCCAACAACGCATCGCGGACGACGGCGAGCGAACGGTTGCCCAAGAGATCGATTTTAACCAGCCCGGCGTCTTCGACCTGGTCCTTTTCCCACTGGAGCACCGGGATTTTCTTGGCGGAAATTTCTACCGGGACATACTTTCGAATTTCGTCCGGGACGATCACGATGCCGCCGCAATGAAGTCCGAGGTTCCGGAAATGACCTTCTACCTGAAAAGCCCGCTCGATGATTTCCGGCCAGGGCTCGGCGAATTCTCTCCGCTCGCACAGAGCCGCGGCCCACGAGCGCGCAGTAGAATTTTCCGCCAGGCGGAGAAAATGCAGCCGCTTGAGAATCATTGAAACGGCGCCGTCGATCTCCGCCGGCGCCATGCCATACACCTTGGCGACCTCGCGCAGCGCGCCTCTGAGCGCCAGTGTATTTTGATTCGCCACCATGGCGACTTTTTCGGTTTGATATCGTTTGAAAACAGAATCGACGATTTCGTCCCGCTCGTCCCAGGGAAAATCGACGTCGATGTCCGGTGGATCGTTTCGCGCGGAGCTCAAAAAGCGCTCGAACAAAAGGTTATGACGGATGGGATCCACGTCGGTGATTCCGAGGCAGTAGGACACGATGGAGGCGGCCGCGGAGCCCCGCCCGCAGGTAAGACGGCCGCGAACGATCTCTTCGACGATCAGAAAATAATGGCTGAATCCTTTCTCGCGAATGATCGCGAGCTCGCGCTCGATGCGGCCGCGGACTTTCGGAGTTAACTCCAGGTAGCGCCGCCGCACCCCGGCGTAAGTCTTTTTCTTGAGAACGGCGGATGCCTTGGCGTCGGAGAATGCGCGAAAAGCGGGGAAAATCGTTTCTTTGAAATCCCAATCGGTGCGGCAAGACTCCGCGATGCGCAGAGTATTCGCAAGCGCTTCGGGCACGTGAGAGTAATAGCGTTGCAGAACAGGAAGAGGAGCGAGCCAGTGCGTCGGCGCGGCGCAAGCATCTTCCGGCAGGCGCGAGAGCGTCGTGTTCAAGGCGATGGCGCGGAGCAGACGATGCAGCGGATATTCTTCAGCACTCACAAAGTGGACTTTGTTCGTCGCGACCGGCGGCAGGCGCACGGCGTGGCTGAACGCGACGGCCTGCTGCATCGGCGGACCCGGCGTGAGCTCGACGTAGAGATCGTCCGGCGAGCTTTCTCTCCACGATGCCAGCGCCGGAAGATCGTCCGAGAGAACGATCAAGCCCTGCCGGTGTTGCTCGACGGCGCCGATCAAATTAAAAGACGCGTCGCAATGGCGCGAGGAGATCAACCGGCAGAGATTCGCATAGCCCTCGGTGTTTTTGACCAAACACACCGCGCGATGCGGGCCGTGGGTCAGCTCGGCGCCCAAAATCGGTTTGAGGCCGTTTTCCCCGGCGACTTCGATAAAACGAACGGCGCCGTACAGTCCATTGGTATCGGTGAGCGCGAGCGTGTCGGCGCCCTGAGAGCGCGCGGCCCGGCACAGCTCTTCCAAGGAAGAGACGCCGCGCATCGCCGAGTATTGGGAATGGACGTGCAGATGGACGAACGAATTCATGCGGCGCCCCAGTCAATGGCTTTCTCTCCGTAACGCGAACGGACGCAATCGAGCGCCGACGCGAGCCTTTGCATTCTGGCGTTCTCTTCCGAGACCGCCTGCGGGAAAAGAGCCAACTGTCTTTCCGCCGCTTCCAGCGCCTCGGCCCTGAGCGCCATCTTTCGTATGCGGACGCGCCGCTGGAACGCGCGAAAGAAGATTTTTTCGAGATCCGGATAGATCTCGCACTCCCAGTGGCTCGCGCGCGCCAGCGCCGCTCGCCGGGCGGTTTCCCGCCCGTCGCTCTGAACCAGATCGAGCCGGACGCTGCGGCAAAGCCGCCCGCTCCATCGCAACTGACGGCAGAGCCGCTCGAGCAGGCCGTACAACAACGCGAGGAGCGCATCATCATCTACTTCGTCAGGGTTTAAGGTATGAGAAAATTCCAGCGACGGCCGGCGCGCCTGAGGCCACACGGGAGTGGGGTCGAATCCGACCGCCCATTGCTGCATCAACCTGGATGGAGGGCCCAGAACCAACTCGAGATGATCCAGCGGAGTGCGGGCTATCTTGCCGAGCGTGTCGAGACTCAGGTCGGCGAGCAGGTCGAGAAATTCCGGCGTCCTGCCGGCCGAGAGGCGATTCAGGGATGGAAGAGAAGCGACGGGCAGCGGCGCAAGAAATTGTTTCTCCGCGCCGGGATGGACGTCGCGAAGATCGGGAGGCCGGATGATGCGATCGGCGGCGATGCCGGAGACAAGCTTGCTGGTGGCGACCGCCGACACTCCGCTCAAGCCACAGCGCGTCGCGATCTCGCGCTGCACGCGCGCAGCCGTGTCGATCGCGCGGCCGAAAAGGCGCGCGGTCCCGGTCAGATCGAGATAGAAACGGCCGGGGCCGATCGGCTCCCATATCGGGGTGAACTGCCGGACCGACTCTTGAAGCGACCGGTGCGCCCGCTCGACGATTTGTCTATCGGGAGAAATAATCCTGAGAGAAGGGCAAAAAAAACGGGCTTGATCCAACGTCATCCCGGCGCGAAGACCTTCCGTCGAAGCCTCGGCGGACACTTCGAGCAGCACGGCTCTGCGCGATCGGGGCGCGGCGGCGACCGGCCGGCCGCGGAGCGCAGGCTCGTTTAACCGGGCCAGCGCGATGTGCAGCGCCGGGATTTGAAAACAAACGATCTGTCGGTCCATTTTGGGCCAAAACTCGCCGCCTAAAATTTTTCACGATTCGTCTACTTGAAATGGCGTATGAGTCCGACCACCACGCCCTGAATCTCGAAATCCTCCTCCGGCGTCACTCGAATCGGCTTCATCGCGTCGTTGGCCGGGCGCAGCTCGATATGATCTTCTTTGGGATAATATTTTTTTACCGTGGCTTGCCCGTTGACCACGGCGATCACCGTCTGGCCGGTCGAAGCCTTCGACTGTTTGTGGACGATCACGATGTCTCCCGATACGATGCCCTCGTCGCGCATGGACTCTCCCGTGATGCGCAGCGCAAAATTTTCTCCGCCTTGCGCAAAGGGAAAATCGACAAACTCGCTTTGGGGCACGGGCTCGATGGGCTTTCCCGCCGCAACCGTCCCGAGCATCGGAATACGCCGCGCGCGCCTCAGTTGCGCCAAGGCAACCTCGACCACGCCGGGAATCCGCCGGGTCCCGCATTCGTATCGAGTGACGGTCATCCGCGTCGTACCGAGCTTCTGGGCTAGTTGTTGTTGGGTCATGCCGAGATCGTTCCGGATCTTTTTTAACTCGCGAGGCCTCATGTAACCATTGGTTACATCGCCGAAGACCCGTTGTCAAGCGACCCTTTACGGTCCGCATCGCACAGAACTCTTGACACGACTGGGTCAGTAAGTTAGCTTGGAGTCTACATTCGCTGGACACCTTATCCAGAGTGGCGGAGGGATTGGCCCGCAGATGCCACAGCAACCGGTTTCGTCGCAAGACGAAACGCTGGTGCTAAGTCCAGCCCCCGGTAAAACGGGGGATAGATAAGGTGAGGGTAAAACCTCTTCTTATCTCTTATGAGAAGAGGTTTTTTTTTGCCTCACAGAAATGAATCGGAAGTGATGAGCGCGCGTCTCACACCGGAGCAGATCGAACGTTACAGCCGCCAGATCATGATCCCCGACCTCGGCGGCAAGGGACAGATCCGCTTGCGTCAGGGAAAAGTTCTCGTCGTCGGCGCCGGCGGTCTAGGATGTCCGGCGGCGTTCTATCTCGCGGCGGCGGGAGTGGGCGCGCTCGGGCTCGTGGACGGCGACCGCGTGGAGCTGTCCAACTTGCAGCGGCAGATTCTCCACTCCACCTCGGACATAGGCCGCGAGAAAGTTGACTCAGCCGAAGAAAAGCTCGTTCGGCTCAATCCCGATGTCGAAATCCACACTTATCCGGTGCGGCTCGATGCGGATAATGCGCCGGGGATTTTTGCTTCTTATGATTTTATCGTCGATGGCAGCGACAACTTCGCAACCAAGTTTCTGGTCAACGATACGGCCGTAGATCTCGGCAAGCCGTTTTCTCACGCCGGGATCGTGCGCTTTCAAGGCCAGACGATGACGGTGCTGCCGGGCAAGAGCGCGTGTTATCGCTGCGTTTTTCAGGACCCGCCCGCGCCCGGAGAAATTATGAATTGCCAGCAGGCGGGGATTCTCGGCGCGCTCGCCGGGACCATCGGCTCGATCCAGGCAACCGAAGCAATCAAATATCTCGCCGGGATGGAAGAAGATTTACTCGTTGACCGGTTGCTCGTCTATGACGCGAAGACGGTCAAATTCCGAACCGTCGAGGTGCGAAGGAGCGCAGAGTGCGGCGCGTGCGGAGAAAAAGCGGAGAGGAGAACCCATGAGCTTCGTCCAAGGACTGAAATGTAGAGAGTGCGGCCAGGATTATCCCAAAGAGCCGCTGCACGTTTGCGAGACCTGTTTTGGCCCGCTCGAAGTTGTTTACGACTATGACGGCATCAAGAAGGCGCTCAGCCGGGAGAAGATCGCGTCGCGGGCGAAGAATCTCTGGCGCTATCGGGAGTTGTTGCCCATAGACGGCGAGCCGCAGGCCGGGCTCTACTCCGGGTTCACGCCGCTCGTGCGCGCTCACAGGCTGGGCGAAGTGCTCGGGGTCAAAGAACTCTACATCAAAGACGACTCGGTCAACCATCCGACTTTTTCTTACAAGGACCGCGTCGTTTCGGTGGCGATCTCCAAGGCGATCGAGTTCGGCTTCGACACCGTCTCTTGCGCCTCCACGGGCAATCTCGCCAATTCCGTCGCCGCCCACGCGGCCAAGGCCGGCCTTAATTGCTACGTCTTTATTCCCGACGGGCTGGAGCAGGGTAAAATCATCGGCTCGGCGATCTACGGCCCGCGCACGATCGCGATCCAGGGAAACTACGACGACGTCAACCGGCTCTGCAGCGAGATCGCCGATAAATACGGCTGGGCTTTCGTCAACGTAAATTTAAGGCCCTACTACGCCGAAGGCGCGAAGACGCACGGCTTCGAAGTCGCGGAGCAGCTCGGTTGGAAGCTGCCTAAGCACATCGTGGTCGCCTCCGCCGGCGGAACCATCCTTCCGAAAATCGCCAAAGCCTTTCACGAGCTCAAGCAAGTGGGTCTGATCGAAGACGACGCGTGCAAGATCTACTCGGCCCAGGCGACGGGCTGCGCGCCGATAGTCCAGGCGCTCAAGCGCGGCACGGATCTCATCAGTCCGGTGAAGCCCAACACCATCGCGAGCTCGATCGCCATAGGAAATCCGGCCGACGGTTACTACGTGCTCCAGGCAGTACGCGAATCCGGCGGATGGGGCGAGAGCGTGACCGACGAAGAAATCATCGACGGCATCAAGCTCCTGGCCCGCACCGAAGGGATTTTTACCGAGCCCGCGGGCGGCACCGAGGTGGCCGTCACCAAGAAGCTGATCCAGCAAGGAAGAATCCCCCGCGACGAGTCGATCGTTATCAGCATCACGGGCAACGGCTACAAGACCCTCGAAGTCGTCGCGGCGAGCGTGGAGCAGCCGTTCAAGATCAACTCGAGCCTACAAAATTTCGACGAGCTTTACTCGCAGCTCACGCAGCCGGCGCCGGGCAAGGCCGCGGCGGGGGAAGGGTAAAAGTTTTCGGCCGGCTGCTACTTGATCGCAAGCGTAAAGCTTTTCTGCTTCTCGCCGCCTAGCGGGTCGGTGACTTTAAAGGTCAGGTCATGGGACCCCACGGATGACGGCGACGGTGTCCCTGTAATCACTCCAGTCGATGGATTGAGCGTTAGCTCCCCAGGCAAATTTCCCGATACCTCCGACCAACTATACGGCGTCTTTCCGCCGGAGGCTAAAAGCGTCTTCTTGTAAAAGCTCCCCTGAGTGCCCGTCGCTAAAGCGGTCGTACTAACGTTCAGGGCTTTTTTAACTACTATTTTAAATTTCCGCGTTACTTTGGACCCCAGCTGATCGGTGATCCGAACGGTGAAGGTCTTACCCGAAAGAGCCGGAGACGTTGGCGTTCCCGATAGGTTGCCGCTCGCGGTATCGAAGCTGAGTCCCGCCGGAAAATTTCCCGCCGTCTTTGTAATCGTGTAAGGCGCAACGCCCCCCGTTGCCAGGGGTTGATCGAATGCCACACCGACCTCCGCGGTCGGCAGCAACGCGGGTTTAAGAACCAGCGGGTTTACAAAACTGGCCGTGACCGTTTTATCCGCGCTCATGGTTACATTGCAGACGGCGCCCGTCGCGCTATCGCAACCGGTCCAACCGCTAAAATTATTCACCCCGGCTTTTGCAGGCGCGACCAAAGTCACCCACTTGCCCTCGCTGTAAGTCCTTGTGAATTGAGTAGTGCCGTTGCCCTGACTATTCATGTCGTTGGGGCTGACACCGATGGCGCCACCGCTGGAGGGATTGGAAGAGGCGACCGTCAGGGTATGAAAAGTTACGGGGCCGATAGCCGCCAGCGCCTCATCCACCTGAATGAAACCAAATCCGGTGTCATTATCGAAGCCAGGCGCGCCCATATCGATCGCGGTGTTTTCCAACAAGCCGTACACATCTGCCGGGGCGAGGGTCGGGTCGGCCCCCAGAAGCAAGGCCGCCAGCCCTGCTGCATGCGGCGCCGCGGCGGATGTGCCAAAAAAGTTCGGCCGGCCATTCCTGTCCGTATCCGAGCCGAAAAACGTCGTATCGGCTCCGTCGGGCGCCACGATCTCCGGCTTGTCCGCGCGCGGATCCGAGAGGGCGTTGCCGTCTACGTCGAAAAGGATGGGCGTGCCGCCGGCCGAAGAAAACGATTCCAATACGGGCGGCGCAACACCGAACTCCGGCGTCTGCGAATATCTCGCCGCCCCCACCGCCTCGGCGCCCGCGGCATTCGCATGGCCGAATATCGTGCCGCTCTGGGTGACGAATTCATTGACCGACAGGGAGCCGAACCACACGTATTTCATCAACCCGGGATTCGCGCCGGAGAACTTAACGACCATCAAATTAACGTTGACCGGCGCAGCCGAGTTGTTCGTATAGGAGAAGAACTCCAACGCATCGCCCCCATTATTGTCCGTCGCGCTTCCCGCGAGGACTTGAGTCCCCGCGCTGTTGAGCAGGTAGACATCGAGATCGTTCGGCGAGCCCGGCGAGCCGCTCACTGAAAAGAAGGGGGAGTTCCACTGGAGGCTGAACGTCACGCTCGTGTGCGCCGGGATGGTCATGCTTTGAAAGGAATCGTTTCCGCCGCTGAAGTTGAAATTGTGCGCCGTGCCGCCCCAGAAGTGAGGCGCGCCGGCCGCCGATGGAATGGCGCCGTCGGCCAACGAAGCACCGGGCCTGAAAGCGCTCTCGTAGCTCTGTCGTGCCTCGTTCCCCGCGGCGGAAAAATACGAGACGCCAGCGGCGACGACATTATCCACGGCCTGGGCGATGATCCCATCCTGGAACATGGGCTCGGCAAAATAAAATACGTCGTCCACGATAACTTTTGCCCCGTTGTCTTTTAAAGCGATAATGTTGTTCGCAAACGCGGCCTGTCCATTGAAAGCGGACGCGAAGGCCAGCGGCGAACCAGGCGCAACGTCGTGGACGATCTGCAGCATCGCGCGGCCTTCATCCGTCGCTCCCGAGCAGCTTGAGATCTCCTGGACTACGGTGACGGGCGACAAATCGCCGTTGGCGACGTCGGTCGCGGCGCCGCCCAGGCAGTTGAAGCTGTCCGACAGCACGCCTACTTTAACGCCGGCCCCGTCCACGCCGAAGTTTGTCCGCGCTACATCGGCTTTCATCGCGGCGTCTCCCTGGCTTGTCACGGTTCCCGTCCGCGTAATCGCGGCCGCGGGCTGCGCAAATCTCAAGCTTGCCAGCTCCGCCGCGGCGGGTAGTTGAGAGATCGGCAATTGTCCCGAGACGACGCGACCGAACGCGACGGCTTCTTGCATGCCCAGCGCTTCCAAGTCGGATTTTAGAGCCTCCACGCCGCCGGAAGAAATTGCATCGACCAGGACGCGATCATCGGCCAACGTAACCAGGGGATCCGCGGGCTTGAACGGCGCCAAACGGCGCTGCGTCAAATGGGCCGCATGCTGCTCATGAAGCGCTACCAAGCTGTGGCTGAGCTTAGCCCACGGCGTATTCTTGCGGGTCTGGGCGTTTGCGGAATTCCAGACCAGCAGCACGATCGAGAGCAAAATTAACACCCAACGCTTCATTCATCGTCTCCGTTCTGCCAACTCTCTAGTGAACCGCCGGCGCGGGCTCCTCACCGCCGTGCGTCGCGGCGCCGGCCGATCGGGCGAACTTAAGACTCGCCAAGGCTGCCAACTTGGGAATGGCGGAGATGGGGAACTCACCCGATACGATACGGCCGAACGCCACTGCTTGTCGCATTCCCAACGACGTCAAGTCCGCTTTGAGATCGTCCACCGCGCCGGAGGCGACAGCGTCAATCACAACGCGATCCTCGACGATCCGAGCCGGCGAATCGGAAGGCCGGAAGATCCCGGAGCTATGAGACGCCAAGTAGGCGCCATACTCGCCGTAAAGCGCGGCCAATTCCGGCGCAACTTTCGCCGTTCGGCCGGCCGTTGAGTCGGCGGCCTGAGCCCCCGCCGAGCTACACCCGCCGGTCAACAAAAGGCCGGCTGCAAACGCTATATAAATCGGCATCATGAGACAATTCTTTACGGGACGAGCACGGCCTTCGACCGGTTACAATATTTCTGTTGGTTATGTATAAGCACGATCCGGGCCGTCCCCCGATCCGCCTGTCAGAATGCCTTGCAAGCCATAAAGGGAAGGTTTATAACGCACTTGGGATTTGGGATTTGAGATACTGACGCAAATCAGATCCGCGCGTAGCCAATTTTTGTCAGCTAAAATAGATAGGGAGGTCGGTTTATGAGTGTCCGTGTCCGCATGCCCACGCCGCTGCGCAAATTCACCAACGGGGCCGACGAAGTCGCCGCTCAAGGTCAGAATGTGCGCGCCCTGGTGGACGATCTGGAAAAAAGTTACCCGGGAATTAAAGAACGGATCTGCGACGAAACCGGAAAGATCCGCAGGTTTGTCAACGTTTACGTCAACGGGGACGACATCCGTTTTCTGCAAAACCTGGAAACCTCTCTCAAAGAGGGAGACAACATCTCGATCGTGCCCGCCATCGCGGGAGGATGACGCTTCCCGGCGTCCGCTCTTATGGCCAATCCGACCGCCGCACGATGGATCGCCTCCGAAAGGTTTAGAGAGCCGAAAAAAGTAGAATCGGTTCTGGATCTCGTCGGAGAGACTCCGCTGCTGGAGATTCGCAAAATCCCCGAGGGCATTTCGCCCGGAGTGAGGATCTTTGCCAAGCTCGAGGGCATGAATCCCGGCGGTTCGGTCAAAGATCGGCCCGCCCTGAAGATGATCCAGGATGGAATCAAATCGGGGAAGCTCACGGCGGGTAAGACCATCATCGACTCCACTTCCGGCAATACCGGAATCGCCTTGGCCATGATCGGCCGCGTCCTCGACTATCCCGTAGAGTTGGTGATGCCGTCCAATGTAAGCGCCGAACGAAAGCGTATCATCAGCGCCTACGGCGCCAAAGTCACTTACAGCGACCAGCTCGAAGGTTCCGACGGCGCGATCCTTCTCTGCCGCAAGATTTTGGAGCAGAATCCCGACAAATATTTCAAGCCGGATCAGTATTTCAATCCGATGAATTCCCAGGCCCACTACGAGACCACCGGACCGGAGGTCTACCGCCAGACGGACGGCCGGATCACGCATTTTATCGCCGGCATCGGCACGAGCGGGACGATCATGGGCGCGGGCCGCTATCTCAAAGAGAAGAATTCAAAAATTCGGGTGATCGCAATCGAGCCCGACGACGCGCTGCACGGCCTGGAAGGGCTGAAGCACATGGCAACCTCGATCGTTCCCGGCATCTATCACGCGGAGGCGCTCGACGAAAAAATTCCGGCCGCAACCGAAGACGCCTACGCCATGGTGTATCGCCTCGCTCAGGAAGAAGGCATCCTGGTCGGGCAATCTTCCGGCGCCGCCATGCACGCGACGCTGCAAATCGCCCGCAAGCTCCGCTCCGGCGTGCTGGTGACGATCTTTCCGGATTTCGGAGACAAATATTTGACGACCAATTTATGGGTCGGCTGGCGCGATCGGATGTCGGTGGGAAACCTGAAATTTTCAATTTAAGGCGCTGCGATGAAGGCACCAAAAGAAAAGGTTACGGAGCGCGTCTACCTGACCTTTCCCAAAGATTTGGTCAAAGAGCCGATCGTTTGCAATCTGGCAAAAAAGTTCGACATCCTTTTCAACATCCGCGGCTCCACCGTCACGGCGGAGATGGGGCTCGTCGCCCTCGAGATCGACGGCGAGCGCTCCGAAGTGGGCAAAGCCGTCCAGTGGCTCAAAGACAAAGGCGTCATCGTCGAGCCTATCGAAAAGAACGTCATCGAGTAACGGCGAGCCAATAAACTTCGCCTAACTTCGTTTCATCGCCCGCTCGCACTCCCTGCGGCGTACAAGGAGAGTACGCCTCAGTCGGCTCGGGGCTCGCGCCTTGTTATGCTCGTTTCTTGACCCGCCGCACAGCTACTGATTTAGCTCCCAAAGAATTCTTTCAGGCCGGTCAGAAAGGATCCAGATGCGAGGCGTGCGAACGCCGACGAGCGGAGGCGTACTTTTTTCAGTACGTCGAGCGAGTCGGTGGAGCGCAACGAAGCAGGTGGGCCTTTATGGCCGTCCTGCTATTGGGTCATGGCGGAAATTGAGAGAATTAATACTCCGCCCTCGTGAGCGGGGCCGCCCAAGAGAAAGTTTCCTTTATTCGGAAATCTGACCGTCGTATCCACGATCGGCTTCTCGCCTTCCAACAGACGCACTTTCAGCGAGATTCTATTGTTCCGCAACTCCTGCGGGGTAACCACGAGCGAGCGGCCGCCCGGAATTTCGAATACGGTGTTGCCCTCCCATGACCCTTTTTGCGATTCTTCCCGGATCAAACGATAGCAGCGGTATTTGATGACCTCGAGCTGCTGCTTCATTTTGGAGAGCTGGCTGTCCAGGCAATCCGCCTGGTTGGTGGCCAGTATGGTGCCGATCTTTAGCTGCACGGCTTGTTGGCTTTTTTCCGCCTCGGCGGCGCCGGCAGGCGCGGAACCAAGAACCGTCCAGAGGCTAAAAAGTAGCGTTGCCTGAGACAGGCTCCACCGAAGTTTCATCGTCATTTTCCTGATTCTCGAACAGCCAGATAACCGTTGTTTTGGTTTTTGCTTCGCGCAAGAGCGCCACGTTGAAACCGTGACCGTCGATAGATTCCACCGACGCCACGTTGGTCGGGCCGAAAACCCAGCGCCAACCGGGAAAGAACTGATCCAGCGACAGCGCCGCCACAAGAATCACGACCATTGCCGGCACCGCCCAGGCCAGCCGCGGCGGAGAAAAAACGCCGCGCAGCCAATCGAAGGCGCGCGTGTGCCATGACTTCTCATCGGCGATGCGCTGACGCACGCCGGCCCAAAAAACGTCGAAGGCAACTTCGGACGCCCTCGTCTCGAGAAGGCTTTTCAGCGAAGAGTCCAGCTTCTCGAGCCGCGCCTTCTCGTCCAGGCACGACGCGCACCCCTGCACGTGAAGCTGAATCTCGGTGGCTTGATCGGCGTCGAGCTCTCCATCGATCCATGGGCCCAGCAATCTTTTGATCTCTTCGCAATCTTTCATCATAAATCCGTGCCCAGCTTTTCTTGCAATTTTTTCCGCGCGTAATGCAGCCGGCTCATGATCGTTCCCTCGGAGCAGCCCATGATGCGCCCGATCTCTTTGTAAGACAGCCCCTCGACGGCCCTCATTACAATGACGGCTTTGTGATCGGGTGTCAATTCGTCGATCGCGCGGAGAAGCTTTTCTCCGAGCCGCCGGTCGTGGAGCTCGCGAAAGGGGTCGTTGCCCGATGCTTCCGTCTCGACGATCACCTCGTCCATGTCCTCTTTGAGATCCACCGAGCTGCGCTTCTTGCGCCGCTGGAGATCGATCGCCAGGTTGACCGCGATCCGATAAATCCAGGTATAAAAATTCGAGCCGCCCTTAAAACGTTTGATGTTTTTAAACGCGCGATAAAAAGTCTCCTGGGCCACGTCCATGGCGTCGTCCTGGTCGTGCACCACGCCCAGGATGACCATGAACACCCGGCGATAATATTTCGCCGCGATATCCTCATAAGCGGCGACATCCCCATTCTGGCATTTCCGGACGAGCTCCCACTCGGCGATCTCCACACCCAGCCTTATCTCTTTTGACGTTGCAGACTGCGTTTTATTCACGGGGCCGGCGGCGCTCCATCACGAGGTTGAAATTTTCTCTAATTACCATAAAATCGTGCTAAGTCCATGGTGAACTCGCCTGTCCGTGATATAGAGTAAACGAACTAAGGACAACATGCTGGTTCAGTGCCCCAGTTGCCATACGACCTATCGCGTCTCGGAAAGCCTCGTCAGCAAATCCAAGCCTACGTTCCGCTGTTCGCGGTGCAAAAATATTTTCGTCCTTGGCTCGAAGGCAGCGGCCCAGACGCCGGACGAGCCGCCGGAGCCCGCGCCTCGCCTGCAAGATAAATCAAGCGAGCTAAGCTTCTCTTTCCCGCGTCCCGAAACGAGCGCAATGGCTCGGGAAAACGTCGTAGAAAGCCCCGCCTCCCCTGCAGCAACCAACGGGCCCGCGGCGAGCCCCGGAGAAAAAGAATCGTCATTCGACATCCGAGAGCGGGACCAAGGCTGGTCCATAGCACCCCATTCCGATCCCTCCGAAGTATCCTTCACCCTGAGAGACGAAAAATCCTTCGCTGAAATTCATAATCCGATCGAGCAGTCTTTCGACTTCGCAAGCGAGCGGCCTGCGGTCACCAAGCACGCGGATATTGTCGTTGAAACAAGCGCGGAATCTTCACCTCACCTACCCCTCTCGGTCACACCCTATCTCCTTTTATGCGCCGGTCTACTGTTTCTTTTCTCCAGCCTGATGCTGGCGTACAAGGCTCGCCCCGAACCCATCGAGAGCTTGTTGAAGGCCGTTCCCTGGATCAGCCATTCGATTCTCAAGAACGACCACTTGCGTCGAGGAATCGTGCTCCAGGCCGGACGCCCTAGATTTCAGCGTATCCTGGGAAACAGGGAAGTTTTTTTACTGTCGGGGGCCGCTCTCAACCGCAACCGCGTCAAGGTGCGCGAAGTCAGAATCGAGGGATATCTTTTTGGGAGCGATGGAAAGATCATCGATCGCCAGATTATCACCGTAGGAAACGTTATCTCTTCAAAGATTGTGCGGGATTTGACCGCCCAAGAGATCGCCACGCTTCAGAGGCAAAGTCCGATCAAGAGATTTGAGATTATTCCCGATGAGTCCGCGCCTTTTTCCATCGTATTTCTGAAATCCGGCGCAGAGATCAAGAGCTTCGGGTATCGCATCCTCTCCGCCGAAGAAGCCTAGCAGACCGCTAGGGCTCCTTTTTGTCTTTTCGTTTTTCCGACTTGTCTTCGGGCGTCACATCGATCTCGTCCGGCTCTCTCATCGTCCGGCGAAAGTTGCGTATGCTTTTGGCCAGACCCTCGCCGAGATCGGGAAGCTTGCGGCTGAAAAGCACGACGACGAGAATCAATATCAGCAGCAACTCCCAAATTCCCAGACCAAACATAGCTCCTCCGAATAGGGCCATTCTAGTTCACGGCCGTGGTCATTTCAACATCCGAATTTCGCCCGGAGCGCCGCCGCGCCGCGCTGGAAATATAGCCGCGATAATGCTATCGCTCGAAGCTCCGCATAACGGGCGAGAGTCAAGGAAAAAACGATGGGCCTGACGCAAGAAGTGGCGAGCTTTGTCCATAGGACACGCTATCGGGATATCCCTCGCGAGGTCGTTCGCCTGGCGCAGGGATTCGTCCTCGACGGTTTGGGCGTGATGCTCTCGGGCTCCACGGAAAAAGGATCGCGCATCCTGCAGGCCTACGTGCGCCGGCTCGGCGGCAAGGAGGAAGCTACGGTGATCGGCCCGCGCTTCATGGCGCCCGCGCCCAAGGCCGCGTTGGTCAACGGCGCATCCGGTCATGCCATGGATTACGACGACACGCAGCTCTCGACTTCGAGGGAAGCGGTCTATGGCCTGCTGACCCACCCCACCGTTCCGGTTCTCTCGGCGGTCTTGGCGGTGGGAGAGAAAGATCGGATTTCCGGCGAGGATTTTCTTCTGGCTTACATCCTGGGAGTGGAGGTGGAATGCCGCATCGCCGACGCCATCGACCCGCGACACTATCAGGCTGGTTTTCACTCGACGGCGACCATCGGCGGACTAGGCGCCGCCATGGCGGTGGGCAAGATTTTAGGTCTCCGAGAAGAAGCCCTCACGCGCGCCCTCGGCATGGCCGCCAGCATGGCGTCGGGTCTCAGAGAGAATTTCGGCACAATGACCAAGCCGCTCCACGCCGGGCGGGCGGCGGAAAACGGCGTGACCGCCGCCGAGCTCGCCGAAAAAGGCTTTACTTCGGCGACCAATATCATCGAAGCGCGACGCGGTTTTTTCAATGCCATGGCCGGCGGCGGCGACGAGAGCAAAATCACCGGCCGGCTCGGCCGCCCGTACTTCATGCAGGAGCCCGGAATCTCCATCAAGCCTTACCCCTCCGGCTCGCTTTCCCATCCTGCTCAGGATGTGATCTTGGATCTCGTCAAGCGCCACGATCTCCACGCGGAAGAAATCGCGTCCGTGGAAGTGGGCACAAACTCCAACGTTCCGAACGCGCTCATCTACCCCATGCCCAAGACCGCGCTCGAGGGAAAATTCAGCATTCCGTTCTGCATGGCGGTCGCCGTCCTGGAGCGCAAAGCCGGCATCGCGCAGTTTACCGACCGCAAGGTGCGCGCGCCGAAGATGGTCGAGTTCATGAAGCGCGTGACGCTCTACGTCGATCCGGAGCTTGAGGCGCTGGGATACGATCAGGTGCGCTCGCGCGTCCGCGTCAAGCTCAAAGACGGCAGGACGATCGAGGGCAGAGCGGACGTGGCCAGGGGCCATCCACTCAAGCCGATGAGCCGGGGCGACATCGGCGATAAGTTTCGCGACTGCGCGCGGCTCGTGCTCTCGCCGAAGCAGACCGAAGACGCGATCGACATGCTCGCCCATTTGGACAAGATGAAAAATATTCTGCCGTTGATTCGGGTCCTGGGTGGCGAAAGACCGCGTTCGGTTAGAAAAAACAAAATGGCCGATGGGAAAAGACGGGGCAATAAAAAATGGATCGGTATTCGGAAAAAATCGCGATCTTCGTCCGTGCGCTGAGGCACGCGCAGGTTCCCTCCGAAGTCGTCGAGAAGACAAAACTCGTCTTTCTCGATGCGCTGGGCATCGCGCTCGCTTCCTCGACGATGGACTTCGGCGGCATCGCGCTCGACGCGGCGCGCGCCCTCGGCGGCAATCGCGATAGCCGGCTCGTCGGAACGGCCGACAAGGTCGCCGCGGCCAATGCGGTTCTCGCCAACGGAACGCTGGCGCACGGTCTCGACTACGACGACACGTTGGAAGGCGCGATCGTCCACACCGGCTGCTGCGGGCCGATGACGGCCTTGGCCGTCGGCGAAGCCGTCGGCGCGAGCGGTAAGGCCGTGCTGGAGGCGGCGATCGCGGGCATCGAAGTCATGTGCAAGATCGGCTTGGTCGCGCCGGGAAAGTTTCACGCGCGCGGCTTTCATCCCACGGCGCTGTGCGCGACTTTCGGCGCTGCGGCCGCGGCGGGAAAGCTCTACGGTCTGGAAACATCCCAGTGGGTCGACGCGTTCGGCATTTGCGGCAGCCAAAGCTCCGGCATCATCGAATACCTGGCGGACGGCACGTGGACGAAAAGACTTCACCCCGGCTGGTCTTCGCACGCGGGCATCGTCGCCGTGCTGTTTGCGCAGCGCGGGTTTCGCGGCCCGGCGTCGGTGTTCGAGGGAACGCACGGTTTTTTTCACGCCTTTGCCGGCGATCAGAACTACTCGCTCGATAAGCTGGACGAGCTTGGCAAAATCTGGGAGATTCCCCGGCTGACGTTTAAAACTTATCCATGCGGCTCGATCTCGCATCCATATATGGATTGCGCGCTGCGGCTCAAACAAAAATACACGATTCGCCCGGAGACGATTGTCGAGGTCCTCTGCCGCACGGCCGAGGGGCCGGTGCACCGGCTCTGGGAGCCGCTCAAGGAAAAACAGCGGCCGGTCACCGGCTACGGCGCCAAATTCGCGCTCCCCTATAGCATCGCCGTCATGCTGGTACGCGGTAAAGCGGGACTCGCGGAGTTTACCGATGAAGCGATCCGCGACGAAGCGATCTTAAAAGTCGCCGACAAAATCCGCTACGAGCTCGACCCGACGATCGACTATCCGCGGCATCTTTCGGGTCACGTCAAGATCCGATTGAACGACGGCACCGTGCTGGAAGAGAACCAGCCGTTCCCGCGCGGCGGATTCGAACTACCGCTGCCGCCGGAAGACATCGAGGAAAAATTCCGCGCCAACGCGAGCCTGGCCGTGACGCGAGAAAAGGCAGAAGAGATTATCGCCGCAGTTCGAGGGTTGGATAGCCTGCCGAAGATCGAGACACTGGCGGACCTACTAGTCCCTTAAGCACGGAGCGACGACGAGGGTTCCTCGGAAAAAAGCCGATTCAAGTCATAGTAGGTAAAAGTGCGGGAGGTGTGGAGAGGAACTCAACTTAGGCAAGCCTGACATAACATTCTGGGCAGACAATACCTAACCTCGTCACTAAAGATCAACGGCAGACCCCTTAGACTTCAAGCAGGGCGAAAGATTTTACGGATAACCGAGGAAACCGCATGAGCAACGACCCCATCGCCCGATTCAAGGAATTGTTGGCCCAAGCCGAGCAACTGGGCGTCGAGCCCCACAACGCCGGAGCGTTGGCAACGGCCGGCAACGACCGCCAACCCACGGCGCGCATGGTGCTGCTGAAGAATGTCGATGCAGCGGGCTTTGTCTTCTACACCAACCTGCAGAGCCGCAAGGCCAGCCAGCTCTCCGATAACCCGCGCGCATCGCTTTGCTTCTGGTGGGCGCAGTTGAAGCGCCAGGTAAGGATCGAGGGCCGGGTCGAACTCGTCAGCGACCGCGAAGCCGACGAATATTTCGCCAGCCGGCCGCGCGGCAGCCAGATCGGCGCCTGGGCCTCGCAGCAGAGCAGTGAACTCGCCTCGCGCGAGGAACTCATGACCGCGGTGGCGTTGCTGGCCGCCAAGTATCAGGATCAGCCCCTGCCTCGCCCGCCCCACTGGTCGGGCTACCGGCTGGTGCCAGATCGTATCGAGTTCTGGAAAGAACAGCCTGACCGTTTACACGAGTGTGAACTCTACACGCGCGAAGGTAACGGCTGGAAGATCACGCTTTTAGCGCCGTGAAGATCGTTAAGAGCTACAGCCGGCCCTCAGGACGACTCGAACTTTGATGTTTTGAGAATTCTCTATAAGAGTGTTTTGCCGAACCCCCGTCCTCCGGCACAAACGGGCTTCAAGCATAGTCGCGCTAACTCAAGCAACGGGAAAAGTAGCCTGTCCCCTTTTCCGACGACAGCACGGAGCGACGACGAGGGTTCCTCGGAAAAAAGCCGATTCAAGTCATCGTAGGTAAAAGTGCGGGGGGTGTCGAGAGAAACTCACCTTAGGCAAGTCTGACACGACATTTTCGACATTATCTTGCAGGTGGAAATCGCTCTTGCCTGCGGAGACCCAGCACAGCTCTGGCCCACCATGACAGCGGCAGCGCCGTCTGGGTAGCGCTTCGGTAGAAAAAATTTACATCAGCAAAATTCGTCTCAATGGTGAGATCAGCACGGTCGGGCTCCTTTACTCTCACGGCGAGACCTTAAGATCTTGAATCAACCACCCTTCTGCATCTCCCTGAGTAGCTCCTCCAACCTTTTCAACTCCTCACCGTATCCAGCCCAATTCTCCTGGCGCAAAAACTCCCTGGATTTCAGATGATGTTCTAAAGCACGGCTCGCCAAGCTCCTTCCCTTTGTGGCGCCTGCGGAAACTGCTGCCGTTTGGGGGGTCTCCCGGGTTGTCCTGTTACCGAACAGTTCCTCGAGGGACTGATCCAGAGTCTCCCGCATAGCGATCTGGTTACCGAAGGCGGTAATCACCCTCTTCAGCTCTGGAAGCGATCCCTTCTCCGCTGCCAGGTAAAGGGGCTGAACATAAAGAAGGGATTTTTCAATCGGGATCGCCAGCAAGCTTCCCCGGATCACTTGCGACCCGCGTTGGCCCCAGAGGCTCAGCTGTTGAGAAATGAAAGCATCCTGGTCGATCCGGGCATCGATCTGCTTCGGTCCGTAAACCAGCTTCGCCTTGGGAAAGTCCAGAGCAATCAGCTTGCCGTAATGGGGCGGATCGCTCCGCGCGGCCAGCCACGCCCGCATGTTGTCCTTCTTGTTTGGAGTAAATGGGAGAAGGAGAACAAACTCCTCTCTCTGTTCACCGGGAAGGCGCATGATGGTGTAGTAGGGATCTACCTCCCGTTCAACGACTTGTTCCCTTCTCATTGTCAACGTGGGGCCTGGCTCCTGATCCTCAGCCGCGAATTCCCTACGGGGGATGCTGAACAAGTCTTCCTTGTTATAAAATACCTGCGGGTCTTGCATGTGATAGGTGGCATACATACGTGCCTGGACCGCAAACAAATCCTGAGGATAGCGAATGTGAGCCCGCAGATCCTCCGGCATCGCTTCCAGGGGCTCAAAGAGGCCGGGGAAAATCTTCGCGTAAGCCCGGATGATGGGATCATCCGGGTTGCTCAGGTAGAAGGTTACCGTCCCGTTATAGGCGTCCACGACCGCCTTGACCGAGTTGCGCATGTAATTTCCCATCCTCCCGGCCGGCTCTGAGTATGGGTAGCGGTTCGAGGTCGTGTACCCGTCAATGATCCAGAAGAGACGACCCCCCTGGGCAATGACAAGGTAGGAGTCGCGATCGAAAGTGATGAAAGGGGCGATTTTTTTTACCCGCTCCTGGATCTTACGGTAGTAGAGAATGCGGCTTTCATTGGTAATATCATTTGAAAGAGCAATTCTCAGGGTTGCATAGCTGACTGAATAGAGGAGCTTACGCCAAAAGGAATGTACCGGTACACCTCCCTTTCCCTCGTAGGTCGCGTAAACGTTTTGATCTCCTGACGGATAATCCAGTTCTTGAGCTTTGGTCTTCACGAAAACATAGTCGTTGGCCCGCTCTCCGTAATAGATCTCCGGGCGGGTGATTTTAATCGGCTGGCTTGAGACCGGCGGGATGTCCTTGATGAAGAACTCCGGCAAGCCCTCACGGGTGACCTGGTTGACGGGCCCAAAAACCACACCATAGCCGTGGGTGTACGTGAGATGCTCGTTGATCCAGATGCGGCTGGGCAGATGCTCATGCGAGAGCTCTCGCGCTGAAAGCATCACCTGGCGATAGGTGCCGTCAATCTGGTAGCGGTCGTTGTCGACATCGAGGAACTTGTAATAAGTGCGGATCTCTTGGAGCTGACCCAAGGTGGCCAGCAGAGGTCGGTGCTCCCAGAGCCGGATATTCTTAATGGTCAGGACGTTGCGCTTGAGATCAGCGGCGGTAAGCTTCTCTTCGGCCGGGAACTCCACGGTCTCGACTTTATCCAACCCATAGGCTCGGCGCGTGAACTCGATATTGCGCTCGATAAACGGCCGCTCCGCGGCAATCTCGTTTGGAACTACCCGAAAACGCTGGAGCAAAGACGGGTAGAGGGTCAATCCCGCGACATGGGCCAGGAGCAGGCTCCCCACGCCGACGAGAATGTATCTGAAGCCCGGGCGATAGATCTGTATGAGACAAAGCCCGGTTGCGATCAGCGCCAGCAAAGCCACAAATCGCAAGGTGGGTAGGGAAGCATTGACATCCGCGTAGCTCGCGCCGAAAGCTGCGCCTCTGGCTGAGTAGAGAAGCTCGAACGTGTCCAGCAGGTAGCCTCCGGCCTTGACCAGCAGAATAGCGGCAATCAGGATGAAGAGATGCGTTCGCGCACGATTTGTCAGGGATATCGCTTGGGGTGTGTACCGGACTCCCCGATAAACGAAATAGGTAGAGGCGGTCGCCAGAAACGTAAGCCCCAGGGTAAAGTTAAGCCAGTTGTAAAGGGCGGTGATCGCCGGCAGACGAAAAACATAGAAGCCAATGTCCCGGTTAAAGACGGGATCTTCAAGTCCAAAAGGAACCCAATTTAAGAATAGGAGAAAGGATTTCCAGTGGCCGGCAGCGTGTGAAGCGGCAAACAAACCCAGCACAATGGCAGCCGGGAGGAGCAAGCGCCGGAGAAGTGGATCGACGACATCAGGACTGGGTAGCTCGATTACAGACTGCTCCACAATCTCGGCATAGCCGGACGCTCGGCTCGCCAGCTTGACGTTAAGATAAAGGAGCAGCGCAAAGAGCCCCCCAAAGACGCTGCCCAGGATCAGCTCAAACGTAAGGATAGTCGTAAAAACTCGGGAAAAGCCGACTTCGTGAAACCAAAGCCAGTCCGTATAAAGAGAAGTCGCCCGGCTGAGAAACAAAAATATCAACAAGACAGCAAAGAACAAAAATCCGATGAATCTTCTCATAGCCCCCCCTTACGAACCAACGACTTTGCAGGCACAACTCATACAATGCCAAATGATAGGAAGTTGCTTTTGAGGTAGAGTAACAGAGATCTCCGAAATTGCCCCGCCGATCACGCGCCAGCCCACTGTCAGAGTGGGAACAGACCCCAGCAGGAAGTGCGTCGTGGTCCGGATCGCCATTTTGGGCCGGACAGTATCCGATAAGGCAGCGTTATGTCAACTTGAGGGCGGCTCCCGGCAGGGCCCGGACATCGCCCAGCAGTTTCCAGACGTTATACTGGACTTAGTTGAAATTTGAATGAGTGGCTCCACCGTGGAACAATCCACGGTTAACCGATCAAGGAAAGGAGCCACTCGTATGAGAGAAGACACCATTGGAAGGAAGAAGGCAAGCCATTTGTTCCAAGAGTTTCGAGGCAGGGGGTGGTTGCTAGGGCGGATGTTGGAGGTGATCTCGGAGGGTAAGCGGGGGTTGGTCGTTTTCCGGGGTCGTTTTCCGGGGTCGTTTTCCGGGGTCGTTTACGGGGTCGCGTCTTGCATTGCAACAACGTGCTGCTGCAAGACTTGACCCTCTGTCCGCGGGAAAAGGCGGACGAGATTATCGCCGCAGTTCGAGGGTTGGATAGCCTGCCGAAAATCGAGACGCTGGCAGACCTTCTCGTCCCTTAAGCACGGAGTGACGACGAGGGTTCCGCGGAAGAAAAGCGATTCAAGTCATCGTAGGTAAAAGTGCGGAAGGTGTGGAGAGAAACTCAACTTTGGCAAGCCTGACACAACATTTAAATGCGCGTTAAGAAATCAAAGGCAGAGCCCGCTAAAGCTCACTCGGAACTTTGTCGCAGCGCAAGACCTGACCCTGCACCCACTTTTCCGAGTTCATCAGGCACCCCCTTTACGTCCAAGTTGGGCACACGCCGATTCAACTCCCCACAGCAGTGGCAGATCCAGAAGTCCGAATACTGTTTTGCCGCGGAACATGCTTCACAAACCTGACAATGGCGATGGTGGCAGTCACCGCAAGCGACGTTCCCCATCCGTACCGCAGCCAACTTATCCTTTGGCCGTATTGCTTCCGCCGAACTCGGCTCGATCAGAGCAAAACGTTTGTGGTCCCCCGGTTTGTATTCCTGTGTTATCCGCTGGATCTTCCCGTCGAGCACATCGACCTCCTCAGGCGTCTGTCGCCTTCGTCGCGGGACGCGCCCTTACCGCCGCTAGGCCGCCGGATGCCCATGCGGTCATCATGGACCCATTGGAGCGCAATAGCTATCTAACTCTGAAGAACAAAAAGGGGACAGCTCAGCCTGACCCCGATTACTGTCAGCCATATGCCTCCGCCTAGACTAACGTCTGGTACGGCTCTCTCGGATTCGTGAAACGGCTTTGCCCGGCTATTCCTTCTCAAATCCCTGGCTCGTAAACTTCAGCGTTCGGCCGTTCTCGGTGACAGTGCGCACGACTTGATCCGGTGCACCGCCTGGAATGTTCGCCTCGATCTCCAGCGTTACCGTCACGGTCGCACCAACGATGCCTGAAAGATGAGCGACTACCTCGTCGGCGACGCGACTAGCGTCCCGACCTACCCGCGTCGGATCAAGCACGACGGTTCCGTGGAAGCGCGTTGGTTTAGCTGCTTCGGGTAGGGGCGGCGGTATTGTGTCTCCATCAGTTTACGGGCTCGGGTCTTGCATTGCGACAACGTGCTGCTGCAAGACTTGACCCTCTGTCCGCGGGAAAAGGCGGACGAGATTATCGCCGCAGTTCGAGGGTTGGATAGCCTGCCGAAAATCGAGACGCTGGCAAACCTTCTCGTCCCTTAAGCACGGAGCGACGACGAGGGTTCCGCGGAAAAAAGCCGATTCAAGTCATCGTAGCTAAAAGTGCGAGAGGTGTGGAGAGAAACTTAACTTAGGCAAGTCTGACACGACATTCTGGGAATAAATCGGGCCGCCGCTGCACTTCGTCGATCACCACCAACCCCTTCAATTCACGCAACGCCGTCATAGGCTCATCCAGCCGCGCTATGCTCACCGGGTCTTCCAGGTCGAAGTAATTGACGGAGTCCTCCGGCAACAGTTGCCTTGCCAGGGTCGTCTTGCCGCACTGACGCGGGCCGGTCAGCGCCACGATCCTGCTTCGTTCCAGGGCGGCACGGATGGCGGAGAGGTGATCAGGTCGGTCGATCATAGGGACAGGATACCATGAAAATCCAATGTGTCAATTTCGATTTTCATGGTGGTATTGCCTGCCCACCAGGCTCCCCGACCTTCACGCGCACGCGACCAGTCAGGAGGTCGTGCATGAAGCCGAGTTTTGTTGGCGGAGTTTAGCCATAGGTCAAATCGCTCTTGTTTCCAGTAGTCGGACGGCCTTTCCGGTACTTGATGTCGTAGTTGCCTGCCCTGAGCTGAGCCGAAGGGATGAAGTCCAACTCCTCATCCGTAAACCCATAGTGCGCCGCCAGCACCGGGGCGATTTCGTCGAGGATGGGCCGAAACTCTTAGCCTGAAAAAAGACTGACCCCAATCACGCAGTGCGTGGAGAATTTGATTAGCTGCCGGCAAAAGGCTGATTGCAGATTGGCTACGCAGTGCGTCGCCAATTTCCCAGAAGGCTTCTGGGAAATCTGCGGGACGCGCTCTTTCCCGCCCCGGAACTCTGCCGGATTTCAGCGGAGCGTTCACCACAATAAGTCCATAGTCAGGCCTGACCCCGATCACATGTTTCAAGGGCCGCGTAGGCAACCGTGACTTCTCAATTGCTAGTGCGTTCTTCTCGCCCAGAGAGTCTTGAGGTCCCTCGCACCATGAATAATACCGAGAACAGCAACGCGCGATCTTTCGACCTTGTAAATGAGCCGGTAACTCTGGATGATCAGTTCGCGAATCTGCCGATCTCCGATCTCCGGCACAACGCGGCCTCGCATCGACATTAGGTTGAGGGAGCGAGCGGCATCACGAACGTTGCGGACCCAGGCTGCCGCGTAATATGGCGAGTCTCGCGAAATGAAGTCGGCTACGGTCTCTAAGTCATTCCATGCGGCAAGAGTCCAGATTACCCTTTTAGCCATTTGGCCATCCGGCGCTCGACTTCCTTCTGAGTAAGCACTCTCTTGGCCTTCAGGTCCCGCAGGCCTCGCTCTACTTTTTCCCGGACGTAGAGATGATACTGAATGTCTTCGAGACTGGACTCCTCAGGAAGTTGCTGAATCAACTCCAAGGCCTGCTTTTTTGCGCTTCCCATATGGAACCTCCTCCGCGACGAGCCATATTATACTCCCGCGACGCTCTCCTTTTCCAGCACGCTTTAATCTTTACACGCCCGCGTATTCTTTCTGCTTTCATCCTTGTAAAAAACGTGGAAGCGTCCGCGTGAAGTTATCATCTTTTATCGGTGACGAGCACGAGCCACGAGCACGAACACGATTTTTTTGTCATGGCCGATAAATGAACGTCGGCGGCGCGCTTTCTTTCTTTTCTTCCTGGCGATCTTTGTCCAAATCGCGGCGCGGGAGCGCGCAGCCGAGGGATTGGACGACGAGCAGAAGCAAAATGATTTTAGTTAGATTCATATCGCGCCTCATTTCGGCGTTTTGAGAATTCTTAAAAGGTGAGATTGTCGAAGAAAGCCGGACAGCGGAGATTTTCTCGAACATCAAAATTCACGATTCGACCCTGACGACGAGCCCAACGACTTTCACCTTCTAGGCTTTCTTTTCAGTTCTCTCAATTTCTGGGCGTTCCATTTTCCGAGAATAGTTAAGAGTTCCCCGGCATCGTTGAATATCTTGTCTTCCCGAGTGTCACCATGTGTTACCATTCCTCGTATCCACATTCTTGCCGCAAGACTGTCGAAATCTTTCTTGTATTTGTCTAAAGCCCAAAGATTGATCTTAACAGTTAGACCTTTGTTGCCCTTTTTCATGATTATCGGTTTGTCCGGCATTTGCCCTCCTTGCTGGTTAAGTCTTGTTCTAGGATTACTCCTTCTCAAAACCCTGACTTGTGAATTTGAGGGTTCGGCTGTTCTCTGTGACCGTTCGCACCACATTATCTGGCGCGCCGCTTGGAATATTTGCCTCAATCTCCAGCGTTACCTTCACGGTTGAACCAACGATTCCCGAGAGGTGCGAAACAACTTCGTCGGCGATGCGGCTGGCGTCCCGACCTACCCGCGCGGGATCGAGCTCGACGGTGCCGTGAAAGCGCGTCGGTTTAGCTGCTTCGGGTAGGGGCAGTGGTATCGTGTCTCGATCACGGCTGGTGATGTCAGCATCGCGTCGTTTATCATCTTTCACCGTCTCGGAGGGCTTCTCGGCATCGAGTTGCTTACGCGCGATCTCCGACTTCACTAGCAGTCCCGGTGCGTCGCCATCTGTAATCGTCACATGTTGACCGGCGCGCAGTCCGCGATATCGCCCGGCCGCTTCGTCATAGCTGTCGGCGTAGGCAAACGAATCCTTCTCCCACGTGAGCAAGCCAAGCCCGTCGCGGATAGCACCCAGCAAAACAGACGAGTCTTTCAATCTCGGCAGATAGAGATACCGCCCAAAATCCTCAACCAGTTGATTGATCGCCACACTATCTCCGCGCCAAAGCGGCACACGATCCAACTCCATTTGCAGCCTTGAAGGTGCAAAGCCAGTCAGTAGCAGCTCGTCGTTACGCAGCTTCTTACTAGCGCGAACAGCGAGTGTGTCGGAACCGGTAAGCCGGAAGGTTTGCCAGCCGCTCGCCGATTGCGGTGTTTCCTGCACCGGCACGAGGAGCCACTGATAAGCTTCGGGGATTCGTCCCGTTACAGCGCTATCGGCCGCGATCTTCTGCGTCTCCGCCTGCTTCACCTGGTGTGGATCTAAATTAAGCGTGTCCTTCTCTGCGAGGATCGATTCCCAGGCCAGATAGCGGCGTGCCGCCTCGTCGAGATCCTGCAACCTCGTCTTGTCTACCGCGAGGAATACGAGCGTGTTGCGGTATAGACGGGGCGAGTTGCCGCGTGATTCAAGAATCGCCTTTGCCAAGACTTCCGCTGGACTGTTCGTCTCTTTGCTATGCGGGTGATCGATTCCAAGCACCACTAACCGAGCATCCAAATCGTCCGGCACTTCCTGACCGGAAGCAGGCAGCGGATGCACGCGGCTGAAGTCGCCCGGTTTGCGTAAATCAGCACGGAGCCGTCGGTCGAGTTCTTGAACGACCTTGTCAGGATCGCGCTTCAACTGTTCGGCACGATCGTCAGCGAGCTTGGTAACCGTCGGCTGAGTAGAGTACCAGTAGCGCGGGCCGTCCTGGTACAAGTAAGTCGCCGCTCCCGCGAGACGGCGCAGCGCATCGCCGAATATCGCAGGCGATTCTCCCGGCATGACACAGCCAAGTTTGATCCAGCGATCCTCAAGCCCGCGATTAGCCGCGGTAGTCGTCGGCGCGGACCCGAGATAGACGGCTCGTGCTACGCGTCGCGTCGCGGCAAATTTGCCGAGGTTTGGCACCTCGCCGTCGAGCCGCAGCGGCAGCGAGTTCGCGCCGTCCACGTCTTTCTCGATCACCGGAATCCAGTTGTCCGAAAGGTAGCGCGTCAATTCGAACTCGACACGCCGATCATCGATGGGAATGTTAGACGGCAAAATCAGCGGGTTGCGATCGCCTTTTTCCCATAGACTGTGAATGACCGCCGCCATCAAGCGCAACACGCCGCGCGTGCGTTGGAATTTCACCAGGGTAGACCAGTCATTATAGAGCCGGTCGAACACCTCTGGATGAATCGGATACGCCGCCTTCAGGCGTTCCTCATATTCAGGATTGCGGCAGTCGGGAGGGAACTCCTGTTGCTGCGTCCGGTACAAATCGAAAAACGCCCTGGCCACGGTATCGCGCGCAACGAACTGCTCCCGCTCCACCAATGGCTCGAACAATCTTCGGCGAACTATTTCAAATCCCTCTTCGGCGCTGGCCGGCCGCCATGACGACTCCAGCCGCCCCACTACGTTACGCAGACGTTCTAAGGCTTCGCGTCCACGCTGCCCGCCGACTTCGGTATCGTCCGCCTGGGCGTGCGGCGAGCCGGTGGTATCTGACGCCGGCAAACTGATGACCAGCAAACACTGCTTCGCAAGCCTTGCTGACTCGGTCAGTGCTTGAGCAAAAGAGAATTGGGTCTCAAAACTCCCCGCCGGCAGGCCTGTGCTGAGCGAGGTCGAAGCATCGCCCTGGTCGTGCAACTGCCGGGCGTACGCCACCCATTCATCGACGAGGATAAGACACGGCCCGTACTCATTGAATAGTTCACGCAACACGTCGCCGGGGTTTGTAGCCTTCTCGTCATCGGTCCGGACGCGGTTAAAAGCCTTCTTCGCTTCCTTCACTCCGCCCGCTGCAAAGCCTAATTGCCAGGCGAGCTCGCCCCAGAATGTGCGGACGACGGTGCCGTCGCCTTTGGTTACCGGATTACCCGGAGATATCTTGTTGCCCACGAATACGACACGCTTCACCTTCGGCAGGTTGGAAACCTCGGCTTCTTTCAGAACGGCATCGATGCCAAGTAATTCACCGGGTTTGCCACCGGAAAATAAATGATAGAGCGCCAGCATCGAATGCGTCTTACCGCCACCGAAGTTGGTCTGGAGTTGAATAACCGGATCGCCACCTGTGCCAGCGAGCCGCCGAACCGCGCCGACGAGAAGGAGTTTCAAACTTTCGGTGAGGTAGGTGCGGCGGAAAAACTCAGCGGGATGCCGATACTCGTCCGTCCCTTCGCCTAAATGCACCTGCCATAGGTCCGCGGCAAACTCGGCCTGCTGATATTTTCCACTGGCGACGTCTTTGTGCGGGTTAACCACTTCACGCCACGGCTTGAGTTGTCCGGTTACCTGACTCTCCACCGCGGGACTGGCGGTCTTGCGTTTCTCGGTTCTGACCTGCTCGTCGAAGCGTACTCGCAGCAGCTCCATTTTCATCTTTTCGACTTCCGCCGATTCCGGGGCGGAGACAGCCGTGAGGAGTCGCGCCGCGCTGTCGAGAGCGCGGTAAGCATCGTCGGAAGTAAAAGGCCGCTGATGCGCCCAATTGTTGCGTACCTCGCGTAGCTCGCTCACCAATGTCCGTTCGGCTTGTCCGAGCGTCTTTCGGAAGACTTGGTTCCATTGATTCCACATCACCGCGAGAACCGTAGCGATATCCCACTGCGGATTTTTCTCCGTACCTGCGAAGTTGAGCTGTTGAGGCGAGAGCGTGGTTTTCACTTCTTCGAACCAGCGTTGCTGATACTCAGACTTAAGCTCGCGTTCGAGAAATGGGCCTAACCCATCCTTGAGAAGGTCCAATGCTTTGCCAACACGTTCGTGATTCGTGATCGCCATCTGTTACTCCTGTTAGAACAAATCCTCCTGCGGCCTAGCACCTGATCGCGCTAGCTGCGTGATCTCAGGCCAACTCCGCACCAGTGCATTGTAGGCGAGGGCGTCCTGCGCCCATTTGCGACGCTCGCAGATCGTGTAAAGCCGATAGCTCAAGTCACGTGCAACTTCGCCGATCCCACCCAACTTTTTCAACAACTCCCCCGCTGCAGCCTCGCCTTGTTCAAGGCTCCGAATTAGTTGATGCGTGGTTTCCCATATCGTCAGCCGCTTATCCGTGACCGGGTCCCAGTTCACAGGCAATTCTTCCTTCTTCAGCAGGCGCGTCTTGCCTGCTTTAGAGAAAAGAATGTCCGCCTCCTTCATGCCATCAATGCTTGTGTTCTTAGCCGTGCATAGAGTTTCGGCGACACCCGATGGGCCCTCCGAAAAGCCGTATTGATCAAACCACGCTAAGGCCCAGCGTGTGTCCGCGTCGAACTCGCCTTCTTGCTCGGCGAGCACCTCATCAAGCATCTGGTTGATGAGCGCTAGCGCGATGCGTACGCTCATGGGCGAACCATCTGTTTCCAGCACGCGCGCATAACGACTGAACACCGCCATTCCCGGCCCGATCGCAGCTTGGGCGAAATCCACCGGTGCGATGTTCCCCTTTTGCAATTGACGCAGCGCGTCGGGCAATTCCCGTTTCAACGCGGTCAGAAAATCCCGCCGCGATGCAACGCCTACTTCTTTCTGTCGCGGACGGCAAACCAGAACAACCGACGAAGCGAGTGCATTGCTGCCGAGACTCCGCGTGCGAACGCCACGTTCAGTTCGCATGGGCCATGTGCCGTCAACTTGCCAACCGGAATCAACCAAGCCTTGCAGAAACGTTTCCCAACCTGTTGACGTCCGAGAACCGCCCACGTCTTCAGCATCGTCAGAGTCGTCTTCGTCCTCTTCCGTTTGCTTGAAGGCGTAGTAAATGTTCGTCGGGTATCGCGGGTCACTCGCCGCCTGCATCCGTTCAAAGACTCGCCCCATGCCTCGCTCGAAAAAGGCGTGAGCACCGTCCTTTCCGCCGTGACGCACCGTATCCGCGACCAATTCATCCGCTTTGGGCACGAGCACCGTGCCAAGCAACTCTGGATAGAGTGGATGCAAACAACGCCTGAGCCATATGTAGAAGAAGTCGGACAGGTCGGCGTATGGCACGTTGTCGTAGTAAGGCGGATCAGTGATGAAGACGAGCGAACGCCCTTCCAGCCTCGCCGCATCAGCTTGCCGACAAACTGCCGGACCCAAAGCAGGCACACGTTCAAGAGACTCCGCTATTCCTCGAACGCTGACTGTCAGATCACCCGCAGCCTCAGCAAACGAGTTCACTTCCGCGTAGTCCCACGCCATCGAGAATGCCTGTCGCGAGAAAGTTGGCTTTGCTTGGTCGCGGGTTGGACTCCAAACTACGAGAGATGAGTTGTAATCGGCCAACTTGCTGACACCAAAACCCAAATACGTTGCAACCACATCTGCGTAGGCTTCATTTCCACCCGAGTCCGCAACCACTCTTGCGCGGGCCTTGGCAACCAAATCGCAGAACGTCGTAAGCATGACCAGTTGCCGAGGCGTGAACAAGTGACTATGCTTGCTCATTCCGTAGAGTGGCGGGGCAGAGTATTGGCTATTGTTGGGCAGCTCAGAGTCCGGGATGCCGTCTGGGAGCAATACGCTTCGCGCGATTTTCTCGTGTTCGTCGGACGGTCGCACATAGAGTCTGCCTCTTGCGCCTTCAGCAACAACAGCAATGAGGCGGGCACCAAACCGTCCAGCTTGACCTTCTTCCTTAATGTACTCTCCCGGTATAGGGCTGCCGGTAAGGAGGCATTCGCCAACTGCGCGTTTCACGGTTCCATCGCGCGGTTCGCCATTGCCGTTACGGACTTCAAACCGGTAAGTCATGGTGCTTTGGTCCACAACCGGTTCCACCCACGCCTTTTTGCCCACTTTGGTAGAAAGCCAAAAGGACCGCACTAGTGGCACGTGCGCGCCTTTGGCCGCCGGGTTAGGACTGGCCACCGTGCGCGCCCACAGCCACGCGATCACAGTCGCTTCCCCACCGCCGTACTCTTTAGGTAGTTTTACTTTAGGATAAAGATGGCCGATGCGTTTCTCTGCCTCATCGCGCATGCATTTCCCGTAGTAACGAATGTCTTCCGCCAATCCAGCCGCGCCTTTCCACGATCCGGACGCGCCAAGTTTGCGACGCGACTCCGGGTTCACAGGCGGCTTGCCGGCAAACTTTGGCGGTATCTCAATGAGAGCTTTGGTGATGAGAACCGCAACAGGATTGAGATCGCTTGCGTGTGCTTCTAGTCCGAGACGCTGAGCTTCTAATGGAATCGACCCGCCACCGCAAAACGGATCGTAAACAGGCGGTGGCTTTCCATCGCAGGATCTCAAAATCTCCGCCCGCGCCGCTTTGAGCACGCGCTCGTTGTTAGAGTTCTCCCACTTCACCAATTCCCTGATGATTTTGAAGAGCCGCTCCCGTTCTTCGTTTTGAGCCTCCTCGGTCGGAAATTTATCCGGATGCGCCGATGGATCATCTACCAACGACGCGAACAAAACCGCGCGACACGCCGCCAGCGGACGCCGCGCCCACCACAAATGTAGAGTGGATGGATGCCCATGACGGATGGACTTTTCTCTCGCTGCTTCGCGGTTGATGTCTTCCAGCGGCAGCGCGACTTCAATGAGTTTTTTCTTGTAGTTCATCTCATGATCAAACTGGCGGTGGATCGCCTCAAAAGCCGTACTTTTCAGACCGGCGCCGGAATGCCTCCTCGCTTCCTTCGAGAATCTCTTTAACTGCCGCACGGACCTTCTCCCGATCGAGCGCACCGATAGCGAGGACTTCTCCTCTCCCGCCTCGCGCTTCCAAGGCTACGATGAGTTCCGCGTCCGCGTTGACTGGGATGTTGGCGTTATGGGTGGCCACTATAACCTGACGAGTCTCCTTAATACGGCGTAGCAAGGGCACAAGCTCACGGAAGACAAACTCGTTGTCAAGGTCGTTCTCCGGCTGGTCGATGATGGCGGGAGCATCGTCCTGTGCCAGCAGTAGCGCGAGAATGGCGGTGCAGCGCTGGCCAACGGAAAGACCCTGTTCCATTTCTCCGGCAAATGTTCCGTCTTGACGGTAAAGCTCAACCCGAACACGGTCAGGCTGACACCAGAGAGAAAGGTCCGCATCAATGGAAGGCTTGCACCATTCTAGCAGAGCTTTAGTTTTTCGATCATTTGGCATCCATGGACAGCCTTCGGGTTGCCGTCCGACACGCAGCTGATGAACCCAGGACAAGAAAGTCCGCGCTGCGGAAGTTCCCGCTGCAGTGTTGGCGACTACACGGGCAAGGAACGAGTCATCCGGCAAAATCAACCGCCGGCGCTCGTCGAACGACCCCCATTCCTCTTCGCTGACGCGACGTCTGTCCTTAGGTAAGTCTTTCAACTTTTGTGCGAATTCGCGGTCGTCGCCAAATCGTGCAACTGAGACCCTAACGAATGGAGTTCCTTCCTTGGTTTTCGGAACGGCGTCTGTAAGCTGCCGCGCAATAGTCTCCCGAGCCTGTGATGCCAAATCCCAAATCTGCTCCAATCTTGCGAGCTCGTCGTCTCGTTTATTTGCCAACGCAGCAATATCAGCAAGTTCCTTATTCACAACGGTAATTGAATCTTCGCGTGCTTTGAGCTGCTTTTGATATTCCAGGTAGGCGTCCGGATCAGTGCCCTGAGCAACCAGCTCTTGCTTAAGTTGCTCGTACCCGGCCTCGGCCTCTGCGAATTCGTTCTGCCAATCTACCACTGGCTGGCTCTCAAGTAGCGCAGTGATACCCTGTTTATATTCGCCCAGCGCATCATTCAAACGTTGCACGAGGTCTGCGGTTAGCGCATTAAAGTCCGCAACAACTTTCCGAATGCCCGGATCGAGAACACTATCGGTTGGCTGTTGAGTGGATGTCTGGAGGTTCGGAGGTAAGGACAATAATTCAATTGTCTGGCAGGTCTCCTCATACTGGGTGCGCAAGGTCTCGATTAGTTCCTTTTCCGTCAGACGAGTGTTCCAATTCTTGAGCGGCTGCTCCAGCTGCTTTAGGCGTTCGATTTTGCCCTTTAGGTCCAACCGTTCCGTCTCAAGAATCTTCTTTCGTTCCTCCAGTTCGGCCTTCCTGAGGATTTTTTCGTCCAGCAGCCTAATCTGCCGAGTGATGTCGGCTGCTTGGCGGGAGGTACCATCCAACTGCGACCGAATTAGATCGTCAATAATCCGCGCACGAGCCGTGCGATCCTCGGCCAGCTCTGAAATCTCCCCTTGACTCAAAATCCTTATTGGGAAAAACCGGGCGATGTCGGGGATGGCCTCTCCTTCAACAATCTTTGGCCCGCTCGCGAGCGTGAACTCGATCCGCCAAAACTTGTCGTCCTTTTGGAGGCCTACCTCCACTTTGCCGGCGGGTTCAAGCGTTCGTTTCAGCTTCTCGAAATTACTGGTTGCAAGATGCCCGAGGATGGACTCGCTACGGTCAAGCGAAAGACGAAGATACTCGACGATCGAGGATTTTCCTGCACCCCTTCCGCCTATAAGGGCGTTTAGATGCGGGCTGAATTCGTGCTCTTGGTCTTTGAGAAACCCTGCATCCAGCACCTTGATGCTGCGTATCCTTGGATGGGTGAACTTATTCTCGGGCCGATTGTCCCCGAATTGGATGCGTGATTCATCAGGACGCCCCTCCGCAATCGCGTGCGCCTGATCGAGGAAGGCCTGACGCAATGCTTCAATGGAGGGCTGACTCATTTTGATCCAAGTGTGGCGGTAGCCGATGTAGTTGCAATCAGTGTGGTTCGTAGGCCGCAATTTCTTACAGTCCGACGACATTACATATGCCAATCGCCTCCGGCGACTCCAGGTCTCATCATTGGCCAAGAGGATGTGCTTTGCACGTCCAACGAGCGGAACCTCATTTACCTCTACGGCAAGAAGCTTATCATGACGGAAATCTTCGGCGTCGCGTCCCTCGTTAGCAATGCCGTCGTTCGAAAATGCATGGGCAGCAATTACGAGACCCCCGTATTGTTTCTGCACAACCCGAAGAACTTCGTCACACGTAACCGGCTGATTGTTGGAGCGCAGTGGCGCAGGCCTACCGTTCATGAAACGCGCTGCTGGCGGAAGACCAAGCGTGGTGAGATGATCCGATACCTGGAGAAGAAGTGTTCCAGCCTCGAAAATGCAAACCAGATGAAAACCGATGTCCACTTCAAAACCTGGAAAGATCACGAGCGGGTCGCGGTTAAGCTCTCTTGCTACAGTTTGATTTTGCTGAATCAAGTGCGTTAGGAACAGGTCCCGCTCATTAATGCGGGCCGCAAAATTATGATCGGTCACCGCAATTACCTCAAGGTCCACCTCATGACAGCGGCGCAGAAACTGACGAGCCTTGTCTTGCAAGTCAGCTTCGTTCCGTGGGTTGCCAACTCGGATAGGATCATTCGCATCCCAGTTTCGGGGATCCTCCGGTGTCTGCACCTGAAGATCACATTTATAGAAGCGTGCGTACTCAGAGGCCATAAGGATTAATTGAACATGGTTACTGAGCCACTGTGTGATTCGGCAAATCGGTCGTTTCCAGGATTTCGTCGGTAGATTGTCGGATGATTTCCCCGCGCCCTCGGATGATTATCGGATGACTCCGGGATTTGAACGCCAGGCTGCCTCCGCGCTAGCTGATAGATTCCGGCGGTTGCGGATACTGGCCAAGCCGGTTGCGGATAGTTGCGGATATTTTCTGCGGCGAGCTTAACCGGGCGGTTGCGGATTTGATTTCGCAAGGTGAAACTTTCAGATGCGAATTGATGGATTGGAGCGCGACTTTGATAGATTCTTGATGGATTCAAGGCGGCGGGGTTTACGATTACGGGAAATCGGTTGACGATTACTTTACGATTAGGGCGCTGGCCGGACACCCCGCGGGCGATAGCGGCCAGGTTGATGATTACGGGAAATCGGTTGATGATTAGTTGATGATTAGCCATGGGGGTTTAGCTCGTACCGGGTAGAGCGTCCTGAACCGACCTTGCGTAAAAAAATGCGTGGTTTAGCCGCAAGAAAACACGCAATCGGTCAACGATGTAACTTGTTGATTAAACGTAACATCTGCTATAGCGTTTGCGTGTACATTGCGTGTGCATTGCGTGTACAGCTGGGCCACACGTAATCCATACGCTCACAAGTTGCCCTGTTCTCCGTTAGCTCCAGACGGTTTGTTTACGGGAAACCAACGAGCCGTCCGCGTCCTTCCTTCCATTCGGACTCTACCGTCGGCCTTCAGCTGCCGCATCAACCACTGTACCGCACTTGAACTTAACGACGGAAGAACCTGCTTGAGCTCCTCCAGTGTGGCGCCAGTCTGGGCGGTGTCCTGAATATGCTTAAACAATAACACCTTGTTGGTTTCGCGGTCGAGCCCCTTGCGCCGCGTGTAGGACCCTCTTTTCCCAATCATCGAATAAAAGCGGCGGGATAGTAAGTAACGCGTTCCTTTCCCTCGGCCGACGACCTCGACAACCCCGAGATCAGCAAGGCGCCGTAGCCGCGGCTGCAAAGCCGCCGGGACTGGAGTCTCGCGGTGAACTAAGTCCAAGATGAGGAAGTCCTGCGTATCGAATCCTGAAAGCGTCTCTTGGCCGACCTTATCGAGGAACTGTACGAACCGGGGATCACTAACCTCTCCGTGAAGGGTGAGCACGACGTGGTAAGCTTCCGTGCCAGTGAAGTCGGGGCGAGACTTACCGTCGCGGATGCTTTGCTCGAACATGAGATTCATTCCTTGCCCCGACCGTTCGACCAATCCACACTTCGTGAACACGTCTGCGATACGGCGATTGCGAGGCGACTGCCTGTCCAACACATTGTCCGCCGTAATGCCCAACGGAAAACCGCCGGGGCTTTCAATGACCAGCCGACGCGGGTATTGGCGGACAAAAACATTTCCGCCGAGTTGATAGTCGCGATGGCTGACGGCATTGAGGACAGCTTCACGAACCGAACGCTCGGCAAAGGTGGGAATGTCCAGAACAAAAAGACCGTCCCGGTAATGCTGCATGTCATTGCGCAAGTTGATGCTGTTCCACAAGTCGTCGTAGAAAGCGAAAAAACCTTGCCGGTATTCCTTTCGTTGCTGAGCGGGTCCGGAAGCGTCGGATGATCTATACTCGAATACAACCTCTGCCTGCCCCAGGAAGCTGCCTAATGCCGATCGGATGCCGAAAAGAACAAGCGCCGCATAGGTGACGCCACCATCCAGCAGCACTTCCGCATCGCGGAGCAACTGCTCGTGCGTGAGCGCGCTGAGCCCGTCATTTTTCGACTTATCGATCCAACGGCGGCGAAAGTCTTCAATGGCCGTCGTGTCCAGGTGTTCGAGGCTCGCTCCGCGGCAGATATCAGCGGAGAAATCATGGCCCGATTCGGCGAAGATGATGCGCAACTTATCCTCAGCCATCGGGACCAAGCTGTCCGCCTCACGGGACCAATAGATGCCGTCAAACTTGATGGCAATACCGACCGGACGGGCCGGGACGTCGAAAATAATTACCCGGCCATCGGGGTGAGCGATTTCGAGAACCCGAATGCGCAACGGGAGACGCTCCATGAGGGTTCGCCGCGTAACTTCAGGCTGTAGAAACGCGTGGGTGCCGACGACAGTGCGAGGGCGCTTGTCGGTGACCCCGAGGAGCACTTTCCCGCCGCCCTCGTTTGCCAGAGCGCAGCAGTACTTGGCCAGATCGTCAAAGGAAAACCGGTTTCTTGCTTCCTTGAACTCGAAATGCTCGCCTTCCAGAGCCAGAAGCCAGTGACGAAGCTGGTCAAGAAGCGCAGCGTTTGTTCCGCGTTCCGGTGAGGTCATCGCGGCGCCTCAGCGCGCGCCAGTAGCTCCGCAAAATTGTAATTGACGCTCGTCACCCCAAAATCGGGCTCACGCTGAAAGGGACAACGCAGGTAGTGGACCTTATGTGATCCGTCATTCATGAACTCAACGATGCCCAAAATAAAATCATCGGGTTTGTTCAGCGAGTAAAGGATTTCGTTCTTCGTGACTGTGAGAACGCCTTCACCCGAAGCCCGGCCCTTAACTTCGATGAAGCGCAATGTTCCCTGCCCAGGATGTTTACTTTCGATATCGTAACCGAGTTTTTCCGATTCGCGGTCAGTAGGATCGAAGCCAAGATCCCGCTCTACCCCCATAATGATCGCGCGGGCGCGCGCCGCTACAGCCTGCTTGTCGACAACGTGTGCAGGTGACGATGCTTGTCGGCCGGTCATTCGCGCGATCAAACCTAGTGGAACGACAACTAGTCCGCCGAGCACCACCGGCGGCAACGCGGAGATTTGACCTTCGAGGTCGAGCTGTTCCATCCGCTTCTGCAGACGGCCCTGTAATTCATCGGCACGGCGGCGTGCTTCTTGTGAATTCACGCGGGCGTTAGCTCTACCCGCCTGCTCTTGGAGCTTCAGTTCTTCGGCCCGGTGATCCCAGTAACTGATCTCCTTCGTTAATCGATCCTTGACCGCCGCGCGAGTCTTATCGATCCATTCAATGCGGCGGCCGCGCACTTCCTGTAGATGCTCGGGAACAACACGAGCAATCGCGTGACCTTGCGCCTTTTGCTCTAGCTGACGCGTGATCCAAACACTCTCAGGTCGATCGAGGATAGCTTGTATCGACGGCTCTTCCGATTTGAGCGGCCGGTAATCGAGATAAGGCGCGTATTGCAGATGTCGCGCGTTGCCAGCCTCATCTAGCTCCACATATAGCATGCGCCGAGAGATAACCCGCCGTTCTCCGGTGCGCGTGAAACTCGCATCCTGGATAGCGTGCTCCAGGTAGAACAACACGCGAGGCGTTTCGCTCAGGTCTCGCTCATCGACGAGTACTGTGCCGCGACGCAAAAGGTCGCGGTGGCGCTCCAGCGTAAGGTCGAGGACTGCGTCAAGCAATGGATGACCTGGGCACACGAAAGCGGCGAGCGGTTGGCCTTGGGGCGCGATCAGCGATTTTTCAAACGCGATGCGCTCGTAACGCATTTGCACGGGCGCGCCAACGCCAATCAGGCGATCGCGGTTGCGGATCGGCGCCGGGACGTGTGTCACTTCATAGCGACGGTGCTCACGTTGTTTGGCTGAACCCCCGAGCCACTGAAACGCCTCCAGAAAGAAGGACTCTATATAATGTGGTTGCAAGCGCCGAGCTTCAGCCCGTTCCATATCCTCACGCACACGCCGGACGCGGCTAGCGTCCATCGCATCGTGCGCGAGCGCACGCTCTTCGAGTAAATCCTCCATCTGTTTACGGTCCACCGCATGGGCAATGGCTTCCGTTAGCCGTGCTCGCACATCAGGTTGTTCGCCGTAGCGGATGGCGTCGATCAAGAGATCACGCAACGGCTTGCCGTCGAACTGTAGCTTACCGAGAACATCGAAGACTTGCCCGCCGAGCGCCTTTCGGGCCTCTTCGAGCTTTTCAAGCAAAGTCCGGTAGACATCACCCTCGCGAGTTTCGCCCGCCACGAGATTCCAAAGGTGGCAGACCTCGGTCTGTCCGATACGGTGGATACGGCCAAAGCGTTGTTCGATCCGATTCGGATTCCACGGCAAATCGTAATTGACCATCAAATGGGCACGCTGAAGATTAATGCCTTCCCCGGCTGCATCAGTCGCGGCTAGAACTTGTACTTCTGGATCATGAAGAAAGGCTTCCTGGGCTTTTTTTCGCTCCTCGCGTCCCATTCCCCCGTGGATAACCACTACGGATTCTTTTCGCCCGAGCACAGTGGCGATCTGTTGCTCCAAATAATTCAAGGTGTCTCGGTGCTCGGTAAATACGACAAGTTTTTGTCGAGGAGACGGCACTGGCTTAGGCACATCTCCCGCTCCATATAGCGCTGACTCTTCGGCCACGCGGTCCCCAACGGAAGCGCGCGTAAAGATATGAGAGAGCAGGTTCGCGAGTTCGCGCCATTTGCGGTCCTCGCCGCTACGCCGCACCGAATTTGCCAACAATTCGAGGCGCTGGAGCGTCGCGATCTCAGCCTTAAGTTCGTCGATGGTTCGAGCGGCAGTAGCCTGGTCTAAAATTTGTTCTTCGGCGGCCTTAACCTCGTTATCTGGGGCGTCCTCCAGATCGTCAACGTCCTCGTCATCGAGCACTGGGACGTCAGCCACAATCGCTTCAACGACAGCTCCTCGTTGGAGTAGTTCCAATTCGCGCAGTTTTTTCTCAAGTCTCTCGCGGCGACGACGTAAAGACTGGTAGATGGCCTCGGGAGACGAGGCAAGCCGGCGCTGCAGGATCGTAAGCGCAAAACCAACGGTTCCGGCGCGCTTGTCGTTTTGGAGGGCATCGGCTCTGTTAAACTCCTCGCGCACGTAATCGGTAACTTCCTTGTAGAGTCGTGCCTCGGCATCGGAGAGCTTGTAGGAAACGGTGTAGGCAATCCGCTCTGGAAAAAGGTGGGTACCATCAAATTTGAGTAGCTTCTCTTTGACCATCCGGCGCATGAGATCGGAAACGTCTGCCGCATGGGCACCGTCACGAAAACGCCCCTCGAAGCGGTCGCCGTCGAGGAGCGCCATGAAAAGCTGAAAGTCCGCCTCTTTGCCGTTGTGTGGCGTCGCCGTCATGAGAAGAAAGTGACGAGTTAGAGTCGAAAGCAGCTGGCCGAGCCTGTGGCGTTTTGTGTACTTGATTTCCCCGCCGAAGAAAGTGGCCGACATCTTGTGCGCTTCATCGCAAACGATGAGATCCCAGCGACAGTCAGGAGCTTTGAGTTTTTCCTGAACGTTTTCGTCGCGGGAGAGCTTATCAAGCCGGGCGATGACAAGGTTGTTCTCGACAAACCAGTTGCCCGTACGGGCGGATTCGAGTTTGTCATTGGTCAGAATGTCGAATGGGAGCTGGAAGCGCTGATAGAGCTCGTCTTGCCACTGCTCAGCAAGACTACCGGGGCAAACCACTAAGCAACGCTGGAGGTCTCCGCGGACGATTAATTCCTTCATGAGGAGCCCCGCCATAATGGTTTTACCGGCGCCAGGGTCGTCGGCGAGAAGAAATCGCAGCGGCTGGCGCGGGAGCATCTCTTCGTACACTGCGGTGATCTGATGCGGTAGCGGGTCAACTTGCGAAATGTGGACAGCTAGAACTGGATCGAACAAGTGTGCCAGCCGGATGCGGTGTGCTTCAGATACGAGTCGAAAGAGGCTGCCATCGCCATCGAAGCTCCAAGGCCTCCCTTGCTCGACGATATCCAGTCGTAGCTCGTCGTGACGGTAGAGCAACTGGTTCGCGACTCGGCCGCCGGCATCCTTGTATGTGAGTTCGAGAGCCTCCGAGCCAAACCACTGCACGTTAACAACCGTGACGAGGCTGTCGGGCAGTACGCCGCGCACGTTCGCGTTGGGTTGGAGGTCTTCGAGTTGCATTGGAACTGTTTCAGAACCTGCGGGATTCTATTCGAAACGGCGGGGAGATGCCAAGGGTTTGAGAAGGCGAGAGGCGAGAGGCAATAAGCGGAGTGTCTAACGGCTGTTCAAATCGTTCCAGCGGTTCTACCGCTGCGCATTGTTCAAGACGTTTAACGGATAAACCTCGGCCTCGGAGCTTCCACGTTTGCGGAATTCCGGAAACGTTGAAATGACGAAACCTAATTCTTTGGTTTTCGCCGCTTACGCGGCTTTGACGCATCCAAGACGGTCACCCCGACCAAGTCCTTGTTGCGATAGCGGAGAAGGATACCATTGTCGGATAGGACCTTGGTATCCGTGGCCTTTTGTGGACGCTTGAGACTAATGTATAGAACGTCTGCGTCTTCATCATAATCGATCCAAGCCTTCCGATCCGGTAATCGAATAAGATGCGGTACGGCTTCGGAGATATTGTCTAGCGTTTTAGCTATTGCTGCCCTTTTCGCCATATTATAAGGCTCCGTGAAATCTGCGCGGTCGTGAGGGATTAGGGAAAAAACCCTGCAATCGTGATACACGCGCAGGGCCTACAACCCCTGCGCCGCCGCATTCCTTCCCGCCAAACGCGAGAACACGACGTTGCGCGTCTGCCCGGTGCACGACGGATAGTTGTGGAAGAAGAGTCCAACAATATCGCCTGAGGCGAACAGGCCGCGGATCGGATTGCCGGAGGTATTTAGCACCTGCGCCTGGGTGTTGATCTGCAAGCCGCCGAAAGTAAATGTTACGCCGCCGGTGATCGAAAACGCCCAGTAGGGCGGCTTTTCGATCGGACTAGACCAATGAGATTTTTTCGGTGTGATCCCTTCGGTGCACTTGCCGTCGAGTTTGGTCGGATCGAATGGCACATCTTTGCGCGCCGCGTTGTTGAATTCCTTAATCGTGTGATTAAGCACCATTGGCTCGATGCCGATCTTGCCGGCGAGCTCGTCGATCGAATTAGCCTCGATGGGCGTGGAGAACTCATATCTCGTGCCGAGCAGCGGGATCGTCGTCTGATCGTAAATTTGATACGCCAGTGCGCCCGGCTGAGCGAGCACGGCCCAGCCGGTTTTGGCATAAGTGTACGAATGACGCGCTTCGCCTTCGTCGAAAAAGCGCTGACCCAAAGTATTGACCGTGATGCCGTACGGATAGCCGTAGCGATTAGCTTTGCTGCCGATTTCCACGTCAGGATAAGTCGAATCGATCGGCGTCGCGTGCGCGCCTTGCCAGTGGCCCGCGGCCTTCGCTCCCAGCGCCAAGGTCATCATCAGCACTTCGCCGGTATCGTGACGGCTGCCGCGCACTTTCATCAGATCGGCGTTGGCACCGAGATAACGCGCGCGCATTTCCGGATTGGCCTGAAAACCGCCGGCGCATAAAATAATCGACCCGCTTTTGATTTCATATTCTTCGTTGGGATCGGAGACGACGACTCCCTCGATGTGACGGTCGTTACCGAGCATCGCTTTCACTCTCGACTCGTAACGCAACTCGACGCCCATGCCGAGAGCGATTTCACGCCACTGTCCCAACTGTCCGAGACCGCCGCCGACGCCGCCGACCGGATGGATCACCAGTCCCGGTTCGAAGTAATAGCGGCCATCGATGACCACGTTGCTGTCGATTTCCCATTTGATTCCCAACTCGCGCATCCAATGGATCGCCGCGTTGGATCGGCTGACGAGCACGTCAGCCAAAGTCTTATCGATGCGCCCGCGCGTGACCCGTTGGAGATCGGCGTGAAACAGTTCTGAAGAATAGGCCGGCAAATTCAGTTTCTGAAAAGTCGCGTCATCCAGATCGGGCAGGAACCGGTGGATCTCATCGGCGCCGGAAAACACCCAGCGAAAACCGGTGTGTGAATAGCGCGCGTTGCCGCCGAACTCCGGCTCCGGCGCTTTCTCGAGCATGACGACTTTCGGCGCGCCGGCCTGCTTGGCAGCCACTGCCGCCTCGAAGGCGGCGCTGCCGCCGCCGACAACCACCACTGGGATGTTCTCAGTTCTCACGGTTCAAAAATCTCCATCTTCGATAACAGTAATAATGGCGAGTGGATTCTCAATTCTTTTTATACAAGCCCTGGATGAACCCGGAACTTTCGAGCTTATTCATGAAAGAGTTGTCGATGAGCGTCTCGACGCGCACTTCGGCGATCTTTGGGTTGAGCTGGGTCAAGAGCTTTTGCAGCCGCTTCATTCCTTCCACGCTGGTGTGCGGCGCGCGCTCATAGTTGTTGATCACCGCCTGATAGGACTCCTCGACATCGGCCGGATTGCTCAAGCGCAGGTTCGCTGCCAACAGCCGGCTCACTAGCTCCCTGTTAGCTGGATCGTTGATCATCGCGATCGCCTCGATGGTCGCTTTCAAATAGCCTTCGATCACCTGTGACTTGGTCGCCGCCGTGCGCCGCGTCGTCACCAGCATGTTCTGCGGCAAGGTCAGGCCGGCGGACTTTAAGTTATAAAGCAAGGTGTAACCTTTGTTGGCGTAGAGATCGCCCATCGCGCCTCTGAGCGTGGTGGCGTCGACGCTGCCGCTCTCGAGGGCCAAGCGCCGGTTCATTTCCGTCCCCGGTATGGTCAGAAAAGTAATCTTCGATTGAGTTGGATCGATGTTGAGACCCTGAAGCGACAACATCGACACCAGATGCGACGTCGATCCTGGACCGCTGACCGCGATCCGCTTGCCGCGGAGATCTTCCGGCTTCTTGATGTCGGGGCGCGTGTTAAGGCGGAAGTCTAGTTTCTGATTAAAGTTGGCGATCCCGGCGAGCTCCGCGCCGCTCAGGCCAGCATTGACAAGATGGCCGGGACCGATGATCGCGGCGTCTATCTCACCTGCAAGCAAAGCGGCAACGGCCAAGGGATTGCGCGGCATGAGTATGAACTGCATGTCGACGCCATACTTTTTAAACAAGCCGCGCTCGCGCGCCACCCAGACGTGCGTCATGCTTTCGCTGGTCACGCTGGAGGATAGATTTGATTTGGTCTGGCCGGTTGAAGGACTCGGCGCGCAAACGACCAGCGAGAGGATAACGAACAGGCCACACGCGCCATGCAACCATCGGCGGCCAAGCGGCAAATTTATTCTCGTCATCGCGCTGACTCCGTTGGTTTCCGCTCTTGAGTCGGCGACTGTATGGCCCTCGCCGGCCAAATGAAAGAAATGAGAAGCGGCTATCGGCTCAGCAAACTAATCGCTCTTTTTCTCACCCAGCGGCACGACATTTTGAAAACCATGCTCGGAGATATCGAAATAGTTGCCATCGGGATCGGCGCCGCGGGTCTC
>CAYOJC010000022.1:0-52506 GCA_964404195.1 uncultured Syntrophobacteraceae bacterium
ATTCGGTGGTCCCCTTCGTTGAAATCGGGTGGGTCCCTAAAGTGAAATCGAACAGTTCATGAACGCAGTGCGAGAGGCTGAAGAGATCGCCCGCGACTATGCCAAGACGTTTCTTCTCATTGCGCCAAACGTAATTGTCCTTGAGCGGCTCAAGACCGATTTTGCCGCAGGACGAATTTTCCGGTCTGACCCATTGATCCCTAAGCCGCTCGACATCTTCTGGGACTTCGACTGCGTAATGAGAGGCCAAGGCGAGAAGGCGCATGCGGAAGGGACATTATTCTTAACCAACATTCAGCAGTTCTACGAGCGAGGCGGTAGGAAGAACGACCAAGAGCCGGACATCATGACTGAGATGTTAGGCTCTAAACCGCCCACGCAGAAACTGGAAGTAACTGACTTTACCGAACGGATCGCGCTGCGAACAGGCCATTTGATGGTGATCAACGATGAGGCCCACCACACGCACGACGAGGAGAGTGAGTGGAACCAAATTATCCGGGGCCTTCATTCAAAGACTTCCTTAACGGCTCAAATCGACTTTTCTGCAACACCCCGCTTTCAAAAAGGCGCGATCTTCCCGTGGACAATCTACGACTACCCACTAAAGCAGGCTATCTTGGACGGCATCGTGAAGCGTCCCATGAAGGGAGTAGCAAAGATCCAAGAACCAAAGTCGGACGTTGCCAGTGTTCGCTACAGGGCGTACTTGGCGGCAGGTGTGGAACGCTGGCGAGAGTACAAGGAACAACTGGAGCCGCTAAAGAAAAAACCGATCCTGTTCATCATGCTTAACGATACGGATGAAGCGGATGACGTGGGCGATTGGCTTAAAACGAAATATCCCTCTGAGTTTGGCAGCGACAAGACGCTCATTATTCACACGGACAAAAGCGGTGAGATAACTAAGAAAGACTTGGAGACGGCCCGAAGAGTAGCCCGAGATGTAGATGAGGAGCAGAATCCGGTAAATGCCATTGTGAGCGTGCTGATGCTCCGCGAGGGGTGGGATGTCCAGAATGTAACCGTTGTCGTAGGGCTGCGACCCTACAGCGCGAAAGCAAACATACTACCGGAGCAAACTATCGGTCGTGGTCTTCGGCTCATGTTTCGAGATATTCCCGTTGGCTATAGGGAACGGGTGGATATCATTGGAAACAATGCGTTTCTATCCTTTGTCGAAGATTTGGAGAAAATCGAGGAGGTCGAGCTTGAGACCTTCCAAATCGGCAAGGACAAACTACAAATTCTAACCATCATGCCAGTGCCGGAGCGGGTTGAGTTCGATATCGGATTACCTTCTTTGACACCCTCCCTGATCCGCAAGAAGAGTCTGGCGGAGGAGATAGCAGAGATCGATGTGATGACCTTTGACTGCCCTGTCCTTCCTCTAAAATCGGGGGATCAGGCTGAAAAAACCTTCAAGTACGAAGGCTATGACATAATTACCCTACAAAAGGAGATTGAGCGGGAGTACGTAATGCCTGAGCCTCAGACTGCACAGGAAGTGATAGGCTACTATGCGCGACGGATCGCCCAAGAGGTTAAACTTCCGGCGCAGTTCGCGGCTTTGGCGCCAAAGGTTAGGGAATTCTTCGAACACAAAGCATTTGGCAAAACGGTAGATTTGAATGAACCGGCAACTATCAAGGCTATGAGCAGTAATGTTGCTCACTACGTTTGTGTGCAGACTTTTAAGAAGGTCTTGTTGAGCCGGGCGATCGCGGAACAACAGCCGCAACTTTTGGAGCCGGATCGGTTGCTTTCATCAACGCAACCCTACCCCTGGTCACGCCCGGTGTATGAGCCTCGCAAGTGTATCTTCAACTTGGTGGCTTGCGACAACGAGTTTGAAAAAGCCTTCGCGAAATTTTTGGACGGTGCCGAGGATGTTAAATCGTTCTCCAAGCTTCCTGAGGTGTTTGGGTTTGCTATCGACTATACGGACGGAGGAAATCTGCGGTCCTACTACCCCGACTTCGTGGCAATCGACAAAGAAGGTACTTACTGGCTTCTAGAAACAAAGGGCCAAGAAACAGAAGAGGTTAAACACAAGGACCGCGCCGCGACTCTTTGGTGCGAGAACGCGAGTGTCCTTACTGAAACGGCGTGGAGATATCTGAAGGTCCCACAAAAAGAGTTTGATAAATTGCAACCAGAGTCACTTGCGGAGCTTGCCGTCCTGGGAGCGAATTGACAGAGAATAAGAAGGTGGGCGGGAGTGTTGAGGCCGACGAACTACGTTAGCACGCCTGCGCTCGTCAGATCGTCGCGCGCCTTGTATCTGGGATCTTTTTGACCGGCTTGAGTAGAGACTGTGTCAGCACGACACGTAACAAGCCTCGGCACGCCACTTCTGCTTACTTTCGCTCTCCTGTTTTGGGGCTGTCCCATGGAAGAGAAATTTATTTTTTTCCCCGTTGCCGAAATCGAGCGGACGCCGCGCGACGCAGGGCTCGCGTTTGAAGACGTTTATTTCACGACGGCCGACGGCGTGCGCGTGAACGGCTGGTTCGTGCCGTATTCCGGCGCGAGGATTACGCTCCTCTGGTTTCACGGCAACGCGGGGAATATCAGCCATCGGGTGGACGGCCTAAAGCGTCTTCACGACAAAGTGAACGCCAACGTCTTCATCATCGACTATCGCGGCTACGGCCGGAGCGAGGGAACGGTCTCGGAGAAAGGAACCTACGAAGATGCGCGCGCGGCGCTTCAATATCTGCGCAGCAGAAAAGATCTCGACCCGAAAAGTATCGTGTTCTTCGGCCAATCCTTAGGCGCGGCGGTGGCGACGGAGTTGGCCGTCCGCGAAGAATGTTTGGCTCTCGTCCTAGAAGCGCCGTTTGCATCGATTCGCGAAATGGCGCGGGTGGCATTCCCGTTACTGCCGATCGGGCCCCTGCTGCGCACGCGCTACGACGTGGCGGAAAAAATTAAAGCCGTGAAAGCGCCCGTGCTGGTGCTCCAGGGGGATCGAGACGAGGTGATCCCCGTCGAGCAGGGCAAAAAAGTCTTTGCCGCAGCGTCTGCGCCGAAGGAGTTCTATACGGTTCGCGGCGCGGGCCACAACGACACCTTCATCGTTGGAGGCGATGCTTACTTCGAAGCGGTGAAGGACTTCATCGAGCGGGCGGCTGCCGGACGGATCAAGACGGCCGCGTCCGGTTCCCGGGAATAGCGGCTCCACTTCTGGACAGAGAGCCCTCCTTTGGCCTATAAGTTATTGAGCCAGCATAGGTGGGAGGTCGTTATGATCCAGCCGTCTTCTTTTTCCAATTCTCTGGATAAAATAGTCGCCAATTGCCAGTTGAATCTCAAATGGGCCGTCTATTCCAAAGATCATCTCGCCGTGAGCGGCGCTAAAACGCTCGTCCAGCAGTGGGGGATTTTCACGCGCCACAGCCGCCGCTGCTGGGCCTACGTCGTCGGGAACTGCCCGCACATCGAGGTGCGGAAATTTATCGTCACTGAGAATCTCTACGAGGAAGAGGCGCAGGAAGGCCACTCCCATTTCGATCTCCTGGTAAAGATGGGCAAGGCCGTCGGTCTCGGCCGCGAGCAGATCGACGCGGCCAAGCCGCTGCCCACGACCGTGGTCTCGCTTCACGCCTGGGAGACGCTGACCAAAAACCGTTCGTGGTACGAGGGGCTCGCCGCCAAGGCGGTGCTGGAGCGGACCAACGACCGCAACTGCGGCAATTTCTCCGCCCTGGAGGCGGAACGGTGGATGCGGCAATTAAAACTTTCTCCCGAGGACGTGGAGTTTTGGCTGCTGCACGATTCCGTCGATCAGATCCACGGCGGCGGCTCGTTCGCGCTCCTGGAGAAATATCTTTGGACCGAAGCCGAAAAAGAAGCGGCACTGCGGGCGGCCGAGGAATCGATGATGGCGTGGAAGGTTTATCTCGACGGTATTTGCGATGCCAGCGCCGGAAGCAACCCGTCCATGGAGCTGAGATATGGCACGGCCTGAGACGAAAAAAAATCTGAAAGCCTTCGACGAGGAGCTGGGCCGGCTCCACATGACCGGCCAGTGGATCTATGAGGAACTGCTGGCGAAGGCGATCGGCGGGCCGCGGCCGAAAGGCGTGCCGTACATCTGGCCATGGGAGATGGTCTATCCCAAGCTGCTGGAGGCGTGCGAGGCGCTCCCGGAGAGCGAGACCGCGCGGCGGAGCCTGTTGTTCAACAATCCCGGCATAGAAGCGCACGGGACGACGCAAACGCTCCTCATGGGCATTCAGATGATCAAGCCCGGCGAGCATGCATGGGCGCATCGCCACACGATGGCGGCGATCCGTTTTGTCATTCAGGGCGACGGCAACGTCTGCACGACGGTGGACGGCGAGGTCTGTCCAATGGAAGACTACGATCTCATCCTGACGCCGAAATGGACCTGGCACGATCACCGCAATCCCACTTCGAAGAGCACCATCTGGCTCGACGCGCTCGATGTTCCTCTGATCCTGGCGCTCAATCAGCCGTTTTACGAGCCTTATCCGGGCAATCAAATTCAAGCGCTGCGCGGCGACGGCGACTACCTTCAACAAAGAACCGGAGCGGTCCGTCCTACCTGGGAGAAAACCAAAACCCAAAACCTGCCGATGCGCTATCGCTGGAAAGAAACGGAGCCGCAGCTCAAGGCGCTGGCCAAGACGGCGGGAAGCCCGTACGACGGAGTCTCGCTCGAATACGTCAATCCGGTAGCGGGCGGTTCGACGCTGCCGACGCTGGGCTGCTGGATTCAGATGCTGCGGCCCGGCGAACGCACAAAACGACACCGCCACACTTCCAGCGCGATGTACTTCGTCGTCCGCGGCGAAGGGACGACGATGGTCGGCGAAACCGCGCTCGAATGGACGCAGCACGATTCTTTCGTCATCCCCAATTGGGCCTGGCACGAGCACGTCAACCGATCGAAGAGCGACGAAGCCATTCTTTTTTCCGTCAACGACATTCCGGTGCTGAACGCCTTCGGCCTCTATCGCGAAGAGCCGGAAAATTCACTCGCCGCTGTAGAGGCGCCTTCGGTCCCGCCCGTTCGCGCTTCGACGAGCTCAGCACGAACGGTAGTTTCTCTGGGTTCTTAGATGGACCGGTCATCCTGAGCCCGTCGAAGGGTGGAGTTGCAAGGAGAATTGAAATGGCGAAAAGAGCAGAGAAAGTAAAACCGGACCGCGGATACGCGGATCTCCGCGATCATATAGACGCGCTGGAGCGCGCGGGACTGCTGGTCCGCGTCAAGCGCGAGATCAACAAGGATACCGAGATGCACCCGCTCGTTCGCTGGCAGTACCGCGGCAGCCTGCCGGAAAAAGATTGGCGCGGCTTTCTCTTCGAGAAAGTCACCGGCGCGAAAGGGCGGCGCTACGATATCCCCGTCGCGGTCGGCGTCATGGCGGGCTCAAAGTATATCGTCGCCGTGGGGCTCGGATGCCGGCCCGAGGAGATCGCCGACAAATATCAAAAGGCATTCCGCCAGCCGATCGAGCCGATCGTGGTCCAGAGCGGGCCGGTGCAGGAGATCATTCAGCGCAAAGAAGATTTAAAGCGCTCCGGCGGACTCGATCAATTTCCGGTTCCGATCTCCACGCCCGGCTTCGACGGCGCGCCGTTCATCACCGCCGGCCACTGGGTCACGAAAGATCCCGATACCGGTATTCGCAACGTCGGCAACTACCGCGGCCATCTGAAAGCACACGACCGGTTGGGAATTTTTCCCGGGCCGGGACAGCACGTGCTGGCGCACTGGAACAAATGTAAAGAACGGAAGATTCCGATGCAGGCGGCGGTCATCGTCGGTCCGCCGCCGGTCGTCTCGTACGCCGCGGTGCAGAAAGTTCCCTACGGCGTGGACGAGCTGGCAGTCGCCGGCGGACTCGCGTGCGAGCCGATCCGTCTCGTGAAATGCCAGACCGTCGATCTGGAAGTTCCGGCCGACGCCGAGATCGTCATCGAAGGAATTCTCTCGACGGAGTACGTCGAGCCGGAAGGGCCGTTCGGCGAGTCGCACGGCTACATGCACCCGCGCATGATGAACCCGTTCATGGAGGTCACCTGCATCACGCGGAAAAAAAATCCGATCCTCGTCTCGTGGACGAGCCAGGTAACGCCGAGCGAGTCGAGCATCATCAAGCGCGTCGGCTACGAGCCGCTGTTTCTAAAATTTCTCAAAGGCGAGCTGGGAATCAAAAGCGTCGTTCAGGTCGCGATGCACGAGCCGCTCACCAATCTTCGCAAGGTGATCGTCGTGCAGATGAAAAAGCCGACCGAGGCGGAAACCTGGCGCGCGCTCATGGGCGCGGCGACGTTCCATCCCGGAGTAGGGAAATTTTTGGTTGCCGTCGATGAAGACATCGATCCCTGGGACATGGACATGATCATGTGGGCGATCAGCTACCGCTCCATGCCGGACAAAGACGTGCAGATTCTCAAAGGCCGAGAGCGCGGACATGGCCCGCCGTTCAGCCGCGAGGACCAGCCGGTCGAGACGCGGCAGGCGGACGAGTCGGCGCTTTTGATCAACGCGATCCTGCGCGAGAAATTTCCGCCGGTCTCGCTGCCGAAAAAAGAATACATGGAGAACGCGAAAAAGATTTGGGAAGAGCTCGGCCTGCCGCGGCTCGCGCCGAAAAATCCCTGGCACGGCTATGAGCTGGGCGATTGGGACGACGAGCTGGAAGAAGAAGCGCGGCTGGCCGTCGCTGGAGATTATCTCGTGAACGGAGAGAAGCTTAAGCGTCAGCGGCGCAAGGTGTAAACAAGGTAGGGGCGGTTCGCGAACCGCCCCTACGAATCCAAACATGCGCGAACGATGAAGACAAACACCCTCGCAGCGGTGAAAAAAGATTTCATCACGGCTCTTCGAATCATCAGCCGTGAGGGGCTGAGCGATGCCTTCGCGCATTTGAGCGCGCGCGTCGGCGGCGACAAAATGCTCTTCATGCCGCGCAAGAGCCCGGCGCTGGTCAAATCCAAAGAGCTTTTCGTCGTCGATTTCGACAAGCAAGTTCCGCAATCCGCCGTGCACCAGGCCGCTTATCGACTTCGGGCAGACGTAGGCGCCGTGATTCACTTTCACTCGCCGCAGGTGATTCTCCTCACCGTCGTGGGCGAAACTGTCCGCCCCATGCACAATTACGGCGCGATTTTTTACGAAGGCGTGCCCGTTTTCGAAGGCACGGGACAAGTGGAGACGCCGGAGCGAGCGGCGGAGATCGTGCGGCTGCTGGGATCTTCCAAAGCGATCTTGCTGCGCGGCCACGGCGCCGTCGTCGTCGGAAAGACTATCCCCGAGGTCTGTATCCTCGCACTCTATCTCGAAGAATCGGCGCGCTTGCAAACCGAAGCGATGAAGTTGGGCACGCCGAAATTCTTGAGTAGCGAGGAAGCGGAAAGGGTCGCTCGAAGAACTTTTAAGCCGGCCTCCACCGGGCGCGCCTGGGAACACTTTCAAGCCAAAGTAATAGCTCGGTAAAAAAATATTACTTCGATCTTACAAGCTGAAAGCGCAGCTGTCCTGATCATTTAGGGAAAGGAGTTGTGCTTGTCAGGCCGTGTCTTATTGCTTACAATCGCTGAAGAGCTTTATGGAAATTGCTAAAGCAAATGAGTCGCTTAAAGGCGCCGAGCGCTGCTTCGCGGAAGGGCTGTATAATTCATCGGTGAGTCGAGCATATTACTCTATGTATCAAGCGGCCCAGGTTGCCCTTGAAGGGGCCGGGCTTAAACGCGCCGAGTGGACTCACGGAGCACTCCAGGCGACTTTCGCCAACGAGCTCACCCGGAGGCGAAAGCTTTATTCCTCTTTTCTAGCCCGAGACCTCAATGTTGTGCAGGACCTGAGACACACCGCAGATTATCGAGACAGCGACGTGAGCAAAAGGCAAGCCGCGCGGGCATTAGCGAAAGCACGCGAGTTTGTCAGTCAAATCACGAAGGGGATATCCGATGGCTAAATCTATGTCTTCCTCAGAACGGCGGATCCTTGTGGACAAGCGCCTCACGGAGCTGAGCTTGCTGGCGAAGCAGTTGTGTCCTGCGGCCAGGATCGAAGCCACTATGGAGGGCTTCGAGGACGAAGATGGCCATATACGGATTTACCCGCCGGCGGGGATGGGAGAAAAGGAGATCGAAGAGATCGAAGGAAAGATTGCCGACCGGTGCGTTGATATTCTGGTTGGAGAAGGCGTTTTCATTTGCTCCGCGGTTTATGACTGAAGAAAAATACAAAGGCCTGGGTGCTGTCAGGGTCGGCAAGAGCATTCCGAAGTCTCCATCCTCGCGCTCTATCTCGAAGAATAGGCGCGCTTGCAGACCGAAGCGATGAAATTGGGAGCGCCGCGATTTCTGAGTAGCGAGGAAGCGGAAAGGGTCGCTCGAAGAACTTTTAAGCCGGCCTCCACCGAGCGCGCTTGGGAACACTTTCAAGCCAAAGTTAGAGGCGGTTGAAACGGCCTTGATCGACTCCTCTCAATTCAATAAACCTTTCAGATTCGTCGCCGCGTGCAGTTCAGAAAGGATTGTATAGATTGTCACGCCCGACCCCGGTTACTGACCAAGATCTGATTTGACCCTAACTCTGCTTGCCATATTTCCTTAAGAGCGTCCTAAGCTCGGAGGCTAAAGGTATTCTAATCTGAAGTGCTAATTTCAACGCTTTTTCCCAGTATTCAATAGCTGATTGAATTTCTCCCTGTTGTTCGGCTATGAGTCCTAACCCATACAACGTGGAAGCCATTCCGTAGGGATGTTCCTCCGCTGAGGAGATATTCAAGCTTTGTTGATAGCAGTCTCGCGCCTTCGCGAAATCACCCCGTTTCCTAAACATCGTACCCATCTCGTCAAGGACCGCAGAAGTCCCCAACGGGTAAGGAATCTTTTTGTAGATCTCCAAACTTCTCTCAAAAAATGTCTGGGCTTCTTGGTACTTTTGTTGCTTTGTGTGAATTATCCCTAGTTCACAGAGGGTATCCGCCGTGCCATGTTGATCATCAATTTGTTCGTTGATCTCCAGACTTTGATTAAAGTAGCCTATTGCTTCTGAATACTTTTCAAGATCACTACAAATGTAGCCAAGTTGATGGAGACATCGAGTCTTAGTTTCGAGATCATGCACTTGGTCGGCAACTTCCAACCCTCTTCGACAGTATTTTTCTGCGTTACTATAGTCGCCTTGATTCGTGCAGATCATTCCATACTCAACGGCAAGAGGTGCTTCAGAACGTGCATCCTCCATTTTCACTGCTGCATCAATCCCCCATTTTAGTCGCTCTCGACCTTCGACATAGTATCCTCGCAGCCTGAAAAACCGCGCGAGGTAACGGGCGTAGTTAATGACCATTTTGTCTTGATTTTGAGTACAGCACCAATCCATCCCGGCGCGAATATTGTGCCAATCCACTGCTATATGATTTAACCCTAAGGCTTGCTCCGGACCTTTTACCTTTTTATCGCTTTCCTCAACGACCTGGAGAAAGTGTTTTGCTGCCCTCTCACGATACCGCTCGATGTCATCCCCCAGTTTCTTAGCGGCGTATTCCTGGAGCGTTGGCAACATTGAATACTGTTGCTTCCCTAATGACTCATGCCACCGTAGAAAGGAGTGAGCGTGAAGAATATCAAGCAATTCTTGCGGTTTGCTTATTGCACAAACCATTTCCACAGATTCTGGGAAAAAGCCGCCTACAAAAACAGCAAGTTGTGCCAGAAAAATCTGCGCTTCTGAGGGCAACAAATGATAGGACCAATCGAGGCAGGTTTGCATGCCTATGTGACGTGGATCGGCAGCAACTTCAGGGTTGCGTCGCAAATATTCATCGCGATTCTGTTTCAATCCATCTCGTAGCACTGAAAATGGCCCCTCATCTGCCCAAGCTGCGACGAGTTCAATGGCTAAAGGAATGCCATCTGTCAATCGAAGAAGTTCTGCAACAACACGGGCCTCGTCCTCGGCGACCTCCCAATCGCGTTTCTTCGCGCTGAGTCGGACACGGTCACGGAATAGTTTAAAGCTATCCAGAAAAACAAGCGAATCCGGTGTCACGGAATCAGACAATGGCACAGGCATTGGCTCGACAGGAAATAATTGCTCGGCATTTCCAATGCCAATTGGTATTTGTGAAGTAGCAAGTAAGCGCACACCTTTACACTTAGCCAGAATTTCACGCAGGAGAGGCGAAAGGTTTTCAACCGTCTCGCAATTATCCAAGAGCAGCAGTAAGCGCCGATCCGTCAGACACTCAAAAACAGCATCGACTTCACTAGCTTCCTTGCCCCGTTTGAGATCCAATGCTCTGAAAATAGCTGAAACCACATCATTGACCGTTCTGGCTGTTTTGAGTTCTAGCGGAACAATACCGTCGGCTAACAATTCTTCGTCGCCGAGGCGTGAGGCAATCTCCACGGCCAACCGTGTTTTCCCAATGCCGCCCATCCCCCAGAGCGTGACCGCACGTCTCTTGGGGATGAAGTCTAAAAGCCCGGTGATTTCTGTTTCACGTCCAACGAAAGTCGATAACTCAGTCGGAGGCATGCGCCATGAGCCAAGCGGACGCTGAGGTTCCTTGCTTCCCCAAAGGACTTCAAAGATGCGATGCCGGCCCAGTCCCTTCAGTAAATATTCACCCCAGTCACGATAACGAACATTTTTCGAACTGCGCGTGAGAGCCTGCGTTTCTTCGGAAATGAGCACTTGTCCACCATAGGCCCGTGCCTCGATTCGAGCGGCTTTGTCTACATCGTTACCGGACAAGCCCAATAGTCCCGTTACTTCGTTGCGATAGACTACAGGTGTTCCTATATGCATCCCTATCCGGATCTGGAGATTTCCTGAGCCTACGACGATGGGAGTGATAGTAAGACGAGTCTGAATTTCCACTGCACTCTCGACGGCCTTTGTTGGGTTGGAAAACACGGCGAAGAAAGAGTCTCCCGCTGTCTCTAGCACATGACCGCTGTGGCCCGTGATACATTCGACCAGAAGTGTATCGTGAGGCTTCTTCACTTTTTCAAAGTAGATATCGTCACCGCCTACCAACTCTTTGAGTGGCGTTGAATTCTCGATGTCCGTAAACATTAAGGTGACGGGACCACGAGCTGTCCCTAAGATCTCTTGCACTTGCTGAGGATCTAGTCCCTTGAACAGATTCTTTGTGGGAACTAAAGAGGTCACAGCTAAACTCCCATGAGAACTCTCACTTGGAGGTTCGAGGGGCAAGGGACCAAATCTTGCCATTACGCATTCTCGCGATGCAAGACGTGACTCCCTCGTGCGGTTGGTGGGCTAGAGTCTGGTTCTCTTTTTTTGTGCAGTGTACCGTCCCTTTCCATCCGAAACAAACATTAAACTTCTCTGCCCTGGCGCAATATAATCGCCTACAGATGGAGATTCTATTAAATGCGAATACAGCCCCCTTGCTTCCTGCGAATTCAACTCATCGACGAACCGAAACGCAGATGCCGCCAGATACGAGTGCTCCATCTCGATCGCGATCCATTTACGATCGAGGTTTTCTGCAGCTTCGCCAGTTGTATTTGAGCCGGCAAAAATATCGAGTACCAAATCTCCTGGATCGGTCAGAAATTGGATGAAGAACGTTGGCAGCTCAAGAGGAAATCGTGCGGGGTGATACTCGACTCCTGCCATTTTGCAATGTCGCATATATTTAGAATTGCTCTCTGTATTTGGAATGGCGAGCAAGTTGGAGGGTATCGCTCCTCCATTGTCGCGGTCAAAGGCTGAGCTTATGTCATGACCAGAAGGTCGGGATTTAGGTTTATAAAATTTTGAGGCGTTCTTAAGAAGCTGCTGCATTCGATCAGAGTATGGAACCAGAACCTTCCTAACATCGGCCTTTGGAAAGTCACTCTTCGAAAACCACCAGATTGTATTTACAGCGTCCTTTACCCTAATCTTACGCTTGTTGACCCATTCGATAGGCGAAGGGAGCTTTGCCGGATTGAACCAGAAAAATTCTTCGGCAAGTCGTAGACCCAATTCGTCACACGCTCTGACAAGGATCCGATAATTGTAGATAGAGCGAACTGGGAGACCTTTTTCGTAAGCGCCTCCTAGATCGAGAACAAAGCTTCCAGTCTCTCGCAAGACTCGCTTTACCTTGGAAATGAAACCCAGGAGCCAATCGACATATTCTTTTTGGTCCTTGTTGCCGTAGTCTTTCTTTCTTTGGAGCGCAAATGGAGGCGACGTGATAACCAGGTCGATACTATTGGGTTCGATTCCATCTAAGAGAATTAGGGAATCGCCCACGATTGCTTGCCCTAGTCGAGTTCGATAGAGAGGTTTGTGTGATGAGATCATCGTGAGTAACTTAGTATTCTTCTAGGCCATAAGCCCAGCTTGATATTATTTTCCAAAGGACGGTGATGGCAAAGTAGACTTCTGGGTCCTTCCTCTTAATCTGCTCAATTTCATCCGCTAATTTGGCAGAGTTTTGACTGCCTAGCACCCACGCGCCCCATTGCCTCGTGTCTTCATCAACCAATCTGTCGATAAGGTCGGTTACTTCGACGTTTCCAGCCTTGCCCAAGGCCCAGGCTATTCCGGCTCTCTCCTCAGGCCTGGATTCGGAGAAACCCGCAAGCACTGGAGCTTTCGACTCACGGGCCAGTTTCACCAATGCTCGTGCTGCTTCGATGCGTATTTCCGTCTCTACGGTGGAAAAACATTCAATAAGAGCACTAAGACCTTCTTGGCTCCTGAGTTCTCCTATCGCCCATGCTGCGCCTGCTCTGATTTCTGAATGGCGCCCCTGATCCTTGAGAACTTTTATAAGTAGTCTTGCCGACTCGGCGTGACGAATCTCCCCAAGAATGATGACTGTTTCAAGCTGGGTCTCCAGGTATTCATTAGCAAGAAACTTTTCCAGCGCTTTGAAACAGCTATCTTCACCTAATCGGACAAGACTGGCAGCAGCTTCAAGGCGAACGTAGAGGTGCTCTTTCTCATCCTCCAATTTGTCTTTGAGTGCTCCTGTTGCCTGATGTGCACCCATCGTGCCTAACGCTTTCGCCGCAGCGTAACGATCGCTCAGCGATGCGCTCTTGAGATCTGCAATATACTTACCATCAGTGACATCTCCGCTACATACCACTCGTGTTACCACAGGAACAACACTCGCCAGAATTCGACACTTAACGATCTCCTCTCCAACTTTCACCTGCGGTGTGAGTCGTGCAGTCTTTCTTTTAAGCTTAATCCGAATGTCTCGATCATCTTCCGCGCGTTTATACCTCAACACATCCTTTGTGATCTCAATAACCCGTCCATGGTTGGCGGCTACTACGGCAGGCCACGTAACTCGAATTTCAAATCCTTCCCCTGCACCCTTGGGCTTTTCTGTAATTACTTTTTTGGAACGGAATGCTTGTCGAAGATGCTTAACTTGAACATATTGTACGAGGTCACTCGCCGTCCAGTCTACCGGACTTTCACCTGTCCGCTGGCAAAGCACTAACGCTACGTTATCGTCATCGGTTATGCCGTAATCCCAACCACGTTCAGGCGACGACTCAGAGTGAGACATTGTGATCAGCAAGTTGGTCTTGGCCCGAGATTCAACCCGAACTCCGCAAGCTGTGCACAAGAGATCGGGAACCCTCACGCGCTTAATTTTAATCTTCTTCCATATTTTGTAGTTCATCGAGCCGCGCTCTAGCTCGATAGGACGATGTCCGCTTGCCAACAAGTGATCAAATATTCGGCGAGTCCCAATTGCTCCTATGGCTATTTTTTCCAGGAAGCTTTCATCGGTCTTAAATGATTTTGGAAGAGGCATTGTTTACGCACCAAAAGTTATGGCCAGCTATGATAGGCACTTCGGGGAAAAATTGCCAGAACAGATAGCAGAAACTTGAGGAGAAGGACGGGACGTAAATTTTTATCCCAACGAACTACCTAAGTGAACCCGTGAGGTCATTTTCTCGCATTCACTCCAACGCAACCCTTGTCGCCAACCACTTTGCCGTTCGTAATAACCGCGCGTCGCCATGCCGCGGGCCGACGAGTTGAACGCCGATCGGCAGGCCATCGGTGCTTTGGAGTAACGGCAGGCTTATCGCGGGCATTCCACAGTAAGTCCACAGCGTGCAGAATGACGGATCTCCCGTTGAAGCCAAACCTTTCGGCGCGGGGCCGGGAGCCGCGGGAGTAAGTATCGCGTCATAGCGCTGCTCGAAAAGCTCGAGGAAGCTTTCATGAATCGGCGCGATGTGGGTGAGGGCCCGCTGATAGTCAATTGCTCGGACTCCCCGCCCTCTCTCCAGCAGCGCGCGCAGCGGCTCCGATAAACGGTCGCGACCTTTTTCATATTCTCGTTCTAGATTCGCCGCCATCTCGGCTTCCATGATGATGCGATGCCACTCCCATGCCTCGGTTGCCGACGGAAACAGCTCGATCTCTTCGACGCGGTCGCCGAGTGTCTCGATCAACTCCGCGAAGCCCTCTTTAGTCTCGTCGTCGGCGCGTTCCCAGTAAGGCGTTTTCACGAACGCGAACATCGGTTCGAGCGGCGGCTCTTCGGCGGCGACTTCGACGAACGGTATGCGCGCCCGCGGTCGCGTGTCGGGATCGCGCTCGTCATAGCCGATCAACTGTTCGGCCAGGAGCGCGACGTCGTCGATGGTTCGCGCGAACAGGCCGACATGATCGAGCGTGCGCGAGAGTGTAAGCACGCCGTGGCGTGAAATCAGTCCGTGCGTCGGCTTGAAGCCGACGACGCCGCAAAAGGCCGCCGGACGAATCGTCGAGCCGTTCGTCTGACTGCCGAGCGCGAGCGGCGCCATCTCGGCGGCGACTGCTGCGGCCGATCCGCTGGAGGAACCGCCAGGCGTATGCTCGGGATTGTGCGGATTGCGCGTTTTTCCCGGCGCGAAGTAGGCAAACTCCGTTGTCACGGTCTTGCCCATGATCACCGCGCCCGCGGCGCGGAGCATCGCGACTACCGCCGCGTCGCGCGACGGTGTCCGTCCCGCGTACAGCACGGAACCGCACTCCGTCGGCATGTCGGCGGTGTCGAAGATGTCTTTGATGCCGACGGGCACGCCGTGCAGCGGCCCGGTCGGCTGCCCGGAGAGGCGCAATTGATCCGCCGCGCGCGCCTGCGCCAACGCATAATCCGGATCGAGAAACGCCCAGGCTTGCACCTGCTCGTCCACTTCACGTACACGCGCCAGACACGCCTCGACCAGTTGCTCCGAAGTGATGATCCCGTCCTGGATCAACCGCGCCGCCTCAGACGCGGAGAGCGAGTGTAGATTCTTTAGTTCCATTTCATGATTCAAGCATCTGGGATGTGTTGTGGCGAGAAGCGAGCAGGCCAAGGCCGCAGGGAGGAGCCAACCGGAGCGTACGTTTTTGAGTACGTGAGGATTGGCGACGACCGAGAACGTAGGGCTGCGAAGTTTATCGCCACAACACCGCTAGCCGCCGTAGAGGAATTCGGGGAGCCATAGAGTCATCCCCGGCCAAATATACATGAACATCAAGCAAATGCAGACGATGATCATGTAGGGCATCATGCCGGCGAAAATCTGATTGAGCGTGACGTGCTTCGGCGCGACGCCCTTTAAATAGAACGCCGACATCGCCACCGGCGGCGACAGGAAGGCCGCCTGGAGATTCACCGCCACCATCGTGCCGAAGAGGATCGGGTCGACCTGGAAGTGGCCCAGCAGCGGAATGAAGATCGGACAGAAGATCACGATGATCTCGGTCCATTCGAGCGGCCAGCCGAGCAGAAAGATGATCACCTGAGAGATAAACAGGAATCCAACCGGCGACAGGTTCATGCCGAGCACCCAGCGCTCGATCAACCCCTGGCCGCCATGCAGCGCGAACACGGCGGAGAAGAGCGCCGAGCCGATGAAGAGCCAGCAGACCATGGCCGTGGTCTTCGCCGTGAGAAACGTCGCTTGCTTGATGTTCGTTCGAAGCTCGGGTGAGGTTCGGAGATTCAAGACTCCAGGCACCACGGTGCCCAAGAATGTGCCTCCGAGAGAGCCCGATACGAGGAGCGATGCGAAGTTTTCGCCTTCCCACCACCCGAGGGCGATACTGATGATCGCCCCGACGAGACTCCACCACCAGACCTGACGCTGGTATTTGGCCATGACCGCGAGATACATGGCGCCGAGCGCGCCGATTGCCGCGGACTCGGTCGCGGTGCAGATGCCGAACAGGATCACCGCGAGGACCACGGCCGTGAGGACTCCGAGCGGTACGACCGAGGCGGTCAGCTCCTTCAAGATCTCAAACTTCTCGCCGTCCATTTGCCAATAGTAAAGGCCAAGCAGAAGTGCGGAGAACGCGGCCACACCCCAAAACCACGGGTAGAAATGCGCCGGGACTTTGCCCACTCCCGCCACTCCGGATTCGGTGACCGAGCCCATTTCCTCGGGTGGCGCGTCCGCGGCCCGCGGCGTCGCCTCAGGCTCCGCCATGATCGTTTCCGCTCCACCTAGCTCTTGCAGCGTTTCTTCCGATCCCAGCCCCTGTGCTGAGCTTGTCGAAGCATGCGGCGCCTCTGAGCCGGCGGGCGCGGGTGCCGCGGCTGGCGGCGTTGTGACGGCTGCAGCCTTGGGTTCGGAGACGGCTACGGTTTCCGCTGCGGGCGCGTTGTAGACGACCACGTACCACCAGGTTGCGGCGAACGTGCCGACCGTGAGCGCCACCGGCACCATGAGCGCGAGCACGTTGTTGACGATAAAACCGTAGGTTAGCGGACGGCCGTCGGGCGTCGTCGCGCCGCGGACCAGGCCGGGACGGAACAGGGCGGCCATCAGGCCGGTGAACACCTGCCGCGTACGTCCGCGCTCGAGCCGTCGGAGCCACTCCGGCACCGCGAGTCGATACTGATCCGGCGGCAGCTTGGGCGCGATCTTCGGGTTTATCATCGCCCAGCCCAGGATATAGATTAGATACAGGAACGTGAGAAAAAAGCCGGGGAACATCGCTGCGGCATAAAGCTTCACGATCGATTGCCCGGCTACGGCCGCGTAGACGATCAGCATGACCGAGGGCGGGATGAGAATGCCGAGAGTGCCGCCCGCGGTTATGGCTCCGGAAGCGAGCCGGACATCGTAGCCGGCGTTGAGCATCGGCCGGAGCGCGATGACGCCCATCAAGACGACGACGGCGCCGACGATGCCAGAGGCGATGCCCCAGAACGCGCACACCAGAAGCGTCGTGACGGCGAGCGAGGCGGGCACGCGGCGAAACGCGAGCTGCACGCTATGGAACATCCGGTCAACCAGCGCCGCCCGCTCCATGATGTAGCCCATGAAGACGAACAACGGGACTGACAACAACGTGTCGTTGGTCATCACGCCGTAAGTCCGCTGCACCATCAGGTCGAAGACCCGATTGTCGTACCAGAGCTGGCCCGGGTGCCAGAAGGCGAGGTAGCCGAAGAGCATTCCGAGTCCCATGAGCGTGAATGCCGTCGGAAAGCCCATCATGATCGCGATCACGATGAGCCCAAGCATGGTCAGGCCGAGTGAGGGATCGCTCATGGCTTATTCTTGTCCTCTTCGTCCTTTTTGATTGCGATCTCGTGCACCACGCCTTCTTCCATGACGCTGCGATGGCGCGCCGCCTCGTCGATCGCGTGCGCCGTCTCCATCGCGGCGCGGCGGGATTCCTCGTCCACATACTCGCTATGGGAGAGCTGAGTGTCGACCACGTCAATCTCTTCGACGTCTTCCAGGCGCGCCGGCCAGACGCCGGTGCGAATGCATTGGATACAACGCAGGATCTCGGCCACCCCCTGGAGCAGTACGAGCGCGCCGGCGATCGGGATCACCGTCTTAAAATAATAAAGTGGCGGGCCTTCTGCCGTAATCGTCGAATGCTCGCCGATGCGCCAGGAGATCGCAGCGTAGTCGTAACCGGCGTAGATGAGCGCGGCGATGCCGGGGAGAAAAAACAGCAAGTAGAGCGCCAGGTCAAGCGCGGCCTGGGCGCGTGGGCGCAGGTAGATGTAGACGAAGTCGGCGCGCACATGCGCGCTCAGCGCCAGCGTGTAGGCCCCGGTCATCATGAACAGCGTGCCGTACAGCATGTTATTGAAGTCGAAGATCCAGGCCGTCGGTGCGTTCAGGATGTAGCGCTTGAAGACCTCAATTGACACCACGAACGTCAGGGCCACGATCAGCCAGGCGAAAGCCTTGCCCGACCAGTAGCTGATCTCGTCGATGGCGCGGACCAAGCGCTGGGCGTTCATTGAGGCAGGAAAATGGCCAGCCATTAGCCTAAGGCTGATGGCTGGCCTGGTTAGCAGGGGCCACGCAGAGCTAGCCTTTCTTAGCCGCCGGGGTCTCGGGTTTGGCGGCCGGCGCTGCGGGCTTGGCAGCTGGGGCCGCGGGCTTGGCTGCCTGTGGGGCCGGTTTAGCGGCCGGCTTCTTTGCGAAGTAGTGGTTATACGCCATTCGGGAGCTAACTTGGGTGTCGAGGAACCATTTCACCGCGCGCTCGGCGTATTTGCGCTGCGATTCGGCGATCTCCTTGAACTGCGGATTGTCCGCCGACCTCTTCGCAAGGACCTGGTCGAAGATGTTGAGCTGCTTCTGCAGCACCGAATCCGGGGTTTTGTAGAACCTCACCTTGTCCTTGGTCTGGAGCTCGATGTAGTCCTGCGAGTAGCGATCGATCGCCTTCCACGACATGTCGGCGGACGCCGCATCGACCGCGTACGCGATGATCGCCTTCATCTTGTCCGGCAGCCCGTCGAACTTGGTCTTGTTGAACATGATCTCGAACTGCTCCGCGTTTTGGTGGTAGCTCTGCAGCATGCACACTTTCGACACGTCGGCGAAGCCGAGGAGTCGGTCTGAGGACGCATTATTGAATTCTGCGGCATCGAGGAGCCCCCGGTCCATCGCCGGCACAATCTCGCCGCCGGGCAGCGCATTCACCGCCGCGCCCATGCCGGTAAACAGGTCGATCGAGATGCCCACGGTGCGGAACTTGAGACCCTTGAAATCGTCGGCCTTGGTGATCGGTTTCTTGAACCAACCGAGCGGTTGCGTCGGCATCGGGCCGTAGGGGAAGGACACTACGTTGGCGCCGATAGACTGGTAGAGTTTGTTGAGCAGCTCCTTGCCGCCGCCGTACTTGTGCCAGGAAAGCATCATGTTGGCATCCATAGCGAAAGCGGGACTCGATCCCCAGAGCGCCAGGGCGTTTTGCTTGCCGTAGTGGTAGACGAGCACGCCATGGCCGCCGTCGAGCGTGCCCTTCGACACCGCGTCGAGCAGGCCGAAGGCCGGCACCACCGCGCCCGCGGGCAGCACGTCGATCTTCAAGTCGCCGCCGGTCATGTCGTTGACCTTCTTGGCGAAGTCGAGCGCGAACTCGTGGAAGATGTCCTTTAGCGGCCAGGTGCTCTGCCAGCGCATCGTGATCGGCCCGGTTTGCCCTTTGGCGATCATCGGGAAGCCGAGCGCCGCCGCGCCTCCGGCCGCCACCGCAGCCTTGAGAATGTTTCGGCGCGAAATCTTTTCCGCACCCTGTCCCTGGATTTTCTTTTGTTCAGGCATGGTCATCTCCTCCTTATGGTTATCGCCCTGGGATCGCGTCAACGCTTATATACACTTTGCGGAAATCCGTCAATCGCTATTTGACACCCCTGACCGTCGATAAGGGCCGCCTGCTTCGTTGTCGCTTCGGGCTCGCATCACGTCCTCGCTACGCTCGGAATCTCAAATAGCAGATTTCAGATCTCAGATATTTGAGATCTGAGAATTGTCATCTGAAATCCCGAAGGGCATATCCGCCTCCTTCTCGACGGCCAGGGCGTCGAACGTGTTTGACCCATGCATTGCGCTCGGCTAGGCTCTGTACGATGAATCGGAATGCTCTGTTAGAGGAGCTACGGCAGATCGTCGGCGAAAAGTATCTCCTGATCGAGAAGGAAGACGTCATCGTCTACGAGCAGGACGGCTCGTTCATGCAAGCGATGCCGGAGATCGTCGCGCTACCCGCCGACGTCGAGCAGGTTTCAAAGGTCGTTCGCGCCGCGCGTAAAGCCGGCGTACCGATCGTGCCGCGCGGCTCGGGGACCGGGCTTGCGGGCGGCGCGGTGCCCGCGGAAGGAGGCGTAGTTCTCTCTCTGGCGCGCCTCAACCGCATCCTCGAAATCGATCTCAAAAACCGTCTGGCGATTGTCGAGCCGGGCGTGATCAATCTCGACGTAAGCAAATCTATTTCGAAAGACGGCTTTTTCTACGCTCCCGACCCGAGCAGCCAAGCCGCCTGCTCTATCGGCGGCAACATCGCCAACAACTCCGGCGGACCGCACACGCTCGCCTACGGCGTGACGACGAATCATGTTCTCGGCGTCGAGGTTGTCCTCGACGACGGCGAAATCGTCTGGCTCGGCGGACGTGTGCCCGACACGCCGGGTTACGATCTATGCGGCGTTTTCGTCGGCTCCGAAGGCACGATGGGCATCGTCACCAAAGCGGCGGTGCGGCTCATGCGCACGCGCGAAGCGGTCAAAACGCTGCTCGCGATCTTTGACCAAACGGAGAAGGCGACGCAAACCGTCGTCGATATTACCGCCGCCGGGGTCATTCCCGCCGCGCTCGAAATGATGGATAGGATCACCATCGGTGCGGTGGAAAAAGGCGCTCCTTGCGGGTATCCGACCGATGCCGCTGCGGTCTTGCTCGTCGAAATCGAAGGCGTGCGCGAGCATACCGAGCGCTCGATGGCGCTCGTCGAATCGATCTGCAAGCGCAACGGCGCGCGCGAAGTGAGACTGGCGAAAGACGATGCCGACCGCCAGCTCCTCTGGAAGGGGCGCAAGGGCGCCTTCGGCGCGCTCGGTCTGCTCGCGCCCAATTATTATGTCCAGGACGGCGTCGTGCCGCGCGGGAGCTTGCCGGAAATTATGGCGCGGATCGCGGAGATCGCGGCGCGTTACGAATTACTCATCGCCAACGTTTTTCACGCCGGCGACGGCAACTTGCATCCCAATATTCTTTTCGACATGCGCACGCCCGGAGAGCTCGATCGCGTTATCGAGGCCGGCGGCGAGATCCTGAAAGCCTGCGTGGAACTCGGCGGCAGCATCACCGGCGAACATGGAATCGGATTGGAAAAGAAGGCGTACATCGGGCTGCTCTTTAACGCTGAAGATTTGGACGCGATGGCGCGCGTCCGGCAAGCCTTCGATCCCGCGGGCCGCTTCAATCCGGCCAAGCTGTTCCCGTCGCCGGCAAGCTGCGGCGAGGTTCGTATGGAGCCGGGCAAAATTCCGGCAGGGCTATGGATCTAGAGAAGGTTACTGGTTATTGGTTGAATGGTTATTCGTCCGGTCGAATACGATGACTAACTGGATAGAGCGATGACGAGCGTACCAATCAACCAATCAACGAGTACACCGGTAACCAGGCTCGACATCCCCGAGCTCTATCAGTGCGTTCATTGCGGGCTCTGTCTCGACGCATGCCCGACTTACCGGTCGTTGCACATAGAATCGGAATCTCCGCGCGGGCGGATTCATCTGGTGCGCGCCGCCGCCGAAGGGCGCATCGAGTTGAACGAAAGGTTTGCCGGGCATCTCAATCTCTGCCTCATGTGCCGCGCTTGCGAGACCGCCTGTCCCTCCGGAGTGAAGTACGGCCGCATCGCCGAGGCCGCGCGCGCAGAGCTCGGGCCTCCCGGTTCGCCGTTGGCGCGCGCCGCGGCAAATTTCGCCTTCGCCTCCGTGCTTCCGTTTCCGGCAAGGCTGCGGGCGGTAGCTAGGCTTCTTCGATTTTACCAGCGAAGCGGACTCGACCGCGTCGCGCAAAAGCTTCTGCCGGGAAAAATGCGGGAGATGAGCAAGATGCTGCCGGCCGTGCCCGCCCGGTTCTTCGACCCTTCAACAGAACTGCAGCCGGCGATCGGAGCGCGACGCGCGCGCGTCGGCATGCTGGGCGGCTGCGTCATGAGCGTTCTCTTTTCCGAGATCAACGAGGCGACGCTCCGCGTGCTGAGGCTGAACGGTTGCGAGGTCGTGCTGCCGAAATCTCAGGTCTGCTGCGGCGCGCTGAACGTCCACAACGGAGAGACAGTCGCGGCGAAAACAATGGCGCGGAAAAATATCGACGCGTTTCTCGCTGCGAAATTGGACGCCGTGATCGTCAATGCCGCCGGCTGCGGCGCCGCGATGAAGGAGTACGGCCATCTGCTGCGCGACGACCCGGCATACGCGGAAAAAGCCGCGGCCTTTAGCCGGCTGGTAAAAGACGCGAGCGAATTCCTGGTAGAAATCGGACCGATCGCTCCGCTTCAGCGGATCGACATGACGGTCACTTACCAGGATCCCTGTCATCTCGCGCACGGGCAAAAAGTGAGGGCGCAGCCGCGGCAGTTATTGAAAGCTATTCCCGGCCTCAGATTCACGGAGATGAACGGCGCCGATCGCTGCTGCGGCAGCGCGGGGATTTACAATCTCACTCATCCCGAGATGTCCCAGGAGATCTTGAAAGAGAAAATGCAGTCGGTCGCCGAGAGCGGTGCGGCGGCGATCGTCGCGCCCAATCCCGGCTGCATGCTCCAGCTCCGCTACGGGGCGAAGCGCTATGGCCCGCCGGTCCAGGTGTTCCACCTGATGGATCTCCTTGACCGCGCTTACACGAAGGCGGGAGAAATTTCATCGCAATGAAATTTTCCGGCGACGCGTTATCCGCGAAGTTGGAAGGCGAGCTGGACGCCGGAGCAGTCGAACACGCTTCGGCATCGCTGGCCGCTCACAGCGCGGACGGCAAAAATCCCAGTCTCGTTTGTTTTCCGTCCACGCCCGAGCAGGTCGGCTCCGTCCTTCGTATTTGCGCCGAGGCGGATGCCGCGGTCGTTCCCTGGGGCGGCGGGACATCGATGAGACTGGGAAATATTCCGCGCCGGTTGGATGTCGTGGTCTGCATGGAAAAACTCGCTCAGTTGATCGAGCACGACGACGTGAACTTGACGGCGACCGTTCAGGCGGGGATGACGATCGGCGCTTTGCAAAAAATTCTCGGCCAACGGCGCCAATTTTTGCCCGTCGATCCGCCTCAGCCGCTGCGCGCGACGATCGGCGGCATCGTCGCCGCAAACGCGAACGGGCCGCGGCGGATGATGTACGGCGGCGTGCGCGATCTCGTGGTCGGCATGAAAATGGTCCTTGCGACCGGCGAGCGGATCAAGGCCGGCGGCAAGGTGGTGAAAAACGTCGCCGGCTACGATCTGTGCAAACTATTTATCGGCTCGCTGGGGACGCTCGGCATCGTCACCGAAGCGACCTTCAGAATGGCGCCGCTGCCGGAGCGCGCGGCGTCATTTGTCGCCTCGGGCCCGATGGATCGCTGCGGGCGGTTCGCAGACGACTTATCGTCGTCGCCTTTGCTGCCTGCGGCGGTTACGGTTCTCGATGCCGAAACCGCCGGCAGATCTTTTCGTAACACAGGCACGACTGCCGTCGCGGTCTGGGTGGAAGGATTCGATGAGGCCGTTGCGCGGCATTTGCGCGATCTTGAGACTATGGCGGAGCGTGCCGGGCTTGGCGGTGAAATCCTGGGGGAGGAATCGCATCGGCGCCTGTGGGAAATGATCCGGGATTTTGGCTGTGGCGATACGGGAGTCCTCTATCGGATGACCGTTCCGGCCGGCTCGGTGGCGGAGATTTTGGCGGCGGTGGACCGCCCGATCGAATCCGGGAGACACGCGCGCTACGCGGCTCATCCAGCCGTGGGAAGCGTCTACGTTTCAACGACCGGCGATCGAGCGGGCCTAGAGTGGTTTCCCAAACTCGCCGAGCTGGCGCGGACGCACCAAGGCCACGTGGTGATCGCCGCGGCGCCCGCCGAGCTTAAGGATGGCGTCGACGTCTGGGGGCCGGCGCCGCCGGGCCTCGCCTTGATGCGCGAAATCAAGCGCCGGTTCGACCCGCAGGGCATGCTCAATCCGGGACGCTTTGTCGGCGGCTTTTAGCCGGCTCGGATAAACGGTAAAGTTTCGCCTGATCGCGCCGATTTAGTGCTGCGGCCCGAGATAAAATAGCCGAGCGCCTAGCGATCGCGCCAAGTCACGAGTCCTTGACAGGTCTAAGGGTTCAGTATAGGAAGATGCTTCCATTTTCAGGGTAGGGTGACTTCAATACGGGGAAGGCGGACTGCGATGAGCCAGGACGAGTTTATGACCACGAAAGAGGTTGCCCAGTATTTGAGGGTGGACCAGTACACGATCTACCGGTTGGTTTCCCAGAAAAAAATCCCCGCGTTCAAGATCGGCAATCAGTGGCGCTTTAAGCGCAGCATACTGGAGCGCTGGCTGAAAACCAAAATGAACGTTTCCATTTCCCACTGACTTCCGCTTGCCTCAGCGTCCAATCGGTATTTTTGTTCTGCTACGCTCCGATTTCTCGTAAGGAAGGCTCAGCGTAAAAGTTGAGCCCCGCCCGGGCGCGCTCGTCACGTGAATGCGCGCGCCAAGTATTTCCGCCAATTTCTTGACGACGTAAAGTCCCATGCCGACCCCGCCGTAGCGCCGGGTGTCGGAGCCGTCGATCTGATGGAAGCTGTCGAAAATGCGCGGCAGGTGCTCTTCGGGTATGCCGATGCCGGTATCGGTTACGATGAACTCGACAAAACCAGGAATTGGGGGTTGGGATTTGGGGTTTAGGGATTCTGAGTCGGGGCTAATTCCCAAATCCTGATTCCCAATTCCCGGCTCCCCCGCCCGAACCGAGATCCTCACGGCGCCGCGATGCGTGAACTTGAGCGCATTATTGATAAGATTCTGCAGCGCGTGCTTGAGCTTTTCGGCGTCGGTTTTCACGGCCGGCAAATCGGCGGGATAGTCCCACTCCAGAGCGACCTCTTTTCCCTCTGGAGCCTCGTAGTGCGATTTGAGATCGTCGAGCAGGCCGGGCAGACCGACTTCCTGCCCGGAGCTCAAGCTTTCTCCGGACTCTATGCTGGCGACCTGCAGAATATCGGTAATCATGGTGAGCTGGTCTCTGGCGCGGCTCATGATTTTTGCCGCCGCCTCCGATTGCATCGGATTCATGTTGCCCAAGACTTGCTCCTTGAGCAGCCGGGCGTAACCCATGACCACGTTGAGCGGCGTGCGCAGCTCGTGAGACATGACGCCTAAAAATTCCTTTTTAGCCCGGCTCGCCGTTTCCAGCAATTGCCTGGTTCGCTCCAGCTCCTCCCCCAGCCGGTCTTTTTCAGCCGCGAGCGCATTCGCCGCGCTGCTGAACCTAGCGGTGCGATCGGCCAGCTCGGTCTGCTTTTTCAATTTCGTTTGAAGAAGCTCGACCTGGGCGAAATACCCGTAAAAAAGCGCGATGACGAACGGGAAGATGATCCGGAGATAGATCGTCGGGTCATACGCCTCGGTCGAGCGCAGGAGGAAATAGCCGTAGAGCAGCGGCGACAAAACCGCTACGCCCATCAATCCGCGCATGTTCCGGCAGATGCAGCAGAGAAAGATCGTCGCGAAGCAGACGACGTAAAATTCCGAGCCCGCCTTGCCGTTGACCGCCAGAGACCCCGTAAGAAACAAAGTATCGAACGCAATCAGCGGCGCAAAAAAATAAAACGACTCGAAGAAACGCTCTTCGACGAAATAAAGAGCCAGGTTGGAAAACAAATAGATAAGAACGAACCCTTGGAGCGCGGCCGGATCGATCGATACGTTTTGGGAATAGAGCAGCAAGTAAGAACAGACGATGGTAAACGGCCAGCGCACGCGGATGAGCGTCGCCTTTTTGGGAAGATCGAGGCCTTCCCAGCTCCACGAAACGCGCGCGGACGATCCGACGGCTTGAGCGCTTTGCAGATTCTTCATAACGCGGGAACGGCTGAGCTCAGACGGGCGAGCTATTCCAAAACGCCGTGGCTGCTCGCGCGCGAAGCGCTTTGCTCCAGCGAGCCCGTGCTATCGGATTTCGAAACCAGGGCCAGTATGTTCGTTCGGTTGAAGCGCCAGCGGTGGCCGATCCTGTTTCCCGGAATGATTCCTTGTTCGGCGAGCCGATAGATGGTTCGTTTGTGAACCTTGAGCAATGCGGCGGCTTCGTTTGCGGTCAGTATTTCATCCATGTTGGTTTCCCTCCCTGCGATCAGCAATGCGTAAAAGTTCGCTAGACTCGCTGTAAATGCACAGAGCGTGCCATGGCAGGCAGAAATCAGGCACAACTAAGAAAGCAGCAATTTCCAACAGATTTTCACATCATCGCATGATGCGGATCGAAACGGGTATCCGCCTTCGGACAAAATTGTCTCGCGATGACGATGTTTGTTGCACATTTGACCGCGGCCGGTATGCGCACGGGAGAGCAAATCGGCGCCGCGTTTTCACCGGGCGACCGCGCACGCTCATCGCCGGGTCTATGGGGCTCGCTTTTCGCTCGTGCTGCGCGAGAAGACGTCCGATAAAAAGAGGCGCGGTCATTGGCGAGGGCAAAGTGTGAGACGTGGACCACCTGGTCGCATGATGAAGTCCGCATTGATGGACTCGTGAGTCATGCCGTGGTCAGTAGGTGAAAGTTTTCGGAAGATGATCCACACCAGACGACAGTGCGGAATCTTGCGCTACTCGGGTTGACAAGCCATAGCCCGTTTAGTAAAAGTTGTCGACAGGTCTGTAGACAGATAAATGAGCTGAGTGCCGCATGGCCCGCATAAAAACCATCCATCCCGAGGCAACGCTGGTCGATCGAGTCGTCAACCACATCCAGACAGAGATCGTCCAAGATCGTCTGCGGGCCAACCAAAAAATCAGCGAGAACCAAATTGCCAAGCGGCTTGGGATGAGTCGCTCTCCGATACGCGAGGCGCTCCGCGTCCTGGAGCGCGACGGGCTCATCAAGCTCGTTCCCGGAAGGGGCGCTCATGTGGTCGAAGTCACTCCGGAAGACGCCTGTGAGATTTTCTTGCTGCGCTCCTATCTCATCGGCTTGGCGGTCCGCCTGGCGACTCCGTGCCTGACCGGAAAGGACGTGTGGAAATATAAGAGGTGGGTCAAAGACCTGCAGCGCGCGGCCAGCCAGTCCGACCCAACCGCATTTTTGGTCATTACATCAAAGATAGAAAAATTTTTTACCAACCACTGTGGCTCCGTGAGGTTGACGCGCTTCATCGAGATGCTCGGCAACCCCTGTCTCAAGTACCGGGCCTTCCTGGCCTCGGTCCCCGGTTATATGGAGGAAGTGAGTAAGCTCCATCTGGGTATCGCGCAGGCGATCGCAAAAAAAAACGCCAGTCGGGCGGAGAGCTTGAGGCGGTCGATTAGCGAGAAGGGCAGTCGATTAATTTACCAGTATTTTTTGAGCCACTCTAACAAGGGGCGCGACCATAAGATGCTCGCGTAGACCGCGAACCGGGAGAGACGGATTATGTCGTACCAAAATATCCAACAACTCGATCAGGAGCTTGAAGAAAGAAATTTCCAGGGCCTTTGGAACGAAGCTTTGTGGAAGTCGGACGCCAAGCTCATGACTAAAGATCCCAAGACCGCGGTGCTTCCCTGTCTTTGGAAATGGGATGACATCGACCGCTATCTGCAGCAGGCGGGAGAGCTTGTCGGTTTGGGAGGAAAGGTTGAGAGACGAACGCTCCGCTTGCTGAACCCCGGCCTCAAAGACCTCACAGGGCAGAAGCGCGCGACGACGCACACGATTCACATGTCGGTCCAGCTTTTAAAGCCGGGCGAGCTTGCCAGCAGCCACCGGCACAACTTCGGCGCGTTTCGCTTCATCGTCAAAGGCCGGGGGGCTTATACCGTGGTCGAAGGAGAGAAATTCGTGATGGAGCCGGGCGATCTGATTCTCAACCCGCCGATGACCTGGCACGGGCACGGCAACGACGCCGAGCCCATCCTCTGGCTCGACGGGCTCGATTATCCATTAATCCTTTCACTGCAAGTTCTGACCTGGGAGCCGTTTCCCGGGGATTTTCAGCCGATCAAGGAATCCTCCAAGCTGACGGCGCACCGCGTCGGGATGGCGCGGCCGGTGTGGGAAAAAGCCTCGGGCCCGCTGGCGTACAAGTGGGACGAAACGTATCAAACGCTGAAACACCTCGAAGCAAGCGACGGCAGTCCATTTGACGGAGTCGCATTGGAATACGTGAACCCGGTCAACGGCGGCCATACGTTTCCGACGATGTCTTGCGGCATCCAGTTGTTGCGCAAAGGGGAAACGACGCGCACGCACCGGCACAACAGCAGCACGGTGTATCACGCGTTTAGAGGGAGCGGCGTCACGGTGATCGACGGGAAGAAGTACGAGTGGGAGCAGGGGGACTGTTTCGTGGTGCCGCTATGGAGTTGGCACAGCCATCAGAACCGGTCGAAGAACGAAGAAGCGATACTGTTTTCGATGAACGACCAGCCGATGCTGGAGGCATTGAAACTGTACCGGGAGGAACCGGGCGAGGCGGTAAGATCATGAGGAGTCCCGTAAAAAACAATATTTGCGCGGCGTTCATCGCTGTCGTCAGTTTGTTGGCTTTGCCTACGTCATTGTTTGCGCAGGCCAAGCCCGATTGGAAAGAACGATGGGGCAAGACCCTGGCAGACGCGAAGAAGGAAGGGAAGGTCGTCGTATTTGCGCCGCCCGGCGAGCTTATCCGGGATGCTTTCGTCGACGGTTTTAAAAAGGCGTATCCCGATATCGGCATAGAGTTCTCCGCTGCTCGCAGCGGCGAACAGGCGGTAAAGCTTCAGGCGGAAAGAGATGCGGGAGTCTACAGCGTCGATGTTTTTGTCGGCGGTCCGACGACGGCCAATTTTCAACTGAAGCCGATGGGCGCGCTGGATCCCATCCGGCCGACGCTTATTTTGCCGGAGGTGGTCGACCTGAAATATTGGCGCGACAATCGACTCGAGTTCTCGGATAAAGAAGGTCTCTACGATCTGGTTTTCGGGATCGAGCTTTCTCCTCCGCTGATTTACGATCCCAAGCAGGTCAAGCAGGATGAAGTTGACCAGCTTAACGATTTGTTGAATCCAAAATGGAAAGAAAAAATTGTCATCAACGATCCCTCTGTTTCGGGCGCCAGCGTGCCGTTGTTGCGGTTTATCTGGACGATGCTCGGACCGGAGAAGGCGACGGATTATTATAGAAAGCTCCGAGCGCAGATCGGCGCGGTCGACCGAGACCTGAGACGCCAGATCGAGTGGGTGGCGCAAGGCAAGTATCCGATTCTGGTAGGTCCGAGCCCGAGAACCGCCGGGCAGCTCCAAAAGCGAGGCTTGAAGTTCGAATTTTTGCCGGAGTTCAAAGATATCGGCGGCATGACCGGCTCGAGCTCCGCAACGGTCATGAAGCTCAACAAGGCGCCGAACCCGAACGCCGCCACCGTCTTTATCAACTGGCTTTTGTCGGTGGAAGGTCAAACGCTCTGGAGCAAAGCAACCGGCCAGATGAGTTTGCGCTTAGACGTTCCTAGGGACCACGTCCCCGACTATTTGATGCCGGGCGCTAAAGGCAAATACTGGAAGTCCTATACGGAAGAGGCTCAAACCCGCACCGCGGCGGAGGATAAAATTCTCAAGGAGCTGTTTGAGCGTTAATTCCGTGGCCTAAGTTACGGCCGCATTAGAGAAAGAAGGGAAGGTCAGGTTCATGGCATTTTCCGGACCGGTTCCAAACGACAAGCTCTATCTGGAGCAGGTGCGCTACGGTCAAGATGAGCAGAAGCGACGCAAGGAATCGCCGATCTTCGTCTCCGGCGACGAAGTTGCGAAGCTGCTCGAGACCAATCAGGGCGTTTACATGGTGGATCCGAGAATGGGCTTCAATAACCGGACGCACCGGCTCTTTGTCAGCAAGCACGTCCCGACGGAGGCTGAAGACAATAAGGCGTGGAAAACTCTAGGCCATCGCCACACTGTCGAAGCTGTGATCCATTGGCTTGCCGGCAAGGGCTACAGCATCGTCGACGGCAAACGCTATGACTGGGAAGCCGGCGACTTTATCTGCGTGCCGATCTTTGCGTGGCACCGGCACGTCAATCTCGGCAGCGAACCGGCGATCCACGTGGCTTCGACGACCGGCCCTCTCTATATGGGCATCGGTCAGGCGGTGTATGAAGACGAGCGCTACCCGGAATATTGGATTTACGCGCAGCAGGGCGAGGATGCGCTGCGCACGCTGGTTCCGGGCGGAGCCGGCGGCGTCGATGGGAAGAACCCGGATAGCCAGGCCGGCCGGCTTTACGCCGAGCAGGTCGCCTTTGCTTTCAATGAAGAGCATCGGCGGCGCGCCGGCCGCGTGTTGGTGAAAGGAAGCGACCTCAAGTTCGAGCCGACGGCGATGGGGAACCTGGCGTACGTGGTGGACAGCCGGATCGGGTTTCACGTCAAGGCATTGTCGACAGTGGTCGCCGAGATTCCCGTGGACAAACGATCGGGCGCGCACCGTCATCTTTACGACGAGATCGACTACGTTCTGTCGGGAAACGGAAAATGCATCGTCGACGATCAGACATTCGAGATTAAGAAGGGCGATACCTTGGCCATTCCGGTATTTGCCTGGCATCAATATTTTAACACCGGCGATACGCCTCTTCGGATACTGGCGCACAGCACGCGCGTCGCGATGGAAAATTTGGGCCTTGTGCTGACCCATCAAGGCGAGCATGCGGACCATTAAACCAGGTGAATGAATCGATTGGCGAAGGCGCATCGGCGTAAACTTAGAAAGAGAGTGATAAAATGGCGGATAAACAATTACTGCAGGAGTTCGATAACGAGCTAGCGCAGAACAGTCTGGAGGGGCACTGGATGGGCGGCTCGTCCGAAGAGGACAAAGTGGCCTACGAAAAAGATCCTCACACCTCAGTACTGCCGCACGTTTGGAAGTGGAGCGTTATCCATAAGCACTTGATGCGCGCGGGAGACATCCGCGGGCTTGAGGGGATGGCGGAGCGGCGGACGCTGCGCCTGATCAATCCCGCGTTTCAAAATCTGCCGAGCCGGCGCCGGCGCGCGACGACCCACACGATTCAAATGTCGGTCCAGCTTTTAAAACCGGGCGAGCTTGCCAGCAGCCACCGGCACAACTTCGGCGCATTTCGCTTCATCGTCGAAGGCCGGGGGGCTTACACCGTGGTGGAAGGGGAGAAATTCGTGATGGAGCCGGGCGATTTGATTCTCAACCCGCCGATGACCTGGCACGGCCACGGCAACGACGCCGAGCCCATTGTCTGGCTCGACGGGCTCGATTACCCACTATTGAATTCGCTTCAAGTGATCACTTGGGAGCCGTTTCCCGGGGACTTTCAACCGATAAAAGAATCGTCCAAGTTGACGGCGCACCGTGTGGGGATGGCCCGACCGGTGTGGGAGAAAGCTGCGGGCCCGCTGGCGTACAAGTGGGACGAGACGTATCAAACTCTGAAACATCTCGAGGCGAGCGACGGGAGTCCATTTGACGGGATAGCGCTGGAGTACGTGAATCCGCTCAACGGCGGCCACACTTTTCCGACGATGTCTTGTGGGATACAGCTTTTGCGCAAAGGCGAAACGACGCAGACGCACCGGCACAATAGCAGCACGGTCTATCATGCGTTCAGAGGCAGCGGCGTCACCGTGATCGACGGGAAGAAGTACGAGTGGGAGCAGGGCGACTGCTTCGTCGTGCCGCTCTGGAGCTGGCACAGCCATCAGAACCGCTCGAAGAACGAGGAAGCGATCCTTTTTTCGATGAACGACCAGCCGATGCTGGAGGCGCTGAAGCTCTATCGAGAAGAGCCCGGCGAAGGCGCATAGGGAAGAAAAGGAGCGAGTGAGTTGAAAGAGATCAAAGGCATCGTGATGCCGATCCTGACCCCGTTCAAAGAAGACGGGGAGCTGGATGAGCCGATGGGGTGCGAACTTGCCGAGTTTCTCATCAGCTCCGGCGTGCACGCGCTGTTTTTGCTCGGCTCGTTCGGTCAAGGACCGGTGATGCGAACGGACCAGAGGAAGCGATACGCCGAGGTCGTCATCAAGCACGTGCGCGGGAGAGTGCCGGTCGTCGTCCACGTCGGCACCGCGGACTCGTACTCCACGGCGGAGTTGGGGCTGCACGCACAGTCGGCGGGCGCTGACGCGCTCGCCGTCGTCGGGCCTTATTATTACAGCGACCACACGGAATACGAGATCATGGAGCATTTCAAGGAAGTCGGCCAGAGAGTCGGGATGCCCATGCTGATTTACAACAACCCGCCTTACTCCGGTTATGACATCACGCCGCCTATGATGCTGCGTCTTAAAGAACAAGTCCCGCAGATCTTCGGCACGAAGCTCTCCGCCGATAGTTTGGAAACCGCGCTCAATTATCTCAACCAGCTGCCGCGCGATTTCTCGATCTTCGGCCTCGCTTCGAGCCTCATGCCGGGCGCGCTCTACGGCATCCGCGGCACGATCGTCCCGCCTTGGGTCGCGTTTCCCGAGCTGGCGGTGGCGCTCTGGGGCGCGCTCGAAGGGAAAAAACTCGACGAAGCCTTGCAGCTGCAGATGAAGATCAACGAGCTTCAGACGGCGCTACGGCCGCTTAGCAGGATGTATGGCCGCGCCGTGCAGTGCGAAACCGTCCGGGCGAGAGGGTTTGCGGTGAAAAAGTTTCCGCGCTGGACGACCAAGCCGCTTTTGCCGGAACACAGGGAGCTGCTCGTGAGCGCGATGAGCAAAGCAGGTTTATCCGTCGTAGGTTTTTGAACTCCGGCGATAGAAAATATCATTCTAGGCTCCGAGTGCGAAGAGGCGAGGGAATAACGGTTTGGCGACAACATACCGAGAATAATTTATGGAGACTCGCCGTTACGATTATCAACCAATCATAGACAGGCCCCCGTTGAGGTGGCCCAATGGAGCGCGTGTGGCTCTCTGGGTCTGCCCCAACATCGAATGCTTCCACATCGATCTGCCCGTCCGCGCGCCCGGAGCCGCCCCGCACCTGCCTGACGTGCAGGCCTATTCGCTGCGGGACTATGGGTCGCGAGTCGGCGTTTTCCGGATGATGGACGTTTTCGACAAGCACCGTATCCGCGCCAGCGTCTTGCTGAACGCCGAGGTCTGCGACCGCCATCCGAGGATTATAGAAGAAGGTAAGAAACGGAACTGGGAGTGGCTCGGCCATGGCCTGACCAACAATACCGTCCTCTCCAGTTACCCGCCGGAAAATCAGCGCGAAGTTATCCGCCAGGTCAAGGACAGGATCACAGCCGCCGTGGGCACCGCTCCAAAGGGATGGCTGGGCCCCGGACTCGACGAGACTTTCGACACGCCCGATCACCTGGCCGCGGAAGGATTTGAATACCTGTGCGACTGGAGTCACGACGACCAACCGGTTCCGATGCGCGTTTGCAGCGGGAGAATGATCACGGTGCCGTACTCTCAGGGGATCAACGATTTCCCGGTGTTCGTTCAGGGCAACCACACGCCGCAAGAATATTTCCAGATGGTCTGTGACCAGTTCGACACGCTCTATGCGGAAGGCTCAGAGAGCGGCCGGGTGATGGCTATCCCTCTCCACCCTTTCATCACGGGTCTGCCGTTCCGAATCAAGTATCTCGACCGAGCTTTGAAATATATCGTCGAGCACGACGATGTTTGGCGTGCTACCGGTCGGGAAATCGCCGCCTGGTACTATCAGAATTACTATAAGGCGCCGGGCGCAGAAAATCATTTGTAGGCGATCCACGAAGTTCCTCGAGTAGATTTCGATGGCAGCACCGACAAAGCGGCTGGAAATATTCAATGAGAAGCTCAGGCACAACCATTTGGAAGGCTTGTGGAAGACGTTTTCCGAGCGGCCCCTCAGGCCGGAACCGGCGTCGAGCATCAAGCCATGGGTTTGGAGATGGGAGGATCTCTCGGAGGCTCTCAGAGAGGCTGAAGAGAAAGTGACTTTGGAAGGGGTCGAGGACCGTCGCGTCATTCGCATGGTCAATCCCACCTTGGGGGATGGGGGACCTAGTAGCCTTACCATGCAGATGTCCCTCCAACTCGTGAAACCGGGGGAAATCGCCCGTGCCCACCGTCACACGATCGCCGCGATTCGCTTCGTTATTTCGGGCCGCGGAGCCTACACGACGGTCGAGGGTGAGCGATTCGAAATGGCGCCGGGCGATCTCGTCCTGACTCCCTCCTGGACGTGGCATGATCACGGGAACTACGCTCATGAACCGATGATCTGGTTGGATGGACTCGACTATCCGTTGCTCGATTGTTTGGAGACCGGTTTCTTTCAGCCGTACACAGAGGACCGACAGAGCGTAGTAAAGACGACCGACTATTCCCTCAAGCGCGCGGGCATCGTGAGAGCAGGTTGGAGACCTCCTTCTCGAGCGCACGAAATTGCGACCCACTATCGTTGGGAACACGTCTTGTCGCTGCTAAGCGATCTCACCGCGGAGGAGGAGAGCCCGTATGACGGTCGTGTCGTTGAGTATGTCAATCCGCTAACCGGAGGCCCGACTTTAAGGACATTGGCGTGTTCGATCCATATGCTTCAGAAGGGTCAGACAACCCGCGCGCACCGCCATACCAGCACGTCTCTGATTCACGTAATCGAGGGGGAGGGGACGACGAAGGTGGGCGAGCACACCCTGGCTTGGAAGGCCAAGGATTGCTTCGTTATACCACCTTGGCTGGTGCACAGGCATGAAGTCTCATCAACAACCTCACGAGCACTGCTCTTCAGTATGAGCGACCGACCTGTTTACGAGGCATTAGGTGTCTATCGTGAGGAAAACAAGGATTTTGATTGAACTTGCACAAAGCTGCGGCGAGAGCGGCGAACAAGACCGTAAAACCTGAAAGGACAGAACAGGCTATGAAGGACCTCAAGGACAAATTCGACCGATTGGTTAACGAAACCATGCAGACTCCCGAGATGGTCCGGTTCTTTTCGGTTCCAATGAACGGAGCGCGAGCGCAAATCCTCGCCAAGCAGATGGCACTGTTTGTGAAAAATCGGCGCACCTGCTGGGGCTATGCTGCGGCTGCCAGTCCTCACCTGGACGTCAAAAGCGTCATAGCCCGGCACGAGCACGAGGAGCTGGTCTATGATCCGCGGTGCGGCAGTGGCCACTTTGAGCTTTACATCAAACAAGGACAGAAACTGGGACTTCGTCCCGAGGACGTCATAAACGCGCAGCCGCTGCCAGGCACACGAACCGCATTCTATGCTTGGATTCATATGACCAAGGACTGGCCGTGGTTGGCGTCTTACGCGACCTGCGTGGCTGTGGAGAAAATGAATGATAACCGTGTAATCAGCGGCGGCGGGATGTCTCTACGCCAGGGACAAAGAATTATCCGCGACCTGGGACTTACCTGGAAGGACCTGACTTCAGACGACGTCCATCGGACGGCCGACGAGGATCACTCGGATATGACATGGGGAGTCTTTGAGCAATATGCCACGGATCCGCTGAGCCGGCAAAACGTGCTGCAGGCGGCGGCGGAGGCTCTGGAGGTCTACCGCAGTTTTTTCAACATAGTGGCTGAGGCGTGTGAACAGACGACGGGCCCGGGAAAAAACTAGAAACATCAAGGCGCCGATAAGGAGGTAGCGTATGATTCGGGCAGAAGATCTGAAGGGGCTGTGCGCGATGATGCCGGCGTTCACCACTGCTGACGGTGATTCGATCGACGCGACCGCCACAATCGATACCGCTAATCTCGCAAAAGCCGTCGACCGGATGATCGCGGACGGCGCGAATATGATCGCCACGACCGGCAGTTTTGGCGAGTTTCATACGCTTTTGTGGGAGGAGCAGAAGACTCTGATCGAGACAACCATCGAAGTCGTAGGCAAAAGGGTGCCTCTCTTCATTGGAATCACCGCGTACAATACGAGGGAAGCATTGACCAAGATCCGCTTCGCTCAAGAGGCCGGCGCCGACGGCGTGTTGACCGGCGTGCCGCATTATTATCCCTCCACGGTAGACAATGCGGTTCAGTACTACCTCGATGTCGCCGATAAGTTTCCACGGCTCGGTGTCATGATTTACCACAACCCGCTGCTCCACCGTATTACCATTCCGGTCGATGCCTTCAACCGGCTCGTCAGCCGGCCCAACATAGTAGCCATGAAGGACAGTCATCGCGACACATTCTCATTCATGAAATTGATGAACATTGTGCGCGGCAAGATCAGCGTTTTTGTCTTCCAGGCCCAGACGCACCCGTATATGAGCCTCGGCGCCGCAGGGTGCTGGTCGATCTTCGCCTGGATGGGGCCCTGGCCGGTGTTGCGATTGCTGGACGCGTGCGCCGCCGGCGATTTTGAAACCGCCAAGACGATCTGCGTCGAGCTCGACGAGACCTCGCAGGCCGGAGGCAAACTTCAGTTCGAGCTGTTCTGGCGTGAAAACTCTTCGAAACTGGCGATCAACGAAGCGGGATACTGTCACGTGGGACCCTTGCGCCCTCCCTTCAGGCATGTTCCCCCTGAAGTAAGCGAAAGCGCCAAGAAAATCGCGCAGGCCTGGAACCGGCTCGTGGAAAAGTACAAGTCCGCCGCGTCAAAAAGTAGAGGCTAATGGTACCAGTGAATTTATCCGGAATAACGGAAAGCTATTACTGGTAGGTATTTTGTAAATTTTTAGAACCAAGAAAGGGATCGTGATGCGCAACGTTATTTCGGCAAGATGGTTTTTTGGCTTTTTGCTCGTCGTGGTTGGGCTACAACCGCAGCATATTACAGCCCAAACTCCGCCAGGCTCGCAGCCTGCCGCGCTGGAAACCGTCGTGTTCGGCATTCCGAGCTTGAATGCCAATTTCCTGCCGCTGGTGGTTGCGGAGACCAAAGGCTATTATCGCCCCGGCGGAATCTCCGCCAGCGTCCAGGCGATCAAGTCGCAGGTCGCCATAGCGGGCGCGACCAGCGGAGAAGTGCCGTACACTTTCACGTCGACTTCGGTGATCAGCGCGGCCATGCAAGGCCTGCCGCTGCGCGCCGTGGCCTTCATCAACGTCGGCAGTTTTTTTCTTTTCGCCGACCCCGAAATTCGCTCGATCGCAGATCTCAAGGGCAAGACGATCGCACAAGCAACCCTCGGCGGATTACAGGACCATCTGCTGAGAACGATGCTGAAGGCGCACGGCCTCGATCCCGCAAAGGACGTCAACTTCATTTACCTTGGCGACGAATCTCTCGGCATCGGCGCGATCAAAACAGGCCGGGTCCAGGCCGGGATCGCCCAGCTTCCGACGCCGCTGGTCGCGGAAAAGGAGGGGCTACGCATACTGGGCAATACAGCCACGTACGCGCAGTTTCCCACGTCGGCGATCGGCACCTCTCTGACACGCCTGAAAAGCCGTCCCGCCGAAGTCAAAGCGGTGATTCGCGGCACGCTGCTGGGCATCAAGTATGTCAAAGATAATCTGGAAGATTCCGCCGCCATTCTCGCGCGCTGGCAGAAAATGCCGCTTGAGCTGGCGCGGCGGACGCTGGAGCTCATGGTTCCTTCGTGGCTGGAAAACGGCTTCCTGACCGACGATCAGATTCGCGCGGTGATCGACGAGCGCAGGAAGCCGTTGAACGTCTCGAGAGACGTTCCTGTTTCCGAAGTCGCCGATTTCCACCTTCTTTACGAAGTCCACAAAGATCTCGGCCTGCGGAAATGATTCGTTCAGGACGATCTCAAGGAGGATCGCTTGACGAGCGGAAGCATCACCGAGTCGTGTGATGAATAGGCGACAGCGGGAGGTTGTATGTCAGAGCCGACGATGAATCCACGGAATTTTTACAAAGACTGGGCTGAGTCGCAGGGGATCCCTATTCTTGACGGCTATTTTGTCGAAAATGTGTACAACCTTCGCCTCGAGCCGTGGGAGCAGAAAGGCGGAAAAGGCGCCCTGATCAATCTTTTGGGCTCGGGCGAGAGCAACGACGCTTACGTGTGCGAGATACCGCCGGGAAAGAGCCTCAAGCCCGAGCGGCACATGTACGAGGAGATGATTTATATCTTGAAAGGTCGAGGCGCGACCACCGTGTGGGTGGACGGATCTCCGAAGCAGACGTTCGAGTGGCAGGAAGGGAGCCTGTTTGCGCCTCCGCTCAACACCTGGCACGAGCTGCATAACGGCCAGGGCGACGAGCCGGCGCGTTTTTTGGCGTGCACGTCCGCTCCGCTGGTAATGGATCTGTATCACAATCTGGATTTCGTCTTTAACAATCCATTCGTATTCGAAGACCGGTACCAGCCGGTCGCCGATTATTTCAGCCCCAAAGGAAAGATGTATTACGATCCGTGCCTGAAGGTTAACAACCTATGGGAAAGCAACTTCATTGCGGACGTAAACCGGCTCCAATTGGTCGATTGGAAAGAGCGCGGCGGCGGCGGAAGCACGACTTGTTTCGAGCTTTCGGGGAACACGATGGCGGCCCACGTTTCGCGCTTCGCCGTCGGACTCTACAAAAAAGCGCACCGGCACGGGCCCGGCGCGCATATACTCATCCTGGACGGCAAGGGCTACTCGCTGATGTGGCACGACGGCGGCGACAAGCTCCGCTTCGATTGGAAACCCGGCAGCATCGTGGTTCCACCGGAGATGTGGTGGCACCAGCACTTTAATGCCGGCGCCGTTCCCGCCCGGTATCTGGCTCTGAGATGGGGAAGCAGAAAACACCATTTTCATCTCGCGCAAAACGAGGAAATGATGAGCGATGCAACCGCGGGCGGGAATCAGATCGACTACAAGGACGAGGATCCGCAAGTAAGACGCTGGTTCGAGGAGGCGTTGGCGGCGGAGGGCGCACAGAGCCGCATGGACCAGTATTTTGGCGAAAGTCCAACACATACGAAGTTGGCTGGCTGACGAGCGGGACTCTCGGAATCGGGCTGACAAAGTTCGTCTTCAATAGCAGCTGTGCGGCGCGTTTTGACTCCGAATTACAAATCAAATACAGAAAGAAAGGCAGGTCATGAAAAGTTCAAACCGTAAAGTTTCACGCTGGGGATTGGTTGCCGCTCTATTTTTTGTTGCCTTGGGACTCGCATCCGTCACCCGTCTGCAAACGGGTTTCTCACAAACCAAGCCGGCGTGGCAGGAGCGCTGGGAGAAGGTCTTGGCCGGCGCGAAAAAAGAAGGGACGGTCGTGGTTATGGGACCTCCGGGAGATCTGATTCGCAACGCCATGATCGACGGCTTTAAGAAAGCTCATCCTTACATCAACATGGAGTATTCGGGCGGAAGGAGCGGCGAGCAGGCGGTCAAGCTCGGCACCGAAAGAGACGGCGGGATTTTCAGCGCCGATGTTTTTCTGGGCGGACCGACGACGGCCAATTTTCAGCTCAAGCCGATGAAGGCGCTCGACCCCGTGAGACCGGCGCTGATCCTGCCGGAAGTCGCCGACACCAAGCATTGGCGCGACAACAAGCACGAGTTCTCGGACAGCGACGGTATTTACGATCTCGTGTTCGTCGGCCAGGTATCGGCGCCGATCGTCTTCGATCCCAAACAGGTCAAGCGCGAAGAGATCGACGAGCTGCACGAGCTGCTCAATCCCAAGTTCAAAGGAAAGATAGTCATCAACGATCCGTTGGTCTCGGGCGCCGCCGTCCCGGTCTTCCGCTTCATCTGGGAGACCCTCGGCCCGCAGAAGGCGACCGACTACTATAAGAAGCTGCGCGAGCAGGCCGCCGTCGTCGATCGCGACCAGCGCCGGCAGATCGAGTGGATCGCACAGGGCAAGTACGCGATCCTGGTCGCTCCCAGCGACGGGGTCTTGGCCCAGCTTCTCCAGCGCGGATTGAAATTCGAAGTCTTGGAAGACTTCAAGGACGTCGGCACCTACATCGGCGCGAGCTTCGGCACTGCCATGCTGATCAACAAGGCGCCGCACCCGAACGCCGCCGCTGTGTTCCTCAACTGGGTGCTGACCAAAGAAGGGCAAACGCTTTGGAGCAAAGCGATGCAGCACGTGAGCAGAAGGCTCGACGTGCCCACGGACCACCTCTACCCCTACGCGATTCCCAAACCCAACGTGAAGTACTGGGCGGGATACAGCGAGAAAGCTCAGACGCGAAGCCCCGAGGAGGAAAAAATCCTCAAAGAGCTTTTCGCAAGGTAGAAAACTGGGTGCCGTTCAAAGGGCAGACAGGGGTCATGCAGTTCTTTTCGGCCAAGGCCCTGGTGCCGGCATTTTCCTGGACCTGGCTGCTGTTGCTGCCGCTGATCGGCCTCGTGATTCTGATCACGGCGTATCCGGTCGCGCTGATCTTCATAAAAAGCTTTACCTTGAGCCGGCCGGGCCAACCGGCGACGTGGGGACTTCAAGGTTGGATCTCGGCTTTCAGCGACCGCACGCTCCTCACCGTTCTTTGGAACACGTTCAGTCTCACCACGGTCAGGATCGCCATCACTTCGGTCCTGGCGATTTTTTTCGCCTGGGTGGTGACGCGCACGGACACGCCGTTTAAAGGCGTGATCGAGTTTGCATTGTGGCTGGGATTTTTTCTGCCGCTCTTGCCCATGACCATGGGCTGGATTCTGCTCCTGGATCCGCATACGGGACTCCTCAACAAGGCGATCATGAACGTCTTCGGTCTCTCGGCCGCGCCATTCAATCTTTTTTCTTACTGGGGAATTATCTGGTGCCACCTGGCGTTCAGCACGTCCGTGAGATTTCTCCTGATGACGCCCGCGTTCAAAGCCATGGACGCGGCGCTCGAGGAAGCGGCGCAGACCTCGGGCAGCAGCACCTTCGGAACTTTGCTGCGCATCACGGTGCCGATTCTCGCGCCGGCCATCCTCGCGGCGACGGCGCTGGGGTTTATCAAGAGTCTCGAATCTTTCGAGATCGAGCTGGTTCTCGGCATCCCCGCCGGCATCTACGTGCTGCCGACGCGGATCTATGACTTTATCCACTGGGAGCCGCCGCTCTACGGCCAGGCGACGGCGCTCTCGAGTATTCTTCTGTTGGTCGTTTTTGGTTTGGTGCTACTCCAACGACTTCTCCTCGGCAAGAAGCAGTACACGATCGTGACAGGACGCAGCTATTCGGTCCGGCCGGTCAGCCTCGGCCCGTGGCGCTGGGTGACCTTCGCGTTCTGTGTCCTGTTTATCGGTGTGATGATCGTGCTCCCGTTGGCCACTCTGGTCATGGGAACGTTCATGGAGGTCTTCGGCTTCTTCGACCTCGCGGTGCGCTGGACCACGCGTCATTGGAGGGCTGCGTTTGCCGACCCGATATTTCTTCGCTCTCTCATCAACACGCTGATCCTGGGATTCGGCGCCAGTATCATTGGCACGATGTTCTATGCTTTTGTCGCCTACTTCATCGTGCGCACGCGGCTTCCCGGCCGCAACCTGGTCGACGTATTCTCGTGGGTGCCGTGGGCTTTGCCCGGCGTGCTGATCAGCCTCGCGCTTCTTTGGGCGGTGCTCGGTTCTGGCAGTTGGGTCAAGCTTCTTTACGGAACCGTCTCCCTCCTCATCCTCGCCATCATCATCAAAGAGCTGCCGCTTGGCAGCCAGATCATCAAAGCGGCGGTAATGCAGATCAGCAAAGAGCTGGAAGAGGCCTCGGAGACGTCCGGCGCTTCGTGGTTCGCCACTTTCCGGCGCGTGCTGGTTCCGTTGCTCAAGCCCACCCTCATGTCCGTCGGAATCATCATGTTCATCGCGGCCGTGCGCGAGATTCCCGCCGTGGTCTTCCTCTCGACGAGCCGGTCGCGGACGATTTCTTTGCTGATGCTGGATGCCATAGCAGATGCGAACATGGAGCGCGCCGCCGTGATCGGCTTCTTTATCGTTTTTCTTCTTGTGGCGCTCTTGCTGCTGGCGCGCGCGCTCGGCTTCCGCTTGCATCCGGCAAGCAGCCATTAGTTTCCCTTGACGGCCCGCTCGCAAGCGTTCGACGAAAGGAGTTTTGTCCGATGCCCTATTTCAAAGACGTGCGCGAGCATCTCGCCGCGCTGGATGCGGCGGGCCTGTTGGTGCGGGTCGATCGTAGGATCAACAAAGATACCGAGTTGAATCCTCTCGTCCGTCTGCAGTTTCGCGGCCTGCCGGAGGCCGAGCGAAAGGCTTTTCTATTTACCAACGTGACGGATTTGTCGGGGCGGAATTTCTCCATTCCCGTCGTGGTGGCATGCCTGGCGGGCTCGCGCCGGATTTATGGCGCCGGCCTCCAGTGCGATCCCGATAAGATCACCGAGAAATGGACGAAGGCGCGCGAGAACCCGATCGAGCCGGTCATGGCGCCGAGCGGTCCTGTGCACGAAGAGGTGCACATGAAAGACGAGCTCGATCAGGCCGGCATGGGCCTGGAGGAATTTCCCATACCGATCTCGACACCGGGTTTTGACGCCGCTCCGTTTACCACCTGCAGCCAGTGGATCACCAAAGACCCCGAAACCGGCATCCGAAATATCGGCACGTACCGCGGTATGGTGAAATCGCGCACCCGGCTCGGGATGAACGCGGGCGGCGGCCAGCATATCTCCCAGCACTGGCGGAAATGGCGGAAGACCGGCAAGCCGATGCCGGCCGCGGTTGTGATCGGCGCGCCGCCCAACGTCGCTTATGCGTCGGTCATAAAAATCCCGTACGGCGTCGACGAGTACGCCGTCGCCGGCGGGCTGGCGGGAGAGCCGGTGCCGGTGGTGAAAGCGAAAACGGTCGACATCGAAGTGCCGGCCAACGCCGAGATCGTGATCGAAGGATTTCTCCGCACCGATGTGCTCGAGCCCGAGGCGCCGTTCGGCGAATTCACTGGCTACATGGATCCGCAGCAATGGAACCCGATTTTCGAGATCACCTGCATCACGCACCGTAAAAATCCCCTGTGGGTGACCATGCTGAGCCAGTTTCCCCCTTCCGAATCCAGCAAGATACGGACGGTCGGGAGCGAAGGAAACGGGCTTTCTTATCTCCGCGGCCGCGGCTTCGAATGCGTCAAGGACATCGGCTACAACGAATCGAGCGGCGGCTGGGGGCTTTGCTGCATTCAAGTAAGTAATCCGAAAGAAGGCGAGGTGGCCGCAATCTTCGAGGCGGCCACAAGCTCGCCTGTGATCCGCAGCAAGATGATCGTCGTCGTGGACGACGACATCGACCCCCGGGACACCGAGTCTATCGTGTGGGCGATCACGTATCGTTTGCAGCCGCACAGGGACATGAAGGTCAAGCGGATGGGACTGGTTTCCGCGGACTGGTCGGCATTTCCGCCCGGCACCGGCGACCCCGGCGGCTTCCAGACAAAAGAGCCGGAGATGAGAGTATCCGTCATGCTCATGGATGCGACGCGGAAGTGGCCCTATCCTCCGGTGTCGTTGCCGCCCAAAGACATCATGGAGAGCGTGATTCCCATCTGGCGCGAGCTGGGCTTGCCGCCGCTGCAACTGCGGACTCCTTGGTACGGCTATGATCTCGGCTGGTGGTCGGAGGCGGAAAAAGAAGCGGGACGACTGGCGATCGAGGGCCGCTACTACGAGACCGGGAAAAAGATGGAGCGCGAGCGCATCGCCGCGCCGAAGGACGATTCAAAAAGCTAGCTCAACTCTAACTTGACAAGCAATTAGTGCTAGGGTTATGAGGGCCTCGCGGGCACCAAACATGGCGAACGAATTGGAAATCGCATTTCCCGAAATGCGCTACGACATCACGATGCCTTTTTTCGAGCGCAGGGTGAAGATCGAAGGCGTCACGCTCAAGCCGGTCAAAACTACTTCGATGGTCTTCGAGGACAATCCTAAGCTTAGAGAAGGCGACTTCGGCCTTTGCGATTTGAATCTCGGTTATTTCCTTCCGGCCATCGACGCCGGGTGGGAGCTGATCGGTCTTCCCGTCTTCTCGAAAAGAAAGCCGGTCTATCCATATATTTTTTGCCGCGCCGATCGGGGAATCGATTCTCCCAAGGATCTGGAAGGCAAAACCATCGGCACGCGCCAGTACCGCACGGCGATCAGCGTTTGGGTGCGCGGGCTGTTGAAGCACAGGCACGGCGTCGATATCTCCAGGATGACATGGGTGGCGCAAATCAAAGAAGTTTTTCCCAACTACGACAAGGTTACGAAGATCGACTACGTGGACGGGCAAAAAAGCGCCGTCGATCGCCTGCTCGACGGTGAAGTCGACGCCATCGTCACGGACATCTCCGACGCCAAGCTCGCCGACAGGCTCGAAAATAGCCCGAAGGTGAAGAGGCTTTTTCCCAACTACGTCGAAGAAGATGACAAGCTCTATCGCGAAACCGGCATCTTTACGCCGGTGCATATCATCGTCATGAGCAAAAAACTCGACCGCGCGTATCCCGATCTCGCCGGCAAACTCTACGTTGCTTTCGAACAGGCGAAGAAAATGGCGTACGATGACATCCTGAGCGAGCGTGGCGGGTTTTCCGTCGTGTACCTGCGCGAGCGGCTCAAAGAACAGTTTGCGCGCTGGGGCGACCCGTGGAAATACGGCATCGAGGCGAATAAAAGCACTATCGACACGCTCGTCAAAGACAATGACGAGCAGGGGATGATCCGCTCGGAGCTTGCTTATAAGGATATCTTCGCCGCGTCCACGCTGGAGACGTAGCAATTTTTGAGGAATTTAACTGAACTCTTTGGAAGGCGTCCAAAGTGAGATGCTTCGCGGAGTTTATCCTGAGCGCAGTCGAAGGGCTCAGCATGACAGGAGTGCAGTGCTCGGAATGACTCAATTCACGTTTGTCATCCTGAACGCCAGACTGTGTGAAAACCCCGTTCATGGTTCGACGGGCTCACCACGAACGGGGTGAGATACATTAATTGACCGCTTAGCCGTTCGTCCTGAGCTGGGTCGAGAGGCGAACGGCGCGTTTTCACACAGTCTGACGCAGTGAAGGATCTCTCCGAACCCGAGTTTCCGACAAGGAGAAATCACGATGCTTCCTAAGGAGCAGAACGATTTGCTGACGCGCACGGGGCCGGGCATGCCGATGGGCGAGCTGATGCGGCGCTACTGGATTCCCGCGCTTTTGTCCGAAGAAATTCCGGCGCCGGATTCGCCGCCGGTCCAGGTGAGGCTCCTCGGCGAAGAGCTGGTCGCGTTTCGCGACAGCAAGGGGCGCATCGGTCTGCTGGATGAGCACTGCGCGCATCGCGGGACTTCTCTCTTCTACGGGCGCAACGAGGAGTGCGGGCTCCGCTGCGTCTATCACGGCTGGAAGTACGACGTGGAGGGCAACGTGCTGGACACTCCGGCCGAGCCTCCCGAGAGCGACTTCAAGACTAAAGTTCGCCAGACCGCCTATCCGACGCGCGAGGCCGCGGGCGTTATTTACGCCTATCTCGGGCCGCGCGAAAAAATGCCGCTCTTCCCCAACTATGAATGGATGCAGGTTCCTTTGAATCAGACCTACGTCACCAAGGCGCTGCTGGAATGCAACTATCTCCAGGGGCTCGAAGGCGAGTGCGATTCTTCCCATCTATCCTTGCTGCACCAGACCTTCACGCCGGGGCCGGCGCGCGCGATCTGGCGCCTCGATCCGTCGCCGGTGTACGAAACCGAAGAGACCGACTTCGGCGTGCGGCTCGTCGCGACGCGGAAATCCGGACCGGGCCAACAATACGTCAGGTTGTCGAGCTTCGTCTTGCCCGTTTATGGCTGCGTTCCCGCCGGACGCCCGCCGGGAGATCTCGACGGCTATGAGATCCACATGTATGTCCCGTTCGACGACACGCGCGCGTGGCGCTACGACATGGGTTTCCGAAGAAACCGTCCCGTCACCGAGGAGGAAGTGCACCGCCGGAAACAGATCGGCCCCGGCTACGTGCGCATCCGCAACGCGCGCAATCATTATCTTCAGGACCGGGACATGCAGAAGACGGTCAACTACACCGGCATCGAAGATTTTCTCAACCACGATGCGTGCGCCACCGAGAGCATGGGACCGATCTTCGATCGGAGCAAGGAGCATCTCGGCGTCAGCGACAAGGCGGTGATCGCTCTCAGAAAATTTCTGCTCAGCACGGTCAAGGCGGCGCAAGAAGGAAAAGAGCCGCCGCATCTCGTACGCGACCAAAAGCGAAACCGCTTCCCGCACATCGATTGCTTTGCGGAGCTTATGCCTTCGGGCATTCACTGGCGCCAGCAGTTCGACTACCTGACGGAGACGGCGGAAAAAGAAAATCCGGCCGGCTTCGCGCCCAAGCAAAAGGCCGTCTCTTAAACCGGGGGGAAAATGAAAAGAACCAAACATCGGGGAACGACAAAAGGAAAATTCGCGAGCAAGCTCGCCGAGCAGGAGTTAAAAATCGCCGCGGAGATTTTGGAGTGGGAGATCGGCGATATCTGGGGCCACGTCGGCGTCCGTCTGCCGGAAAAAGAAGGCATCGCCGTGCAAATGTTCCGGCGGCCTGAGGAAGCGGGGGAAAAAGACTGGCTGGTGCGCTTCGACTACTCGCTCAAAAAAATTTCAGGCGTGGGGACGATCCCGCGCGAGTCGACGATCTACACGGGGATTTTCAAGGCGAGGCCGGACGTCAACGCCATTGTTCACTCTCACGCGCCGATGTGCGTCGCGCTCAGCCTGGCCGACAAGCCGGTGTCGTGCGTGCACATGCAATCGTTCAATTTCGGACAAGGCGTGCCGATCTATCCGAGGCCCATCTACATTCTCGATGAAGCCGAAGGCGCGGACCTGGCGCGGGCGCTCGATAAAGCCCCAGGGATCATGATCAAAGGGCACGGCATTGTGACAGTCGGGAAGTCTATTGATGAGGCATCCATGCAGGCGCTTCGCATGGAGCGGGCGGCAAAGATTCAGGCCATCGCCCATCTGCTGGGGTTTTCCGGCACCGACGAAGGTTTTCTCGAAGAGCTGGCGGCCAGTCGCAAGAAGCTTTTTGCCATTCGAGGAGAAACCGGCCCCGCCTACCCTTCCGCCGAATGGAGATACTATGCCGATAAAATCAAAAAGGGTGAGCGTTGGACCAGGGGCTGGACGTAAATCGTGCTCGTGATCGTGTTCGTGGAGACAGCGCGATTCAACTGCTGAAAACAATGTTCAATTTCCGGCGCGTCCTGTTGGCCCTCTTCCTCTTTTTTATCTCCCTAGGCTACCTTCCCGCCGCCGAACAGAAAGTCGCATCGCAATCGGATTACGAAAAGACCATTGCGGCGGCGAAGAAAGAAGGAACGGTCGTTGTCGCCATCCCTCCCGTCGCGGAATTGAGAAAACAATTGGAGACGGCGTTCAAAGAAAAATTCGGCATCGAGATCGAGCTGGTGCCGGCGCCGGGACCGGCAAACGCAAATAGAATCGCCTCGGAACAAAAAGCCGGCGTGCGCTACTTCGACGCGCTCGTCGTCGGCACGGGCACGGCCGTCACGCTCGCGCATGACGGCATGATCGAGCCCATCGAGCCCAACATGATTTTGCCCGAGGTGAAAGATCCGAAGAACTGGTGGGGCGGCCACATCTGGGAAGACAACGTCAGCACCAGGCGTTTCCTTTATTCATTCATCGCGGAAGTCGGCACCGGAGGCTTGTGGTACAACCCGACGCTCGCCAAACCGGAAGAGCTGCGCTCTTTCGACGATTTTCTAAATCCGAAATGGAAAGGGAAAATCGGCCTCAGCGATCCGCGCGTTCCGGGCTCGGGCCAGTCGTTGTGGTCGTTTCTCTGGGAGATCAAAGGAGAGGCCTATCTAAAAAAGCTGGTGCAGCAGGATCTCTTCGTGAGCCGCGACCTGCGCCAGGTCGCCGACGCCTTGGCCAAGAGCAAGCTCGCCATAAGTATCGGCGCCGGCCATTCGCAATACGAGCCTTTTTTAAAATCCGGCCTGCCGGTCAAGCAGCTGCCCACTCCCGCGGAAGGATTGCCGGCGAGCAACGGCTTCGGCATCGTCGGCATCGTGAAGAACCCGCCGCACCCGAACGGGGCTAAACTCTTTATCAACTGGCTCCTCAGCAAAGAGGGACAGGATTTATACGGCAAGGTGATGAAGTCCTCCACGCGCCGGCTCGACGTGGACACGAAATGGCTCGTCGAATACGGCACGCAGGCGGCCAAGGACACGCTTACGCTGGAAGAGTACAACCGCGTGAGGAACCATTTGGAAGATAAATATGCCAAGGTCAGGGCGCCCGCGGGAAAATTTGCCGAGCAGATTCTGAAGTAAGGAGAAGAACATGCTTGCATCGATCCGAATGCCGCGCAGCATTTTTTGGCTCGCCGTCTCCGTTCTGTCTTTTCTCGTGACGGTTGGAGACGCGCGCGCGCAAACCGACTGGAAGAAAGATTGGGAGAGGACTCTGCAAGAGGCGAAAAAAGAAGGCAAGATCGTCGTCGGCATTCCGGCGCGGCCCGAGCTTAGAAAAGAATTGGAGCTCGTCTTCAAGCCCAAGTTCGGCATCGACATGGAGCTATTCCCCGCGCGCGGCCCGCAAAACGCGAGCCGGATCGCCTCCGAGCAGAAGGCCGGAGTTAAATACTTCGACGTCTTCATCGGCGGCTCGGGCACGTACGAGTCGCTCGTGGAAGACGGCATGGCCGAGCCGTTGCCGCCGAATTTGATTCTCCCCGAGGTGAAAGATGAAAAAAATTGGTGGGGCGGGCACATCTGGGAGGACAACGTCAAAACGAAACGATTCCTCTATTCTTTTATCGCCGACGCCGGCACCGGCGGCTTTTGGTACAACACGTCGATGGTAAAAGCCGAGGAGATTCGCGCGCTGGACGATTTCCTCAACCCCAAGTGGAAAGGGAAGCTCGGGTTTCTCGATCCGAGAACTCCGGGCTCGGGTCAATCGATCTGGTCATTTCTCTGGGACGTGAAGGGCGAGGGTTATCTTAGAAAGCTTGTCGCGCAGGATTTGTTCGTCAGCCGCGACCAGCGGCAATTGGCCGACGCGCTGGCGAAAGGCAAGCTCGCCATCGCTCTCGGCGTCAGCTTCTACACGCTGGAGGGATTTATCGCCGCCGACCTGCCGATCAAGGAACTCCCGAAGCTAAAAGAAGGGCTGCCGTCGAGCAACGGCTCGGGCGTGATCGGCATCGTCAAGGCGCCGCCGCATCCGAACACGGCGAAAGTTTTCGTCAACTGGCTATTGTCGAAAGAAGGGCAGGAGCTTTACGTCAAGGTGATGCACCAGTCGACGCGCCGGCTCGACGTGGACACCAAATGGCTACAGGAGCACGGCGTCGAGGCGGCGAAAGACGTGCTCACCATCGAGCAATACCACAAGGTCAGAAATCACCTGGAGGACAAGTACACGAAAGTGAGACTGCCTTCGGCGCAATTTGCAGAGCAGATTTTGAAGTGACGCGCTTCCTCTCATAACGTGAATGACGCGGGTCCGAAGGGTTGTCTCCCAAAAAGAGCTGAAGCGAGCCTTTTCTATCCGCCTACGTGTTTTTGTCCGTGAGCAGGGGGTGCCGGAAGAAGTAGAGCTCGACCAGGACGATCGGAAAGCCATCCACTTTTTAGCCACCGTCGATGAAAAAACCGTAGGAACCGCCCGGCTTGTCATCGCTAACGCCAGAGCGAAGATCGGGCGCATGGCCGTGCTTAAAAGCTATCGCGGCAAAGGAGTAGGGAAGGCGCTGTTAAAACGGGCTATCGAGTTGGCGCGCAGGCGCCGGGCGAAGCTGATTTACCTACACGCCCAGGTTCCTGTTGCCGGCTTTTACGAAAAGCTGGGCTTCCGCTCGGCCGGCCGGGTCTTCATGGAGGCCGGAATCCCGCACCGGAAAATGGTTCTAATCAGGAGATAGCATACGCCTTAGATCTTACCCTCAAAAAGCTCTCTTCCAGGCCGGTCAAAACGTTCCAGAGGCGAGGCATGCGAGGGTTCGCGAGCGGAGGCGTACTTATTCCAGTACGTTGACGCGAAGCGGGGCCAGCACAACGAAGCATATGAGCGTTTTCACCGGCCTGTAGTTTTCGGGATGAATTTGAGAGCCACGCCGTTGTTGCACCAGCGTTTTCCCGTCGGCGGCGGGCCGTCGTCGAAGACGTGGCCATGATGGCCGCCGCAGCGGATGCAGTGATATTCCGTTCGCGGCAGGATCAATTTGTAATCCGTTGTGGTGCCGAACACGCCGGGAATCGTCGTGAAAAAACTCGGCCAGCCGGTGCCGCTCTCGTATTTCATCGCCGAGGTAAAAAGCGGCAGGTTGCAGCCGGCGCAGACAAACACGCCCGGCCGCTTCTCCGCGTTCAACGGGCTCGATCCCGGCCGCTCCGTGCCTTCCTCGCGCAGGATATCGAACTGCGCGGCATCCAAACGCTTGCGCCATTCGTCTTTCGAAAGCTTCAGCGGCTCCGAGGGCAGCGGAACTTTGAAGCCGTCGGCCAGCAGCGCCTTCCAATTTTTCTGCATGTCCTGGATGTCTTTGTTGGTCACCGCCTGCGCGGCAAACGCAAAATCTTTGAAGGCAGTCCAGATACCTGCCGCCAGAAAAGTTTTCAACAATTCACGTCGGGTCATAAGAATAGAGCTAATTTAATTGGCCACGGAGATCAAGGGAGCATGGCCGTTGCAATTCTCACGCGGCAAACTTAGCCGTCGCGGTCATGGCAAGTCTGCCTTCGCCGTCCAGCGCCCAGAGTTGAGCCTCGCGCCGGTCGGCCGACGGGTTTCCGGCTATCGTGAAACTGCCGGTATCGTAAATCTGGCGAAAGCCTTTAAAATCGAACGAGCCCAGCCGCTGCGCAGGCAGCTCCTTGCGGCACATCTCGATCATCAGCTGCGATACGAGCGAGCTCTGCACGACTAAACCAGGAAGCTTTTCGACCTTGGTGACGTAGTCGCGGTCGTAGTGGATCCGGTGGCTGTTGAACCGGATCGCCGAGAAGCGGAAGAGCAATGGCGGATTGGGCTCGATCATCTGCCGCCAGGCCGCCTCGGCGGGAGCCGCGGGCGGAGTCGAAGGCGCGGCCTCGGCCCTCTTTTCGCTGAGCATGACCATATCGCGTTCTTCCACGACGCAGAGGCCGCGGGCTGCTCGAAATGCTGTTGCGCTCGACGACGGTCGCCATGGCTCCGTTCGGCCCGTCGTCGATTCGAATATCGGCAATCTCAGTGACCCGTGTGATTTCGTCGCCGATCCTCAGCGGCTCGTGGAACGCCACGCGGGTGCCGCCGATCCGGCGGCGCGGCAAAGGAATAGGCGGCACGATGCCGCCGCCGGAGGCCTGACCATCCACCCGCATCTGTGAAGGCCGGTGCGACGGCGGGAAAAACGCGCTGTACCATCCGGGTGGAATCGGCGCGCCTTTGTCCATTGGCGGATTTTCCTGTCCCAACGCGGCGGCGAACTTTAACATCGCCGAAGCCGTAACCACGTCCGTGGCCGTTTCCTTTTTGCCGATATAGCTTTTAAAACTCTCCAATGACTCAGCCATGGCAGCAACCTCCCTCTGGTAGTCCTTGTCGCGGAGCCTAGTCCGCCACGGTTCGCTGTGTCAAGCAGCCGCCCGGCGCGCGGCGCTGTTGGAGTTCATTACATCCGCGGAGACCGCCTATTCACGGAAGACCGATTGAGTTACAGGCAAAGATGTCGGAATGTAAGACGCTGAAACGCTTGACCTGTTTTTACTTTGCGAAATTGTTGAGTCGTAGAAGGCTTTCGAATCTTGACAATCTTGCCTTCGGTAAAAGGATAAAGGATATAGAAACGTTCTGGGAAGTCCGGTCATTGTAAAGAAGCTCATGGCGTGCAAAATAGAATTATGGAACAAGAAAATGATTTCGGAATGACGAGGCGGGAGTTTGTTGGCGCTGCGCTGGCGGCGCCGATTCTTTTATATGACCTGGACGCCCTTGCGGCAGCGCGTGAGTTGGAGGCGACGCCGGCTTGCGGCGATGCGGACGACGTGACGCCGGAGCAAACGCCGGGGCCTTTTTTCAAGCCCCGCTCGCCCGAGCGCAAGTCGCTGCTGGAGCCGGGCATCCAGGGCACGAAAATTATTCTCGAGGGCTACGTGCGCTCGACGAAGTGCAAGCCGATCGAAAAAGTTCTCGTCGACTTCTGGCAGGCGGATTCGCGTGGCGAGTACGACAACGCCGGCTTCAGGCTTCGCGGGCACCAGTTTACCGACGGCGCCGGAAAGTACCGGCTGGAGACGATCGTGCCGGGACTCTATCCCGGACGCACGCGCCACTTCCACGTGAGAGTGCAGGCGCCGAACCGGCCGGTTCTCACCACCCAGCTCTACTTTCCCGGCGAGCCGGAGAATAAAAGAGACGGAATTTTCAATCCGAAACTCGTGATGACTCTGCGCGACTCAGGAAGTGCCCGGGTAGGGAAGTTCGATTTTGTTTTGGAGGCGTGAGGCGCGAAGAAAAAGCCGTGTTCGTGGTTCGACAAGTTCACCACCCTGAGCAAAGTCGAAGGGTGATCGTGTCTCGTGCTCGTGAATAAACAGGCGAGAGGCCCTTCGACAAGCTGCTATGTGGATGTCAAGTTGCCGAACACACGAGTCCTCTTATTCTCTTATGACTCTTTTACTTCCCGACCAAAGAGAGACTTGCTGCTGCTATGTGGATGTCAAGTTGCCGAACACACGAGTCCTCTTATTCTCTTATG
>CAYOJC010000023.1:0-52381 GCA_964404195.1 uncultured Syntrophobacteraceae bacterium
GGAAGTCACTGACCTGCACAGCGGCGCGCCTCCTCTCTACTCGACGGTGAATAGAAAGACCTTAAAAATTTCATGACGGCTTTGACGAGCGGAGAATCGATTGCGGCGCATCAGCTCGAGAAACTCGGCCGGATGCTTGCGGCCGTGCTTGCGACGAACGAATTTTACCGGCAAAAGCTGCTCAACAACGGCTTTTCCGACGTCGGGTCGTTGGAAGAATTCAAGAAATTTTCTTTCACGACGAAAAGCGAGCTCGCTCAGGACCAGTCGGCTCACCCACCCTACGGCAGCAACCTTACGTTTCCGCTGGAGCGCTACATCCGCATCCACCAGACCTCCGGCACCACGGGAAAGCCGCTGTACTGGCTCGACACCGAGGAGTCCTGGCAGTGGTGGGCGGAGTGCTGGGAGGCGATCTTTCGAGCGGCGGGCGTTCACTCGGGCGATCGCGTCTACTTCGCCTTTTCCTTCGGACCCTTCATTGGATTTTGGTCCGGCTGGGAAGGGGCGCGAAAGGTCGGCGCGCTGGCGATCTCGGGCGGCGGGCAATCGACCATTCAGCGAATCAATGCCATCTTGGACTATCGGGCCACCGTGGTGGTGTGCACGCCTACTTACGCGCTGCACATGGCCGCCGAGGCGAGAAAGGCGGGAATCGATCTGGCGAAAGGATCTCACGTGCGGATCACGATCCACGCCGGCGAGCCCGGCGCGAGCATCCCGAGCACGAAGAAGAGCATCGAAGAGGCCTGGGGCGCGCAGTGCTTCGATCATCCGGGCGCGACCGAAGTAGGCCCATGGGGCTTCGAATGCCTGACTCACGCCGGCGGCGTCCACGTCAACGAGCGTGAATTCATCGCGGAGGTGATCGACCCGAAAAGCGGGGAACCGGTAAAAGAGGGAGACAGGGGCGAGTTGATCATGACCAATCTCGGACGGATCTGCAGCCCGGTGATCCGCTATCGCACGGGAGACCTGGTTCAGCCGAGCTATCGGCCCTGTCCCTGCGGCCGGCCCTTTTTGCGTCTGGATGGTGGAGTTCTGGGACGTGTGGATGATATGCTGATCGTGCGTGGCGTCAATATCTTTCCCAGCGCCATCGAGAACATCATGCGGGAGTTTGCCGAAATCGAGGAGTTCAAAGTCGAGACTTTCGCGCGCGGCGAGATGCGCGAGTTGAAGCTGACGCTGGAGCCCAGGGCGGATTGCGCCGCGATCCCATCCCTCGACGAGAAAGTGGCGCGCCGGTTCCGCGACCGCCTCGGGCTGCGGCCCGAGGTGGAGGTGGTCGCTCCGGGTACGCTGCCGCGATTTGAACTTAAGGCGAGAAGGTTTTTCAAATTATGAAGCAACTGCTCAAACTGCGGGTAAACGGCGAGACCAAAGAGGTCGCGTTCGAGACCAGCAAGACGCTTCTGGAAGTGCTGCGCGAAGATCTCGCGCTGACCGGCACCAAGCACGGCTGCGAGCTGGGCGAGTGCGGCACCTGCACGGTGTTGATCGACGGCGAGCCGGCGCTTTCCTGTTTGATGCTGGGGGTTGAAGCAGAGAATGCCGAGATCGTCACGGTGGAGGGAATGACCGAGAACGGCAAGCCCCATCGGCTGCAGAATGCTTTCGCCGATCTCGGCGCGGCCCAATGCGGTTACTGCATCCCTGGAATCTTGCTCACCGCCAAGGCACTGCTGGACGAGAATCCGCATCCGACGCGGGAGGAGATCCGCCAGGCCTTGTCGGGGAATCTCTGCCGCTGCACGGGCTATACGAAAATCCTCCAGGCCGTCGAGCTCGCCGCAAAGGAACTCCCATGACGAGAAAAAAGACCCTGTCGGTTATCGGCAAACCGCTGCGCAAAGTCGACGCTATGGCGAAGTGCGCCGGCGAAACGGTGTACGCGGACGATCTTAATCTGCCGCGGATGATATACGCCAAACTGTTGCGCAGCCCCCATCCCCATGCGCGCGTACTCGGCGTGAACGCCGCGCGGGCGCTCAAGCTCGACGGCGTGTACGCCGCGATCACCGGCGAAGACTTGCCGCAAAAGTTCGGCATCATGCCGTCCACCGAAGACGAAGAGGCGCTCGCGGTCGATAAGGTTCGCTATGCCGGCGATCCCGTGGCGGCGGTGGCGGCGATAAGCGAGAGCCTGGCGGAAAAGGCGCTGGGCTATATCGACGTCGAATATGAAGTTCTGAAGCCGATCCTTTCCATCGAAGAAGCATTGGCTTCAACGGAAGAGAGTCAGCGGATCCACACCTGGAACCGGCGCGCCAACGTGCAAAAAGCGGTGTCGCTCGAATTCGGCGATATCGAAGGCGGCTTCGCCCGCTCTGATCATATTTTCGAGGGAACCTTCTTTTATCAGGGCAATACTCACTTGCCGATGGAGCAGTACTGCGCGGTCGGTTCTTACGGCGCGGACGATAAGCTCACGCTCTGGTCCTCTACCCAGACGCCGCACTATCTGCATCGCGCCCTGGCCAAGGTGCTCAAGCTTCCGGCCAGCCGCATCCGCGTGATCGCGACGCCCGTCGGCGGCGGCTTTGGCGGCAAGAGCGATCCCTTTTCGCACGAGATCTGCGCCGCGAAGCTGTCGATGATTACGAGAAGGCCGGTCAAATTCACCCTCTCGCGCGAGGAATGCTTCTATGTCCATCGCGGCAGACATCCGGTCAAGATGTGGGCGAAAACCGGCGTGAAAAGCGACGGCACGATCCAGGCGATGCAGTATAAGACTTTTCTCGACGGCGGCGGCTACAGCAGCTACGGGTTGGCGTCCGTTTACTATACCGGCGCGCTGCAAACCGTGACGTATAAAGTGCCCGCGTACAAATTCGAGGGCGTGCGCGTTTTTACCAACAAACCGCCGTGCGGGCCCAAGCGCGGCCACGGCACGCCCCAGCCGCGCTTCGCCGAGGAAATTCAGATGGATGAGATCGCCGAGAAGCTCGGCATCGATCCCCTCGATCTCAGGCTCAATCAGCTCGTCGAGGCCAATTCGGTAACCATCAACGGTCTCCAGATCAGCAGCTGCGGTCTGCGCGAATGCATCGAGAAGGTCGCCGAGCGGGCGGACTGGAAGAAGAAGTTCCGCAAGCTACCCTTCGGCCACGGTATCGGCTTCGCCGCCAGCGCTTATATCACCGGCGCGGGTTTGCCGATTTATCGGAACGACATGCCGCACTCCGGCGTGCAGATCAAGCTCGACCGCAGCGGCGGCGTCACGGTGTTCTGCGGTTCCACCGACATCGGCCAGGGATCGGATTCGATTCTTGTCTACGCGATCGCCGAAGAGTTCGGCATAGATCCCGTCGATATCCGCGTCGTCACCGCCGATACGGATCTCACCCCGGTGGATCTCGGCAGTTATTCCAGCCGGGTTACCATCATGACGGGCAATGCCACCATTCAGGCTTGCGGCAAACTCAAACTGATGCTGCTCGAAGCGGCGAGCGAAGCGCTCGAGGTGCCCGCAGACGATCTCGAGTTCGCCGAAGGGCAGGTTCGCAGCGCAAGTCTGCCGACGCGCGGCATAAGCTTCGCCGAGTGCGTGGTCAAGGCGGAGGGAAAACACGGCACGCTGGGCGCCACCGGCAGTTATTGGCCGCCCAAGAACCCCCGGGAGTTCAAAGGTTCCGGCGTCGGCCCGACGCCGGCGTACAGCTTTTCGACGGCCATCGTCGAACTGCACTGCGACGGCGAGACCGGAGAGATCAAGATCGACAAGGTCTGGATCGCCCACGATTGCGGCCGGGCGTTCAATCCATTGCTCGTCGAGGGCCAGACCGAAGGCAGCGTCTACATGGCATTGGGCGAGGCCTTGATGGAAGAGCAGATCTTCCGCAAGAACGGCCTCCATAAAATTCCTTCCATCTTGGAATATAAGAGCCCGACCACGCTGGAAACACCGGAGATCGAAACGATTCTGGTTGAAACCATCGACCCGGAAGGACCCTACGGGGCGAAAGAGGCGGGACAGGGACCGCTGTTACCCGTGGTCCCCGCGGTTTCGAATGCCGTGTACGATGCGATCGGAGTGAGGATCCATGAGGTTCCGATTACGCCGGACAAAATATTACGAGCGCTCGAGGGACGGTTGAAAGCCGTGTCGATTCCAAAGTTCGATTTTCCCGCGCCGCTCAAGTGGCAGCCGGGCCAGGGTGTGCAAGTGGAGCAAAAGAGTTAAATCATGTTGCGACTGCCGGAATTTAATTACGTCAGGCCGCGCTCCTTGAGAGAAGCGACCAAGGCGCTGGCGGAGCTGGGGCCCGACGCCATGGCGGTGGCGGGCGGCACGGATGTCTATCCGAAGATGAAACGGGGACAGTTTACGCCGCGCCATTTGGTGTCGCTGAGAGGCTTGCGCGAGCTTAAGGGAATTCGTCAGACCAAAGACGGCCTTTGGATCGGCGCCGGCGAAAGCCTGACGGCGGTTTCGCGCCATCGCGTGATCGCGAAGCGCTTACCCGCTCTCACGCATGCGGCGGAATCGGTGTCCACGCCGCAACTGCGCAACATGGGCACCATCGGCGGCAACGTCCTCGTCGATACGCGCTGCAACTACTACGATCAAACTTTCTTCTGGCGCCAGGCTGTCGGCTTCTGCATGAAAAAGGACGGCCAGATCTGTTTGGTAGCGCCCGGCAGCGAGAAGTGCCTGGCGATCGCGTCATCGGACACCGCGCCGGTGCTAGTGAGTCTGGGAGCGGTGGCTGTCCTGGTAAGCAAGCAAGGCGAGCGACGAGTCAAGCTCGAAGAGTTATACCGCGACGACGGCATCAACTACTCGGCCAAGGCTCAAGACGAAGTGCTGAAAGGATTGCTCATTCCCAAAGAAGCGTTGACTCTGAGCAACGTCTATTTGAAATTGCGCCGCCGTGGCTCATTCGACTTTCCGATCTTGGGAGTGGCCGCCACCACGGAACTCGATAAACAGGGTGAGTGCCGCCGCGCGGGAGTCGTGCTGACCGCGGTGGCGTCGGCGCCGAAGGTTGTCCCCGAAGCGATGACATTGCTTCAAGGTAAAAAGATCACCAAGGAGTTGATCGAAACCGTCGCCGATGCGGCGGCGAAAATATCTCACCCGCTGGACAATGCCGATCTGGATTACTGGTATCGGAAGCGAATGGTGAAAGTCTACGTGAGCCGGGCCCTGGCGCGCTTGACCGGTTTGGAGCCCGCCGGCGGCTGAAGCTCCGATAAACATCGGGGGGTGGGGCCATGGTAGAAAATTTCGCCCATTTCCTGGAGACCAACGCGCGCCGATTGGGTGAAAAGGCTGCGCTGGTTTGGGACGACGGCGCTCTCACCTGGAGCGAGCTCGAGCGGCGCGCCTCCGGATTCGCTCGACATCTCGCTAAGCAATCGGTTGGACCCGGTGACCGGGTCGCCATCCTGATTCCAAACCGTTGGAGCTTTGTCGTCGCTTTATTGGGCGCGCTTAAAGTCGGCGCCACGGCCGCGCCGCTCAACCCGGAACTTAAAACAGAAGAGCTTCGCGACCTGCTTGCCGATCTCCGGCCGAAATGTGTCATCGACGACGTGCAGATCGAGGAAGGCTCGTGGGTCACGCCTACGCATGCGACCGCACCGGCGGTCATTGTATACACCTCCGGAAGCACCGGTCGGCCCAAAGGCGCCGTCTTCAGCCACGAAGCCGTGCTCTTCGGCACTCGGCTGTGGGGGAGAGTGGTCATGGACCTGAGCGATGAGGACGTGGTCCTGGGGGTTCTGCCCTACTCCCACAACTACGGAATGTACGCTGGGCTGCTTGCGCCGCTCCTCTTCGGCGGAACGGCGGTGTTACTCGAGCACTTCACCCCCGAGGCCGTTTTTGCGGCGATCAAGAAACATCGCGTGACGATTTTTCCCGGCGTCGCGACGATGTTTCGCCGGCTGCTCGCTTCTCCTCTGTTTTCTAACTCTGATCTCTCGAGCCTTCGCGTCGCGACTTCCGGGGCCGCGCCGTGTTCGCCCGCGCTCTGCGGTGACTGGCACGAGAATACCGGCGTCAGGATCCTGTGCGGCTATGGCGCAACCGAAGTGCCGCGGACGATCTCCTACACCGCCGAAGACGTTGACGCGTTGCCCGGCGCCGCGGGCAGGCTCATGCCCGGCGTCGAGATAAAAGTGGTCGATGAAGAGGGGAGGCCGTTGCCGGACGGCGAAGTGGGCGAATTGTGGATCAAGTCTCCCTCGGCCATGGACGGCTATCTCGACCATCCGGACGAGACGCGAGAAGTCCTGAGCGATGGCTGGTACCGGTCCGGCGATCTCGGCGCCGTTCTGCCGGGCGGGTTCGTTCGGCTCGTCGGGCGAAAGCGGGATAGAATTCTCCGCGGCGGCTATTCCGTCTTCCCTCAAGAGGTGGAAGCGGTTCTCATATCTCATCCGGCGGTCGCCGAGGCCGCTGTCGCCGGGGTCCTCGATGCCGACCTGGGCGAAGAGATTGCGGCCTTTATCACTTTGAAAGCCTCGGCTGAGGCAACCGAAGAAGAGATCATTGCCTATTGCAAGGAGCGCCTGGCCCATTATAAGTATCCCAGGAAAGTCACGATCCTGAACGAGCTGCCCAGAGGAGAGATGGGAAAGGTTCTCAAATCGGAGCTGTTGAAGCGATACACGGGTGATTGATGAAATCGGCGCCGAGAAAAACCGCCGTAGCCGTGCTCACATCGATTGCCGGCACCTCGCCGCAAGCGGACGGCGAAAAAAAGCGCCTGAAGGATTTCCTCGAACTGTTGAAGCTGCGGCTGCCCGATGATCTGCTTCACGTGGACCGAGCGGTCGCGCCGGCGGAGTTCGAGGTTACGGCTCTCCTGCAGCATCTCGAAAACGAAAAAAAATTTCCCGCCCTGCTGTTCGAAAGGCCACTGAATCTCAAAGGCGAGCCATCCTCTTTTCCGCTGTTGAGCAATCTCTTCGCTACGCGAGCGCGCTGCGCGCTGGCGCTCGGAATGGAGCCGCGCGAGGAGCGGCTTCCGTTGAGTCTCGAATACGCGCGGCGCGAGGAACTGCTGCTTCCGCCGGTTAGGGTCTCCCGGCGCGCCGCTCCGGTCAAGGAGATCGTCAAGCAGGGGAGCGAGGCGGATCTTTACGACTTTCCCGTAGTGCGCCATCATGCGATGGACCCGGCGCCCTACATCGACATGACGCCCGTCATGAAGGATCCCGATGGCGGCTTCTACAACGCCGCCTTCCTGCGCACGATGATAAATGGTGAGAGGAAGCTCGGCCTTCACATGTCGCCGCGGCACAACTGGCAGATCCACCGCAAGAACGAGGAGAGAAAACGCCCGACGCCCGTCGCCATCGTGGTGAGCCACCATCCCGCTTTTTATCTCGGCGCGTTGAACGTCTCTCCTTTTGGCGTCGACGACTACGCGCGCATCGGCGCCATCATGGGAGCGCCGCTCCGACTCACCGGCTCGGAGACCTGGGGCGAAGATTTCATGGTGCCCGCGGACGCCGAGATCATCATCGAGGGTCATGTTCTTCCCGGCGTCAAGGAAGTGGAAGGTCCTTTCGGCGAGTTCACCGGCTATTACGGCCCGCAGCGGCTGCGCAACGTCATCGAAGTCACGGCCGTCACGCATCGAAGCGATGCCGTTTTTCAACACATCTTCACCGGCCACCGGGACACCTGGGTCCTCGGCGGAATACCCAAGGAGGGAAGCCTTTTCAATCTGATCCGCGGCGTCGTGCCGACGACCAAGGCGGTCCATTTCCCGCTCTCCGGCTGCTGCCGGTTCAACTGCTATATTTCCATCGACAAGAAAGTAGATGGCGAGAGCAAGCAGGCGGCGCTGGCCGCGCTTGGCGGCTGCGATTTTGTGAAGCACGTTGTCGTGGTGGACGCGGACATCGATATTTACAACGAGGAAGAGGTGATGTGGGCGGTCGCGACGCGCGTCCAGGCCGACCAGGACGTCGACATCATCAAAAACGTCAAAGGAAACACACTCGATCCTTCGCAGACCGATAACATCATGACCGCCAAGATGATCATCGACGCCACGCGGCCGCTCCAGAGGCCGTTCGCGGCGCGCGTCGAAGTTCCAAAAACCGCGCTGGAGAAGACCAGGCTCGCGGATTTTGTTTCCCGCGCCGCGCTCGACCGGCTGCCGCGGCTGTGAAGGCGCAAAGCGATGGCGAAAATTTTCTGGGTGACGTGCCCTCATTGTCAAGGCGAATTTTACTGTCACTGGCGGGAGCTCAGGCATAAGAAAATCCAGCTTCTCTGTCCCTATTGCAGCCGGCGCTTTTTCGACGAGGAAAGCCCCAAAATCGTGGAGTAGCATCCGTCATGCCTCAAGACCTTCGAACATACCTGGATCTGATCAAGCGCGATCATCCGGAGGATTTTCAGGTCGTCTCCCGCGAGGTCGATCCCGCCTACGAAATCACCGCGATCACGGTGAAGCTCGAGCAGGAGATGAAGCGGCGGCCGGTCCTGCTTTTCGAAAAAGTAAAGGGAAGCAAGTTCCCGGTGCTCACGAACCTTCACGCCAGCCGGGCGCGGCTCGCCCTGGCAATGGGCGCCAGGCCCGAGGAGATGCAACGGCGCTACCTCCGCGCCATGGAAAAACCGGTGGCGCCGAAAACCGTTTCGCAGGCGCCGGTGAAAGAGGTCATTCTTACCGGCGATAAGATCGATCTTCATCACTTCCCGCAGCTGATCCATCATGAGGGAGATGCCGGCGCTTACATCACCGGGGCAATCTCGTTTGCCAAAGATCCGGACGGCACGATCTGGAATTGCGCTTACAACCGACTCATGATTCAAGGGCGGGATCAGACATCCATCCATCTCACTCTAGCCAAGCATCTGTGGGAATTTTTCCGTCTCGCCGAGGCGCGGGGAGAATCTCTTCCGGTCGCCTTTGCAATCGGAGTCCATCCCGCCATCGCTCTCGGCGCGCTCGCCATCGGTTCCATCGATGAAGACGAGCGCGCCATCATGGGAGCGCTCTTGGGCGAGCCGCTGGAGCTGGTCCAGTGCGAGACTTCGAATCTCTTGGCTCCGGCTCAGGCCGAGATCGTTATCGAAGCGGAAATTTTGCCGCACGAGCGGACGGCGGAGGGACCCTTCGGCGAGTTTACCGGCTATAGCCTCGGGGAAAGACAGCGGCAAGTGGTCAAAGTGCGCGCTGTCACTCACCGCAAGGACGCTCTGTTTCAGGACATCTGCGTCGGCCATCTCGATCACATGATGCTTTCCACGACGCCGATCGAAGCCAATATTTACCGCGCCGTCCGCGCCATGGTGCCATCGGTCAAGACTGTGCGCGTGCCGGCGCCTTTCACCTGTTACGTTTCCATCGAACAGCGCGTTCCCGGCCAGGCGAAAAACGCCATCATGGCCGTGTTCGGCGCCGATCTTTACATAAAGCGGGTGGTCGTCGTCGATCATGATGTGGACGTCTTCAACGAGCGGCAGGTCAGTTGGGCGATGGCCACCCGCTGCCAGCCGGACCGCGACATCCTGATCATCTCCAACGCCAGAGGCTCGGACCTCGATCCTTCGGCCAAGGAGGACGGTTACACGGCGAAGTGGGGGGTCGATGCCACAGCCAAACCGTCGCTCGAAGGCTACACTCCGCGCCACCGTATCCCGCGGGATGTCTGGCAGCGGATCAAGATCAAAGATTTCTTGCCGTGATTCCCTTGCAAGAAAATTTCGTTTGTCACGTAGAAGTCAACGCGCGACGGCTCGCCGGGAAACCCGCGTTGCTTTGGGAAGACGGCAGCCTAAAATGGTCAGAGCTCGACGGCCTTGCATCCGGATTTGCCCGGTCGCTTTCAGAACAGGGCGTGAAAGAGGGAGATAGAGTCGCGATCGTGCTGCCGATCCGGCCCGAGTTTGTCATCGCCCTGTTGGGCGTTCTCAAGCTTGGAGCTACTGCTGCGCCGCTAAATTATCTCCTTAAAGCGGAGGAGCTTCAGAAGCTCATAGACGATCTCAAGCCGAGAGCGGTTGTCGATCAGGTCAAGACGGAAGCCGCCGTTTGGCGGACAGCGGCGCAAGCTGCCGCTCCTGCGTTGATTCTGTACACGTCCGGAAGCACGGGAACGCCGAAGGGCGCAGTATTCAGTCACAGCGCGCTTACCTTCGCAAACCGCTCTTGGGGAGAGCCGGTCATGGCTCTTACGCCTGACGATCGGGTTTTGGTAGCGGTCCCCCTGGCCCATTCCCTCGGGCTCAACGGCGGGCTTCTCGCGCCGCTTTTATCGGGCGCCACGATTAGTCTGGTCGAGCGCTTCAGCCCTGAGGCCGTGTTCGATGCGATCCGCAGAGATCGCGTGACGGTCTTGCCCGCCGTCGCTACGATCTTTCGACGCTTGCTCAACTCCCCCGCGTTTGCCGCGCCTGACTTCTCCAGCCTGCGTCTCGCGGTCTCCGGCGCGGCGCCCTGCCCGTGGGGGCTGGCGATGGAGTGGCGTGAAAAAACATCGACCCGGATCGTGCGCGGCTACGGCATGACGGAGCTGTTCCGCCCGATCTCGTACCGGGCCGACGACCCGACCGACATTCCCGATGCCGTCGGGAGGCCGGTGCCGGGCGTCGATATCCGGCTCGATGAAAACGGCGATGCCGACAGCTGCGAACTGCTGATTCGATCTCCTGCGACGATGGAGGGTTACCTCGGCGATCCCGAAGAGACCCGGGCCGTCATGGTCGACGGATGGTTTAAGACCGGCGATCTCGCCGAGGTATCTGCGCAGGGCTACGTCCGGATTGTCGGGAGAAAGCGGGAGAGAATCCTTCGCGGCGGTTATTCGATTTTCCCGCAGGAGATCGAAGCGGTTTTGCTTTCCCATCCTGCCGTCGCTGAAGCCGCAGTGGTCGGAGTTCCCAGCCCTGACCTCGGTGAAGAGATTGCCGCTTTCGTGAGTCTCAAGTCGGCAACGCGGGTGACGCCGGAAGAGTTGCTCGACCACTGCAGGAAACGGCTGGCCCGCTTCAAATATCCCCGGCAGGTGAAAATACTCAAAGAGTTCCAGAAGGGGCCAACCGGTAAGATCCTCAAAGCAGAACTCGTCCGGGGCGAGTTTTAGTCGACACTAAAACAAAATAACGGAGGCCTCTGAGCCTCGTTGGAAAAACTCGCAGCTACTGAAAAAACTGGAGCCACCCGCCGGACTTGAACCGGCGACCTGCTGATTACGAATCAGCTGCTCTACCAACTGAGCTAGGGTGGCTTACATGGGTTTGAGAAGGTGCGCGATCGTAGCGACGATGAACGCGCCGAGGTATGCCGCGACAACGTCGAAGAGAAGCCACATGCCGGCTACCTGGTCGAGAACCGGCTTGAGGCCGATGTAGCGGATGACGAATTGCCCGACAAAAGAGCCCAACGCTCCGACCATAAAATAAACCGCAATATTGCTCTTGCCCCAGTGCGTCACCGTCTTGCTTGCGAGAAAGCCCATGATCAACGCGATGACCAACACCACCAGAAGATTATCCTGGAAGTATTGCGAGACCTCTAAGGCGATTTCTTTCATCCTTTTATTCCTTGAGCAAGCGAAGCAGCTCTCTGGACACGGACGACGGCTCCTCGGCGCTCATCACCGCGGAAATCAACGCGACTCCGCGCGCGCCGGTTTTCTTTAGCTCGGCGACGTTCTCCGCCTTGACACCCCCGATAGCATAAACGGGAAGCGAAATTTTTTCCACTGCTTCCTGCAGCCGCTCAAGTCCCTGAGGATTTCCATACGTGGCTTTCGACGGCGTGAAGTACACCGGGCCGAACAAAACAAAGTCGGCGCCCGCCTCCTCCGCCGCCAGCGCCTCCTTCATCGAATGGGTGGATGCGCCGATCAATCTTTTATCTCCCATAAGTTTCCGGGCGGCGGCGATCGGAATGGAGCTGCTCCCGAGCTGTATGCCATCGGCGTCGACCGCCAGCGCGACGTCGATGCGGTCGTTGATAAAAAGACTCGCGCCGTAGCGCGCGCATAGCTTCTTCGTCTTTTCCGCCAGCGAGAAAAGCTCCTTGCCGCCGAGATCCTTCTCGCGTAACTGAATCGCGCGGACTCCGCCGAGAAGCGCCTGTTCTATGACCGCGAGCACGTCGCGCCCGCATGTTTGCCCGCGGTCGGTAACCAAGTAAAGATCGAAATCAGGGGAACGACGCTGCAACGGAGCACTTAACCGAGGATGCCATCGAGCGGGCTCGAGGCGGTGGCATAAAGTTTCTTCGGAATGCGGCCGGCGAGAAACGCCTTCCTTCCGGCTTCCACGCCTAGCTTCATTGCATCGGCCATCAGGATCGGATCTTTAGCCCCGGCGATCGCCGTATTCATCAGCACGCCGTCGCAGCCCATTTCCATGGCGACCGCGGCGTCCGATGCGGTGCCGACACCGGCATCGACGATTACCGGCACCGTGGTGTGCTCCAGAATAATTCTGATGTTGTAAGGATTGCGAATGCCGAGGCCGGAGCCGATCGGCGCCGCCAGCGGCATGACTGCCGCGCAGCCCATCTCCTGAAGTTTCTTGGCCGTAACCGGGTCGTCGTGAATATAAGGCAGCACGACGAAGCCTTCCTTGATTAATATTTGTGCCGCTTCGAGCGTCGCCGGAATGTCCGGAAAAAGCGTGCGCTCGTCGCCGATCACTTCGAGCTTCACCATGTTGCCGACGCCGGCCGCGCGCGCGAGCCGGCAGGTGCGGACGGCGTCGTCGGCCGTATAGCAGCCGGCGGTGTTCGGCAAGATCGTGTATTTTTTTGGGTCGAGAAAATCCAGCAGGTTTTCTTTGTTCGGATCGGTGATGTTGACGCGGCGCACTGCGACCGTCACGATCTCCGCGCCCGAAGCCTCGATCGCTTTTTTTGTCTCAGCGAAATCTTTATATTTGCCGGTCCCGACGATGAGCCGTGACCGGTAAGTTTTGTCTCCCAATTTGAATACGTCATTCATCTTTGTACCTCTCTGTTATCCTCCGCCGACAAAGTGGACGATCTCGACCGTGTCGCCTTCTTTGAGGACGGTTGCGCCGTGCGCTTCGCGCGCGACGACGCCGCGGTTTAGCTCCACGACGACTCTGCCGGGACGAATTCCCAGCTCTTCGAGCAGCAGCGCTAGACTGAGCCCTTCTTTGATTTCTTTCATCTCGCCGTTGATTTGAACGGTCATGCAATAAAAAAACCGTATCCGGCTTGACCACGTCCAGTGGCCGGGGAATACGGTCTTAAGTTCGCCCCGAAGGATCGGGATCTGACTTTCACGCTTCCCTACGCCGGCACTATCCGGATCAGGTTCTGAGGGTTGTCCGTTTTTTATTCGGACTCTCAGTCCGCCTTCCGGCGGACACCCCTAGCATCACTCTCACACCTAACAAATGGGTCGGAGCAAGTCAAACTTTTACGCGGCTTACGGTTCTCCCGTGAGTTGATACGCCGCCCAATAGAACGGCTCGGGAAATTGTTCCATCACTTTGAGCTGCGCTTGCCGGAGTGCTTCGGATTTTTTCGTGCTCTTCAGACGGGAATAAAACTCCCGCATCAGCTCGTAGCTCGCGCGGTCGTTCACTTTCCATAGCGTCGTCACGATTGACGGCGTCCCGGCGTAGATAAATGCGCGCGTGAGTCCGACCAGCTCGTCGCCGCGGCTCAACTTTCCGAGTCCCGTCTCGCACGCCGACAACACCACCATGTTGGTCTTGAGATCCATAGAAAATATCTCTCCCACCTTGAGCTTGCCGTCCCCCGTTCCATCGGGCGCGAGCAACAGAGCGGAACTCATCGGGTCTTCTTCGTTCAACTCCGCGTGCACGGCGAAGTGCAGCATGTCGTATTTCGGACTCAGCGACATCGCGCGTGGCTTGCTCGCCTCGGCTCTCAAAAAAACGGCGCTTTGAGGATAGACGCTCGCCACCTCCTTGGCCTCGCGTTCGGCAAAACGGAGATTGTACGCCTCGTCGCCCAGATTTGGATTGCCCATCACGAGGGCTCTCTCTCCGCCGGCTCTCTTCTTTTCTTTCGTAAACTGCATCAGACTGGCGCTGGATAAGTAGTAGATCGGGTAGTCCTGAATCAGGTATTTGCCTTGAGGCGATAGCAGAGCTTGATAAGGTAAGTAGTGCAGCACGTCGTGCGGGATGATCAAAAGCTCCTTGCCCCGGATATGTTGCAGCGCCGGCTGGATCAGAAGACGATAAAGCTCCTTCGAGGTCTCCTCAAACTTTTCCTTCTCTCCGAGCTTAAAGACGCTCTCACGAAGGGCGCCGACCTTGAAGACCAGATCCTTGCGACCTAAACGAATGTGGACAAACTGCAGTCTCTCCTTCTCCACCACCCACAAGAGCACCGCCTGCTGCGTCACGAAGTACTCGAGCATCGTCACTCCAGGATCCAAAAGCTCCTGCGTCTGCTTGAGCGTCAGCGGCTCGACGTTCATTAACGACGCCTGCTCCTTGTTCTCTTTCCTGACCTTCGCCAGAAAATCATTGTACGCCTTCTGTGCCTCCTCCAGCTCCTGCTTTGGATCTCTTCTCTCCGGCACATCGTCTTCATCCTCTTCATCCTCTTCTGCCACCCTCATGCCCGCCTGCAAGGCGCTGATCTTCGCCTGCAAGGCCCGCTCCTCCGCCAACAACGAACCTTGAGCCAGCTGCACCTTGCTGCCGAGAATATCCAGAAAGGCGCGGGAGCGCGCCCGCTCGTTGTAGTTGAAAGCCTCTTCCCATTGACTATCGCCCAAGTAGGCGAGGATGATCCCGGCATAGGTCTGCCGCTTATTTTCAAAAAATGAGCTGCGGAATTCCTCGGATTCGAGCAGCGACCGCGTCGTCTCGATGCTGTCGATCGCCTTCTTGTAATACGGTACGGCTTCGGAGGGTCTCTTGGTCTGGCGGAGCAAATCTCCTAGTTCGCTGCTGGCTTGCTGGATCACGTGGGCATGCTGGATTTTCTCGGCAATCTCCAGGGCCCGCGTCAGGTTTTCCAACGCGTGCGGAAAATCCTTCTGCGCGAGATAAAGCTGGCCCAGCCCCTGATAGAGCTTGCCCTCTGTGCCGGTGTTCAGCTTGGCGCCTTGAATTATGGTCAGAGCCTTCTGGTAGGACTTTATCGCTTCGTCCGTGTTGCCGATCTTTCGATAGGCATTGCCGAGGCGATCCAGAGTTGCCGCCATGTTGCTCTGGGCCTTTTGAATCTGTCGAGCGTTTCGGGTAGCGCCCCGCCTCTGGAGGAACGAGAGATTCGAATCCAGCACCTGGAGAGAGTAGGACATCGTCTCGATCGCCTTTTGAGTCTCACCACTGAGCGAGAGTTCAACTCCTAACTCTCTGTAGATGTTCGCTTCCATGCTTAACTTGGGTCCGCCGGACGGGATTTGCTTGACGATTTCGATTCCCTTCTCAAGCAGTGGCCGTATTTGCGCCTTTTGTCCCAAACGTCTGTAAGAGGAGACCAGTGGCAAAATCGCCCGCGCTTGAAGAAGGGGGCTTCGCGCCCTTTCTCCCATCTCCAAGGCTTTATTCCCGTAGGAAATCGCCTTTTGATACTGGCCGTTCACCCTCGCCGCAACCGAGGCTTGCTGGTACGCAATAGAAGCCTCTTCCCAGCTGTTTTTCTTCTCCGCTTCCTGCGCCTTCGCCTCTAAGTCGTCGAGAGATCCCTTTGCTTCTCCTTTGTTGCCCGGCTCTTTGCCGGAACCTCGATCGGCAGCCCCTGCTTTGCCTCCCGACCCCTGGCGCTGGGCGGCATTCCCATCGGACAAGCCGGTGAGGAGAAATAACGTGACGATAAGAGTGACTTGCAATCTTTTCATCGCCGCACCATTAAAGCTCCACGGCGACGCTGGCATAACCCACGACCTCTCTCATCGGCGCCGTGTCGCCCGAGTGGCAATGCTTCAAGAGCTGCGCTCGTTTCGCACCGAGCGCGTTGGCGGCGAATAGAAAGACGGCGGTGGGAATCACGCCGCACATGCTGATGTCGTTTTCTTCCACGGTTTCGAGCAACCCCGCGGGATCCAATGCCAAAACTTTCTCCAGCGCCATGCGGTCGAGCCGAAGGGTTTCCTTCGGCGATCTATAGTGGTTCAGATCGCTGCTGGCGAGCATGAGGATTTTTTCTCCCGACGCTTTTTCTGCTTCGTATACGCGAGCCATCGCTTCGCCGAGCCGACGGCATTCTTCCAGCGTGAGATGGGAGATTGAGATCGGCAACAGCGAAAACTCTCCGAGCGTGCTCTGGAGAAACGGAAGCTGGACTTCGAGGCTATGCTCTTCGAGATGCGGCCGATCGTCTTCGGTAAGAAAATCGATTTCGCTCTTGAGCCGCGCGCTCCATTCGCGGTCGATCGGTACTTGACCCAAAGGCGTTTCCCAGAATTCCGCCGGACTGAGCGCGGCGCGGGCGCCGCGGCTTCTGTGGTTCACGCCGAGGAGTACCACCAGGCGGGTGTCCTTTTCCAGTTTCGCATATAGATGAGCCGCGCACGGGCCGGAATACACATAGCCCGCATGCGGGACCATGCCGCCGAGAAGTGAAGGTGAAGGAGAATGCGCGCCCATTGGTCCGAGAGGACTTGAGACAAAGCATTCCTCGATGAGTCGCTTCAGCTCTCCGGCATCAGCCGGATAAAAGGAGCCCGCGACGGCTGCGGACCGAACGCGCGACATGATTCGTTACTGGTTATTGTTAACTGGTTATTGTTTGCCAATAACTATTGACGAATAACAAATAACCAACTAGGGCGCGGCGATCTCGACCTGGAGGACGCCGATGCCTTCGATGTCCGCCTCGACCTTGTCACCGGGCTTTAAGAAAAACGGCGGCACGCGCGCGAAGCCTACGCCCGACGGCGTCCCCGTGCTCACGATCTCCCCCGGCTCCAGCGTCATGCCCTGCGAGAGCGATTCGATCGTCGTCGGGATGTCGAAGATCATGTTGGAAGTCTTGTCGTCCTGCATGACCTCTCCGTTGACGCGGCAGACGAGGCGCAGGCTCTGCGGGTCCGGCAGCGCGCTCTTGTGCACGATCCACGGTCCCAGCGGACAATAGGTGTCGAGCGATTTTCCCTTGAACCACTGTCCGTGCTTGCGCTGCAAGTCGCGCGCGGTCATGTCGAGACAGATGGTGTAGCCGAAAATATAATCGTAAACCTTGTCCTTGGGAATGTCCCGGCCTTTTTTCCCCATCACGACGGCGAGCTCGACCTCGTAGTCGAGCTTCTCCGTCGCCTTGTGATGAACCACTTTGCCGAACTGGCCGATGACCGAAGTTGCCGGCTTGGTGAAAAAGACCGGCGCTTCGGGATATTTAAGCTCGATCGATCGCGCCCTCGCCCCCTCTTCGATGTGCTCTTTGTAGTTGACGCCCAGAAGAACGACGTTCTTGCGCGGCCAGGGAATCGGAGAGAGAATTTTCACCTGGCTGAGTTTCACCAGCGCGCCGGACTGGCGGAGCTTTTTGAGTCCGGCCTCGTCTTTCCCGGCGACGTACTTGGCCGCTTTCTTGGCCAGACCCAGCGCCTTGCCGCCCGCCTCGATGAAAGCCTGCATGCCGTTCAAGTACGGCGCGGCGCCCGCTTTCAAATAGCGGCGGTTCAGCTCCGCCAGATCGATCACGTGGTCCGCCGGACCGATGAGACCCAGGCGGCTCTGATTGTTTTTCACGAAAGTTAATAAGCGCATCGTCAACCTCCGAAATTCTTTCCGACCTTCGTTGGTATGCTGAGACCTCTCAGCTATAGGAAAGCGAGCTGCTGTTGTCAAGCAGCTCAAAAAACAAGAAAAAAGATTGGCCGCTACGCTGCTTCGTGATACCTTTGTCCGGATGAGTGTGCACCGGAGGGGAACCGCGTTGAAGAGCAAAAAGATGATTCTCACCATGCTGGCGCTCTGCTGCGTGTTTATGGCAGCGGCGTCGCTCGCGGCGGAAAAAACTCTGATTTCCTATTCCAGCCGCACCTACGCTTTTCTACCGGCTCAAGTTGCGGTGGCGAAAGGGTTCTTCAAGGACGAAGGGTTGGAGCCGGTATTGATTCAGATGAGAAGCCAGGTCGCGGTGCCCGCCATGATGAACGGCGAGATCCAATACACGCTCACTTTCGGCAACATCCTGACCGCCGCGATCCAGGGCATGCCTTTCAAGCAACTCGCCGTTCTCACCGAAAAGCCGCTGCACCACGTCGTCTCGCGCCCGGAGATCAAGACGATCGCCGATCTTCGCGGGAAGCGGGTCGGCACGCAGAGGATCGGCGGCTCCGATTATCTGGCGGCCGAGGCGATCCTTCACAGGCCAAGGGTCTCGACTTGAAAGAGGTCCAGTTCGTCACCTTGGGCGCGGACGAGCCGGTGCGCTCGGAGATGTTGAGGAAGGGATTAGTGGACGCGATCTGTGTTTCGCCGCCCGGACCCATTCGCTTGCAAAAGGAAGGCTACAATATTCTGGGCGGCCCGAAAGACTTAAAGATAGGCAGCCCGATCTCCGCGATCTCGATCACCGATTCGCGGCTGAAAGAAAACCGCGACCAGGCCAAAAAGGTCCTGCGCGCCACCGTGCGCGCGCTGCGCTTTGTCCGCGAGCGGAAAGACGAAGTCGTTCCCATCATGGTGCAATGGCTCCAGCAGAGCAAAGAGGTGGCCGGCGAATCTTATGATCTTATTGTTCCTTCGTTCAGTCCCGACGGCAGCGTGAGCGACGCGATGTATCAATTTGCGGTCGACGCGCGGTTGAAGGAGCTCAAGTCGGACAAGCGACCGCCTCTGGCGCAGCTCAGAGACTTTTCCCTGCTGCGTGAGGTGCAGAAAGAACTGGCAGCGCGCTAGCCGTCGGACGATTTGCGCGCGCCGGCGCGCGATGTTCATTTTTCGACAATGAAACCGAAAAAAAATTCTCGCCCCATGCAGATCGGCGACCGTATCCTGGTGAACAAAGTGATCGCTAAGAAAATCTACGTGATCGCACGGGTCGATATTCCCCATTCCAATGAAAAGTTCTTCGTATCGAAATCCGGCGGCGACTTTACCATCGGGATCAAACTCTGGAAGTCCGACTATATCTGGAGCGAGAAGAGCCGGATGTGGATCTCGAAGAATTAGCCGTCAGCTATCAGCAATCAACGTTCAGCTTTGGATTTGCTGAGAGCTGACTGCTGAAAGCTACCCAGCTATAAACATGAAAGCCTCTCTGGAGTCCATTCTCGCCGATATCCGCAAAGGCAAACCGCCATCCTTGTTGCTTCTCCACGGCGACGATTATCAGGTGCGCGCGGCCATCCAGGCTCTGCTCGATCTGCTCGTGCCGCCGGAAAACCGCGCGTTCAATCTGGAGCGCTTCGACGGACGCGCCTCCTCGTGGGATCAGATCGAGGCGTCGTTGATGACGCCGCCGTTTTTGTCCGGGACAAAAACCGTCTGGGTCGAGGACGCACCGTATTTCGCGTCGGCGGAGAACAAGGGCGAAATGGGAGAAAAGGTCCTCCTCTTATGGAGCGAGGGGAAAAAAGACGAGGCGGCGCGCCTGTTCTTCGAGCTGCTTCACATAGAGGGTTGGACTCAGGAGCGCTGGGACCGCGTCGAGGAGCGCGCCTCCACCGCTGAGATCGCCGCGCTTCTAGGCGACGATGGAAGGGAAGCGGCGGCCTTGCTCTCTTTTTGCCGCGGCCAAGATTTCCGCATGCGTCAAGCGGCCGCAGGCGAAGCCGACCGGCTCATTCATTTTCTGGAGCACGGCCTGCCGCCGTGGGGCGTGCTGCTCCTCGGCGCGTCGCACGTGGACCGCAGGACGCGGCTGTACAAAAAATTTATCGAGAAAAGCGCCGCGCTCGATCTCGCAATAGTGCGCGACAAGAGCGGCAATCTCGACCGGGCGGCGCTGGCGCCGTTTCTCGATCAACGCCTGCGCGAGGCGGGCAAGCGGATCGAGCCGCGCGCGCGCGAGATGGTCCTGGCGCGCGCCGGGACGCAACTCTGGGCGGTCCACCAGGAATTGGACAAGCTGTTCCTTTACGTCGGCGATCGAGACTTGATCCAGGCCAAGGACGTGGAAGAAATCCTTCTCGATCAGGGCGAGGGCTGGGTTTTCGATTTGACCAGGGCGGTCGCCGCGCGCGACCGGCTCGCGGCGCTCGGACAGTTGGCCCGCCTGTTGTCCCAAGGCAATCATCCGTTGGCGCTGTTGGGGCCGATCGCGGGCGAAATACGCCGCCTTCTGCTCGCGCGCCAGTTGATGGATGGAGAGATGGGACGCCAATGGCGCAGCGAGATGAGCTATCCGCAATTCCAGCAAAAAGTCTTGCGCGACACGTCCGTTCCCGGCAACCCATACTCGCTTTACATGGGATTTAAAGGCGCCGAGAACTTTACCGCCCGCGAGCTCGCGCGCGACCTCGATCTTCTCTATCAAACCGACGTGCGGTTAAAATCGAGCGGCAATTCTCCGCGCATCGTGATGGAGCGGCTGGTTATCGAGCTATGCCAAAAGGGAAGGTGAAAGTAAAAAGTAAAAAGGTAAAAACGAGAGGACAAAAATCAAAAACAGTCTTCTTGGTTTTGACTTTTTCCTTTTGCCTTTTTACTTTGCCCGCTTCAGCGGGCATGATGGTTCAGGCCTGCTTCAGCCCCTACGGGAAATGCTCCAGCCACATCGTTCGCGAGATCGGCCAGGCGCAGAAGGAAATTCTGGCCGCAGTCTATGCTTTCACCAACGAGGAAATCGCCTGGGCGCTGGTCAAAGCGAGCCAGCGGGGGGTGAAAGTCCAGGTGATCTTGGATCAGGAATTCGACGCGACCAACGACAGCTCGAAGAAATCTTTTTTGGAAAAGCAGCGGATTCCCATCCGGCGCGTCTCGGGCCTCGATAAGGGAAGCGGGGCCGGGCTCATGCACCAGAAATTCGCGGTGATCGACCGCAAGGTGCTGCTCACCGGCTCGTATAACTGGACGGTTTCGGCGGAAAATTCCAACGACGAAAATCTGCTCGTGTTCCGCGACGCCGCGCCGCTGGCGGAAGAGTACCGCAAGGAATTCTTCCGCCTGTGGGAGAAAAAGCGATGAACCCTTCGATAAAACTCAGGGCCGTCACTCTCCTTCTGGTCGCCGGCGCGTTCGTCACCGGATTTCTCGTTCCTGTTCTCTATCTGCGCTGGAGCGGGCCGTCGTCCGGCGAGCGGAGTTACCCGGTTGCTTTCGTCCCGACCCCGGCGCCTGCGGCGCCGCCGGCCGATCCCCCGCTGGTGCAGGCGAGAGAAGTGGAGAAGATCAAGAAACTCGCGGGCACCCGCGCGAAGATTCGCGGCCGGGTCTTCCGCGTCGGACTATCGGAGAAAAGCAACACCTACTTCATCAACTTCGGGCCTTCCCGCGATTCGTTCACGGCCGTGATCTTTGCTTCCGCGGTGGATCTGTTCGAGAAGAAAAAACTCCCGCCCAAAAAATTCGAGGGCAAAGAACTCGAATTGACCGGCGAGATCAAGGACCATCCGCAGTACGGGCTCGAGATGATTCTCGACAATCCGGAGCAAGTGAAGGTGATCGATTGACAGGTCGAAGAAGCACCGCTACTTCAGATTGGAGTACTGGAGCGGTGGAGTAATGGAGTAATGGAATTCCCAAATCAACACTCCAATACTCCGGTACTCCAATACTCCGTTTTCATCTGACGCCGACGCTAGAAAAAGGTTGGAAAATAATTTTATTCCGGTAAAATAGCGGGGATGGCGGAAGAAAAAAAATGCATGATCTGCGGCAAGGCCGTGGCGCTCAAGGGCGGGATCTGCGATCCCTGCCAGGACCGCATTCGCCGAGAAGCGTTGGGACAGCAGGCGGGCGAGCGCGGGCAGGCGGAGACAGAGTTGAAAAAGCACGGGGTCAATCCGGAGTCGGGGCGGAAAAAAAATTAATCATGGATGAGAAAGAAAGCCTGGAAAAAGCGATGCAGCTCTTTCAGGAGGCGTACCGCCTCCAGATGGAAGGCAGGCTGGACGAGGCGGTCCGGCTCTATCGCGAATCCATTCTTTCTCATCCGACCGCCGAGGCGCATACCTTTCTCGGCTGGACCTACAGCTTTCAGGGGCGGTACGATGACGCGATCGCCGAGTGCCGGAGGGCGATCGCGGTCGATCCGGACTTCGGCAATCCCTACAACGACATCGGCGCCTATCTCATCAATCTAAACAGATTCGACGAGGCGATCCCGTGGCTGGAGCGGGCGACCCACGCGCGGCGGTACGAGGCCTATCATTATCCGCACTACAACCTGGGCCGCGTTTACGTCTCCAAGGGAATGTTGAAGAAAGCCGTGGAGGAATTCGAGCAGGCGCTGGCGATCGCGCCCAACTACGCGTTGGCGCGCGAGGCGATCGAGGCCATTCAACAACAGCTTCACTGAAGATTCCCCCTTATCGCTGTTCCGCGAAATGAAATTGTGGTATAAATGGAAAATCTTTTCGGCCGGATATCCAGGCCATGCCGTCTGCAAGCTCGCTGCCGTAAGGAGGATAAGCAGTTCTGAAGGATAGAGGACAACCCGCGACGCTCTTCCTCCTGATTTTCTCTCTGCTCCTATTTGATTCTTCCCCGGCTTGGCCGGCTTTTCCCGAGGAAGGTCTCAGCGCGCGCGCCGCGCTGCTCATGGACGCCGCCACGGGCGAGGTCCTTTTTGAGCGCGAGCCCGACGTCGAGCTGCCTCCGGCGAGCACGACCAAAGTCGTCACTGCGCTCGTCGTCCTGGAGAGCGGAAAACCGCTTAGCGAAACACTCACGGTGAGCAAGACCGCGACACGCGTGCCGTCCTCCAAGCTTTATCTTCGTCCCGGACAAAAGATGAGCATCCGCGACTTGCTCTACGCGCTCTTGCTCACTTCCGCGAACGACGCGGGCATGGTGCTGGCCGAGGGCATCGGCGGGTCGGTCGAGCGCTTCGGGGAGATGATGACCAAGAAGGCGCGCGACATCGGCGCGACGAACACCCGCTTCGTCAATCCGCACGGACTGACGGCGGAGGGACATTACTCGACGGTGCGCGACCTGGCGCTGATCTTCAAGTACGCTCTTAAAAACCCCGTCTTTCGCGAAATCGTTCAGACCAAGGCGAGCTCCGTGAGCTCGCTGCAGGCCGGCCGAAATCCCAAGCCGCGCCCGATCATGGTGCGCAGCCACAACCGCATGCTGTGGAATTTTAACGGCGCCCTCGGCGGCAAGACCGGCTACACGCTCGCCGCGCAGAAGTGTTTCGTCGGCGCCGCGGCGCGCAACGGCGCGACCGTGATCATCGCGATGCTGGGATCGCGCGATCTCTGGGGCGACAGCACGAAGCTCTTGGGATACGGACTCGAAAACTTCGAAACTCTGAAAGTCGCGAATGCGGCAAACGGCCTGGCGCATACGAATGGCGAATCCCTCAAGCCAGAGAGGCCCGCTTCCGTGCTCTTTTCACCGGACGAGCAGCAGCGGCTCCAGTCGGCCGCGGGATACGTGCTTCAGATCGCCTCGTTCCGCGAGCGCGACCGGGCCGAATCGTTGCAAAAGACGATCGCCGCCAACGGGGTTCAGGTTTCGGTGGAGCCCGCGCCGGTTCCGAACGGCGAGATCACGTACCGCGTGCGCGTCGGACCTTACTCGAAATTAACCGAAGCGCTGGAAGCCGCGCGCGAGATCGAGACCAAAAGCGGCTTTCGGGCGATCATTCTTCCCGCCGCGCCGGTCAATGCGATGGGACAAATTCCCGGCTGAACTTTTTCCATCCGCGAAAATTAAATCTCGATCACCATTCCATCCTCGGCCGAGCGGAGCTTCACTTCGCCTCTGCGCGCGAGCATCTCCTCGCCCATATGAGTTAGGATGATCTGCTTGCATTCGAGGCGCGGCAGGTTGGCTTCGAGCTTCCGGTAGCTCATGTGCACGGAGGTCTCGCGGTCGAAGAAGCAGCACTCGCACAGAAATAAATCGGCGCCGCGCGAATGCGCGACGAACTGCTCGGTCCACGCCGAGTCGCCGGAGTAGAGAATCGTCTTCCTGTCATAGGAAACTTTGAGTCCGAGCGACACGTCGCGCGCCTGGTGCGGCACGCGAAAAGGAAACAGCCGGACGCCGTCGATAACTTCTTCGCGCTCGGGTTCGAGCACATGAAACTCGGTCGGCGGCAGCTCTCTCGGCTCCATGCGCTCGCCGAACATCACTTGAAACAAACTGCGCACGCGCTCTTCGGTTCCCTCCGGGCCCGCGATGTGGAGCGGCCGAGCGCGCGGATGCTCGTGAAGGTAGTCGCTGAAAAAAAACGGCAGCCCGCCGTAGTGATCGCCGTGGAGATGGCTCAGAAAAACCGCGTCGAGCCTTTCGGGGCTGAATCCGGCGCGTTTCATCGCCAAAAGCGTCGTCGGTCCGCAGTCGAGGAGAAAAAGCCGCTCGCCGCTCTCCACGAGATATCCGCTGTTGTTCCTGCCGCCGCTGCCGAAAGCGTCGCCGCATCCGAGAATATGGAGTTTCATCGCGCCCCGCCTGCCTCAATCTATTTATCCGCGCCGCCGCTGTCAATGTAACGGTTGCTTTTTGACAGGCGTGAGTCTAGACTTTTTCCCGTGCTGGCGAACAAGAGACCTTTTTTTTCGCGTTACACCACGAGCCTCTGGATCCGGTTTCTGCGTTTCAATCTCGTCTCCAACAAAAAACTCCAGGACGATCTCGAGCGGCTTGACCTCACGTCGCCGCAATTTTACGTGCTCGCGACGATCGGCTACGCCGGGGGATTGCCGTTCGGCGAGATCGGCGAAAAGATGATGGTCACGGTGAGCAACTTGACCGGCATCGTCGACCGGCTGGAGGAGAAGCGTCTCGTCGTGCGCGAGCGGGATGCGCACGACCGGCGCGTGGTGCGCGTGATGCTTACGGACAAAGGCATGAAGGTCTACAAGAATACGATCCCGCTCTTTGAGAAAAGCATCTCGCAATTTTTCTCCCCGCTCAACAAAATCCAGCAGAAGGAGCTTGCGTCGCTCTTGCGCAGGCTGATCCGCGTCTCCTCGGCCGCGTAATTCATCGTGATCGTGATCGTGATCGTGCTCGTTGCTCGTGCTCGTCAAGAGTAGAAGCGTTGACACTTGTTTTCCGCAGATATACTTTACGTGTTAACTATTTATGGCTGAGAAGAGTAAGACCGTGTCGGGTCTGGAGCGGGTGAAGCGCTGGCTCTACGCCAAGGACGTGGAGGAGCGAAGCTCGGGCTGCGTTCTTTGCGGCTCGTGCTACGGCCACGGTCCGGTGAATCCGATGGAAGACGAGCCGGGTCCCAAAACCAAATGCCCGCCGTACGAGTTCTATCGCTTTCAGCGCCACACGCCCAAATCGCGCTGGCTGATGTCGCAGCGCGTCTTTCACGGTCTCGACGCGATCACGCCCGAGCTGAAAGAAGTCGTGTACGCCTGCACGACCTGTCTCATGTGCCAGGAGATTTGCGGCGTGCGCAACGACGGCGCCGGGCCGTGGGACATCACCGTCGCAATGCGCGAGGAGATCACGCAAAAAGAAGGCCCGCTCGATGCCCATCGTCCGATCCTCGAAGGACTCAAGCGGCACGACAATCCCTGGGCGCAGCCGAAAGAACAGCGCGGCGCTTGGGCGAACGGATTGGGATTAAAAAAACTGGGCGCTCAAAAAGCGCCGACGCTTCTCTTCGCCGGCTGCTCCGCCGACCGGCCCGAGGGACGGGCAGGGGCGATCGCTCTGGCCAAGCTGATGAAGCACGCGGGCGAAGATTTCGTCATTCTCGGCGAGCGCGAGAGCTGCTGCGGTCTTTATGCCCATGATCTCGGCTTCCGCGACGAGTATGTGCGGTTGCAGGAGGAGAATGTCAAAACCATCAAGCAAGCGGGCATTCGCACGGTCGTGACGGCGTGCGGCAGTTGCCGGCGCATCTGGCGCGAATATCCGAAAGAAGACATGCAAGACATCAACGTCATGCACGCCGTCGAGTATCTGGAGAAGCTCGTTCAGGAAGGGCGGCTCAAGTTTAGTAAACCCATCAATAAAAAAGTCACCTACCACGATCCCTGCCATCTCGGCCGAGGCTGTGGCGTTTACGAAGCGCCGAGAAATATTCTCCGCGCGATTCCCGGAGTCGAGCTGGTCGAGATGCCGCGGAACCGGCGCTGGTCGTGGTGCTGCGGCGGCGGCGGTGGCGTGCCGGAGGCCTTCCCGGACCTCGCCAAGTGGAACGCCGAAGACCGGCTGCGCGAGGCGAAAGAGACGGGCGCCGAGTTGGTGCTCACGACCAGCGCCGTCTGCCTGCGCAGTTTCGCTCTCGCCGAAAATCCTCTCCCGGTCCAAGAGCTGCTGGAATTTATTTCCCAGGGTCTCTAGCAATGGTCAAAGAGCCGCACTTCACTCCGGCCCGGATGCTCTCGATGCTCGGGCTAAAATCCGACTCGCTCGGTCGTTTCGCCCTGATCCCGGGCCCGAAGGAGCGGAGCGACATGATCCGCGGCCTGCTCCAGAACCCGAAGAAAAATTTCTCTTTTCTCGACTACGAGATGCACACCGGCGCGTACGACGGAAAACAGGTCACGGTAGGCAACGGCGGGCGCTACGCGCCGGACACGGCGATCACGACGGAAATTCTCTGCGCCGGCGGCGCTGAGACATTGGTGCGCATCGGGAGCTGCGGCTCGCTCCAGGACAAGATCAAGGTCGGCGATCTGGTGATCGTCACCGGCGCGCGGCGCGGCGAAGGAACGACGGATTACTACGTGGCAAAGAATTTTTCCACGGTTGCCGACCCTGGAATCGTTCGCGCTTTGGAAAAAGCCGCCGAGAGCGCCGGCGTGCGCTATCATTTGGGCTCGGTCTTCACTACCGACGCGTTGTTCCAGGAGACGCCCGAATTGATTGGCGATCTGGAGCGGCAGGGCATCGCCGCGATCGACATGGTGACCTCGGCCTTCTTGACCATCGCGCAGGTGCGCGGCAAAAAAGCCGGCGCCATTCTCGCGGTGTCGGATGAGTGCCTCTGCGGCAAATTCGGCTTTCGCGATCCCGCCTTTCTCAAAGCCGAAGAGAAGATGGTCGAGGTCGCGCTCAAAGCCCTCCAATTCATGGACTGATTACATATGGACGCCAAACAGAGTCCGCTTTTCCAGCCCGTGCTCTGGGAGGGGGGGCGCTTTAAAATTCTCGACGAGACACTGCTGCCGTGGAAGAGCGAATACATCGAGGTGAGTGAAGTCGCGCAAGCGCTCAGCGCGGTCAAAGAGATGAAGACGCGCGCATTCGGGCAGGTGCTGACTTTTTTTTACGCGGCGGCGCTGGCCGCGCGCGGACAGAGCGGCGCGGCGCTGAGAGAACGGATGAGCCGGTTGGCGGAGGAATTCATCGAAGCCCGGCCGACCTTCGACTTCAAAGGTCTCACCCGATACTTCGAGCCGTGGTTCGCCGATATGCCTAGTGGAAACGACGCGGGAGACTGGTTCGAAGGAAAAATCCATGAGCTCGTCTCCGGGATTGCGAAGGCCCGCACGCAGCGGGCTAAGACGGCTGCGGAACTTTTGCCGAGTCCATGCCGCCTGCTTACCCACTGTAACGTCAGCGGCGAGATCGTTGCCGTCGCCCATTGGTGCCGTGAGATGGGGAAAGATCTGCGCGTCATCGCGACCGAGACCCGGCCTTATCTTCAGGGATCGCGATTGACGGCGTGGGAGCTCGCTCAGGCTGGAGTTGAAGTGGAGCTGATTCCGGATTGCGCGATTGCGCAGGTTATCGCCGAAGGCAAAGTCAACGCGGTGCTGGTGGGCGCGGACCGCTCGGCGCGAAACGGCGACATCGTTAATAAGGTAGGAACGTATCCGATCGCGGTAGTGGCAAAAGAGTACGGCGTCCCATTTTATGTTTTGGTCCAGGATCCCGGCAAACTCCAGAGCGGCGACGAGGTCGAGATCGAGGAGCGGCCGGCGAGCGAGCTATTTCAATTGCAGGGGCGCCCACTGCTCGAATATAAAATCGACGGCCGTTATCCGGCGTTCGACGTGACGCCGGCGCGCCTGATCTCCCGCTTGATCGGCTTTGACGGCAGCTACATGCCCGAGAGTTTCAGGGAAAAATATCGGCCGGAGTCTCCCGCGCGCCAGGATGAAAAAAAAGCCGCGCCGAGCTACCTGCTGATCTACGGAATACCGGAAGCTTCGAGTTATCCGCAGTTGGCCCACGCGCTCAGGGGAGAAGAGGCCGCGCACGTTCTGGTGCCGGAAATGCGCCCCGAGTTATGGGGACTTCACACGGTCGCCCAAGGTCTCAGAGAGCAAAACGTGCCGTTCCAGCTCATCTCCGACAACATGATGGGAACTCTTTTCGCTCAGGGGACGATCCGGAAGCTCTATCTTTTTTACACCGAATTCGCCGAGAAGGGGCCGGTCGGAATCTGCGGCTCGCTCCTCGCGGTCCTGCTGGCGCGCGCGCACGGCGTTCCGGTGAAGCTCTTTGCTTCCAAGGCGGTCGCGGCGGCGGCGCGCGATCGCGACGTCTCGACCTTCATGGGCCAACGCGTCGGCAGCGACGGAGTTGAAATCTATCCGATAGAAAAAGAAATGATCCCCTGGGCTTTTTTCAAGGAGAAGACCGAAGCATGAAACCGGCCGAGCGCGAAATCATCCGCTGGGGGAAACTCTTGTTCGAGCGCAGGCTCATCAGCGGCTGGGGCGGCAACATCAGTTGCCGGCTGGGAAAAAATCGCCTGCTCATCACGGGGCAGCATGCGCCGCTCGGATTTCTCGCTCCGGAAAATCTCGTCGAGATCGATCTCGACGGCCGGCCGGTGAAAAAAAAGCAGCAGCCGTCGAGCGAGACGCCGATGCATCTGGCGGTCTATCGCGGCACCGAGGCCCAGGCGATCGTTCACGTCCATCCGCCCGCGGTGCTGGGTTTTTCTCTGTCGCACGAGAGCTTCGTCCCGCTCTCCTTCGAGGAGAAATACACGATCGGCGAAGTCGCCGTAGTCCGGCAGGAGACGCCGACGGTGACCGACCCGGCTCAAGTCGTCGAGGAGCTGAGATTGACTCCGGTCGTTATTCTCCAGGGGCACGGAACCGTCGCGATCGGGAAAGATTTGCAGGAGGCGTTTCTCCTGACCGACTTGCTGGAAGAGGCGGTCCAGTGCCAATTGCTGCATAGCGCGGGCCCGGGCGAGCCGGCGCCGCGCGCGCCGGCGAAGCGCGCGAAGGCCGAGCACAAATCAGGCGGCCATGCGCTTTTCTCGCGCGAGCACATGGAGGCGCTGATCGAGAGCGCCAATTCAGACCCGGAGTATCAGGAGGAGGGAAAAGCAGGAAATCTCACGACCACGCTCACGCTCCGTCTGGAAGAGACCAAAACTTCGTGGACGGTTTACTTCGACAACGGCACGATCACCCGTCTCGACGGCGCCGACGACGGCGAGTTCGCGATCAGCGGCAAACGAGAATGGTGGGAGGCGGTCTTTCGCGGTCGCATCGATCCGTTTCTCGCGACCCAACAGGGCAAGCTCAAGCTCGAGCGCGGTGAGCTGTGGAAACTCTCCAAATGGTTCAAACCTTTCCAACGGGCCTTCGCTTTATGGCAGACCATACCGATCCAATAGCGTTTTTCCCCGGCGATGTTCTGGCGCGGACCGCGCGCAGGCATCCGGAGAAGATCGCGCTCATCTTCAAAGACGAGGCGATGAGCTTCGGTGCGCTCGATGCAAAAGTCTCCGGCCTCGCGGGACATCTTTGCGCGGAAGGAATCCGGCAGGGAGATCGCGTCGGGCTCTTGCTTCCCAACTCGATCGCTTTCGCGATCGCCTACTACGCGACCCAGCGCATGGGCGCGGTGACCGTCGTGCTCGACGCGCGCCTCAAGGGAAAAGAGCTTGCCGGAGTGCTGTGCGACGGCGACTTGAGCTTGCTCGTCACGCACGCTCGGCTCGCGCCGGACGCTCGCGAAGCCGTTCAAGAGTCGAAAAAAATCCCGCTTTGGATCGTCGATGGAGCGGGCGACGAAAGTTTCGAGAAGAGACTCGCGCCGCCGGCGAAAGATTTCGTTCCCGCGCGGCGCGCGCCGCAAGACGACGCGCTGATCCTTTATACCTCCGGAACGACGGGCGAACCCAAAGGCGTGGTGTTAAATTCCATCAACCTCGCCCAGTTCCCGCCTTGCATGGCGCGCATGCACCACACCGGCGCCGAGACGGTCTGGGGCTGCATCCTGCCGATGTCGCACATCTCCGGCCCGATCTATCTGAACGAGATCGCCGACAAGGGCAGCCGGATGGTGATCTTCGACCAGTTCAATCCCGTGACTCTGCTCGAAGGCATCCAGAAGCACCGCGTCACCATCTATCACGGCGTGCCGATCATCTTTCAGCTCATGCTCGGCCTCCCGAACTTGAAAGAATACGACACGAAGAGCGTGGAGCTGGCAAGCATGATGGGAACGACGGTGCCGCTCTCGCTCATGCGCGCGTTCAAGAGCGCGCAGTCGCACGTCAAGGTCATTCAAGGCTACGGCCTCACGGAGACTTCACCGCTGATCACGCTCACCGAGCCGCACATGGCGGACGCCAAAATGGCGAGCATCGGAAAATCGGTTCCGAACATCGAGGTGAAGATCGTCGATGAGAAAGGACAGGAGGTTCCCGAAGGCGAGCCCGGTGAAATCATAACCCGCGGGCCGCACGTGATGAAGGGGTACTTTCGCCGGGCCGAGGCGACGGCCGAGCGGATTCGCAACGGCTGGCTCTACACCGGCGACATCGGACGAAGAGACGCCGACGGCTACTACTATCACCTCGGCCGCAAGGACGACATGATCATCACCGGCGGCCTCAACGTCTATCCGGCGGAAGTGGAGAATATGCTCTGCGATCACCCCGCGGTCCAGGAGGCGGTCGTCTTTCCGATTCCCGAGCCGAAGCGCGGTCAGGTCATCGGCGCCGCCGTGGTTTTGAGTCAGGGACAAGAAGTAGCGGAGAAGGAGCTGCTCGGCTTTCTGAGAGCCAACATCGCGAGCTTTAAAGTCCCCCAGCGCATCGTCGTTCGCGACGCTCTTCCGCGCACGGCAACGGGCAAAGCCGTGAGGGACGCCGCAACGCTGCTGGCGGAATGAAATGGCAGTAGGGGCGGTTCGCGAACCGCCCCCACTGACCGCCGGAAAGATGTCATGAGCGAATCGTCGGAACAAGATGAAAAACTGATCGGCCGGGTGAAGCCGATCGGCATGATCGTTCTCGGCATGTCCGAGAACCGGCCGTGGATCGAGCTTTGTTACGACGGCGATCTCATGCACACCAAACGGTTCGAGCTTCCCGCCGATGCCACATCGCAAATCTTCGTCGAAGAAATTCCCCACAAGAGCACCGTCTTCGACGGGCCGCGCACGATGATCTACCTTGACTGCGGCTGCGAGATCGAGATCGTTCAAGAGGGAAATAATTTCATCGTAAGAGGACGGAACCTAACACCGGAGGTTTAATCCGCCGCCTCGATGAATTTCGCCGACGCCGGGGAGAAATCGAAGCGGAGCACGGCCTTTTCGCCGCCGCGGTTCTTTACGACGTGGAGCGCGAGCGCGCGGCTGGGCTCGGAAACTTGTTTATTCCGTTCCGCGTCTTCTCGCATGACCATGACGACGTTCGCGGCGGCCGTTCTCTCGGCCCAATGCTGCGGCGCTTGTGCCGGCTCCAGATCCGGCCAAGTCGCGAGGACCGGTATATCGAGTCTCATGGCAAGATCCTCAAGTCTCTCAGCAACCAGCGGCAGGCGCGCATCCAAGGATAAACTGGGATCTCCCAAACGCTCGCTATCGTCGATGATCACCATGACCTGTTGAGAGTTTTGGAGCCGCTTCACTTCCTGAATGCGCTGCTCGATATCGTTCAACGTCGTCCGCGTATCGCACTCGGAAATGTAGACGAGATCGAGCCACCCCTTCGCCTCCTCGGCAACGAGCTTGAGCTTTTCCCAGCCGGGCGCCATCTCTTTCGAGTCGCTGATTTGTTGCTTGGGCACTCCGTAGGCATGAAGAAGATGACCGGCGCCGCGGCGAATCTCACGGCTCTCCAATCCGCTGAGCCGCGCGAGCGTTCGGATTCTCAAATCGGATTTTCTCTCGGAGAAGGCAAAAAATATTGCGGGCACGGAATTGCGCCGGGCAATTTGATCTAATAGCTGCTTGGCAAAAGCGCTCTTGCCGCAGCCCGGCGGACCGGCGAGCAGGTAAAGGCCCGGTGAGATTCCATTCAACACGCGGTTCAGCGCGGCGAAGCCGGACTCCCAACCGGCGATCTCTCGGACTTTTCCGCCGCCCTCCAGCCCCGCGAGAAATGAGTCGAGCTCTTCGGCTTCGGAGATCGGCGGTTTAACATCGGCCATGGCGACGACGAGATTACTGATTTTGTACGAACGAGGCAAGGCGAGTTAGGCGGCTGATGTAGTTTTGTTACAGGCGCCGCGCCACCTGCGCGAAGAATAGGCAGGGTACAGGCTTTGGTTCGATTGCTCTCTTGTTACTCCGCACGTCGTTTTCTTTTACTTATGCGGCGCAGCATTTGCTTCAAGGCCACTCGCGCCCGTGTCAGAGGAGTGATGCTGCCGCCCTCGAGCCGAACTCTAAGTTCGAGATAGAACAGGGATAGTGATTTCAACGTCAATTTAAAAAGCTCATCCTGCCCGTCGGTATCGCCGCGACAGATATGATGGTGGCAGCCGATGGCAACGGCTTGAACCGGCACGAGCATTTGGATCTTCGAAAGATCATCCAAATCCAAGCCCTTCTCCGACGACTCAATCTGCATCGCAGCCGCGCGTACATCGTGCCTGTCCCGCGCATATTCCTCGTAGCGCATGGCGATCAACTTTTCCCAGTCTCGAAGGTGGTTGGTTTCGACACCCAAGGTCCTTAAGTGGTCCACGTGCGCCTTGGGGATTGTTTTGTTCAGAGCGGCGAGATAGGCGCGGAATTCCCCACTAACGCGAAGATCGGGCGCTTCGAGCAAAAGCATGATCAGCACAACCAACGCAACAACCAGCTCATTGAAGACCCTGTCCTGCTCGGTCTGACTCAACTGCTCGATGCCTGCCAAACGACGGAATTGTTTGTCGCGAAACAGCTGGAATGCGGAACCCGCCGCAGCCTGCGTCAGACTCTCGGCTGTTGTATCAACCATCTGATCGAGCGATTCACATGCCGGCAAATGTGTTGTCACGCAATTTGGAGCGGGTGGTCTCCGATCGCTTCAACGGGCTTGAGTTAAGCGACGCGCCACCGCTCCCTAATCTGGGAGTGGCGGCTCACTCAGGGGCTCGGGTCCAGCAAACGAGCGGCCGCACTGCCATCCGGGGTTTTCGCGTGGAGCTAGCTTCATGACGAACGCGAGATGGGCGATGAGGTTACGAAACTCTTCTTCGGTCATGATGCCCTTCACGTCGTTCACTAGCCGTGTCTCGATGGCCACTTCAGCTACATTCGGGGTTCTTAGGTGATCGACCGACGGCCAATTCCAATCGGTGTTCTGGCGGGGATAGGCCATGGAGAGCGGGAAATCCGAGTAAGCGCCTCGTCCACGGCATCTGTGAACGGCGGCCCCAATCGCTTGGCGCCATTCGGCCGTGGTCGGGCGAGGCTCGGACAGATCGCCACGGGCCTTCACCCATTTGGCGGCTCGGATGCAGCACCTCTTGACCTGAGCTTCAATCCAGGTGCGCCAGCGCTCGCGTCCACCAGCAGACTCGGTCCACTCTGGAAGATCAACGTTCGTGTTAGACATACAGGCCCTCGCGACACCTAATACCATTATGGCCGTCCAGATCCCAATTCGTGCGCCGGGCTGCGGACTCCTTTACTACTGCGGTTCAGGACATGCGTATAAATCATTGCGGTGATTACGTTGCGGTCTTGCACGGACTCTCAGAGCGAAATTAGAAACTCGATCGAACCTCTACTCCAAACCGGCGCGATCGGCCAAGCGCTATTTGCGCGGTAAAATCCCTATTGACGAGCGACCGGGTTTTGTACTAACGCTCTAGTCACTCACCCATTACCGCAAAGCTCACTAGAAGGAGGCGAGTCGCCATGGACGAGAAAAAGGGCAAAGGCGTTTCGCGCCGCGACTTCTTGAAAAGCGTCGGCGCCGGCTCCGTCGGCGCGGCCGTGATCTCGACGGGCCTGCTGAGCGCGCCGGAAGCGGGGGCCTATTCAACCGAGGCCACCGCCGCGACCCGCGGCAGATCGACGATCAGCTTGAAGGTCAACGGCAAGAGTTACCGGCTCGAAGTGGAGCACCGGCAAACTCTCGCCGAGGTCTTGCGCGATCAGCTCGGCTTCACCGGCACCAAGATCGGCTGCGACCGCGGCGAGTGCGGCGCCTGCACCGTCATCATCAACGGGCGGAACATGTATTCGTGCAGCCAGCTTGCCGTGTGGATGAACGGCAAAGAGGTCCTCACCATCGAGGGGCTATCAAAGGGAGAAAAACTCGATCCTGTTCAGGAGGCTTTTATCGCGCATGACGGCCCGCAATGCGGTTTCTGCACTTCCGGCCAGATCATGTCGGGCAAGGCGCTGCTGATGCGCAATCCGAAACCGAGCGAGGCCGAGGTCAAACGGGCGCTGTCGGGCAATCTATGCCGCTGCGGCAACTACAACCGCGAAGTCGAGGCGGTGCTGGCGGCGGCCAAGGCCCGCTAAGGAGGAGTTATCATGGCTGGCAAAGAATTTTCCGTCGTCGGCAAGAGCACGCCCCGCATCGACGCTTTCGAGCGCGTGACGGGCCAGGCCCAGTACACCGGAGACATCGAGCTGCCGAATATGCTCCATGCGCGCGTCCTGCGCAGTCCTCACCCGCACGCCAAGATCGTGAGCATCGACACTTCGAAAGCTGAGAAGCTGCCGGGCGTAAAAGCCGTCATACACTCTATGAACACGCAGATTCCCTGGTCCAGCGGCGGCCACACGCACCGGCGCTTCATCTTTAACAATCCGGTTCGCTACGTAGGCGACGCGGTCGCCGCCGTCGCCGCCACCACCCGCTACATTGCGGAAGACGCGCTGGAGCTGATCGAGATCAAATACGAGAAGCTTCCGCACGTGCTCGACGCCAAGGAAGCGCTCAAGCCGGATGCGCCAAAGATCGGGCCCGACGGGAATCTCTCCGTCGGCAAGGGCAACTTCAGCGCGCCAATCACGGATCAGTGGGGCGATTTGGAAAAGGGCTTCAAAGAGGCCGACCGGATCTTCGAAGACACCTACATCAGCAAGCACGTGAACAACGCGCAGATGGAGCGCCGCGTGAGCGTGGCCAAATGGGAGGGCGGAAAGCTCACGGTCTTTGCTTCCACTCAAGGCGTCTCCAACGCGCGCACGGACATCGCCAAGGACTTGGGACTTCCCCTCAGCAAAGTCCGTGTCGTATGCAAGTACATGGGCGGGGGCTTTGGCAACAAAAATCAGGCGCAGGATTACGATCTCATGGCCGCGGCGTTGGCCAAGACGACCGCGCAGGCGGTCAAGCTCGAATTCACCCGCGAAGACGACTTCATCGGCATGCACGGCCGCTGGGCGTCGGAGCAGCGCTACAAGGTCGGCGTCAAGAAGGACGGAACGATCACGGCCGTAGAGCTGGATGCCGTCACCAACATGGGCGCTTACCGTAAGCAGAGCGGCAACCTGAGCGGCACGGACTTTTACGAGATCCCCAATTTCAAGAAGGTGATCAAGCCGGTCCATACCAACACCGTGGTCGCCGCCAACTACCGCGCGCCGGCCTATCCGCAGTCGGTCTTCGGCTTCGCCTCGATGCTCGATCAGATCGCCCACGAGCTGGGGGTCAATCCATACGACATGTTTTTGAAAAACCGGGCGCGCAAGTATCATGGCAAGCTTCCCTTCACCTCGAACTACCTGGAGGAGTGCATCGTCGAGGGCGCAAAGAAAATCGGCTGGAGCGAGAAATGGCACAAGCCGGGCGCTTCTTCCGGCCCGAAGAAGCACGGCATCGGGATGGCGCTGGGAGGATATCCTTTCCGGCCCGGCCTGGGCGCCGCCACCATTCGGGTCAATCCGGACGGAACGGCTCATGTGCTGGTCGGAGTCACGGACATCGGCACCGGCGCCAAGAGCGTCATGGCGATGATCGCCGCGGAGGCGCTCGGCATTCCACTCAATCAGCTTCAGCTCACCAACGGCGACACCGACGTCACGCCCTATTCCGTGGGCGAGTCGGGAAGCCGCAACACGGCATTCACCGGGCCGGCGGTGATCGCGGCGGCGGAGGACGTGAGAAAGCAGATTTTCAACGTCGCCGCGCCGCAGCTAAAAGCCAAGCCGGAGGAATTGGATCTGAAGGACGGCAACGTCTTCGTCAAATCCGATCCGGCTGAGAAGCTGCCGCTCGGCAAGGCCTTGAGCAGGGCTGGCGAGCTGATCGGCCGCGCGACCACCAATCCGAGATTCCAGGACGCCGAGGGGAAGAGCTTTGCCGCCCACTTTGCCGAAGTCGAGGTGGATACAGAGACGGGATATGTGAAGGTCACGCGGTACGTGGCGGCGCATGACAGCGGGACGATTTTAAATCCGCTCACTGCCACAAGCCAGATCAAAGGCGGCGTGGTGCAGGGGATCGGCATGGCGCTCACCGAGGAGCTTCTGATCGACCGGCCGACGGCGGTTCCGATCAATCCGAACTATCGCGACGCGAAAGTCCCGACTCATCTCGAAGTGCCGGAGATCGAGGTGCTATTTATCGAGCACGCCGACCCGTACGGGCCCTTCGGCGGAAAAGTCGTCGGCGAGCCGCCGATCACGCCGGCCGTGGCCACGGTTGCGAACGCTATCTTCAACGCGACCGGAAAAAGATTCAAGGAACTGCCGATTTCGACCGAGAAGATCGTGCACGCTGTCCGGGTCTGATAGGAGGATAGGCCATGAAAAGTTTTGAAAACATCGATGTGAAGAGCGTCAAGGAAGCGGTCGGCCTGCTGCAAAAGTTTCAAAACGAGAAGAAGAGCGCAGCGGTCGTCGGCGGCGGCAGCGAATATCTCCAGCTGATGAAAGTGCGCGTGGCGACGCCGGACTATCTACTCAATCTTAAGACGATTCCCGGTTTGAGCTATATCAAGGAAGAGGGCAGCGGCTTTCGCATCGGCGCGCTCACGACTTTAACCGAGGTTGAAGAGCACAAAAGAGTGCAGGAGAAGCTGCTCTTCCTCTCGCAAGCTGCCGGCGAGGCCGCGTCGCCGCAAATCCGCAACGCCGGCACCATAGCGGGAAATCTCTGCCAGCGGCCCTTCTGCTGGTATTTCCGCTCGGCGAGCCATAACTGCCTGCGCAAAGGCGGTGAGGTCTGCTTCGCCGTCGCCGGAGACGGCCGCTATCATGCAATCCTGGGCGCCGGGCCAAGTTACATCGTCCATCCTTCGGATCTCGCGCCGGCGCTGGTCGCGCTGGGCGCCAGGATTAAAATCGCCGGGCCTGCGGGTGAGAAGACGATGCCGCTGGAAAATTTCTTTGTTCTGCCGCAGGTCAATTACCGGCGGGAGAACATTCTCGGCCCGGCGGAGATCGTCACCGAAATCCAGGTTCCTCTGCCGAAGGCCGGCAGCAAAGGCTTCTATCACAAAGTGCGCGAGCGGCAGGCGTGGGATCACGCCATCGTCAGCATCGCGACCGTGGTCCAGAGCGGCGGCGGCGCGGTCCGCGACGCGCGCGTGGTGTTGGGCGGCGTGGCGCCGGTGCCGTGGCGCGCTCCCAAGGCGGAAGAATTTTTGCGGGGAAAAAGAATAGATGCGGCCGCCGCACAGAAAGCGGGCGAGATCGCGTTGAACGGCGCGAAGCCGCTCAAGGATAACGTTTATAAAGTGGGTCTGGCCAAGTCTCTCGTAGAGCGGGCCTTGCTGGCGTCGGTTTAACGCGATCCAACCAATCTATCTCCTTTCTTTGTCGCTGCGACAAGCAACGGTTCCTACCCGTTCCCATGAGCGCGGGGAACACTCATGAAAAAGAAGCTGCTTGTCCTGTTGATCTGTAGCATTGCTGGGGCCGCTCAGGCGCAAGAAAGAAGTTGTCCAACTGTCGACGCGCCCGGGCGTGACGCAGTCCTATTTCCTGGCGCGCGTGCCTGAAAAACCTCGCGCGATCGCGATATTATTTCCCGGCGGATACGGTTCGATCCACCTGCGAAAGGAAAACGGGCAGATCAAGTTCGACGGGAAAAACTTTCTGGTGAGAAGCCGCGCAGAGTTTGTAAACGCAGCGTGGCCGCCGCTATTGTGAACGCCCCGTCGGATCAGAGCCGATCGCGGAAATTGTAAACTGGATGCTGAAAAAGCCGTTTCGAAGCGAGATCACGTCATTGCCGGGAAAGTGAATCCACTGCCCTTGCTTTGAGCTCACTTCATCGGCGCCGAAGAACCATGGACCGGTCAGGTGATTTTGATTTGTTCGCGCAAAAGCGTAAAAAATATTTTGGCGTTGTCCGAAAGAAGAAAGCGGTTGTGAATTGACATGGCTTCCCTCATAGTGAGCCTCGTTCATCTTTGTCAAGCTCGGAATTGACCCGCCGGTGGAGATTGAGTAATGATCCCGAAAGGAAGGAGAACGTCATGGCCAGAATCAAACACATTGCGATCAGGACCGCTGACCCGGAAAAGACGGCGGCTTTTTATCAGGAGACTTTCGGTCTCAAGAAAGCCGGATTGGGGCGCAATGGAATCTATCTAACCGACGGGCACATCAATCTGGCGATTCTCAAGGGTGGCGACAAGCTGGGGATCGAACACCTCGGCTTTCAAGTCGAGGACGTGAACGGCACTCTCGCTAAACTCAACGAGCTTGGGGGAAGATCTTTGACCGAGCGCGTGAACGTCACCCCAAAAGACGCTTCCAATCCGCAGTCCTATTATGAGATCAAATGCGTCGGACCCGACGATCAAATCATCGACGTATCCGGCTCCGGCTGGGTCGGCACGGACTAAACTACTTTTGCTCTTTGGATTCTTGCTTGCCGGAAGGTTGCTCCTTCGTTTCCTCTTTTCTTTTCCTGTCCCCTTCCGGGATGATCAGCAATCTGCGGTAGGCGCCGGCGCCGAGACTTCTCGTCGTCAACCACGGATCGTCCTGCAGGGCTGCATGCACCACGCGCCGGTCGGCGGCGTTCAAGGGATCGACCGTCACGGTTTTTCTTTGTCTTTTTGCTTTTTCACCCAGGCGGAGAGCCATGTCCTGCAGACCCTTTCTTCGGTGGTCGCGGTAATTCTCCGCGTCCACTTCGAGATGGACTCCTTCTCGCCCGCGGGTCTCGCTCACGGCGCGGCTTAGCAAATATTGAAGCGCTTCGAGAGTCTGGCCTCTGCCTCCGACCAGCAAACCGCCGGAGTCCCCCTGGACCTCCAGAATCACCTCTGCCGGAGTATCGCCCGGCTTGGCCGCCACCGCGGCATTAATGCCCATGAGCCTAAGAACTTCCGCCAGAAACTGCTTGCCTTTCTCGGCCGCCGCGGCGACGTCCGCCGGGTTTACCGTTATCTCACCGGCCGGCTCCCGGCCCTGGCGCTCTTCTTCGGCGTCGCCGACCACGAGCCTGCGCAACGACGCGCGCACGCGCGCCTTTTTGGCGCCGATGCCGAGAACTCCCTTTCTCGCCTCCGCCAAAATATCGATCGTCACTTGATCGCGGTCCACGCCCAGAATTTTCAGCGCGTTCGCTATGGCTTCATCGATGGTATCGCCTTCGGCTTCCGCGTGGTCCATGAATCCGACACCTCCAGCCGCGCCGGCTACTTGTGCATGCGGTTGATCAGGTACTGTTGTGCGATGCTGAGAAGGTTGTTGACCAACCAGTAAATGGTCAAGCCGGAAGGAAAGTTGATGAACATGAAAGTAAAAACCAGCGGCATCATGAGCATCATGCGCCGCTGGTTCGGGTCGCCGGCGCTCGGGGTCATCCACTGCTGCAAGAACATGCTGGCGCCCATCAGCAAGGTCAGAATCGGAATCCCCACGTGCCAGTCCGCCACCGTCAACGGAAGCGATTCCCAGTCGGGCCGGGAGAGATCTTTGATCCAGAAAAATGGCGCATGGCGCAGCTCGATCGGCTTACTGAGCGCGTTATACAAGCCGAGGAACACCGGAAACTGAAGCAGCATCGGCAGGCAGCCCCCGAACGGGTTCACCTTGTTGCGCCGGTAGAGCTCCATGATTTCTTTGTTCAAACCTTCCTTGTTGTCTTTGTATTTTTCTTTCAGCCGCTCCATCTGCGGCTGCAATTTTTGCATCTGCTTCATCGAGACGAAGCTCTTGTGCGTAAGCGGCGCCAACAAGAGCTTGATCAAAATGGTAAGCAAGATAATATCGATGCCGTAGCTGCTCGTGAACTGGTGGGAAAAATGCAGGGCGTAAAGCAGCGGGACGGAGACTAAGCCGAACCAGCCGAAATCGATCGACTGTTCCAGGCCGCGGCCCATGTCTTTCAAAACGTCGAGCTCTTTCGGCCCGATAAATAGCGTGTGCGTCGCTTCAGTCGCGCCGGAGGCCGAGCCGAGCGCCATCACGACCGCCGGCTCTTTCGCCCGCACGACGAGCTTTTGCTCCCCGGCGTCCTCCGGCAGCAGCGCGAATAAAAAGTAGGTGTGACCGAACCCGGCCCACGCGACCTTGCCGCTCGGCTCCAACCCTTTGGCCAGCGCGTCGCCGTACTCGCGAATGAGCTTGCCGCCCACCTCGGCCAATAAGCCCTCGAACGGCGCGTCCGAATTCGGTCCGTTCGCGCGCGCGTCGGCAGACAGCAGGACTTCGGGTGGCTGAGCCGCGCCCTCGACCGAGACTTGCATGCGGATCGCATAGCCGGCGCCGGCGAAGCCGAACTCCTTGGTGATAATCGCTCCCGCGGGGCTTCGTCCTTGAAACACAAGGCGGCCTTCATTTTTGCCCGAGAGCGCGAGATTCCCTCCCTGGACGGAATACGTGAGTGTCTCGTCATTGAAGGGCGCGCCGCCGTTGAGCTGGACGCCCAGAGGGTAAGGAATTCCCGGGACCGACGGGACCATCTCGAACGGAAGACTCTTCTCGTCCACGGATGCACGATAGTGCTTAAGCTTGAAGCTTTTGAGCCGGGCGCCTTGACTGGTGAAGAGCGCGACATAGTCGTCCGTTTCGATCGTGATCTCTCTGGCTGCCTGCGTTTTCGTTGGACTTCCCGGCTTTGGTTTTTGCAGCACGGGCGCGGGCTTCGGCGCGGGCGGAGGCGCGCTTTCGACTTTCTTATTCTCGGGCTCGGCTTCTTGAGGAGGCGGAGCGGGATAGTACCGCGACATCCATTCCTGATAGAGGACCAGAATGAGCAGCGACAAGGCGATGGCTATAAGCGCGCGTTTTTCCATAAGTCGATTCTACGGGACGGGGTCGTAGCCTCCCGGATGACCGGGATGGCAATGAAGCAAGCGTCGCAGTGTCAGCCGGAGTCCGCTCCGTAAACCGCGGCGCTCGACCGCCTGCTCGGCATAGGCGGAGCAGCTCGGAAAAAAGCGGCAGGAGCGTGGAAGGAAAGGTGAGAGATACGTCCGATATCCGCTTACGACGAGGATAAAAATTCTCTTGCCCAACCCGCCCACTACCTTTGCCGGCTCCTCCCCTGATTCAATGCGGTCCGTAGCTCGCCCGAGACTTCGTTCAGGGAAAGTTTTTCGGCCCCTCTTTTGGCGATGACGACGATATCTTGAGCCTGCGGAATCCGGCCCTTCTCGCGGCGGAAAAATTCTCTCACCAGCCTTTTGATGCGGTTGCGAACGACCGCATTTCCCACGCGCGTCGTGACGGTGATGCCGAGCCGGTTTTGTCCCGTGTCATTGGCCTTGCTGAGAATAACGAAGTGGATGGCGTGATTTCTACTTCCCTGCCGGGAGAGAGTCAGAAACTCAGAGCGTTTCGTGAGACGGGCTCGTTTCGGAAAACTTTCCCCCCCTCGAGGAAGCCCCATGCCGTTCTTTAGCTGCGCGGGCGCTTCGGCGGCACCGTAACCGTCAGCCGCTTTCGACCTTTGGCCCGTCTTCTTCTCAGCACGTTGCGTCCTCCGGGTGTCGCCATCCGCGCCATAAACCCGTGCGTCCGCTTGCGCCTCACATTGCTCGGTTGATACGTTCTTTTCATGAGTGATGATCCTTTAACTTCCCGGCTGAGTTCTGATTTCAATCATATGGGGACCCTTTTGTCAATTTCCGCAGGCCTGGTTTTGACAGTGATCTTTGTAGGGGCGGTTCGCGAACCGCCCCTACAACTACGTCAGCTCCGACTTCAGCGACCGCTGCATGAGATCGCGCACGGCATCGAGCGGTTTTTTCCTCTCGTAGAGAACGAGATGCATCTGTTCCACGATCGGCATCTCGACGCACAGCCGGCGCGAGAGGAGATAGACCGAGCGGGTATTTCTGATTCCTTCGGCCACCATCCGCATGCCGCCGAGGATCTCGTCGAGCTTTTTCCCCTGGGCGATTTGCAGGCCCACGCTGCGGTTGCGGCTCAGATCGCCGGTTGAGGTAAGGATCAAATCTCCCAGTCCCGGCAACCCGGAGAGCGTGAGCGGGTCCGCGCCCATCTTGACCGCCAGCCGGGTCATCTCCGCCAGGCCGCGGGTCACCAGCGCCGCCCGCGCGTTGAGGCCCAGCCCCAGTCCGTCGCTGATACCGGCGGCGATGGCGATCACGTTTTTCACCACTCCGCCCATCTGCACGCCGATGACGTCCCGCGAAGTATAGACCCTGAGGTTCGGGGTGCTTAACATTTCCTGGATGTTTCTTCCAACGGTCTCGTTTAGCGACGCGACCGTTATGGCCGCCGGCAGCCCGCGCGCCACTTCCAGGGCGAAGGTGGGACCGGATAAGAACGCGTGCCGATCTTTGCTCCTCGAGCTGAAGATTTCTCCCAGAACCTCGCCCATGGTGATCAGCTTCTGTTCGTCGATACCTTTGGTCGCGCAGGCCAGAATCGAGTCGGGGTGCACGTCGGACGCGATGCCCCGCACGACTTCGCGAAGATAATGCGACGGGAGCGCCAAGAATACGGCGGTTTTTTTTTCAGCGGCGTCCTTCAGCGAGCGGCTGGCCTTGAGAGCCGGTGGAAGGCTGATTCCCGGAAGATAAGAGAGGTTCTCTTTCTTTTGCTGAATCTCGCGATAGCTTTCCTCACCGTGGCACCAGAGAGTGACCTCGTGCCCTTTCTCGCAGAGGAGTTTGGCGAGAGCGGTCCCCCAACCTCCGGCCCCGATGACGCCGATTGCCGCCATTTGATTTCAAAGATGGAACTACTCCGCCTCTTCCTCTTCTTCTTTCTCGGCTAACCGCGCCAGGGAGACGACCCTTTCGCCCTCTTCGAGACCGATCAAGTGCACGCCCTGGGTATTGCGGCCGATGACGCGGATATCTTTGACTCTGAGCCGGATGATTTTGCCGATGTTGGTCACCAGCATGAGCTGGTCGTCGTCGGTGACCTGCTGCACGCCGACCACCCTCCCGGTCTTGTCGGTCGTCGTCTTCATCGTGATGATCCCTTTGCCGCCGCGCGACTGCAGCCGGTACTCTGCCATCGGGGTGCGCTTGCCGTAACCGTTTTCCGATACCGTCAAGATATTCGCGCTGAGACTTAAGATCTCCATGCTCACGATGGCATCGTCCTTCTCCAGGGTTATTCCCACGACTCCATAGGTGCCGCGTCCGGTGGGACGGACCTGTTCTTCTTTGAAGCGAATCGATTGTCCGTCCAGGGTGGAAAGGATGATCTCCTGGTTTCCGTCCGTGAGCCGGACATCGATGACTTCGTCGTTCGGTTCGAGCCCGATCGCGCGGATGCCGCTCGCGCGCGGGTTCGCGTACAACATAAGCTCCGTCTTCTTCACCAGCCCCTGCTTGGTGGCGAAAATTACGTAGCGTCCCTCCTGAAACTCGCGGACGGAGAGGAACGCCGACACTCGTTCTCCCGGTTCCAGATGCAGCAGGTTGACGATCGGTTTCCCTCTGGCAGCCCGGCCGGCCTGGGGCAGTTCGTGCACCTTGATCCAGTAAAGCTTCCCGATGGTGGTGAAAAAGAGGATGTAAGAATGGGTCGATGCGACGAACAGGTACTCGACGAAATCTTCTTCGCGTGTCGTCGTCCCGATCTTTCCCTTGCCGCCGCGCCGCTGCGCGCGGTAGAGCGTCACGGGATTGCGCTTGATATAGCCTTCATGGGAGATCGTGACCGCCATGTCCTCTTCGACGATCATGTCTTCGATCGAGATCTCATCGGTGTGGTCGATGATCTGCGTGCGCCGCTCGTCGCCGTAATTTTTTTTGATCTCTTGCAGCTCTTCGACGATGATTTTGTAGATTTCCTTTTCGTCGGCGAGAATGGCTCTGAGCATCGCGATCAGTTCGACCGTCTCGCGATGCTCCTCCATGATCTTGTCGCGCTCCAGGCCGGTCAAGCGCTGCAAGCGAAGGTCCAAAATCGCCTGGGACTGGATCTCGCTCAGCGCGAAATTACTCATCAAGCCTTCCTTGGCGACTTTGGGGTCCTGGGCATTGCGAATCAGGGTGATCACGGCGTCGAGATTATCCAGGGCGATGCGCAGACCTTCCAAGATATGCAAGCGCTCTTCGGCCTTACGCAGATCGTAAGCGGTGCGCCGGGTCACCACTTCTTTGCGGTGATCCAGGAAGCACTTCAGTGCTTCTTTGAGATTGAGCAGCTTCGGCTTGCCATCGACGATGGCGAGCATATTCATGCCAAACGAGTCCTGCAGCTGGGTATGTTTGTGCAGTTGGTTGATGATGATCTCGGCCATCGCGTCGCGCTTTAACTCGACGACGATGCGCATACCGTCGCGGTCCGATTCGTCGCGCAGGTCGCCGATGCCTTCGATTTTTTTGTCGTTGACCAGCTCGGCGATTTGCTCGATCAGCCGCTTCTTATTCACCATGTAGGGAATTTCGCTGATGATGATCTGCTCTTTGCCCGTGCGTTTGACCGTCTCAGTGAAGGCTTTGCCACGCATCTGCACGATGCCCTTACCTTCATGGTAGGCCTGAATAATCGGCTCTCTGCCATGAATAAAACCGCCGGTGGGAAAATCCGGACCGGGAATATGTCTCATCAGTTGCTTGATCGTAATCTCGGGATTCTCGATCGTAGCGATCACGGCGTCGACCACTTCACTCAAATTGTGCGGCGGGATATTGGTCGCCATGCCGACGGCGATGCCCGCCGAGCCGTTGATCAGCAGGTTGGGAATTTTCGACGGCAGAACCGTGGGTTCCTTGAGTGAGTCGTCGTAGTTCGCTATGAAATCGACGGTCTCTTTTTCGATATCGGCGAGCATTTCCTCGGCCAGCAGCGTCATGCGGATTTCGGTGTAACGCATCGCCGCCGGATTATCGCCATCGATGGAGCCGAAGTTTCCCTGGCCGTCAACCAGCGGGTAGCGCAGGTTAAAATCCTGCGCCATGCGCACAATGGTGTCGTAGATCGCCGTGTCGCCATGGGGATGATACTTACCCATGATATCGCCGACCAGACGGGCTGATTTCTTATACGGCTTATCGGAGGTATTGCTGGCGTCGTACATGGCGTAGAGAACCCGGCGATGCACCGGCTTGAGCCCGTCGCGCACATCGGGTAGCGCGCGGCTGATGATGACGCTCATGGCATAAGCCATGAACGACTCACGCATTTCTTCTTCGATGTAAACGGGGACCTTTTGCGACTTTAACGTTGCTTCCATGAATAACTCGCGCCTCGGACCGCTCCGATGATCTTATCCGCTAGAACGACTTGAACGTTTTGAACGATTGGAACGGCTTGAACTCTTATATGTCTAGGTTTTTGACCGTGAGCGCATGCTCTTCGATGAATTTGCGCCGCGGCTCGACCTCATCGCCCATCAGCGTCGAGAAGATCTCGTCGGCTTCCACCGCGTCTTCAATACGCACCTGCAAGAGCACGCGAGTTTCCGGATTCATCGTGGTTTCCCAGAGCTGCCCCGGATTCATCTCGCCCAAACCTTTGTACCGTTGAATATATTGGCCTTTTTTGCCGCCCTCCATAACGTACGTGAGAATTTTGGTGAGCGACTTCAATGGCGTCTTGTTGTCGCCTTCTTCCACCGTGTAGGGCGGCAGGCCGATACCGGAAAGATCCGCGAAGAGTTTCTTGATTTCCCGGTATTCTGGACTCGTCAAGAACTCGCGATCGATCGTGGTTTGGTAGCCGGTGCCATTGGCGCGCGTTGATACGATGAGTTTGTAGCAATTGTGTTCGGCATCCTCTTCTAACAGGCATGACAACGGCGCCTGTTCCGGGGCGGTGAGACTCACGTACGAATCCAAACGTCCCTCGATACTTTGCAGGGCGTTTTTATCCTTCAAAGTTTCTTCGCCAAAACCATCTTCCAGCAACAACGCCTCGACCACCGTGCGATTTTTCTTCTTCTTGCCGATCAAGATCATCAATTTTTCCCAGCGCGCGATCTTCTTGATATAACCTTGCAAAGGCTGCCCGACGAGACCGTTACCGTTCTGGGAAGCGCGTAAACGGATACTTTCGGTACCGAGTTCAATGAGGTGATCTTCCAGCATCACCTCATCTTTGAGATAGCGCTCCTGTTTGCCTTTTTTGATCTTGTAGAGCGGCGGTTGAGCGATAAACAAATGTCCCTTTTCCACCAGCTGGGGCATTTGCCGGTAGAAAAAAGTAAGCAACAAGGTGCGAATATGCGAGCCGTCGACATCTGCGTCGGTCATGATGATGATCGAATGGTAGCGCAGCTTCGCTTCGTCGTAATCTTCCTTTACGCCGGTCCCCAAGGCCATAATCATAAGGCGAATTTCCTGGGATGAAAGCATTTTGTCGAGGCGCGCTTTTTCGACATTGAGGATTTTACCCTTGAGCGGCAGGATCGCTTGGTTGCGCCGGTCGCGCCCTTGCTTGGCTGAGCCGCCGGCCGAATCTCCCTCGACGAGGAAGATTTCGCTTAGAGCCGGGTCCCGCTCCTGACAATCGGCCAGCTTGCCGGGAAGAGAGCCGGAGTCGAGGGCGCCCTTGCGCCGCGCCAAGTCTTTGGCCTTGCGCGTCGCTTCGCGCACCCGGGCCGCTTCGACGCCTTTCATGATGATCTTTTTGGCGTCTCCGGGATGCTCGGCGAGATAGCTCGACAACTTCTCGTTGATCAACGCCTCGACTATGCCTTTGACCTCGCTGTTGCCGAGCTTGGTCTTGGTCTGCCCCTCGAACTGGGGCTCCGGCACTTTGACGCTGATGACCGCCGTGATCCCTTCGCGGACGTCTTCGCCCTGGAGATTCTCTTCGTCCTTTTTGAGCAGACCGCTGTCGATGGCGTAGCTGTTGATTGTCCGCGTCAGCGCGGATTTAAATCCGATCAGGTGGGTGCCGCCTTCGTTGGTGTTGATGTTGTTGGCGAATGCGAAGGTGTTCTCGGTGTAGCCGTCGTTCCACTGCATGGCGATCTCGATATCGACTCCTTCTTTCTCTCCTTCGAGGAAAATGACCTGGGAGTGGAGCGCCGTTTTCGCGCGATTCAAGTGCTCGACAAACGAGACGATACCGCCTTTGTAAACGAGCTCGTGTTTTTTTTGGCTTCTCTCGTCTTCGATGGTTATGCGCACGCCTTTGTTCAGAAAGGCCAACTCGCGCAGCCTTTGAGAAAGCATATCGAAGCTCAAATCGAGGGATTCGAAGACTTGCGAATCGGGCTTGAAGGTGACGCGCGTCCCTCTCTCCTTGGACCTGCCCACTTCATTCAGCGACGCCTGCGGAATCCCGCGTGTGTAGCGTTGCTGATAGACCTTGCCGTCGCGCTTGATCTCCACCTCCAGCGACTCAGAGAGCGCGTTGACGACGGACAGACCGACTCCGTGGAGTCCGCCGGAGACTTTATATGAGGCCTTGTCGAATTTTCCGCCGGCGTGCAGTTTGGTCAGCACGACTTCGGCGGCGGATATCTTCTCTGTCGGGTGCATGTCCACGGGAATGCCGCGGCCGTTGTCGATGACGGTCACGCTGTTATCGATGTGAATCTTGACTTCAATCTGATCGCAGAATCCCGCCAGCGCTTCGTCGATGGAGTTATCCACAACCTCGTACACGAGATGGTGCAACCCCCTCTCGCCGGTGTCCCCGATATACATACCGGGTCTCTTTTTCACCGCGTCGAGACCTTCGAGGACTTTGATATTGTCAGCGTTGTAGTCGGTTTGAGTGTCAGCCATGTTTGGGTTCAGGATGGAGTTGCGATTTCTATGTGCAAAGTCTAGGGGTTAGGTCAACTTTAAAACTGTAGTAATTCTACCTAAAACAGCATTCAAAGTAAAGCAAAAAATGGCCGATTTTCAACCAGGTTTTCGGCGCGGTATTGGCTGTTGTTCCAAACATTTATCGGCTGCGAAACAGGCGCAGTGATTCGGAATCGTTGGACCGCTATTATTGCTCGAACGGGAGATATTCTCTATGACCCGTAAGGGAACAGTTCAGACGGGGAAGTTCCTTATTGACATTTCACCACCCGTTTGTTAGGGGAGGAGCAGAAACGACAGCCTACAGAGGCTCGTTACACAGGGAGGGTAAAGCTATGGCCGATGAAACGGCTGAAGTCCTATTAGATGTAAGAGTCGCTGAGGCGTCCTGGCTCTACAAGTTCTACCTTAACCAGGAAAAGAAGATTCTTGGCATGGCGTCTGTAACGGTTTTTCTCATCACCTGGGAACTCGTCGGAGGGGTATTCCAAGTCGTCAACCCGATGTTTATGAGCGCGCCGTCTTTTATTTGGAAGGCCGCCGTCGACCTGGTTGCTTCGGGAGAGATCTGGAACGACCTCTATGTGAGTGGCGTCGAGTTTGCCTGGGGATATTTCCTTTCGGTTATCTTTGCAATCCCCTTTGGCATCGCGTGTGGCTGGTACAAAAAGATGAGCGCCATCTTTGATCCATTCATCAACGCCATGAACGCCACCCCGCGTGTCGCTCTCTTGCCCCTGGTCATTATCTGGCTAGGCATTGGCATCCTGTCCAAAGTCGGCATCATTTTCCTCGGCGCGGTGTTCCCGCTGCTGATCAACACGCGGGACGGCGTAAAAACCACCCCCGTCAACTTGCTGAACGCTGCCAGAAGCTTCGGCGCTTCGGAGTGGCAGATCTTCAAGAACGTGGTACTTCCCTCTACGGTGCCGTTCATCCTCACGGGCCTCAGGCTGGCGGTCGGGAGGGCCCTGATCGGCGTCATGGTCGGTGAGCTTTATGCAGCGACCGCCGGGATCGGCTTCATGATCACGGTGGCCGGCGCCACTTTCCAGACGGACAAGGTCTTTGTGGGAGTTTTGATCTTTGCCACCACCGGTATGATCTCGATGGAGCTTTTGACCAAGCTCGAGCGCCGGTTCGATAAGTGGCGGCCTAAGGTAGGTGCGGCTGTATAGTTTTCTTCATCTCTGCGCATGACGTTAAGAGGTGGCTTTTCCAACTAAGGTGGAAGCCACCTCTTTTTCTTCCTTCATAAAGCGAGGCCGCCGGTCCGCCGCCCGAAACGAGCGGTCGTGGATGCCCCGTTGTTGCTTTCCTTCCTTGAGTTCTATACCATCGGCTCGGTTTTGGATCCGGGATTGCGATACAAGGAGATCGAATGAGGCGCTTAAGAAGATTGCTGCTATTTCTTCTGCTGTTTGTCGCGCTCTCTCTAAGCCAGGGCGTTTCTTTTTACACCGACTGGCTCTGGTTCAAGGAAGTCGGCTTCGCGCAGATCTTTACGACGAAGCTGACGGTTCAACTGCTCCTGGCTCTTCTGTCGGGCGGATTTTTTTTCCTCTTCGTCTATCTCAACGTTAAAGCGGCGGCGCAATTGCACCGCGGCGCGCGGTTTATCGATCAGGAAAATGTCATCGAGCTGCCCAGCCCGGAGCTCGTCGACCCGCTGCTTAGGAAAATACTGCTCCCGGCCTGCCTGCTTCTTGGATTCTTTGCCGCTCCTCAAGGGGCCGGTCTGTGGGAAAGTCTGCTGCTTTTTCTCAACTCGGGGCCGTTCGGAATCCAAGATCCGGTCTTCGGACGGGATATCGGATTTTACGTTTTCCGCCTGCCTATTCTGAACAGCCTTTACAATTGGCTCAGCATTCTGGTGACGCTCACGTTTTTGGCATCGGCCTTCACGTATCTGCTTTACCGCGGGGTTCAGTACACTTCGCGCGGGCTTTTTCTTAATAGCCGCGCCAGAGTCCACTTGCTCTCGCTGGCGGCTTTGTTTCTGGCGATCAAGGCCGCCGGATATTATCTCGACGGCTTCGATCTGCTCTACTCGTCCGGCGGCGCCGCTTACGGCGCCGGTTATACCGCCGTCCATGCGAACCTCCCGGTGTTGCGCGTGCTGGCCGTTCTCTGCCTCATCGGCGCAGTCGTGTCGCTGCTGCAAATCGCCCGGCCCGGCTTGAAGTATTTCTATGCCAGCCTCGGAGCTATTGTATTAGTTCACATCGTTGGGCTTGTTCTTTATCCATCCTTTCTTCAATACTTCCGGGTGGGGCCCAATCAGGTCGTTGCGGAGCGACCGTTCATCGAGCGCACGATCCAATATACCCGGCGCGCCTATGGCCTGGACAAGATCGCATCGCAAGAGTTCCCCGCCGACGAAAAACTCACGGCCGCCGATCTCAAGCGTAACGATGCGACGATTAAAAACATTCGTCTCTGGGAGCACCGTCCGCTGCTCGCGACCTATGCGCAGCTCCAGGAGATCCGCACCTATTACAAGTTCGTCGACGTGGACAACGACCGTTATGTGATCGACGGCAGCTATCGCCAGGTGATGCTTTCGGCGCGCGAGCTGTCGTACCAACATTTGCCGAGCCGCATCTGGATCAACGAGCACCTGACGTACACGCACGGCTACGGCGTCGTCTTCGGCCCGGTCAACCAAGTGACACCCGAGGGACTGCCCGAGTTCTTTATCAAGGACATCCCGCCGGTGGCCACCAAGGCCGCCGTTAACGTCGCGCGGCCCGAGATTTATTACGGGGAGCTGGCCAACGATTACGTATTTGTAAAGACCAAGGCGAGCGAGCTCGACTATGCGGCCGGCGATAAGAATGTCTACACCGACTATCAGGGGAAGGGCGGAGTCTCGATGGGTTCGTTTTGGCGCAAGCTGCTCTTTTCGGCGCGCTTCGCCACATTGAGAGTCGCGCTCTCGAACGACATCACCGCCGAGAGCCGGATTCTCTATCACCGGCAGATTCACGAGCGTGTGAGCAAGATCGCGCCCTTTATTAAGTTCGACCGCGACGCCTATCTCGTCATCGCCCGGGGGGGACGCCTTTTCTGGATCATCGACGGCTATACCACATCGAGCCGCTACCCTTATTCGGAGCCGGTGCCGAAACTGGGCAACTATATTCGCAACTCGGTCAAGGCCGTGGTCGATGCCTACAACGGCACGGTGGACTTTTATCTCAGCACTCCGGACGATCCTATCATCCAGGCTTATGGCAGAATCTTTCCGGACGTGTTCAAACCCCTAGAGCAGATGCCGGAAGAGCTCAGGAGCCATATCCGATATCCTCAGGACCTGTTTAACGTGCAGGCGCACATGTACGCGACCTACCACATGCAGGATCCCCAGGTTTTCTATAACAAGGAAGATGTGCTCTCCATTCCCCACAGGTCCATCGACGGTCGGGAAACGGAGATGGAGCCGTACTATACCATCATGCGCCTCCCCGGCGAGACCAAAGAAGAGTTCGTTCTCCTGCTGCCGTTTACGCCGAACAAGCGGGACAACATGCGCGCGTGGCTGGCGGCGCGGAGCGATCCGCCCAACTATGGCAAGCTCATCGCGCTCGATTTTCCCAAGGCCAAACTGGTCTACGGGCCGAGACAGATCGACGCGCGCATCGATCAGGATGCGTTCATCTCCCAGCAGTTGAGCCTCTGGAGCCAGCGCGGCTCCCAGGTGATCCGCGGCAGCATGCTGGCGATACCGATCGAGGCGTCGCTGCTTTACGTACAGCCGCTTTATCTCGCGGCGGAGAAAGGTTCGCTGCCGGAGTTGAAGCGAGTGATCGTCGCTTTCGGCAATCAGATCGCGATGGAGGAAAGTCTCGATCAATCCCTACAGCGGATTTTTGGCGGCCGCCCGGCCGAGGCGAAGGCGGCGGCGGCGCCGGCGCCGGAAGCAGCCGGCAAGGAAAAAGGTCTCGCCAGACAGGCGCTGGAGCATTTCGCGCGCGCGCAGGAGCTCCTGCGCCAGGGCAACTGGGCGGGCTACGGCGATGAGCTGAAGCGAATTGAAACGCTGCTCAAGGAAATGGATAAGAGCCGATGATAGCGAGACGATTTGCCGCGATATCGCGAAACTAGTGTAGTGCCTCTTAAATTAAGGCACTTATCCTTCAAGCTCTATTCACCA
>CAYOJC010000024.1:0-51074 GCA_964404195.1 uncultured Syntrophobacteraceae bacterium
GGAGCTGTTAGTAAATGATCGATCCTGCCTCGATCTGTTTCTTACGCTCTTCGTATTCTCGACGCGATATTCTTTCGGCTTTGTAATCCTCCTCCAGCTTTTGCATCTGGTGATAGGCGTTATATTCGTAGCCTGCTCCTGTTGCGCCAGCCCCGACCGCCGCTCCCCCGATGAACTCGCAGCCGGCTTGACCAAAAATTAAAAGGATCATTGACACCAACGTTAATTTTTTCATTTCAACCTCCTCCTTGGTTTATTTTTGCCCTTAGTCACTTAACATTTTGCAAATTCGATGCAAAGTTTTTGATGCTTCTAACTAGGTGATTTTATTATATGTACTTTTTTTGGGTTCCTATTCTTGACAATTACATGTGAGAATTGATTCGCAAGAATGCAAACAATCCAAATGGTCAAGCACGTGTGTCGTAGTATTTAAGAGGGACCTTATGCGAAGTCGAGCGTCTTACGACGAGGATGCTTAGGGAAGTCGCGAGGGAGTAGGCAAGGAGGAGAGGAAGAAGGAGATTGGCTCCGCGTGGCCATCCGCGCGTATACTGCCAACATGGAGTAAACACTGACCCGGATCAGCGGGTTTCATCAAGGCAAAGTTTTCATCGTTCTAAATGACTCTTTTTCGGCTCCGATCTCCCGTTAACTTCTTAGCCTGATCATGTTAGCTCCTCACGCTTCAGGCTTTTTTCGCTTCATTCCCCTTCCACCATCCTGTACTCGAACAGCCGGCATTCGAGCGGGCCGTTGAAAAGCGGCATGCGCTTGGATGCGGCGAGCCGGATGAGCTTCGGCAGGCGCATCTCGGCGCTCTGCCGGCGCCGAGATTTCCAGGACGTTCGCTTGCTTGAGACTTACCACTTGCTCCAAATCGGCGGCCGCCAGGTTGGCGCGGGCCGATTTTGGCGCCTCGCCGGACATATAACATAATCGCGCTTCAGACAATTGGGGGTAAGTTGTTGTCGCGTTCTCTGACTGTGTTTTTCACGAAAAAAAAGGGCCTGTGCCCCCTTAATACGTGAACGCAATGGTCGGCCTTAGACATCGCTTCGCGAGGACCGACCGATCAGCTTTCAAGCGTCAATTGGCATCGACCCACTCCATCGCTTTTCCCAAGGCATACGCGTCGGCTTCGCTTTCGGTCGGGAAAGCTTCGTTATATTGATATTGATGCGACGGGAAATCGCTCCCCTTCCCCGTGCTTTCGGTTTTGGGACGCGTCAAAGTATATTGGGGAATCCATGTGCCATTTTTCGTTCGCTGAGGAATTTAAGGGGTCGGGAATATTTTCTGGACCAAGACGGCGCCGATGAAAACAGCCGTGTCGTTGGGTCGGGGTTCAGGCAGACCTTTTTGATTTTTTTGGCGGGCCGCTTCTTGGTCGGACAGTGCCGCTGCGGGGGGCAGGATTTGGGAGTCGGGAATTGGGGTTTGGGGATTTAGGTCTCGCCGGATTTGGAATTTACATGCCTGTTGACTTAGAACCACGCACGTAATCTTCCACGTCTCTACAAACGAGCCAGGCTTGTCACGTTTGCGCAATTGCGCAAACGTGCAACCATCGTCGGTCAAGCCTTTTTGAGCGGTCTGAATAAGTAGCGTCGCCGACAAGGCCGGCATTCAGTCCCTGACGGCTTTGACGGCCAGATGATAGAACTCTGGATCTTTGTTTAACTTGGAGAGCGTTTCCACGGCGGACAAAAAGGCCTCGACTGCCCGCTTCTCGCCCCCTTTGATTCCGGCAACCTCATCCATAATCGTGGGCACATCCAGGCCGGTCTTTTTCGCAAGCTCGCTTAACGACGCCTTTCCTTCCAGGTATTCTCCAGCGGCGTAATTGAGAAGTTCCGCCTTAGCCCGGTCTTTAGCGAGGCGAGCAAGGTATCCAGTCTTGGAGGTCTTTTTAAGCATGCAGAGACGGGTCAAGACTTGATCTTCCTCGCCCGTTAATCTTACGGTAACAGTCGTTTTCTCGTGTTTTTCCTTTTTCATCAAATTTCTCCTTTCCGTCGGATCTCCGACACAATCTTCACCGCAGATTGTATCCACTCGGGTCTCAGAGTTCCGCGGCGCGTTATTCTGGCCAAGGCATTTAATACCTGCTCAAGCGCGATCCGCTTCTGTTCGTAAAGCCCGACCAAGTAAGCTAGAGAGTTGACGACTTCAACTCCGGCTGCCCGTGCCGCCTCATAAGGTCTCCAATCATCGATGAGCAACAGGAGCTTGCGCTCCAAAGCCAGGTTAATGGCAGCCCTTTCCCCATCTCCATACAATCTGATCTTCTCGGATCTTGGCGCAGCTTGTTTGATGCTCTTGTCAGCCAGAAGTGCTTTGAGCCGGAGGCTCGTCGGGTTATCTCGCCCTAGCTCCTTTTCCACGGCCTCAGTACAGGCCAACTCAAAATCCGAAAGCAAGAGATGGACAAGATCCAGGTAAACCGCATGGACCCAAAAGGAGCTGTCAAAAGTGGCCCCTCTTTTCATTGATCGATTCTAGGTTGCTTTCAAAGTGAAAGCAACAGGCGAATGGGCCCTGCTGAGGGCAACGCTTCCGGGGATGGTCTGTTGGAGGGGGATTTTTTTTACGGTCTGTAGCAACAACTCTTCTTAAAGTCATCTGATCTTCAATCCCTTGCGCTCTTTTTCCGCCACCACTTTCCAGCCTTCGGCGGCGTGGCATTCGATCTGGCGAAAGAGACCGGTCAAGATGCGCACGTCCGTTTCCTCCATGGCAGAAACTCGCGCAGGATTTCCGGGACGAGACATTGCGTTTCCAAGTCCTGGACGAAGGGGAGTACACGGCTCGTGACTGGCGAGCTGACCTAAAGAAGCTGCTTGAAACTACTGTCTAAACAAAGAGGAGAGCCAGGTTTTAACCAGGGCGGATCTGATTAGCTGTTGCTGTTCAGGGCCGCGGGAAACCGGGCCGGAACGATCTGAGAATCGCCTCTTAGCCTTCAACGTTCAATTGGCATCGACCCACTCCATTGCTTTTCCCAAGGCATACGCGTCGGCTTCAGCTTCATTCGGGAAAGCTTCGTTATATTGATATTGATGCGACGGGAAATCGCTCCCCTTCCCCGTGCTTTCGGTTTTGGGACGCGTCAACGTATATTGAGGAATCCAGGTGCCATTTTTCTCTCGCTGAAATGATTCAGTACGAATGCTGCAGTTTTTGTATGGAATGCCGTTTTTCATCTTGTGATCCCTTTCATCGAGCAACTTGCCTGTTCTTCTAGTCTAGTTGCGGTCTTGATTCGCCTTGCTCGATCCACGCAAGGATGGCGCGAATACTGCCCGTGGCCAGAGCGATGCTCGAATCCGCCGCGCCGTAATAGAGGCGAATCGTGTCGCCGTCGGGCAAGATCGTGTGCCCGCAAGGAAAGACGACGTCATCCACGTCCCCGCGCCGCTCGTAGGGTTCTTCCGGCCCGAAGACCCACTCGTCGCTACGTTTTAGGCACCGCTCCGGTTGGTGCAAATCAAACAAAGCCAATCCCAGCCGGTAAATACAGCCGGCCGGTGTCAGCCGCACACCGTGGTAAATCACGAGCCAACCCTGCGGGGTTTCGATAGGCGGTGGCGAGAGGCCGATTTTTTTCGCGTCCCACCACGCGCCGCGGCGCGCTTCCATTATCAGCTTGTGATTGCCCCAGTGGCGCAAGTCGAGCGAGTAGGAGATCCACATATGAGCGCGGGGTGCGCTGACCGGCCGATGGATCAAAACCCAGTGACCGTCGATGCGATGAGGAAACAGCGCCGCGTCTTTATCTTCCGGCGGCATGATGACGCCGTAGCGCTCAAAGCTGTAAAAATCTTCCGTGAGAGCGAGCGACACGCCGGGACCGTCGCGCGTGTAAGCGGTGTAGACGATCACATACTTGCTCAATTCGGGGACGTAGGTGATGCGCGGATCTTCGATGCCCCACAGCTCTTCCGGGAAATGCTCCGGATCTGCCGGCAGCGTGGGTTGCGAATCGATGCGCCAGCCATCCACGCCGTTGGCGGAGCGCGCGGCACAAAGGTGAGAGTGGCCGCGCCGGTCCTCCACGCGGCACAAGAGCAACGTGGTCCCATCGGGTAGCAACGTGGCGCCCGGATTGAACACGGTATTGGCCGGATAAGGCCAATCCGCCGCGGTCAAAATGGGATTCTGCTTATGACGCGAGAAGAGTCCGGCGTGTTGATTGCTCATTGAGTTCGGGCCTCACAGCTTGAAGGATATTCTCGACCAGTCGCAGCTCCAGCGAGGCCTGGAGAAAAGCGAGCGTAGACTCCGCGCCTTGATTTTCATTCGGGCGGTCCGGATGCAAACCGTCTCGACAGCCGCCCGTCGTCGGATCGTAAATAGGAAGGTTCAAGTCGTTCCGTCCGAGGAACCACTCGAACGCGCGCCGGGCTTCTTTGCGCCAGCGCTTGTCTCCCGTGGTCCGCTCGGCTTCGAGACAAGCGGATATCATGGCTTGAGCCTCCACCGGCTGTTGATCGAACCGCGCGCGGACGCCGCCGCGCCGGTAAAAACCGTTGGATCCGATCGGGACAAAATGACCTCCGGCCGCATCGGCACGCTGCAACTCGGCCAGCCAACCGAGCGATTCCAGTCCGGCCTGGATCATAGCTTCACTCGCCATCGACTGGCCGCACAGGAGCAAGGCGTGCGGCAGCGCCGCGTTACAATAAGTCAAAACGTCTTCGTACCAGCGCCATTCCTCCGAGCGGTTGCTCCGATAGAGTGACATAAGCCGTCCGGCCAGTGTCTCCCGGGTCTGGCTTGCCATACGATCGCCGCCAAACCGCCGGAGATACTCGTGGATGCCGATGAGCGCGAAGGCCCAGGCGCGCGGGCTCGTCGTCGGTAGAATGGCGGGCAAGGCCTGCTCGAACAACCAGCCGGCCATACTGTGGAGGGCGGGCGTGTTGGAGCGGCCCAACACGGTGCCCAACGCGCACAGCGTGCGGCCGTGGCAATCCTCGGAGCCGCTGTCTTCGAGCCAGCGGCGCTGGTAATCCATGAAGTTACGAAAGCGTCCGGTCTCGGCGTTGAAAGAATACCAGACGAACGCGAGATATCGCGATGCGAGTTCTAATGCGTCTCCGTCGCCGAGCTCCTCCAGTAGCGTGCTCACCATCAGAGCGCGGGCGTTGTCGTCGGTGCTGTAGCCCTCGTGATAGTTGGGCACCGTGAAAATAGCGTGTTGCAGCATGCCGGTCTCGTCCGCCATGTGGCGCAAGTGATCGAGCTTGAGCGGCGGCAGCTCGGCCGGACGTTTGTCGAGCGCCTTAACGGTGAATCCCGGAGGAGTAAAATGCCGCCGTTCGGCCCGCGCGCGCTCGAAATTCTCCATGTAGCGCCGCGCGACCTGGGGCCAGACCATCTGCCGCCCGTAGAGATAGGCGCGCTTGCGCATGGCGTGGCGCTTGGCCTCGTTGTCGAGCAAGTCGATCACCTGCGCAGCCAACGCCGCCGGGTCGCGGAAAGGCACCAGCGCTCCGCGTTCTTCGGCCAGCATCTCTTCGGCGTACCAATACGGCGTGGAGATCACCGCCTTGCCCGCTCCCAATGTGTAGGCCAGCGTGCCGGAGACGATCTGCGACGGGTTGAGATAGGGCGTGATGTAGATGTCCGCCGCGCCGATGAATTTGACGAGCTCTTCCAGACTGACGAATCGGTTGTAGAAGATCACCTGACCTTCCACGCCTTGCTCCCGAGCCAACCATTCCAGCGATAGACGGTACGTTTCGCCGTCGGTCCGCTGGACGTGAGGATGGGTCGCGCCGACGATCATGTACACCACGTTCGGATAGCGGGCCAAAATGGCGGGCAGGGCCGCGATAACGTTCTCGATTCCTTTGTTCACCGAGAGGAGTCCGAAGCTGAGCAAGACGATTTTACCCTCGACGCCGAACAGGTCTTTGTGGAAACTCGGATCGACAAACGGCAGATCGGGGATGCCGTGCGGGATCAGATCGATCTTCTCCGGCCGCACACGATAAACATCTTGCAAGAATTCCGCGCCGCGCTGGCTCATAACCACCAATCGATCCGACAGAGCCGCGACTTCTTCCAGCACCCGTCGCTGATCCGCGTCGGGCTCGCGCAAAATAGTATGCAAGGTCGTGACGACGGGCATGCGCAACTCGTTCAGTAGCGCCAGGATGTGACTGCCCGCGCGCCCGCCGAAAATGCCATATTCGTGTTGCAGGGACACAATATCTACGTTGTTGGTATTGAGGAAGTCGGCGGCGCGGCGGTAAGACGCGATATCTTTCTCCGCCAGCTCGAATCGAACGCGCGCCGGATAGGCGTAGCCGGCTTCGATGTCGTTGACGGGCAGCGCAATGCACGTCGTTCCAGCGTACTCGGCGGCGATCGCCTCGCATAAGTCGGTCGTGAACGTGGCGATGCCACACTGGCGCGGCTCGTAGTTGCCGATGAAGCCAACGCGGTTGATCGTGGAAATCGTTGGACTGTGTTCCATGACAAACGTCTCCTTCCCGGCGACGATTACTTCCGTTTCAGCTATTTCCCGATGCATAAAACGCAAAGAGGTGGCACCCCTAGGGACCGCCTCTACGATGCTCGGACAAGATTGTGACCGAGTGTTTGCTATTTAGACTTTGGGCCGACAGTGGTTACATCATCAATCACTATAACAGACGGTTGCATTAAGATACCTCGTTTCCCGATTTCTTTTTTACGGACCTACCCAAGGCAATCAAAAACATGACGCTCTTGCCCGCGGCATGGGGCGAGAAAAATTCCGTAACGTCATCGTCGAAGAACGTGAGGCCCGGCGCGCCCAGGCGCTGGGCATAGGCCGAGAGATATTACGCGCTCGCTTCGCGCGCTCGCAAGCAACTACGAGTGAGATTCTTTCACGGGCACGGAGTCCTGCATCATGAACATTGCAAGGAACAGCATACTAGTGGTTAAGACTACGACTCACTGTATTATTTACGAGGCTCGCTAAGGTTGCCAGTAACTCGGGCAGGTGCACCGGCTTGGGCACGAACATATCAAACCCTGCCATCAATACGCGCGCGCGATCCTCGACTCTAGCGTAGGCGGTAAGCGCCACCGCCGGAATTCGTCCGCCGCGCGCTTTCTCAAGCCCCCTCACCTGGGCGATAAGCCAATAGCCGTTTTTGTCCGGCATCGCGATGTCGCTCAGCAATATATCGGGCTTCCATTCCTGTAACAATTCAAGCGCCGGCGCCGCCGAGGTACTGTTTCTTACCTCGGCGCCGCCATGGCTCAATACGGCCGTGAGCATTTCAAGCGTGCTGGCGTCGTCATCGACTAACAGGACCCGCAAGCCGTTTATCTCACGCGGATAATCGAACGCTGCTTTTTTTTCATGCACTTGGCCTGTACGCTTTGATTTATTCGCTTGAGACTTTTCTATATGGGGAAGGACCAGGAGCGGGATTTTCGCCGTGAAGGATGCCCCCTGCCCTTCTCCGCAGCTCTCGGCCAGGACTGTTCCTCCGTGCATCTCGACAATTTTGCGCACGATCGCGAGCCCCAAGCCAAGTCCGCTGTATTTTCTTGTGCTTGCGCTATCGGCTTGCCGAAAGCGGTCGAAAACATAAGGAAGAAAGTCCGCGCTGATTCCTGCGCCGGTGTCGGTTACGTTGATCAGGGCGTCGGAGTTCACGCGCTCCAACTTTACCTTCACGCGCCCTCCCTCGGGGGTGAACTTGATAGCATTGGCCAGCAGGTTGGCAACGACTTGTTGCAAACGATTCGGGTCGCCCGACACCAAGCCTACGTCAGGATCAAGCTGCGCTTGGATTTGAATCGCCTTGACATCGGCCGTGGGGCGGAGACACTCGATCGTAGCATTGACGATTTCCGCGAGTCCGACGGGGCGAACCTGAAGCTGGAGCTTACCGTTAATGATGCGTGAGAGGTCCAGGAGATCCTCAATGAGCTGCGCCTGCGTCTTCGCGTTACGGTCGATAACTTCCAGGGCGCGGGCAGAGGCCGCCTCATCAAGAGTGTCATTGCACAGCATAGTGGACCAGCCGAGTATCGCCGTGAGGGGCGTGCGGAGTTCATGAGAAACCGTTGCAAGGAACTCGTCCTTGACGTGGTTAGCTTCTTCAGCTTCGGCGCGCGCCTCTTTCTCCCGAACCATGAGTTGCTTGAATTCTTCCTCCCGTTGCTTGCGCGCGGTGATGTCGCGAATGTTACATTGAATGACCTGATGGCTGCCTTCATCGTAGACGTTGCTGACAAACTCCACTTCCCGGCGCTTTCCATCTTTGGTTTCGAGCGGTAGGTCTTCGTAACGAATATAGCCGTTCTGCTTCAATTCTCGAAAAGCCAGCCGGCTGGTCTTCGCATCCTCGAGCAAACCGATCTCCCAGAGCTCCTTCCCCAGGAATTGGCCGCGCGGGTAGCCCAACAACTTCACCATAAACGGATTCACGTCTGTGATCTTTCGCGTGGCGGCATCGAGAATAAGTATCCCGTCCCGTGCGCTTTCAAAGAGCCGCCGATAACGAATTTCGGAAGTCCGTAAATATTCACGCGGCTGGGCTCGCCTGGTGATTGTTTTAGCCTTGCGGACAAGAGGCTTCGTTTTTACAGGCGCCCGGCTTGACGAGATGAAACCACCTTCATGGCCGGTATTTGTTCGTTGAATTTTTTTAATCATATGTCGACCGACATTGAAAAACGCGTTCGTCGACTCCTTTCCGAGCCGGCAATGAACGACCGGCCCAAAGCCACTCATCGAAATAATTGAGCTTGGCATAAGATACGCTGATCCTGGGAGGGAGGCTGTCTAATATTGGACAATCTTGAAAAAGAATTCCGGCACCAACATAAAACCATAGGCGAACCTGAAGCGAACCTGCCCCGTGCAACAAATAAGCTATGGGATCTGACAAGCGGTCCATTCAAATTAAGCCGCTGCCAAAGAACTGGACAACCTGTCGGGATCGAAGAAATTACGCGGCGAAGAGCAGCTCGGTGCTTTCCCAGGTAACGCTCAAGCTCAGAACTCGCAGTTAAGCCTTTGGTCTGAAATGGCGCGCGCTAAAATTATCTACTGGACAGCGAAGTCTGCCCTTACTCCATCTTCTTATTTTCAGCAAATACAATTCCGTAATGGGCGAGAAGCCAAATCGCCGTCGGCCAGAAAAGCGTATTGAGCACGTCGTGCAAACTCGCTTCCCAGCGCCAATGACCTAAGCTGAGAAGATCGTCGATCATATCGACGATCTCCCCGGCAATCCCAACGGCGAGAACGGCAAACAATGGAACGATGGATCGAAGAGGCCTGCGCGAAACGATAGCGACCGCGAGCAAAACAGCAAGACCGACATAGATATGCAGCGCGTCTTTCGAGAGTCCGGTAAGCTCGACGATTGCCAGCTTGATGCTTTGGACCGCGAAGGTTTCCACAATAGTCTGACGACCCGACGGCCAACGGTAAACAGGACTAGCGCAGGATCAGGCGGGGCTTTCCTGCGAGGCATACGTCCAGCACCACACCAACCACCCCCAGACAACCGCCATTCCAATCCAGCCGGCGACCGCGACAACATTTGCGATCGCCGTGTCCGAGGAGAGCGCTCCCCAGCAGGTAAAGATATTCGTCCAATCGTGGTCGCCGCCTCCGACGAGTGGAAGCAACTGCGCGCGCGCATCGGCCATGTAGCGCGCGATGTTCAAAAAGTTTTGAAAGAACCAGACCCCCGCGATCGCAAAGCCGACCGGCTCGCGCTGAGCCGCGAAGGCCGTGCCTACGATCAGAGGAATGGCCAGTTGTCCCAGCGTCCCGCCATAGAGGCCCGGCGTTCCGCCCAGGATTCCAAAGATCACATGCCCCGCCTCATGGAAAACCAGATTCGCGTGATCGACAACAAACAAAAACCCATCGTCATCGGTCTTCAGCAGATAAAACAAGACACCGAAGCCGACCGATGCGCCGGCCATTTGCCCGGCCGTTACCGGCTTCCAGGATCGATAGACGGATTCAGGCTTCAGATTTCTACGACTCAAGCTCATAAACTGCGAGGTTGTCCAAAGATACCGTTAGCGGAACTTGAGGGTATCAAGATGCGTGCAGCAATGCCTGTTCAACCGCTGGCGGAAAATCCACAAACACAAAATACGCGGCAGGATAAATAGTCCTCTCCCTCATTGTCGATAACCCGGATATACCGGGATTTCGCGGCGCTTTCGTCGGGGAGAATTTCGTAGATCCGGCGGGGCGTCAGCAAATCGGGATCATCGGTCCGAATACAGACTGCGAACTGTCGTTTGGGCTTTGGTCGGGTCGCCATAACCTTCAGTTCAGGAAGCGTTTTATCCGCATTTTCCTTTTGCCAATTCCATGGGGCAAACACCGGCAAAGAATCCAAGCGATTTAAACCTTAGCTTAAACCACCGTTGAAGGTGGCGCGCGGTTACCGATCCGGATTATTCCTTGAGAGCCCTCACTAGACTAATCGAGTTCTTATTTATGGCCAGGAACTCTCCTTCCCACAAAACATCGCTTCCGCCGATGTGCCCTACCGTCACATTCGTCAGGGGAATAAAGGTTTTCTGGACGTCGTTGAGGAAATCCGACAGTCGCCCATTGTATGCTGCTTGGTTCGAGACAGGAATAAACAGGTTGCCGCTGATTCGCAGCCGGTCGGTCCAGACCTCGACTTGAATCGTCTTGCCTGTAAGTTTAACTGGGGCCATTGTCGGTAGTGCACGTTCTAGAACGGAATGTCGTCGTCCAACGGCGGGCCCTGCCCGGCAGGCGCTTCTCCGGGCGCTTCCCCTTCCGCCTCCGGCGCCACGCGCGTGCCGCCGCCACCGCCGAGAAATCTCACCCGCTGCGCGATGATTTCCGTGATGTAGCGCTTCTGCCCGCTTTTGTCGTCGTAAGAGCGGCTGCGGATGCTGCCTTCGATATAACATTGCCGGCCTTTGGCAAGGTACTGCCCGCAGGTCTCGCCCTGTTTTCCCCAGACGATGATGTTGTGCCACTCGGTTCTTTCCTGACGATTGCCTTCGGCGTCGTTCCAGACTTCGCTGGTAGCGAGAGAAAACCGGGCGACGGCCTTGCCGTTGGCGGTGTAGCGCACCTCCGGGTCTTTGCCGAGATTGCCGATGAGGATGACTTTGTTGACCGACATAAAATCTCCAATTTTGAGTTTTTAATTTTGAATTTTGAGTTAGAAGATCCTCGCCCTCGATTCAACATTCAAAACTCATCATTCAACATTATTGTGGGATGACCTTATCGCCCGAAAATTTTTTAGTCAATAAAAAAATCCCGGCCCGCGTCACCCGCAGATTTCATTGCATTTTGACCCTGCGTGAACTAAAATGAACCAACTTTCCGCTTATTTTTTGAACCATTAGTCGCTTCTATCGACCTGAATGATGTACTTCCTCAAGTTGTTTCTTGCCGGCTTATTTACCCTTCTGTTGTCTTTCCTGATCGTGTTGGCGGCTCCGTTTGGTCGCATAGGAAAGCCGGCCGACGCCGTCGCCCGGCTTTGGGCCTGGACGATTCTCGGAATCGGCGGCATTCGTCTGAAAGTTCGGGGCCTGGACCGGCTGGAGCCCGGCCGGCATTATATTTTCATAGCGAACCACCAGAGCTACCTCGACATACCCGTGCTGGTAAAAAGCCTGCCGCGGTTCCAGCTCCGATGGATCGCAAAAAAAGAGCTCGGCTACATTCCCTTCTTCGGCTGGGCGCTCTGGGCAGGGGGGCATATCCTCGTCGATCGTTCCGACCGCGCGAGCGCGATGGCCAGCTTTAGAAAAGCGAAAGAAAGAATCGCCAAGGGAGTCTCGGTCGTCATTTTTCCCGAAGGCACCCGCAGCTCGGGCGGGCACGTGATGCCCTTCAAGCGCGGGGGCTTTCTGCTGGCCGCGCAGACAAAAACCCCCATCGTTCCGGTTACGATCAACGGCAGTTGGGCCGTTCTGCCGAGGGAAGACTGGCGGCTCAAGTCGGGCGAAATAGAAGTCGTCGTCGATGAGCCGATTCCCATCGAAAAATATGACGGCAAAGAGATCAGCGTTCTCGTCAAGCGGGTGCATGATATGATCGAGTCGCATTGCGGCGGCCCCGTCCGGCCGCAGGCTAAGAATTCGGAGCGCGCCGAGGCTCAGGCGGCCGATTCTCGGGGAATGGACTAAGAGTGTGTGAAAAAATTAGTTCATGGTTCGACAGGCTCACCACGAACGGAATAACATCGATGGAAGTTCAAGCACTTAGCCGTTCGTCCTGAGCCCGTCGAAGGGCGATCGGCGATTTTTTCACAGCCTCTGAGACAAAATGGAACCGCTCAAAATCATACCTCTCGGCGGTCTGGGAGAATTCGGCTTGAACATGATGCTCCTCCAAAGCGGAGAGCAGGCGATCGCCATCGACTGCGGCCTGATGTTTCCCGGCGCCGATCTGTTCGGAATCGACCTGGTGATCCCCGACATCAGCTATCTTTTGGAGCACAAGATCGCCCTTCAAGGCATCGTGCTCACCCACGCGCACGAAGACCACATCGGCGCTCTACCCTATGTTCTCAAGCAAATCGAGGCGCCGGTCTTCGCCACACGCCTGACTCTCGGCTTGCTCAGAAACAAGCTTAAAGAGCACGGCCTCGACAAAACCGCAGATCTCCGAGAGATCGCGGCGGGCAAGCCCTGGCAGCTCGGGCCGTTCAAGCTGGAAGGAATCCGGGTCACGCACAGTCTCATGGACTGTCTCGCGGTCGCGGTCGATACTCCGGCCGGAGTCGTCATCCACACGGGCGATTTCAAGATCGACAATACGCCTATGAACGACGAATTCTTCGATTTCCAAAAATTCGCCGCCTACGGGGAAAGAGGAGTGCTGCTGCTCCTTTCCGACTCGACCAACGTCGAGCGTCCCGGCTACACCCCCTCGGAGCGCGAAGTGGGAAAGAACATCGAGGAGATCGTTGCGAAAAGCCGGGGCAAAGTTTTTGTTTCCACCTTCTCATCGAACATCCCGCGCCTCCAGCAAGTTGCCGACATCTCGGAGCAGGCGGGGCGACGGCTGGTTCTCAGCGGCCGCAGCATGATCAACAATTCCCAGATTGCGTCCGAGCTGGGTTATATGCGTCTTCCCAAAGGAACGATGACCGAAAGCGAGCCCTGGCAGAACTTGGCTCGAGACAAGATCACCTTCCTCACCACCGGCAGTCAGGGCGAGCCACTCTCCGCGCTCCATCGAATCGCCCTCGACGACCATAAATCGATCCGGATCGAGCCGGGCGACACGGTAATGCTCTCTTCAAAATTCATTCCCGGAAACGAACGAACGATCACGAACCTCATCAACCACCTCTACCGGCGCGGCGCCGAGGTCCATTACGAGAGCGTCTCCGAGATTCACGTCTCCGGCCACGCGAGCCAGGAGGAGTTGAAGACTATGCTCCGCCTGACGCGCCCGCGCTACTTCGTTCCCGTGCACGGCGAATACCGCCATCTCGTGCGCCACGTCCAGCTCGCGCGCGCCGTGGGCATACCCGACGAGAATTGTTTTCTCTTGGAGGACGGCGAGGTGCTGGAGCTGACGCGGGACAGCGCGAAAAAAGCGGCTCCGATCACGGTCGGACGCGTTTTCGTCGACGGCAAAGGCGTCGGCGACGTGGAGGACGTCGTCATCCGCGACCGGCGGCATCTCTCGGAAGACGGGATGGTCCTCGCCGTGATGGCGATCCATCAGCAGAGCGGCGAGATCGTGGCCGGCCCGGACCTGATCACGCGCGGCTTTGTGCGCGCCGACGGCGGCGAGGAGATTTTGGAGCGGGCGCGGCAGATCGTTTTGCAGACTATGAAAGAGATCAATCGCGAGACGCGCACCGACCCGGGCGAAGTGCAGGAGGAAGTGCGCAAGGCGCTGCGCCGCTATTTTTATAAAGCGCTGGAGCGGCGGCCGGTCGTGCTCGCATTCATCATGGAGACCTGAGCGAGGTCATGGCGCAGGGAAAAAAATCCAAGCTCAATCGGGAAATTTTTGCGGTCGTCGTTCTGGTGGCCGCGCTCCTGTCTGCGCTTAGCCTGCTTTCTTTCGATCCGCGCGACCGATCGCTCAGCACGCCGTCAGGAAGCCTGGCAACGCACAACTGGGGCGGTCCGGTCGGCGCGTATCTCGCGGATATCCTGTTGCAGACCTTGGGACTGGCCGCCTATCTCCTACCGCTGTTTCTCTTCACGGTTTCTTACGGACTTTTCCGCGACTCTTACGAAGGGCTCCGCCGGACCAAACTCACCGGGGGACTGCTGCTCGTCTGGAGCGCGGCAACATTTTTTAGTCTCGTGCGCATGGTCGACGCCGGATGGCAAGCCGGCGGCGTGATCGGCGATTTCACCGCCCAGCGCCTGGTGGCGCTCTTCAGCCGCGTGGGCGCCTACGTGATCGTGCTGCCCACACTGCTTCTTTCGATCGCCGCGGTCAGCCAGAAGTCTCTCATCCATCTCTTCGAGGGCGGGCACAGGCTGATCGGAAAGCTCAATCAATGGATCGCGGCGCGCCTCGACTGCATAAAAGAAAGCTGGCGCGAAAGAAAAGAACGGGGCGAGAACAAGAAAAAAGCGGAGCGCGAGTACATCCCGCCGCCGATCGTGCTCAAGGAAGAGACGAAAGAGGAGCCGGCCAAGCGCGCCAAGAAAAAAACTCCGCCGCGTGAGGCGCAGCTCGACTTTCCGGAAATCAGCCAGGGAGGCTACCGGCTGCCGCCGCTCGATCTCCTCGACGCTCCCGACGGCGAGCACGTCAGGCCGGACAAGGAAACGCTGGAGGCAAACTCTCTCATCCTGCGAAACAAGCTGGCGGATTTCGGCGTCGAGGGAGAAGTCGTCGCCGTCAAGCCGGGACCGGTCATCACGATGTACGAGTTCAAGCCGGCCACGGGCGTCAAAGTCAGGCGCATCGTCACACTGGCCGACGATCTCTCGATGGCGCTCCGCGCAATGAGCATCCGCATCCTGGCGCCGATCCCCGGCGAGTCGGTCGTCGGCATCGAGATACCGAACCCGCGCCGGGAAAAAGTTTTTCTCAGGCAAGTGATCGAGAGCGACGTGTATCAAGGCGCCGATTCAAAACTGACGCTCGCGCTCGGGAGAGACATCTCGGGCTCGCCGTTTATCGCGGACCTCGCGCGCATGCCCCACCTATTGGTCGCGGGCGCGACCGGGACCGGCAAGTCGGTCTCGATCAACGCCATGATCTTGAGCATGCTCTACAAAGCGTCTCCCCAGGATTTGCAGTTCATCATGATCGACCCGAAGATGCTCGAGCTGTCCATCTACGAAAATCTGCCGCACATGATCGTTCCCGTAGTGACCGACGCGAAGAAGGCCGCCGCCGCTCTCTTCTGGGCGATGGATGAGATGGACCGGCGCTACCGGCTGATGCGCGACAAAGGCGCGCGGAGCATCGATCACTACAACCGTCTCGTGGAAAAAGACGCTCCCGACAAGCACAAGGTGGTCAATTTGAACGAGGCGGAAACGCCTCCGGAGGAGATCGGCGGCGATCTGGCCGAAAAGGCGCCGCTCGTGCACGAGCGGCTGCCGCGCATCGTGATCGTGGTGGACGAGCTTGCCGACCTCATGATGAGCGTGGGGAGGGACATCGAGGAGTACATCACCCGGCTGGCGCAAAAGGCCAGGGCCGCCGGCATCCATATGATTCTCGCAACCCAGCGGCCGTCGGTGGACGTGATCACCGGACTCATTAAAGCGAACTTCCCCGCGCGCATATCTTTTCAGGTAACCTCCCGCGTGGACTCGCGCACAATTTTGGATTCGATCGGCTCCGAGCGGCTTCTCGGCGACGGCGACATGCTTTATTTGCCGCCCGGCACCGCGCGGCTAAGCCGCGTCCACGGCGCCTACGTCTCGGACCAGGAAATTCGCAAGGTGATGGAATTCATCAACCAGCAGGCGAAGCCGCACTACCGGCTCGACGTGTTCGAGGCGAAAAAGGAGATCAACGGGGGCAACGGCGACGACGAGTACGACGAGATGTACGATCAGGCCGTCGAGCTCGTGACCGATACGCAGCAGGCCTCGATCTCGATGATCCAGAGAAGGCTCAGGGTGGGTTATAATCGCGCCGCCCGCATGATAGAACAGATGGAACGCGACGGCGTCGTCAGTCCCGCCGACGGCGCGAAACCGCGCGAAGTCTATGCCAGGAAAATCGAAACTTAGAATTCGTCTACCGCTGGTTGTTGCGTGTGCGGCGCTCGTCTTTTTTGGCAGTTATCTTCAGGCCGCGGAAGAACCCAAAAACGACGATCAGGTCGTCGACAACCTGCAAAGAAGCTACGACTCCGCGGTTGACTTCACGGCCGATTTCCGGCAAGAGACAGAGCTCAAAACAATCAATCGCACGCTGAAGGCGTGGGGGAAGATCTCCTTCAAACGGCCGGGGAAGATGCTCTGGCGCTACGAGGAGCCGAAGGGTCAATGGGTTTTGGCGGACGGCCAGAACCTCTACTTTTATCAGCCGGAGCAGGGGCAGGTTCTCAAGAGTCCGCTGAAGAACGCTTTTCGCTCGGACGTCCCGCTCACCTTCCTGCTCGGAATCGGCAATCTCAAGCGGGATTTCAAAGTCACCTCCAAAGGCATGGAGGATGGGCAGCACCTCTTGCATCTCGGCCCCAAAGACGGCTCGAAGGGCGTGGATGAGGTGGTGCTCGGAGTCGATCCGCAGACTTTCGCGATCAGTTGGGCGCGCATCCGCGATCCGGGAGGAAATTTGACCACGGTGCGCTTTACCAACATGCGCCGGGGAGTCGGGCTCAACGATACGCTGTTCAAACCTCAGATCCCCAGCGGCGTCGATGTCGTAGAGATGGGAAAATAATGGCGGAAAAAATCAACATCGTGAGCCTGGGGTGCGCCCGCAACCTAGTGGACAGCGAGGTCATGGCCGGCGTGCTGCGCCAGGCCCAATATGAAGTCGTCTCCGAGGCGGCCGAGGCCGACATCGTTCTGGTCAACACGTGCAGCTTCATCGACGCGGCCAAAGAAGAATCGATCGACGCCATTTTGGAAGTCGCCAAGTTGAAAGAAGAAGGCAGGCTTCGGACTCTCGTGGTGGCCGGATGCCTGCCGCAACGATACGCCGACGATCTGGCGCGCGAGTTGCCGGAGGTCGATCTCTTTATCGGCACCGGCGAGGTGCCGCGGATCGCCGAGATTCTCAAATTCCATCGACCGAACAAGAAGCGGCTCTACGTCGGGCTCCCGAGTTATCTCTACGATCATGCCACGCCGAGACTCCGCGCGACCGCATCGCATACCGCCTTCGTCAAAGTCTCCGAAGGCTGCGATCATAAGTGCGCCTTCTGCATCATCCCCGAGCTTCGCGGGCCGCACCGGAGCCGGCCCATCGATTCGGTCGTCGATGAAGCGACGGCGCTGGCGCGGGACGGCGTCAAGGAAATCAACCTCATCGCCCAGGACCTGTCCGCCTACGGCCGCGATCGCCGGGACGGCACGACGCTTTACGGTCTACTCCGGGAGCTCGACACGGTCCCCGGCGTCGAGTGGATACGCCTTCTCTACGCCTATCCGAATTTTCTCGACGATGCCCTGCTCGACCTCATCCGCGAGAGCCGGAAAATTTGTAAGTACATCGACATTCCTTTCCAGCACGCGAGCCGCCGGGTCCTCACGCGCATGCGCCGCGGGAAAAGCGGCAGCGCCGTGCGCGAAGCGATCGCCAAGCTCCGCGGCGCGATTCCGGGAATCACGCTGCGCACCTCGATGATCGTCGGCTTTCCGGGTGAGACGGAAGAAGATTTTCGCGAGCTGCTCGATTTCGTCGAGGAGGCGGAGTTCGAGCGGCTCGGCGTCTTCAAGTATTCCACCGAAGAGGGAACCGCGGCGGCCATGATGGAGCGGCAGGTCTCGGAAGACGTGAAGGAACGGCGCTGGCAGGAGCTGATGGAGCTTCAAGCCGAAATCTCAAGAAAAAAAAATGAGGCCTTGATAGGCACCGTTTCGCGCGTTATAATTGAGAGCTTCGACGCCGGCAGCGGGATGCATTTGGGCCGCACCCAGGCCCATGCGCCCGAAGTGGACGGTGCGGTTTACGTGACGGGCAAAGGAGATATTCGGCCCGGCGATTTTGTGAACGTAAAAATAACCCAGGCCCAGGACTACGACCTGATCGGCGAGATCACCCATGGCTAAAACGGTTAAAACGAAACCCAAGCCGGACCAGGACAAGAAACTCAGAAGAGAGTTCCTGAAGAAAGCCGAGGAGACGCTGCTCGATGTGAAGAAGCAGCTTCTGCGGGAGATTCAGGATCGCGTCAAAACGGAGACCGAAGGGAGCAAGGACGAGGGGCGCGACACCTACGATCTCGCGAGCGACGAAAGAGACCGCGAGATCAATTTCATCCTGACCGATCGTGAGCGAGAGAAAACAATGGCCATCGACGAGGCGCTCCAACGGATCAAGGACAAATCCTACGGGATTTGCGAATGCGCGTGCGAGAACTGCGAGGGCGAAATTCGCCTCGGGCGTCTCCAGGTCCTGCCTTTCACGCGGCTATGCGTGAGATGCCAGGAAGAGACGGAGCGAGAGAGCAAGATGCAGAGGAAATTCGAAGACGAGAGAACCTACCGCAAGCTCGCGATCACGGACACCGAAGAGGACGTATTCTAGTCCCGTTCAAAAGATATACTGCAGGACCCTTTTCCCCAAAACGAACATCAGCACGAGCCACGTTACAGGAACCGCGACCAGCACGGTCAACGTCGATTTGGTCGAATCCAAATTGTGAACCCTTCCCGTGCCGAGAAAAATAAGATAGCAAGCGTACACAAAGGCGAGAACGCCAAGGTACGGTATCCAGGCGAGCAGCAAACAGGCGCCGGCGTACGCGCAAACCCTGATCGTGCCTTCGTAATCGCCCTCTCCCTGGAAGAGCGTCTGAGCGACGAGCATCAAAATACCCGGCCCGAGAACGTAGGCGAGGACGACGAGAAAAAAAGATACCATCGCCACGATGATGGTTTCGGCCACCAGAACTCTCAACAGAAGATAGATCGCCGCGCAAATGCCGAGAAAAATAATCGGCTTGTCGAACCCGCCGGTTGTCGGCATCTCGTGATAGAATCCCTGAGGGTCGGTGATGATCCTTTTCCAGACGTTCAGGAATCCCCTCGGCCCTTCTTGAGGAAGGAACTCGTTGTCGCTCATAAACCTCCGAGAAATTTTCCCGCTCGGGCATGGCCAATATAGTTGAAACGCGCCCCGCGAAGCAAGGTCCGCGCAACGCCAAAGCATTGCGCGCCCGGAAGGCTCTCCAACAAATCTACTACGCGGCCGTAAGGGCAGCCAAGCCCTCGCTCCTTCTGAAAAAACAGCTCAGGATTTCCGGCAACGCCCTCATCGTCGAGACCACGCGGCGCCGCTGCCGTTTTCCGCTGAGCGGTAAAATTTATTTAGTGGGCGTGGGAAAAGGCGCCGACCTGTCCGCTCCGGTTTGGCAACGGCTGCTGGGTAAAAGACTCGAACAAGGACTGTTCATCGTCAGAGACCGGCTTGTCCGCGGGCGCCTGATGCGCATCACGATCACGGCCGCAGGACATCCGCTGCCGGATAAAAGAGGGCTCAGCGCCACGCGTCGATGTCTCGAGATGCTCAGCCGGGCGGGGCCGGATGATGGCGTCGTCGTCTTTCTCATGGGAGGAGCATCGTCGCTCCTCGTCGCGCCCGCAAGCGGCATCACGCTGGCCGACAAGCAAGCGGCGACGGCGGCGCTTTTAAAAAGCGGCATGAACATCGCCGAGACCAACTGCGTGCGGAAACACCTCTCGGCGATCAAGGGTGGCGGGCTCCTCCGCGCCGCCTACCCGGCCAGGGTGCTTACGCTGGCGATCTCCGACGTGGTCGGCGACGATCCCAGCGTCATTGGCTCGGCGCCCAGCACGGACGATCCGACAACGTTCAGAGAGGCATGGAAGATAGTGGAAAGGCACAAGCTCGCGAAGAAGGTTCCAAGAGCGGTTCAAAAACATTTACGACGCGGCATTCGCGGAAAGGCGCCGGAGACTTTAAAACCTGGAAGCTTATTTTTGCGTCGAAGCCGCTTTGTCCTGATAGCGAGCAACCAAGACTCCCTTGCGGCTGCCGGGTGGAAAGCTGAGTCTATGGGATTAGCGGCAAAGGTTCTTACCGCCGCATTGAGCGGAGACGCTCGAACCAAGGCGCGGGAGATTTGCCGGAAATTGAAATCGATGGCGAATGGAAAAAAGCCGGGCGCAAGGCCGCGCTGTTTTTTAATCGGCGGCGAGACCACGGTGAGCGTAAAAGGAAAAGGATTGGGAGGAAGAAACCAGGAATTCGCCCTCGCATGCGCGCTGGAGCTCGGCGGTTGTCGCGGGATCTATCTACTCAGCGCCGCCAGCGACGGCAGCGACGGGCCCACGGATGCCGCGGGCGCGTTTGTCGATGGAGAGAGTTGCGAGCGCGCCGGTCGTCTCGGGCTCGATCCGCGCCGCGCCTTGCGCGAAAACGACTCCTATCATTTCTTCAAACGCCTGGGAGATCATTTCCGCCCCGGGCCCACCGGAACGAACGTGATGGATTTTATTATCGCGCTGGTCTACTGAGGAAGGAATTGAACTGGGCAGGCTCCCGCTCGAGATGGAGCCTGCCCAGTTTTACATGCACGAGAGATAAATTAATCGCCGCCTTTGGCGGGTCTAAATTCCAGCTTGGTGACGACTTTCTGCTCGCCCTTCGTCACATACTCCACGTCCGCGGCGGAGCCCAAGCCGACCTCGCCCATTTTGACGTCTTTCGCTTCCAGCATCGTCACCTTGCTTTTCTGGTCGAAGTCCAGAGTGATCAGCTTGCCTTCCTTGGTCACGAGAATCATATAGTTCTTCTCGCCGTCAAGCAGCCCCACATCGCCCTTCGCCTTCTCGGCCTTCGCCTTTTCTTCCTTTTTTTCTTCTTTCTTTTCTTCCTTCTTCTCCTGGGCCCGTATCAAAGGAGAGCCAAGAACGAGAGACAGTGAAATAGACAAAACCGTCAACAACAACCAATTGCTTCTCATGGACCGACATTCCTCCTTTATGTAATCAGTACCGTGCGTAGAACCTAATCGACGGGACGCCACTTCCGCAATACGCTTTTGGTAGGATTTTTGCCTCAGTAATAAAAGCTTTCGAAACCAATATAGGACTAGAGTCGTAGCCGATCGCTAAAATAGTTCAATCTTGGCTTGAGAAAGAAAATCAGGTATTTTACGATCGATTCGAGGCTGGAAAAAGTGGGACCTATAAAAGTTGTTCTAGCGGACGACCACGCGCTGTTCCGGGAAGGGCTCAGGCGGATCCTTTCCTTGGAAAAAGATGTCCTCGTAGTCGGAGAGGCATCTCGCGGCGACGAAATTGCAAAAGTGGTCGAGCGCACGAAGCCGGACGTGTTGCTCCTGGACCTCAAAATGCCCAAGGGGGACGTGGTCCAAACCCTTCTGGAAGTGAACGAAAGGAATCCCTCCACGAAAGTGATCATCCTCACCGCCTTTTCGGAAGACGAAAATATTCTCAACGCAGCCAAAGGAGGAGCCAAGGGATATGTCATGAAAGGCGTCTCGTCTTCCACTTTGCTGCAGGCGATCAAGACGGCACATCACGGCGGCCTTTGGATCGACAAAGAAACGCCTTCGGCCGAAGCTTTCGAGGAAATCGCCCAAGCCCAGCAAGGCAAAATCGCGAGCGAAGAAGCCGATGAGCCTATAAAGAATTTGACCAAGCGGGAATTAGAGATCCTTCGCCTCGTTGCTGAAGGGTTGACGAATGAGGAGATCGGCAAGAGAATCTTTATCAGCGAGAAGACGGTAAAAACTCACCTTACGAACATTTTCGACAAGCTCAAAGTGAATAACCGTTTCAAGGCAGCTTTGGTGATCATGAACAAGTCTCCGAACCAATCGCCGCAACCCTCTGCCCCGAAAAAAAAGCGCCGCACTTGAGCGGCGCTACTACGCGATTTTAGAGCCGGCGTTCCGATCAAAAAAAATGAATCCGCAAGATCAATGGCTGCTCCAAAAAGAGAAGACGCTGGCCTGGCTCAGATTCGGCTTCTCTGCCGCCGCCATTTTGGTTGTTCAACTCAACCCCGAAAGAATCGCACAATTTCCCCTTCTTTCCCGAGCTGCTCTCATTTCCTTTTCCCTTTATTCCCTACTGCTTCTTTTCCTGCTGAGATTAAAGGCGATCCATGTGGCCGGGCTGGCGCTGACCACGACGTGCCTCGATTTACTCTGGGTCTCCCTGATCGTTTTTTCCACCGGTCCCTCACCGACTCCGTTCTTTGTCTATTACTTTTTCCCGGTCGTCACGAGTAGTTCCCGCTACGGCATTAAAGGCGGCTTGAGCGCGGCAGCGCTGGGTATCGCTCTTTACGGATTGATTCGTTTTTCCTCCCTTTCATCTCAGCCTATCGCAATAGATATCTTCGTCATTCGCAGTATCTACCTGTTTGTGCTTGCCTATATTTTTGGCTTTCTGAGCGAATTTGAGCAAAATCAAAATCACAAGCTGATGGCCCTCTACAAAACCGCCGGCGAGGCGGCAACACAGGAAGAAAGACGTAGAATTGCCCGCGAGCTTCATGACCGCCTGCTTCAGGTACTCGCCACCCTGTCACTTCGCCTCGAAGCGTGCCGCAAACACCTCACGACAGCCCCTGACGAGCTCGCCCGTGAGCTCCAGATGATGGAGAAAATGACGGTAAACTCGATCGCGGACATACGAAAATTTCTTTCCGGCAAGAACGTCCCGTCTCTCGTGCCTGGCACATTGGTTGAGAGCCTAAAAGACGAGATGAAATTTTTGCGTGACGGCCTGGGGATCCGTATGATCTTGGAAAGCGAGCCCGAAGAGCTCAACCTATCTCCTGAACTCGAACAGGAGCTGTATTATGTCCTGCGAGAAAGCCTGATCAATATCGCGCGACATTCTCACGCTTCCCGCGCCGTGGTGCTGTTAAAGGAAACCGGACGGCAAATCTCCGGCTCGGTAGAGGATGATGGGATAGGGTTTGAGTCGAGTCGAGTAAAAGGTAACGGCAGCTTCGGACTGGGAACGATGGAAGAAAGAATTACGAAGCTAGGTGGGAAGCTGGATATTCAAACTTTTCCCGGCAAAGGAACCAAGATCGCCTTCACCGTGCCAATACGACACGAAAAGTAGCCTCGGTGGCCTGCAGCGAGCCCTCGCCTGCTGCAAACGCTCGTTTCGATGCCGGGTCGGGGCTCAGGCACTGACAAAAATACGCCTGAGCCCGCTTTTACGAATGGGTCGCGCTAATCTCCGCCTTTGGCGCCCCGAAACTCCATCTTGGTCACGATCTTCTTATCGCCCTTGGATACGTATTCCACGTCCGCAGAAGAGCCGAGACCGACGTCGCTCATCTTGGCAGGTTTTGCTTCCAGCATTGTCGCCTTGGTTTTTTGGTCGAAGTCCAAGGTGATCAGCTTGCCTTCCTTAGTGACGAGGATCAAATAGTTCTTCTCTGTGTCGAGTAGCCCTACGTCCCCTTTGGCTTTTTCAGCCTTGGCTTTCGCTTCCGTCTTTGTCTCGGCTTTTGCCTCCGCTTTCGCCGGGGCCGGCGCCTTCTCGGCAGGCGGAGCCTTTTTGGCTTCGGCCGTCGCAGCCGGCTTCGCCGGAGGAGCCTTCGCTTCTTCTTGTTGCGTCGCGCAAGAGGAAAGCGCAAAGATCGTATAAAGCAAAATCACTAGGCCACCCACTGATAACATACTTTTCATTTGAGCCTCCGATCGTTTGGAATTCTTGTTAATATTTAAGTCTTACGTGATAGATACGACTTAAGCCCTATACTGTAATGACCGCCTGCTTGTCAAGCGGAAAAAAAGCACCTTACCCCTCACTGCCGAAAAAGTCGCTTAGGACTGTGGACGGGTGGCGCCGACAAATCGATCGCGTCGGTTTTTTCGCCAGCATTCTTCGTCCCGCTCTCGGCAAACCTGCGCTTCCTTACCGAAGCTTATAGTAGACAGCCGAGACGCTGGGATCCCGAGGTTTACCAGGAAATCATTAGCCGCCTGGGCTCGCTTGGCACCGAGAGCCAAATTGTACTCCGTGGTCCCGCGCTCGTCGCAATGGCCTTCGATCTGTGCTTGGACGGAAAGGTTTGCCTTCAACCATTCGGCGTTGGCCTTGAGTACCGCGCGCGCGTCGGGTCGCAAATTGTAACTGTCAAAGTCAAAATAAATTTTCTTCAACGGACTGGAGGCCGGAGTTGCCGGAGCCTCACCTGCCCGAAGAGTCTCGAGGCTGGACTTGCCGGTGCTTGCCGATCCCGTCGTCGAAGACCGGCCCTTTTCACCACCGGCCCCGGGGAACGTGTCTTGAGGCTTCGTCGCCGATGTGGAGCAGCCAGCGATCATCACAAACCCAACCAAGAATAACCCGCAGAACCACCGTCGCGATATGACAATCACCTGTTTTCTCCTTCCGATTGCACGTGATTCGCGTGACAAGAATGAGGACAGAAATCTTGTACCATCCGGCGTAGGGTCATGTCAAACTAAAGTCGTATGGAGGCCGCTTGGTTGGGGAGACCGGGGCTCACCCTTGATTGCGTCACGATTTTATTGAAACGCCATCAAAATCAATCTCACGCCTGCGAAGGCGAGCGCGACTGCAAGGCCGCGGATAATCCAATCCCCACGGATGCGACCGGAAAGGAGCGCGCCTAATTGGGCGCCCAACACGACACCAATGGAAAGGGAGATCGTGCGTCGTATCCCGTGTTGGAAAGCCCGGTAAATATATGAGTCGCGGTTCCGGTAAAAGCCATGACCGCGAGAATGAAGTGCGACGTCGCGGTGGCAATGTGGACGGGAAAATTTAGAAGATGCACCAAGGCGGGCACATGGATGAATCCCCCCCGATACCCAATAAGCTGGAAATATAACCCACGAACAGGCTCAACGCGACGCCGACAGCGCGGTTATAAGAAAATTTGTGTTCGGTGCCGTCCGCCTCGACGACACGGCGCGAGAAATGACGGCCGGGTTATGCGCCGTTCCCAGCGTTCCGCCGCTCGGCCGCCAAAACAAAAACCCCGAAGCCGCCAGCATCAATACGCCGATCAGCAGATCGAACAAAGGCCGGGAAATAAAGAACGTGGTAAGCGCGCCTAAAATCGCTCCGGGGATCCTCGCAATGGAAAAGATAGCGCCCGAATAGTAGTCAATACGCTTCGCGCGCGCGTAAGCCACGAAGCCGGAGAGGGCATTGAAGAAAACGACCGCGAGAGAAATGCTGGTAAGAGTCTCGGTGCTTTCGTTCGGATAGAGAAGCAGCAGCAGCGGGACCAACACAAAGCCTCCGCCCGCTACGATGAGCGTACCATAGCCGACGATAAAAAACCCGACAGGAATAAGCCATAAGAATTGCTCCATCAATGCTTCTGCTCCCCACAAAACCCCGACCCGCGTAATCCCGTATCAGCTCCAGCCATTAGAAACGGCACAGTTTCCTTGAGAAGAGCCGCAACAATGCGCGTATAGGTCTTCCGTGCGTCCGCCGTAGCAAAAGCTATTTGGCTCGGGATTTCAAAGTGCATACTCTTTCCGGCTAAGCTCAAGATGCCGTCGGCCTTGGCGGCCCAGGCGCCGATCTCGATGACTTCCAATGGTTCTATCACGAGTTCTACCGCAGGAACCGAATGCTGTCCCGTTAGAACCTGCTCTCGTATGTAGTGATACAGCATCTTAATGACACGAGCCTGTCTTCGGGAGATACCAACGGTCGCTACCTGAATGTCGTTGCCTCTTCCGTACTGATGGATGTCAATGTACAGGCGTAAATCCATGCTACTGGCCTGTAAAACCAAATCCCTAAATTCGCCATAAATATCTTTGGCCCGCCGGCTGTGAACCTCACGCCCCTCCGAATAGGGGATTTTCTCCGTCGGGCGGTTCACATTGATGCGCGATCCACCTGTTTCCGTAGGAGTAAAGCCCTTGGCGATCACTGCGGCTATTCCTGTCCGGCAACTGACGCGCTTGACTAGTTCCGCGGTGTATTCATCGAAGCTTCCATGAGGAGCACCCAAAGCGACTCCCGGTATGGGGTCGGCAGGCTTCACCAACTCAAATCTTCCCAGCGTGAGCAACTTCACCTGAATTTGGGGCAACTGAAGGGGATTTTCTCGGAGCAGCTTGATTGCCTCATCGATCCATTGAGACAGAACCTCCGTGTAAAAACCTTCAGCTCCGTCGGGCTGGAGAAGTTGCGGTATTCTGAGGTTGAGGCCTTTCTCGGCAAACAACAAAACTCCGTGATGCTTGACACCGGATACCCGCCAGGAAATCACGTCCAGCGGCTCTATGGCCATGTCAAGCGCCGGAGCGTCTGTTCCCTGGATGAGTCGATCGCGGATTGTTGTGTAGGCCCTCTTCAGAGCTCTCGCTTGTTCGAAGGTCAAACCGCTTGTGGCAACTTCAATGATCGCTCCTAGCTTTTTCTGGCTCGTTCTGTGAACGCCTATGTAGAGATTCAAGCGACCGTTCGTCACTTCCTGAAGTAAGATTCTCCTGTATTCTGCGAAGACGCTTGCCCGCTGAATAGAGCCGTGGGGCAGGTCCGCATAAGATGTTGACTCGACAATGGGTTGAGTAACGCTGAGCCGACGAGATTTGAATCCGTAGGCAACCGCCAAGCCCGCGCCCGTGCGGTCGCTGATCGCACGGGCTAACCTGTCGGAACCGCTCTCGCTGCCACCGTGAGGAGCCCCGATGATCACTCCCTCCATCTCTTTAGCCGGCTTACGGAATTCGAACCGACCCAAGCCGTGTTCCCGAAGCTGGACTGGCTCATGAAAGGTACAACCACCAAAAACGACGAGAACTAGGACGGCCAGAACCCTATTCATTGACGCTTACACCTCGCCTATTGCAGCTCGCGTCTCCCAACTCAAGAAAAAGAAACGTGAGGTGCTTGATCGCGGATGGACAATATTTCAAGCCATTTCGACATGCAATAAGGGGACTTGCGTCGATCCCTCTGCTTGAGCCCCCGGAGACTCTCGGTTAGACTGCATCCATGCTTGCCAAGCGGATTATTCCTTGTCTCGACGTCAACGCCGGACGCGTGGTCAAAGGAGTAAAATTTCTCGGGCTGCGCGACGCCGGCGATCCGGTGGAGATCGCCCGCATCTACGATCGCGAAGGCGCCGACGAGCTGTGCTTTTTGGATATCACGGCGTCACACGAGAACCGGCAAATTATCCTCGACGTCGTCGCGCGCACCGCCGACCAGGTCTTCATGCCGCTCACGGTGGGAGGAGGCATCAACACGCTGGAAGACATCCGAAAGCTTCTCCGCGCCGGAGCGGACAAGGTCTCGATCAACACCGGCGCTGTCCTGCGCCCGGAATTCGTCCGCGAGGCGGCGGAAACTTTCGGCAGCCAGTGTATCGTCGTGGCGATCGACGCCAAACGCGCAGGTAAAAGCTGGGAGGTTTTCACCCATGGGGGGAGAAAGCCCGCCGGAATCGACGCCTGCGAGTGGGCGGAAAGAATGGCCGGCTACGGCGCGGGTGAGATTCTTCTTACCAGCATGGACCGGGACGGGACCAGAGACGGCTACGACCTCGAGCTTACCCGCGCGATATCCGAGCGCGTGCCGATCCCGGTGATCGCATCCGGCGGAGTGGGCAACCTCGAGCACATCCGCGAAGGCCTGACCACGGGCAAAGCCAGCGCGGCCCTGGCTGCCTCTATTTTTCACTATCGGGAATACACGATCGCCGAATGCAAGCGCTTCCTCGCCGAGCGAGGCATCTCGGTCCGGCCGGCCGATGCATGACCGCGGCGATTCCCAGAGTCGTCGCGTCGGATCTGAAAAAGCGCCTTGAACAGATCGTCGGCGAGCGGAGCCCATCGAGCAGCCCGGGGCGCCTGAGCCTCGTCGAAGATTATATCGAAAAGGAATTTAAGAGCCTGGGCCTCAGCGTGGAGAACGACCGCTTCGTTTACTACGGAAAGAGCTACCGCAACATCATCGCGCGCGCGGGAGACGCGCGGCGCGCGCCGCTCATTATCCTTGGAGCCCATTTCGATTCCGTGCCGGGCTCGCCGGGAGCGGACGATAACGCCAGCGGTGTCGCCGTCCTATTGGAAGCTGCGCGCATTCTCTCCGGACTGAGAGTCCGGTATCCGGTCGTGTTTTGCGCTTTCAACCTGGAAGAGCTCAACATGATCGGCAGCACCCACTTCGCCAAGAGGCTCAAATCTCACGGGCTAAAAGTGGCGGCCATGGTGTCGCTTGAAATGTTGGGATACACCGACTCGCGGACCGGCAGTCAAAAATATCCTGTGGGTCTAAGCTGGTTTTATCCGGAGCGCGGAGACTTCATCGGCATCATCGGCAATTGGCGGTCCGCCGCGCTGCTGAAGAGCTTCGCCGGCGCGATGCGGCAAATCGCCGGACTTCCGGTCGAGACGCTGACGGTTCTGGGCAACGGCTTCCTCGTGCCCCAGGTGCGTCTCAGCGACCACGCTCCGTTTTGGGACCTCGGATATCCAGCGTTGCTCCTTACGGACACCGCCTTCATGCGCAATCCGCACTACCACGGGCCGTCCGACACGATCGACACGCTCGATCTCGAATTCATGGCCAAGGTTTGTCAGGGCGTGGTCAACGGCGTCGTGAGTTTATAGCCCCCCCACCAAATCTACGACTAAGGTCTTGACAAGCGTTGAGTTGCGTAATATCTAAGACCATCGTCGCATCTAAATCCAATTAGGAGGGGGGTGAATTCAATGTTGCATCGATCGATGAGCATATTGGCAGCGGCCGTTATTGTGAGCCTTTCGCTCGCGGGTTCCGTCGTTGCTGAGGAACTCAAGGGCAAAATAACGAAGGTCGGCAGTGAGGGCCGTGAAATCACTGTTGCGGGACCGGGCGGCAAGGAAGTGAAAGTTTCGATCAGCGGCAGCCGCACGACCATCGAGGGCGTCAAAAGCCGCGATGATTTGAAAGCCGGGCAAAACGTCACCGTGGAGCATGAAGGCGGCCAGGCCAAGACAATAAAGGTGACAAAGTAATTCGTAAGTGTTTCAGAGCCGGATGGTTGGCTCAGAAAAAAGGCACCGAACTCGGTGCCTTTTTTTCACTGTGCCGCGCTCAAGAAGCTAAAGATTCCAAATCTTGCCCTTAAGGGTTTTTAAACTGCACACTCAAGTGCGAGGTTGAACGGTTCCGATCCTTAAGGCTCTCATGGCACTTGCGGCAGAGGTCGTGGGCCTTACGCTGTATGTAGCCCGGACGTGATCTCCTTTTCTGGGATTTCACCACGATCAGCCGGCCACATTCGCAAATTCGAGGTGAAGACATAAGAATCGCTCTCTCAAGATCTTAATGTGTCCGCATATCTTTTAGTGCTAGGACTTTAGGATTACCCACTACCATGTAGCGAATAGGGTTTTTACGCCGCGAATTGCCAGCTAACCGCCTAATAACACGATTCTCTTTAGCTTGTAAAGTACTCCCAGGAGGCTCTGATAGAGCATCCCAGTAATACATCTTAGGTCTTAACTAACGAGAGGGGCTTGGAGGGGGTCGGCTCGAGAACTCGAGCGTGTCCCGCTTCAATGCTTGATGCCTGTTGCCTACGGCCTACTGTCTTTTGCGCGGCGGATCGAAAAAGGGAAGTTTCACGACTTTAGCCCGCACAGTTTCTCTCACATACTCCACCGTCGTTTCCATGACGAGATCCGTTCCGGGCCGGGAGAACTTGCTCTGAACGGTCGCGAGCGCGATGTATTTCTTGATCGTCGGCGACCAGCCGCCGGTGGTCGCCTGGCCGATCTGCTTGTCGTGATGATAAACCGGCACGCCACCGCGCCACGCGGATGTCGGGAGATAAGGGGCGAGACCGGCTTCCCGATAGAGCCGCTCGTAGTCGTCCCAATCGATTTCCAGCCCAATGAGCTGCCGCGCCGGGCCGCGCCGCTTCTCTTCGAGCAGCGCCTTCCGGCCGACGTAGTTTTCCTTGTCGAGACTTACCGTCCAGCCCAATCCGATCTCGAAGGGAGAATACTTCTGCGAAGGGATCAAGGCCTTTTCCGCGCTGGTATAATCGACCTCCAACAGAATGAATCCGGCCTCCAGACGCGCCATGTCCAGCGCGAGCATGCCCGCGGGCGTGAGGCCGTACGCCTTCCCAAGTTCCATCAGAACATCCCAAAGCTCCTCCGCGCAATTCGCCAAAACCCAGACCTCGTAGCCCAGATCGCCGGTGTAACCCGTGCGCGAGATCATGGCCGGGATTCTTCCGACCTCGGCCAATGCGAAGCGAAAAAATCCGAGACCGTCGATATCGCCGTTCGATGCGCGTCTCAAGATATCGCGCGAAGTCGGACCCTGGAGAGCCACCGCCGCGACTTGTTCGGAGATGTCACGGATATCTACGTCCATGCCGGTCGCATTCATCTGAAGCCAGCGGAGACTCGGCTCAGCCAGGTGAAAACGAAAGCGGTTCTCTCCCAAGCGAAACACCGTGCCATCCTGAATCACCTTCCCCTCCTCATCGCAGAGACAGGTGTACATCGCCTGGTGGAGCGCGCACTTGGCGGCGTTTCTGGCGACGACGCGGTCGACGAGCTTGAGCGCATCGTCTCCGCTGACTTCGTATTTGTAGAGCGGCGAGATATCGATCAGCGCGGCGGAATTTCGAATGGCGTGATATTCGTGATCGTGCAGGACTTCGTAGGAGCTCGCCGCCAGATAACCGGACCAGACGCGCCAATTGTGGCTGAGGCACAGGGCGGAGGTCCGCGAGTGAAAGGGCGTCCCGATGGGCATAGTCGTTGACTTCGGCCACAAAATTACAAATTATGACTGCCTAAGCAAGGACGCTACCGATGTCAAAGAGCTACGACGTTATCATCATCGGCGCGGGCCACAACGGCCTCACGCATGCGGCTTATCTCGCCAGAGCCGGAAAGAAAGTGTTGGTGCTCGAACGCCGTCACGTAATCGGCGGCGCCGCCGTCACCGAAGAGATCTATCCGGGATTCAAATATTCCGTCTGCTCTTATGTCGTGAGCCTGCTGCGGCCGGAAGTGATCCGGGAACTGGATCTCGCGAGGTTCGGCCTGGAAGTTATTCCTCTCGACTCCACCTTCACGCCGCTTCCCGACGGCAACTATCTTGCCCGTTGGGGCGATCACGACAAGACCCGCCGCGAGATCGCGCGCCACTCGGCCACGGATGCCGAGGCCTACGATCGGTTCGGCAAGCTCATGCATCAACTGGCGATGGCCGTGAAACCTCTGCTGGCGATGGCGCCGCCGGACCCTACCTCTCTCAAACCGCGCGACTTGCTGAAGCTTCTGAGTCTCGGCCGCCACTTTCGCAAGCTTGGTCCCGAGCTGCCCTACGAGCTCGCGAAGCTCATGACCATGAGCTCGGCCGATTACCTCGACGAATGGTTCGAAGGCGAGGCGCTCAAGGCCACAATGGCCGCAAGCGGCATCATCGGCACGTTTCTCGGCCCCAGGTCGCCGGGTACCGCTTACGTTCTGCTGCATCATTACATGGGCGAGATCGACGCGGTTTTTCGCTCCTGGGGATGGGCGCGCGGCGGCATGGGGAACGTCAGCGCCGCGCTTGCCCGTTCGGCGGAGAGCCGCGGCGCGGAGATTCGCACGAAGGCGGCGGTCGCCCGCGTTCTCGTCACAAACGAACGCGCATGCGGAGTCGCGCTGGAAAGCGGCGAGGAGATTCAGAGCCGGGTCGTGACGTCCGCCGTCGATCCGAAGCGGACGTTTTTAAAATTGCTGGACCCGATCCATCTCGATCCGGAGTTTGTCCGGCGCGTCGGCCAAATCAGAATGCGCGGCTCTTCCGGAAAAGTGAATCTCGCGCTCGACGCGCTGCCGAATTTCACCGCTCTTCCCGGCGAAGGCCCGCATCTTCGCGGCGCCGTTTCGATCAGCCCGTCCATCGATTATCTGGAGCGCGCCTACGACGACGCGAAATACGGAAATTTTTCCCGCCGGCCCTACATGGATATCGTCATCCCTTCGACGATCGATCCCACCATCGCGCCGCCGGGAAAGCACGTCATGTCGATCTTCGTCCAGTACGCGCCCTATCACCTAAAAGACGGAAGCTGGCCGGAACGGCGCGAGGAGTTCGGCGATACCGTCATCGAGACCCTGAGCGAGTACGCGCCGAACTTGAAAAACATCATCCTCCACCGCCAGGTGCTGACGCCCTGGGACCTCGAGCAGGAATTCGGACTTACCGAGGGAAATATTTTTCACGGCGAGCTTAGCCTCGACCAGCTCTTCTTCATGCGTCCCCTTCACGGCTGGGCGCAATACCGCACGCCGGTAAAAAATCTTTACCTCTGCGGCGCGGGCACGCATCCCGGCGGCGGCGTCATGGGCGCTTCGGGAAGATTGGCCGCGCTGGAATTACTCAAGGACTGGAAAGGAATGAAATAGAAAGTGCCCGGCGTCTGTGGTACTATAGTTACGATGAATTCCTCCGACGCTCTCAAATTGGACAAAACAGCCGTCACCGTAACGCCGTTGTCTACGCCGTCGGACGAGAAGGCCCACTGGCTCGCCAGATCGCCTTACGAACGTTTACAGGCTGTCGAAGCTTTGCGACGTCTCAACTATGGCGAACGTCAATCTACCGCCAGACTTCAAGGAGTTCTTGAAGTTACTCAACTCGCATCACGTTGAGTATCTGCTCATCGGCGGCTATGCGGCGGCCTGCCTAACCAACCCGCAGTTCCACGATCGCCTCTACTTCATGGTCCCGTCCCAGGCTGGGCTCAATACCGAACACCGATCAAAGACCTCTACTTCTGCAGTGCCAGCGCTCATCCTGGCTGCAGAGCGACTGACGTACCCAGAAATGACAGTATGGGGGAGGTACTAAGCAATTGGCGAAAACTTAAAACACGCGACTAGCTGGATGGTAAATAGAGTCAAGGTTCAGACGGCGATTTTGCTCGTTCCACGTAGTGAGCCAGATGCAAGTGAAGACGACGGAAAATAATTTTCCACTAACGGACTAAACTTTTCTAACTCTATGCTGGTGACATTCAGGTCTTGGTCCTTGTCCAACTCCTCAAAACGTGGTTCGTTTTTCTCGTCAAAATAAGGAGGGCTGGCAATCCTAAAATAGGGTCTCTGGACAGTCACCATTATCACCTTCGCCTTCCAGAATTTTTCGATTCTCCTGAGGATCTGAATTCCGTAGTTATATTTCCATTCCGGATCGGTACGGAACTTAACCTCAACAAAGAAAAGCTTTCCTGATTGATTCAGTACAATAAAGTCGGGGATGGCTCTTATTTGCTGACCAACCTCGGTTTCACCATCAAAGGCATTTTCGATCTGAGTCAGATTTTGCAATATAGCTTCGTAGCCAAACCGGTATACTTTGTTGCCGCAGCCCCTTAGCAACTCATCAACTAGAGTCTCCGCCATCCTCCCTTTGAGGAGGTTCTCAGGATCCATTCCAGAGTTCCCATTTCTGCTCATGAGGTCGGTCCCTCTGATTCTCAAGTGAGCAAACCATGTGCCGAAAACGAATTACTCGAAGGATCGGTTACTTAGGGACTCGTAGAAGATGAGAACTGTCGCATTTTGGACAAAGACCGCAGGTTTTGTTACTCGGATGAACGGCGAGATTACGAGCGAGGGTTACGGAGAAACGGCCTCGGCCCCTGGCCGGGTTGGAGTCGGAAAAGACTACGATCCCTGACTCTCTAAAACGTCTCCGCGTCCATGGCGGCCATGCAGCCGGTACCCCATAACGTTGACGGCTTAGAAGTAATCCTTTCTCTTAAAATAAAAGAATAGCCCGCCGGAGATCACCGCCATGAACACCATCACGGCCGGATAGCCATAGCGCCACTTGAGCTCCGGCATGACCTCGAAGTTCATGCCGTAGACGCCGGCGATGGCCGTGATGACGACAAAGATCGTGCCCCATGCCGTCAGCCGCTTCATCGTCACGTTCAACTGATTGGAGATGGACGAAAGGTGGACCTCGAGCGCGCCGGACAGGATATCGCGCAAGCTGTCGAGCTCGTCGGTGATGCGGATGAGATGGTCGTAGACGTCGCGGAAGTACACCGTGTGCTCGGGGCGAACGAACGGAAAATCGTGGCGCGTGAGCTGATTGAACGCTTCTCTCTGGGGAGCCACGGCCCGCCGAATGTGAACCAGCGAGCGCTTCATTGTGAGCAAGCGGTTCATGTCCTCGACATCAGCCTGCTGGATGAGTTTATCTTCCAAAGAATCGATCTCGTCGTCTATTTGGTCCAAAAGGGGAAAATAGCTGTCCACGATCAGGTCCACGACAGTATAGAGAAGAAAGTCGGCGCCGCGAGCAAGAGCGTAATTAAGCCGCTCGTGGAAGCTGGAGTTCTCCACCAGCCCGGGCACCGGCCCATATCGAGCGGTGACAATCCAGTTGTGCCCGAGGAGCAGATCTACCTCGACGGGTTCAATCTCGAGATCGTTTTTGCGAACGAGAGGATGAATCGCCAGGTAGACGTAGCCTTCAAAAGATTCGATTTTCGCTCGCTGGTTTTGATTGACGATGTCCTCCACCGTCAAATGGTGAATCTTCAGATGCTTCTCTAAAAAGTCCAGGTCCGCTTGCGTGGGCGTATCCAGGTCGAACCACAGGGCAACCTCCGGCCTGGCTAAAAGACCGGCCGCCTCCTCCACGGAGATCTCATCCACCTGAGTCGGCGAGCGGGCGCACCGCACGGTAACCATAAGGAAACTTACTTAGCACAAGCGGCCATGACCGGAAAGCAAAAAAGCAGCGGTGGGATCTTTCGCCGACGGTCGTATACGGGGAATTGAAGCCGGTTCAGTCTTCCTGACTTTCCAGATACCGCTCCGCGTCGATGGCGGCCATGCAGCCCGTGCCGGCGGCCGTGACGGCCTGGCGATAAACCTTGTCCTGGACGTCGCCGCAGGCAAAGACTCCGGGGATTTTGGTTTTAGTCCCCTCGCGCGTGATCAGATAACCAACCTCGTCCATGTCCAACTGGCCGACGAAGAGCTTGGTGTTGGGCTCATGACCGATCGCGATGAAAACACCGTCGGACTTGAAAACCTGAATGGCACCGGTCTTCAAGTTTTTGAGCTTCACGCCCGTGACGCCGCCGTTTTTGGGGTCGCCGATAATTTCATCCACGGCCGAGTCCCAAATAAACCCAATCTTGGAATTTTTCTTCGCGCGGTCTTGCATGATCTTCGAGGCCCGAAGCTCGCCGCGCCGGTGCACCACGCTGATTTTGGTAGCGTACTTGGTCAGAAAGAGCGCCTCTTCCATCGCCGTATCGCCGCCGCCCACGACCACGACTTCCTTGTCCTTGAAAAAAAAGCCGTCGCAAGTGGCGCAGGCCGAGACCCCGTAGCCCATCAACTTCTTTTCCGATGCCAGGCCGATGAGCTTGGCCGTCGCCCCGGTCGCGACGATCAAAGCATCCGAGGCGTAAGACTCTTTGCCTACCGTAATGCGGAACGGCCTCTGCTTGAGATCGACCGCGGTGACGTCTCCGAAGACCATCTTCGTGCCGAACCGTTCAGCCTGTTTTTTGAAATCCTCCATCAACTCCGGCCCCATGATCCCTTTGGGGAAGCCGGGATAGTTTTCCACGTCCGTGGTAATCGTCAGTTGGCCGCCCGGCTGCGATCCCTCGATCACGACCGGCTCCAGGTTCGCGCGCGCGGCATAGATCGCGGCCGTGAGGCCCGCGGCGCCGGAGCCCAGAATGATGACTTTATGATGGCTTTTTTTCTCCACGGATTTTATGTAGCATAAAACGGTCTTAGGCGGAAGGAGACATCGAACCAGACTATGGCCAAGCTTTCACACCTCGACGCGGAAGGAAAAGCCCGCATGGTAGACGTGAGCGGTAAGGACGTGACCGAGAGGATCGCCATCGCCCACGGAACCATCTTCATGCGCGCCGAGACCCTCTCTCTCATCATGGAAAAGAAGGTGGAGAAGGGCGACGTTTTTTCCGTGGCGCGCGTGGCCGGAATCATGGCGGCGAAAAAAACTTCCGAGCTGATCCCGATGTGTCATCCGCTGAATATCACTTCGGTCGAAATCGAGCTGACGCCGCAGAATAACCCTCCCCGCGTGGAGATCGAAGCCGTCGTGAAAGTAACCGGGAAGACCGGAGTGGAGATGGAGGCGATGACCGCCGCCGCGGTTGCCGGCTTGACGATCTACGACATGTGCAAAGCGGTCGATCGCGAAATGACCGTGAGCAACGTCCGCCTGGTTAAAAAAAGCGGCGGCAAGAGCGGCACCTTCATACGTAAAGAATGATTTAAGATTTTGGATTTCCTCCAGAGGCGGATCCGCCAAAGTTTTGTGGCGGAGCCGATTTCCGATTAATCTAAAATCCAAAATTGATTGCCTGATCTCCCACCCTGCTGCCATGCCCAACATCCTTCTCAAAAAAGGCAGAGACGTTCCCATATTGAGAGGCCATCCGTGGATCTTTTCCGGCGCCGTCGAAAAGATCGAAGGGGAATCAGCGAGCGCCGGCATCGCGGACGTTTTCGATCATCAACGCAACTGGCTCGCCCGCGGCCTGTACAATCCAAAATCACAGATCCGGGTGCGGGTCCTCACGTGGGCGAAGGAAGAGATCGATTCATCCTTCTTCTCCCGGCGTCTTTCCGACGCTGCCGCGTTGAGAGAGAAACTCGTCTCCCCTTCCACCGACGGCTACCGGCTGGTCAACGGCGAAGGCGACCTTCTTCCCGGCCTGGTCGTCGATCGCTATGGAGAGTTTTTGGTTTGCCAGTTCTACACCGCTGGAATCGACAACCTCAAAGGAGTCGTCGTCGATGCTCTTATGAATTTATTTAAGCCGCGGGGCATCTACGACAAGAGCGAGGGCGGCGTCAGGGACGAGGAGGAGCTGCCGCCTTCGATCGGCGTGCTCGCCGGCGAGGAGCCGCCGGCGTTGATTCGGATCGAAGAGAATGGGATCAGGTTTCTCGTCGATATTCGAAAGGGGCAGAAGACGGGCTTCTTTCTCGATCAGCGAGACAACCGCGCGCTCCTCGCCTCGCTCGCGCGCGAGAGGACGGTTCTCAACTGTTTTGCCTATACCGGGGGCTTCGCGGCGTACGCGCTCAAGGGCGGCGCGAAGCGGGTGGTTTCCGTGGAGACCTCCAGGCCGGCGCTGGACCTGGCAAAGCAGAGTTTCGATCTCAACGGTCTTTCCATCGGCGACCGCGACCTCGTCCGCGCGGACGTATTTTCGTATCTGAAGAACTGTGCGGAAGAATTCGATATCGTCGTCCTCGATCCGCCCTCTCTCGCGCACCGGCGCGGCGACGTCGAGGCCGCGGCGGGCGGTTATAAATTCTTAAACCTTCACGCGCTCCGGCTGCTCGAGCCCGGCGGCATGCTCCTTACCTTTTCCTGCTCGTCGCATATTTCCCCCGATCTTTTTCAGAAAATCGTTTTCGGCGCAGCCGTGGACGCGGGGCGCATAGTTCAAATCGTGAAGCGCATCGGCCACGCGCCGGACCACCCGGTAAGCCTGCATCACCCCGAAGGCGACTACCTCAAGGGGCTGCTGCTAAAAGTGCTGGAGTAAATCGGCCAAGCATGATAAATGCGGTCGATCATGGCAGGCAAATACCAGCCGATCAAGGAATGGCCCGAAGAGGATCGCCCGCGAGAAAAGCTCCTCGACCGCGGCGTCGAGGCGCTGACGGACGCGGAGCTGCTGGCGATTCTTCTCCGCACCGGCAACGCCGGAGCGAGCGCGCTCGATCACGCGCGGCTTTTGCTGAGTCAATTCGGCGGCATCAAAGGCATCGACAGCGCGCCGGCGAAAGAGCTCTGCGCGATCAAGGGGATCGGTCCGGCCAAAAGTGCGCAGCTTAAAGCCGGCCTGGAGATCGGCCGGCGCCTGGGACGCGAGAAATGGGAGGCGGGACAAGCGCTCCGCTCTTCTGAAGATGTTTTTCGCCACTTCGCCGAGCTGGAAAAAGAAAAACGGGAGATTTTCTACGTCGTCCTATTGAATAACAAGAACCGTAAAATCCGAGAAGTAAAAATATCGGAAGGCTCGCTCACCGCCTCGCTCGTCCACCCGCGGGAGGTTTACAATCCGGTCATCCGCGAGTCCGCCGCCGCCGTGATCTTCGTCCACAATCACCCGAGCGGCGACCCGGCGCCTAGCCCGGAGGACATCGAGATCACGCGCCGGTTAAAGCAGGTGGGAGAAGTGATGGGCGTCCGGGTGTTGGATCACGTCGTCATCGGCCGCGACCGTTACTACAGCTTTAGCGACCGGGGCATACTTTAGCGGATAATTCACCGTTAAATATCCTCTCCGTAGAGCACTCTTCCTTCGTGTGCTTCGTGTCCTTCGTGGTCAAAAACTTTATCACCACGAAGAGCACGAAGGTCACGAAGTTTTTAAGTCCTCGCGCCAAGACGCAAAGAACGCTTTTCCTCAACTATTAGACAGCGTTAACAGCTCTGCTTCTCAAAAAGGCCAGTGGAACAATGCTCGCGAGCAGCGGAAAAATTCCGATGTACGTGACGGCCACCGGCAGGCCGTAGGCATCGGCGATCAATCCCGCCGAGAGCGGCGCCACGAACGAAAGCCCCATGTTGCCGCTGTAGAGAAATCCTACGGTCGTGCCCGCCAGATCGGGCGGCGCCAACTCCATCGCGGCGGCGAAGATGACGGGGCGCAAAGCCCAGAGGAGCCCGCCGACCAGAGCGCAGCCGATCCCCAGAGGGATTCCAGGATCGAGATGCGGCAGCGCCATGACGGCGAAGGCCGCCAGGGCCGAGCCGATTACGATCAACCGCACGCGGCCGATCCGGTCCGCGACCCAGCCCGAAAACGTCGGCGAGATGCCGGCAAAGAAAAAAAGCGTCGAGATATAAACCCCCATGATGCCGACCGATAGTTTCAGGTGGAGCGTCAGGTAGAGCGGCAAAAAAACCGTGAGCCCGCTCTGGCCCAGCGTGCGGAAGACCGATACGAAGAACATGACCAGCACGTCGCGATTTTTCACCACGTCCCGCCATACGATAGCTTTGAGCCGTTCGCCGCGATCTATCGTCCGCTCCGCCTCCGGACAAAATAGCGCGTAGCAAAGTCCGACGACGATTCCCGGCATCGCCCAGACCTGCAGCGTCGTGCGCCAGTCGGTAAATGTCAGCAGCGCGCCGATCGTGAGCGGCGCGATCACTTCGCCGAGATTGGCCGCGCTGTCGTGGATGCCCAAAGCAAACGCGCGCCGCTCCCGGTAGGCGGAAGATAAAATTGCGATCGACTGCGGGTGGAAGCTTCCGGTCCCGAGGCCGCTCACTCCCATAAAGACGAGCAGCGGCCAGAAGCTCGGCGCGAAGCTCATGAGCATGCTGCCGAGCCCGAGAAAAATTAGGCAGAGACCGAGCAAAACGCTCCTCCGCTTCAACGTGTCGGCTAAAAATCCGGACGGGAGGTTGGCCATGCCCGCCACAAGATAACGCGTCGAGACGAGAGAGCCGGTCTGGGCCATGCTGAGCCCCATCGTCGCCGCGATCACCGGCAGGACGACCGTGGTCACACCGATGTAGAGATGCTCGGTCATGTGGGCAACGGCCGTTACCGCAAGACGGTTCCATGAGGGCGCTTCGATCGCGAGAGTATTCGTTTGTGTTTGCGTCTGTTCCATAGTTCTCGAAAGTAACGCTCAACTTTTGGCAAGCGATATCTCAATCCGCGGAGGCAGGGATCAAGCCGCGGTCTCTTAGCGATGGCGTCAACTCTTGCAAGCTATGTACGATTATCTTGGGCTTTGCCGCGGCGAGCGTCTCCTCGTCGTTGTACGAGTGATCGGTCGCGAGCGCAACCGTAAACACCTCCAGTTGCTTCCCCGCAACCGCGAGCCGTTCCAGATTGTTTCCTGCCCTGATGTAAGTCGCCGTCCCGGAGACGAGAATCACGCGGAGGAATTTGTCGGGGCGTTGCCGAAACAGATGGTAAATGCCCTGCTCTTTTCGGAAGTACGTTTCCTCTCTATCGACGATGTCCTCGAAGTATTTTCCCAGCCCGCGCTCTTCCATCGCCTGGTGCTTGAATCGCCTGCCCCCGGTCGTCAACAGCACGTTCCCGAATCCCGCGTCGCGGCTCGTGCGGAGCGACTCCTCGACGCCGGGAACCAGATCGGGCGGAGTCGTGTCGAAGCCGTGCCTGGCGGCGATCTCTAATGCGTGGTTTCTGATTTCCTGCCTTTTCTCCTCGTTGAAGACGATCGACGGATCGTTTCGATATTCGCTCTCGAAGACGAGCGGAATTAAAAACAAATCGAACGGCCCGTCGGCGACCTTGCGCAATTCCTCGAAGGAGAGCGGCCGCTTGTTGTAGCGCGGCAAGACTTCGTTGGCGATCGTGTGGACGCGCCGGATATCGGTCTCCACCGTATCGGACATCGTCCGCGCCAAAATCGTGGAAGTCGGTATGCTCGCGGCCATCGAGTGGTCCTCCTATTCCTCCGTCGATCCCACAAAGGAGAGCACGATTCCCAACCTATTCAATCTTCAGAAGCCGCTTGATGTTTCCCGCCATGATGAGCCGGAGATCTTCGATCTTGAGCTTCAGGTGGCGCTGCGCGTGCTTGACGATCTTATCGATCTCCCAGTCCATCGGATTGAATGGATGATCCGAGCCGTACATGACGCGGTCGGGCCCGGCCCATACAATCGACTCGCAGAAGAACGGCAGCCAACCGACGCCCGAGCTGTCCATGTGGACGTTTTCGCATTTCTTTGCGATCTCGACGACTTGTCTCACGCCTTCCACGAGCCCCGAATGCCCCATGATGATCGGCAGCTTGGGAAAATCTTTTGCCACTTCCCCGATACGCTTCGGGCTCGCATTCTCCCCCAGACCGCAGTGAAAAAGAACCGTTAGCCCGTGATGCTGCGCCGCTTCCATAAGCGGGTAGACCTTCTCTTTGTCGTTCGCGGGACAGTTCTCTATCAGCGGATGAATCTTGATACCTTTGAGTCCGAGCTTGACTCCCTCCTCCAACACCTGGAGCGTGTCCTTCGCGCCCAATCCCGGGCTCAAGCGCATGAAGCCGTGAATCCGTCCGGCGTGTTTCTTCATCTGTTCGGCGATGTACTGATTCGTCTCTCGGTAATCCGACGGCTCGCCTATACCGATGGCGAAAGTCACGACACCGTCCACGCCGGCGCCGTCCATCGAACTCAGCATATCCTCGGCCATGAACTTCATGATCGGCGGAATTTGATGGATGGCGAGTTTTTTTCGCGCTCCCATGTGCGAGTGCGCGTCGATGACTTCGATCCTTTCTCCTTCGACAGTGATCATCTGGCCTCCTCGACTTTTTTTACAACGTATCGAATCGCAGATGGCGCGTCAACCGAAAGCCGAGTGGACATTTGTTCCGCCTTGAGGTAACAAGCACCCCATGACGTTGATACTCAACAACGACGAGATCCAAAAAGCCTTGACGGTCCCCGATTGCCTGGCCGTGATGGAGGACACGTACCGCGAATTGGCCAACAGTCAAGCCGTGAATCGCCCTACAAGCCACTCCTATCTGCCGCACTCCATGGCGCAGACGACCTACAGCTTCAAGTCCGTGGATGGCGGCGTAAAAAAATTCGGAGTCCACGCGCTACGCATCACCTCCGACGTCGTGCAGGAGAAGAGCGTCAACAACTCCGTCCGCTTGGAGAAGCTGCCTCTCGCCGGAGGCGGACATTTCCTCGGCCTGGTCCAGTTATTCAGCGTCGAGACCGGCGAGCTTCTGGCGATCATGCCGGACGGCTTCATCCAGCAGACCCGCGTAGGCGTCACCAGCGCCCTCGGAGCGAAGGCACTCGCGCGCGAAAATTCAGAGGTCCTCGCTCTGATCGGCTCCGGCGGCCAGGCCCGCTCACACTTCCGCTTTCTCACCTCGGTGCGACCGATCAAACGGGTCAAGATCTACAGTCCTAATCCGGACCACCGGAAGGCATTTGCTGCTCAGATGGAAAGGGAAACCGAAGTGCCGACCGAAGCCGTGGACAGCCCGGAGGCCGCGGTCAAAAACTGCGACATCGTCTGCAGCGCCACCAACTCATCGCGGCCCGTGATCAAGGCCGATTGGCTACAGCCTGGAATGCACTACAACGCGATTCGCGAATTCGAGATGGACGAGGCGGCGCTTGAGAAGAGCGACGTCGTCGCAATCCACACCCGCTTTGGCGGCATCCAACACTTTCAGCCGCCTGGGATCGAGAAGGACTTGCCCGCCGTGCGCAAAGAAAAACCGCGAGACTGGAGCCGCTACCCCGAGATTCAAGACCTTCTCGTCGGCAAAGCCCCCGGCCGCACCAACGACAAACAGATTACTTTTTTCTTGAACAACGTCGGCACCGGCGTCCAGTTCGCCGCTATGGGCTACTGCGCTTACCGCTCGTGCAAGAAAAAAGGCTTGGGGAAGGAAATTCCGACCGACTGGTTTTTGCAAGATATCAAGCCTTGAGGTGGCTGAAAATCCACCAGTAGCTGGTTGAAATTTAGCCACCTAACGGCTAATATTCAACCATGATTCAGAGGCACATCTCCACCGCCGTTCTAGAGGCGCTGGCCGATACGCCCGTCGTTCTCCTCCATGGGGCACGCCAAACCGGCAAGAGCACCCTGGTGAAGCAGCTAGCGTCCGGCGAGCACCCCTCTCGCTACTTTACCCTCGACGACCCAGCCGTTCTATCGGCAGCGCAGCACGACCCCAGCGGTTTTGTGACGGCGCTTAAAGAACCGGTTGTCATCGACGAGGTGCAGAAAGCGCCCGCGCTGTTCACTGCGATCAAGGCGGCCGTCGATAGAGACAGGAGGCCGGGCCGCTTCCTGCTTACCGGCTCCGCGGATGTGATGCTGCTCCCGCGCCTTTCCGAATCGTTGGCGGGAAGGATGGAGATTCTGACTCTATGGCCCCTATCTCAAGGTGAAATCGAGGGAACCAAGGAAGCTTTTATTGATGCCGCATTTTCCAACGAGCTGCCCAAAAAAATAAAAAGTCCCCAGAATTGGGATGAGATCCTCGCCCGAGTGCTCCGCGGCGGCTACCCGGTCATTCAGGCTCGCCTGGCCGATGCCCGTCGGAAGGCCTGGTTCGGCTCTTATGTGACGGCAATTCTCCAGCGAGATGTTCGTGACCTCTCAGGTATCGAAGGGTTCACACAACTGCCGCGATTGCTATCGCTTCTCGCCGCGCGCTCGACGGCTCTCCTGAACTTCTCCGAGCTTTCGAGAAGCATCGCAATTCCACAGACTACTTTGAAACGATATATCGCTCTTTTCGAGATGACCTTTCTGATCCAAACTCTACCGGCTTGGTCCAGCAACCTTAGCAAACGGCTTGTGAAGACTCCAAAGTTTATCCTCAACGACACTGGCCTTATGGCCCATCTCCTGGGCTTGAACCAAGAAAGGTTAGCGATGGAAAACACGCTGGCGGGGCCGTTGCTCGAAAATTTTGTCGTCATGGAACTGCGCAAGCAAGCCGCATGGAGCAAAACCAGGCCGCAACTGTTTCACTTTCGCACTCTGACCGGGCAGGAAGTGGATTTTGTCCTCGAAGACGAAGCAGGTAAACTTGTCGGCATAGAGGTAAAAGCCAGCGCAACAGTAACCGCGAAGGACTTAAGAGGTCTCTATGATTTAGCTGAGCTGACGGGTAAACGCTTCCGTAACGGAGTCATCTTATATACTGGCCATGAGACCGTCTCTTTCAGTGCTCAGTTGCACGCCATGCCGATTAGCGCTCTCTGGACAACAAGCGCCAAAAAATAGCGACCCCAGTGCGCCGCCATGGGCTACTGGGCGTATCGCGCGTGCAAGGAAAAAGGGCTGAGGAAAGAAATCCCGACGGATTGGTTCTTGCAGGATATCAAGCCGTGAAAGCCGTCAAGCTACTCTGTGCAAGATTTAAGACCCTAAGACTATGACCTGGTAGCTCCATGAATCCGGTTCCATTCTGTCTTCCATTCTTGCGTCAGACGATTCCTTTCGGCCCCGCTTTTCTTGAGGCTATTGTATTGCCTGCCGTACCACAACAAAACCAATATCAACACTACGAAGCTGAATATGCTCAAGCATGACCGTACTGCAACAGGCCGATCAAACCAAACCACCGCATTAACAACCGCAGGCAAGAGCCCGAGGAAAAGAAAGACGATACTATGTCCAGAGTAACCGAGCACCGGCGGATCTGAAATGTCCTTCAGCGCCTCCGGCTTCTTCTCATCTCGATGTCGCGTTATCCATTGAAAACGAGAAGGGTTCTGTTGTTCGTGAAACACCTCGATGTACGACCCAATGTAATAAGCTTCGGTCATCCAACCATGGGCAAGGTTGTTCACAGCTATCTGAAGGATAAGTGGAACGATGGAAACCATTACGAGCCCGCCCTGGCTCGTTACCCCGTAAAACCCAGATTGATTCGAATGATACAAAGTCACCAAACCTCCCACAAGCGAAGCGCCCGCGACTGTGTAGATTGTAGCCACAGCTAACCATGCTGTGCGACCGCTTGCGAGAAGTTGGGTCATCTCGGCGCGAAGCTGCGAATACTCTTCTGGTGCCGGGTCACTCTCTTTAACCGGTTGGTCAGTCATCGGTCCGTCGCTCCACCCCTGCGCCTTAGTCGGCAGGTCCTATCCAAACCTTGGTTCCGGGGAAATCCTTTCAACGGCATGCTTTACGGCGTCGATCTCTTCATGAATCGCCTTTAACTCCCGCAATATGTCCCGAAGAAGAGATTCCACAACCGAGAGATCCACGTCCATGTCGTGCCTCCTCCATAGTCCCGTGAAGAGCCAAAAGTATTGCTGATGTTAAACAACTATCATGGGAGAGACAAAAAGGGAGAGAAAAAAGGCTACTTTTTCCCTTTCTCCTCCTTTGAGTTCCGTCGGCTCCGACGTATCGTCTTAGTTCCCCAATATCTTTTTCAACCTTGCGATAACTTCCGGCGTTTGCGTCACGGCCTCTTTGATAATCGCTTCGAGCTCCTCGCCGCTGGACGGTTCCAATTCGAAGTTCTTTTTCTTCAGCTCCTCCAGAAACGCCGGATCCTTCATCGTCCTGGCGAAAGCCTCGCGGAGAATTTTGACCCGGTCGAGCGGGACGCCCGGGGTGGCGACCATCGGGCGGCCGAGAGCGCCGCCCGCGAGGATGACTGCCGCCAGACGGCGGCTCGCCTCCGGCGTTTTGTAACGATCCATCAGCTCATGCACCGTCGGCACTTCGGGCAGGCGCGGGTCGCGCACGCGGCTTGTTTGAACGATGTTGCGGATGAAGCCCTTTTTCCGCCACGTGTGGTAAGGCTCGCGCGAGAAAAAGGCCTCCATCGTAAAGGAGCGACACTGGACCTCTCCTCTCTCGATCGCCAAATCGATTTCCGGTCCTCCGGGATAGCCCTGCACCGTATGGATCTTCAGCGGCGGAAAAAGCTCCTCGAGCAGGCGCGAAAAGATATAGTCCGTGCCGCCCGTCCCCGGCGTGCCGCACTTGGGAGGCTCCTTCGCGGTGCGCATATCCTCGATCGACTTGAACGGAGCGTCGGCGCGCATCAACATTTGATGCTCGTTCTTTACCGGCGAGCCGATCCAGACAAACTTCGCCCAATCGACCTGGACCTCCTTACGCCCGACGAGCTGATCCAGATAGAGAGTGGGGATAATGGACCCGATGACGGTCAGACCGTCGGGCTTGGCGACGTTGTAGACATAGTTGGCCGCTATCTGGTGGCCCGCACCCGGCATGTTCTGGGGGATCATCTCGGGATTTCCCGGAATGTGCTTTCCCATGTGAGCGGCGATCACGCGGGCCCATTGGTCATACAGAGCGCCGGGAGTCGTCCCGATGATGATCTTGATGGTCTTGCCCTTGTAGAAAGGCTCCGCTTGGGCATGAAGATAATAGACTGAGAAAAAGCTCCAAGCCAGGGCGAGGATCAAAGACAAACCGCACTTACGCCCGCGCGCTTTCATAACGGCCTCCTTCCCGCCGGCAGTGCCCTTCAAACCACGAGGAGAAATTATTTGCGCGTTATTTCCGCGGCGACTTTGTCCGCTATCGCCTCGGCCTGCGCGGCGACATCTCCCGAGGTCGTGCTCGCGTCCATGTAGCCCAGGCGCTTTCCGGTCCTGGAGTCGAGCAGCTCGACCTGAACGATCATGCCGCCCGACGATCCGGGCGCCGGCAACGGCGTGCCCATGCCCAAGCCGAAAAATCCCCCGCTACCCCCGGAACCGCCGCCGACTCCCAGGCCGATGCTCGGCCCGCCGTATCCTCCGCCCGAGTACGACCGGAGACTCACGACCTTCAGGGCAATCTTCAAATCGGAATCCGCCGGCTGGGACGGCAGCTCGTCGGTTACATCCTGAAACTTGTTGGTAGCCTTGAGCTTCTCGACGACGCCGAACTTGAGTCTGCTCTCGACGTACTTTGCTTCGTCGCGCCACTGGACATCCGGACTCGTCGTCACCACGACGACCGCCTTTTTGTATCGATCGAGATTGCCTTCGATCGGTTGAAGCGTGGTTACCGTCGCTGTCGTCGAGCAACCCGCCGTGAAAACAGCCATGGCCATGAGGCCGAAACGAAACATGATCGGTAATATCTTCATATGGCGAAAGTATACCACAAACCAAAGTCGACCAGCACTACGAAAGTCACTATATTAACCCGATCAGCCCTCAAGCGGGCGCGGTTCCGAAGGGGCGAGGATGAAAGCCGCAGGCACCGGGACGCGGAGGTCCAATGACTTGTGCGGTGTTTGGTAGGTTGGAACATAGGTATATCGGTTGCTTGCTGCAGAGCGAACGGTTCGACGGAGTTCTCGAGGCAGGATCTATTGCCTGCGGCTGGAAGGCTCGCCCCGGAGGAACCGGGGAAACACCATTCTGTCGAAATTATTCCTGGTAGGATGAATAATCCGGGTTAACTTCCAATTTTCCAAAGTCCGTGTCCCAAAGTTTTCTGAGGCGCGCCATCGCATCTTCCGCCAGTCCGCCCGCTCCGGAGCACGCGGCCGCTTCGTCGATGTGCGCGACGTTCGAGAATCCGACGAGAACGGTCGAAACCTCGGGCTTCATCAGGGCAAAGCGGATCGCCGCTTGCGTGAGGCTTTTGATACCGCCGTCGACGAGGAATTTAACTTTCTCCGCGCGTTCAAGATCTAGGGCGTAGTCGGAGCCGGGGGAAAGCGGCTCGGGGCTGCTGCCTCCGCCGGCGTCGGGGCTCGAGGTCAGCGCGCCCGCGGCAAGAACGCGAATGACGGCGACGCCCATTCCTTTCCCCGCCGCGCGGTCGATGAGCCGTCCGTAATCCAGTGCGCCGAAGCCCGCCGGCACCGGATGACCGGCGCTCGGGTTAAGAAGGTTGTAGTAGGCTTGAAACAAATGAAATTCGCCGCTGTCGATGAGGTCATGCAGCGCCTTCGGATCGCCAAGGCCGCTGAAGCCGAAGAATCGCGCCTTGCCCTGCTCTCTCATTTCCTTGAAGCCGTCGAGAATTCCGCCGCGCCCAAGAATGTCCGTCGGAGTCGGGCTGAAGCGCGTGCCCGGACTTCTTTCCACGGTAACGCGATTGTGGAGCTGGATAAGATCGACGGACTTTTTTTTCAGACGCTTGAGTCCAGCATCGACGGCTTCGATCGTCGCGGCTTTCAGATCGGCCGCGATCTCTAGCCGGATCTTGGTTGAAACCACGGGCGACGCGCCCAGATCGCTCAGAATCTTTCCCAGATTTTCCTCGGATTTTCCCATGCCATAGGCAAACGCAGTGTCGAAGTAGTTGATCCCGAGATCCAGCGCATGCCGCACCGCGCTCACTTGCTCCTCGTAGCTTGCGCGCACCATGAGCACGGCGTTGTTGCCGCAACCGAAGCCGATTTCGGAAATTTTGATTCCCGTTTTTCCCAGAGTCCGGTATTGCAATGACAACTCCGTTTCTACTTCAATATTTAGTTGTTTGTCGGGTCGTCCTTGAGATTCACGCTTCCCACCAGCCGATTGAAATATGGCGGCACGTTCGATGCGAAAGAAACCTGCTTGCCGCTGAAGGGATGCTTGAATGAAATCGATCGGGCATGAAGCGCTAGACGCGTGTGGTCCCGGTCCCCCTTGCCATACTTCTCGTCGCCCACGACCGGGTGTCCGATACCGGCGAGATGCACGCGTATCTGGTGCTTCCTGCCCGTCAACAGACCGACTTCCAGCAAAGCAAAGTCTTTCGTCTCTTTAAGCACTGTATAAGCCGTACGGGATAATTTTCCCTTTGTGGTGTCCGGGGTGGAGTACACGAAGTGAGCCTTATTCTCCGCCAGGTATGTCGTGATAGTCTCCGACTTCCTCTCAAACCGGCCATGAACGACGGCGAGATACTTCTTCTCTGTTTCTTTCCACTGTTCCTGCAAGCGGAGCTTTGCCTCCACATTCTTTGCGAAGACAAGTATCCCCGAAGTCTCCCGGTCCAGCCGGTGCACGATGAAGATGCGGTTCCGCGACTTGCTGTAACCCTTGCGGACGTAATCCGTAAGGATGAAGTAAGCCGTCCGCGTCTTGTCCGTGTCGGTCCCCATGGTCAAGAGGCCCGCCGGTTTATCCACCACGAGGATATCCCTGTCTTCGTGAAGGATCGCTAGTCCTCTTGGGAGGAGCCGTGTGCTTGGTCCGGAGCGTTTATGCATAGTGAGTGCTCGGTCGGTCATTATCGGCCGCCTAAACGTTCAAGCTCGGCCGTCGCTGCTAAGCGATCGGACTGAAGAACCGAATTAATTATTTATTTTCAGGCAAGGTCCCGACTACCGGGTTCGGTTATACGCGTAGTCTTCGCGCTCGGTGTTGCCGGTGCGCAGCTCCGGCCGGAATGGAGGAGGAGCTAGGCGCGCGTGCGTATCTAATGCACCCCGATCCGTCCAGCGTTCCAGAATCAAGACTTTCCCGCGGAACTGGCAGAGCGAGACCGGCTCATCCCGCAGATTCGAGAATTGGTGATCAAGGACAGAGGGACAAGGAGACTCCGCCGCGGCGCTGAGCGCTGGAGAGGCCAATGCTGCGAGCGCGGCGACGATAAGTGCGTAGATCGATGGGGCGAGCATACTTTTCCTCCTTCCCTGTTCCTCTTTTCTACCACGACTCAAAGCAATTAGACACCGGGAAATATCCCCGGCCAAGCACTTACTTTTTGCAAAACGGATTCAAAAATGTCGCGAGCATGAGCCGCGGCTTCGAAGCGTGGCGGCAAATCTATGAAGATGAAACAGAAAGGCAACTGTTCGAACGGTGCCCAAATTTCAGGTTAAGCCAAATGTCGCCTGGAGCACCCGTGTCGCCGAAGTCAATGTATCGGTGAACAGAGGCGATACTCTTCGGCTCACCGTGTCGCCGAACAAACTCCATCTCTTTCATCAAAGAAAACGGGTCGGGTAAAAACAAGCTCCACTCGCTGTTACTCTTTCATCGTCAGGACTAGGGTTTCCATACCCTGACATAGTCACGTTGCTAATCCCTCCTGACAGAATCACTTTGCTACAACAGGTCAAAAGATTAAATTTGACAGGTGTTGGTAAATCTGCCAACATAGAAGAAAGTGATATGGAGAAGATGAATGAGACCAACCCGACCGATCTCGTGGCTTACACCGGCGCGGAAAGCCTTCGACGAATTTCCAGAGGGCGCGCGTGAAACGATGATCGACGCGCTGAGCGTTGCCGCCGAAGGATGTTGCGATGAAAAAGGAAGGGCTTGAACTGATCCGCGGGAGCGGAAACATTTATCGGGACTTGAGCATCCCGGACGCTGACGTTCGCCAGTTAAAGGCGATTCTGGCCGCCGAGATCATCAAGACCCTCGACAAAAAAGGACTGAGCGTCCGGAAGGCGCAGAGCCTTACGGGGATTGATGCCGGGGACTTCTCGCGCATTCGTAACGCGGATTTCCGGCGCATGAGCGTCGAGCGCCTGATGACGATCATCAACCGGCTCGGGTCACGGATCGAGGTGGCGGTGAAAGTTAAGCGTGCGAGGGCAGCTCAGCACGCAGCGATGGCGCGCTGAGCAGAGGATGGACGTTCCAGGATGGAGTTTAGGGAACGTTGTTGATTAGGTTGAGTTTCTCGGAATTGGAGTTGTAACTGGTTGGAAAAGGCGGCTCACCGACATGCCGCAACTCAGGGTGCAGATTACCCGCCGCTTGGTTGAAGAAGATGGCAGAGGTGGCACAACGATAGGGGTTTCGACGTCAGAGATCTCGAAGATCCTCAGCAGTAAGTCAACCTAGTCAACAACGTCCCCCTCTATAAGCCCGCGATGAATCCGCCTAAAAGGGCCAAAAAGAGTACTCCTACTTTCATGATTTGATCCTCCTTTGTGGGCAGACACTATTCCGCTTGCGAAACAAAATCAAAAATTTCAATTCGAATTATCCCCACCTCAGATTTCTAGCCGGTTCTACACTTAAAGAAGTGGAGTAGAGGAAGAATGTCCACAATATTGTTTTTACCAGTAAGGAATGCGCTGTCTTACGCCGAACTCCATGTCTTTTGGAATATTGGTCTCGGACCATTTCGAACCCCATTCTCGTAACAGATCGCGACCATCCGGCGAGGTTTCGATCATTAGTTCCGCTGCGTAAATCGATTTCGCTACGATCCGAATCAGCGAAACTCTCACTGCCTTAGACTCCGCCTCGTTCTCCGGACCATCGGTGAACATGGCGGCCTCGCCGTAGTTCGTTCGAATTCTCAGGCGATACAAATAATCGAGCATCGAATAGTTCCGAGTGCCCTGTTCTGCCGCAGCTCGTTCTTCGGGGCTCAGTTGGGGTAGTGCAAACTTTGGGGGTTTCCGTGCTCTGTTGCCTGCCGCGAGCCGTGCGTTTTCTTCTTCCTGCCAGGCTTTGTTCGATTTCACTTTAGGGACCCACCCGATTTCAACGAAGGGGACCACCGAATT
>CAYOJC010000025.1:0-50727 GCA_964404195.1 uncultured Syntrophobacteraceae bacterium
AGAAAAATCATAAGAGCATTTGTGCCTTCACGACTTGACATCCACATAGCAGGCTTTCGATCAGCTCGCGATCCTTCTCGGCGAAGTAAATATCCTCCCTGGCGCGCTCCACGAGCTTCATCTTCTCGCCGAATCGATCCTTTTCGTCTTCCATAGAAATCCTCCATAAATCATAGTCGCATATTTTATGCCATGGATGAAGGGAAACCCTCAAATCGTTGTCTGTATTTTCCAACAGTTCACGCATCCTGTTTTACGAGCTTCTCACAAATCGGGAAAAAAGAGCGGTAAAATCTCAAACGCGCAAAATGCATTTTTCCACGGGTAAAAACTCGTGGGAGAATCGACAACCGGAGGGCACGGTTCTTGCTGTTTAAAATCCATAGAAAGGAGAACGCTGATGCACACCATCGCCGTCGAAAAGTTCGAAGAGAAACTATTGCGACGAAGACATGAAATCTTGCCCGTCTTGAAGCACCTTGAGGAAGAAAGCGCGGAAGTCACGGGCCATCGCCACTTCGACTGGCTCGATCAGGCGCGCGACGAAAGCGAAGCTTTACTCGTCGATCGCCTGACCGCTCTGTACCAGCGCGAGCTGGAGAGCATCGAGACGGCGCTCGGCCGCATACGCACCGGAACGTTCGGCGCCTGCCGCGCGTGCCATCAGCCGATCGAGCCGGCGCGGCTGGAGCGTTTTCCACAGGCCGAGTTCTGCGCGGGCTGTAAAGAGATGCGGGAGGTTTTCGAGCGGGCCGCCTAAAGAGCATCCGAGACTTGCGGGTCGGAGGCGAGCGGACTAACCTGAAAGCGTGAACCGCAAGCCTTCCGCACAAACCCCCGCTCGACGCGCGGCCGTCGAGCGGCTGATCGGAAAAAGTCCGTCGCCCGCTTCGGCGCGCGCCCACCTGGAGAGATTGATCGAGAGCGGCGGCGGAAAAAACTTCGGGACTTTTCCCGAGCGCGACCTGCCGCTGCTGATCCGTCTATTGGGTGCCAGCGCCTACCTGAGCGACATCCTCATCCGCCAGGGAAAAAATTGGCCTCAGGTTTTTCACGACCAGGCGAACACGCCGCGGAAGAGCGTCGCGGACCATGTGGCGGAGATTTCGCTCCTGCTTACCGAAGCCGGCTCCCTCGACGACGCCGCCAGCGCGCTCCGCCGGCACAAGCAACGGGAATTTCTCCGCATCGGCGCGCGCGATCTCGGCCCCCAACACGACGTAGAGCAAACCATGCGCGAGCTCACGGCGCTCGCGGAGGGCTCTCTCGAGATCGCCTACCGGTTCTGCCGCGCCGCCGTGGAGAAGGACTTCGGTCCGCTCCGGCTCCAGGACAACGCCGCAAACCAAGGCTTTGTCGTCCTCGGCATGGGAAAGCTCGGCGGCGTCGAGCTCAATTTCAGCTCCGACATCGATATCATCTATCTCTACGAGGATGACGACGGAGAGAGCGAGGGCGGCTCCAGAGGCAAAGCCGCGCCGCGCGATTTTTTTACCCGCCTCGCCGAAGAGCTTACGCGCATGATGGGAGCGGTCACGGAAGACGGATTCGTGTTTCGCACCGATTTGCGGCTCCGCCCTCTCGGCCGCCAGGGGCCGATCGTCCAGTCGCTCGCCTCCGCGCTTCTCTACTACGAGTCCTGGGGGCAGTGCTGGGAGCGGTCCGCGCTGATCAAAGCGCGCCCCGTTGCCGGCGAGCGCGAGCTCGGCGGACAATTTCTACGCGAGGTCGAGCCGTTCATCTACCGGCGCTATCTGGATTTCAGCACGGTCGAAGAGCTGCGCGGGATGAAAGCGAGGATCGAGCGCGAGCTCTTGAGCCCAGCGAGCCAGAAGAGAAACGTGAAGTTGGGGAAGGGTGGAATCCGGGAGATCGAGTTTTTCACCCAGGCGCTCCAGCTCGTGAACGGGGGATACGATCCCCGCATCCGCGAGCACAACACGCTCAAAGCATTGAGCCTGCTCGCCGCTCACGGCTTTATTCCGGCGCGCGAGGAAAGCCGGTTGAACCCGGCCTACCGCTTCCTGCGCGACGTGGAACATAAAATCCAGATGGTTCAGGAGGCGCACAGCCATTCGATCCCCGAGGGAAAAGAAGCGGAGACCGCTCTCGCCCGCCGCCTCGGTTATGCAAAAACCAAAGACGGGGGCGAGCGCGAGCTGTTCTGGCGCGACTACCGCGCACATACCGCGGCGGTGCGCGCGGCGTTCGACCGGCTCTTCTACAGCGCCGAAAAGGAAATGCAGAAGCGGGGCTTGTCCCAGTGGGAAAATATTTGGCGAGACCTGGACGACGAGGAGCTGGTCGCCGCAGAGTTGAAGGCGCTCGGCTTTCCCGACCCGGAGCGGGCGTACCGCGACCTGCTCGCGGTGCGCGACGGCGAGTCTTATTCACCGCCCAGCCCCCGAAGGTTAAAAGTTCTAAGCGTGTTGGGCCCGGCGCTAATCGAAGCCGTCCTGCATTCCTCCGCCCCGGACCGGGCGCTTTTCAATCTCGCCGAGTTCAGCCGCGGCCTCGGCGGCCGCACCGGTTTTCTCTCGCTCCTGGCCGAGAATCCCAAGACCACGCGTCTCTTGATCGATCTTTTCGCCGGCAGCCAGTTTCTCACCGATCTTTTCCTCAAGCGCCGCGAGCTGCTCGACAGTCTGATCCGCGCCGATCTGGCCACGGCGCGAAAGACCGCGGCGGAAATGCTCCGCGACCTGTCCGCCGCGGCGGCCGAAGCGGGCGACCTCGAAAGCAAGTTGAACGCGCTCCGCCGCGGCAAGACGGAAGAGCTGCTGCGCATCGGGCTGCACGATCTCGGCAACGAGCTGGGGCTCGAAGCGATATTCAAGCAGCTCACGAGCCTGGCCGATGCCTGCCTGGCGGCGGCTCTCGCGCTCGCGGCGGCCGAGATCGAAGAAAAATACGGCAAGTTGCCGCGAGGCCGCTTCGCCGTGCTCGGCATGGGGAAGCTCGGCGGAAGGGAGATCGATTACAACTCGGACCTGGATTTGATCTTCATGTACGACGCGCCGGCAGAGGCGCAAAGCGAAGGAGGATCATCGGGCCGCCTCGACGCGCACGAGTACTACGTGAGGCTGGGACAGAAGCTCATCACTTTTCTCTCCGCGCCGATGGAAGAAGGCTTGCTCTATCAGATCGACATGCGGCTCCGGCCGTCGGGCCGCGCCGGCCCGCTGGTCTCTTCGCTGGAAGCTTTTCGCCATTACCATCAGACCAGCTCCGAGCTTTGGGAGCGGCAGGCGCTCATCAAGCTGCGCTGCGCCGCCGGCGAGCCGTCACTCGGGCGCGAAGCCGAAGAGGTCGCCCGAAGTTTCGCCTATGGAACCGGACTGACGGAAGAGAGCGTCGCCGCGATCGATCATTTGCGCGCGCGCATGGAAAACGAGCTGGCCGGAGAAAACGCGGACCGCTTCAACTTGAAGAAAGGAATGGGCGGACTGGTCGATATCGAGTTTCTGACGCAAATGCTCCAACTGGCGCACGGCCGGCGCCACCGCGAGCTGAGAAAGCAGGCGACGCTGGACGCGCTGCGGGCGCTACGCGATCGTAAAATTATCGGCGCGGAAGAATACCGCCTGCTGTCGCAGGGCTACCTGTTTCTCCGCCGGCTCGACCACCGGCTGCGCCTGGAGCGCCAGCAATCGATCGATATTCTCGAAAGAGATCCGGCAAAGATTCAGGGAATTGCATTGGCGTTGGGATACAAGGGCAAGAAAAACAAGCGCGCGGGAAAGCGGCTGCTGGAAGACTACGAAAAGCTGCGCATGCGCATCCGCGCCTGCTATGAGCGGCGGTTTAGAAGCGAGAGCAAAAGTTCTTCGGCTCTTACGGCCGGCTCCGCCGGAGGCGCCGCTTAAATACGCGCGGAAAAATTCCAGGCGGGATCAAAGCCGATCGGCTGCGGCCAGGAGATCGGGGTCGCTGCAGAAGCGCCGGAGCGCGGCCTTCAACTTCTGCCGCTGCACGCTCGCGGGGACGCCGAGGTTTTGCAGCGTGTGCGCGATCTTCGGCCCGCCCAACTGCAAGAGCTTGCTGTAAATAGTGTCGATCTCCGAGGTCTCGATCTCCACAGCGATCCTGAAGGCTTCTTCCACCTCTAACGACGGTGTGCCTTTTTGGAGAAAAGCCGAAAGGTGTTCTTTGAGCCGGTCGGCTTTGTCGCCGCTGATGGAGGGGTCCAGGCGCTCGTCGTCGTAGTTCTCGATCATCGCCTTGCAAACCAGGAGAATCGACGCGTGCTGCTCCTCCTCCAGGCCCATTTCCCACCAGAAATCCCTCAGCTCGGCCTGGTGGATAAAAAGATGCGAAAAACGCAAATAGATCTTCGAGGCGAGCCGCTCCAGCTCGGCAAATCTCGCCAAGGGATCGAAAGCCGGTAGAACCGTCACCTCAAGCGTCTCTCAATCTCACGCGCAAGAAATCGAGGATCTTGATGTGCTTTTCCGAGTCGTGAATCATGGACTCGAAGAGCAAGACAAAGAGATCGCGATAATAGCCCCGGCTCGATTTGATCAGCTCCCTGGTCTCCTTGATGCCTTGCTTCTCGACCCGAATGAAATCCTCGGTGAGCCGGAGCAGGTTGTCCTTTTCCTCGACCATGTTGTAGAGCCCGCGAAGGGCGTCGTCGGGATGGGTCCAGTTGAGGTCTCCCTTGAGGGTCGAGACCATCGCGCGGGTGACCGCCTGGTGCTTCTCCTCGTCGGAGATGATCATCTGGAGGAGAAATTTGATCATCCCGTTTTTGGTCTTCCCGGCCACGTCTTTATAGTGCTCGAGAAACTTGCCCTCCTCGCTCTCGTGCGCCTCGAACTCGTTGGTCAAGCGCTCGACTTCCGAGATCGCCTGCGGCTCGGTCCCCAGCGCCTTCTCGCCGTAAATCGCATACATCTCAGGAATTCCTTCCATGGTCCTTCTCCTTTCTTCGTTCGCCATCACACTTCTCCTAGGTCATCGAATGATCTCGTTGCCGAACAGAATCGGATTCAGTCTCGGAGAAGCACTTGAGCAACGGCCGTGCCACCAAAAAAACCCTAGGAAATCGGCGGCGCCGGCGAGCTCCGGAGATACGGTAACTCCGAGAAGTAGGAACGGCGGCCGCCATTTTTCTTAAACTTAGGAAGGAACCCTTTTCGTCTTGCCGGAATAGCGAGGATTTGCAGGGAAAGAGCGTGGCATGGAACCTGCTGAGTATGTCGCGAAAAACAATCAAGGAGGCCCCATGGGCAAACTCGCAACCTTCGACGACTGGACCGATCTGTTTCGCAAATGGCAAAAAGATATCGGCTTCGACGGGTCGCTCGTCAAAGATTTCAAGTTCGACGCGCTCTACGACGACGGGACCCATCCCGAGATCGAGTTCGGCGAATTCGCCGGCAGGAAAAAATGGGACAATATATTGCAAGTCCCCACGCAGGACATGCGCGACGCCCTGCTCCATCTGATCGTCTATCAGGGCGACACGGAGTTCGCCTCTTCGGAGCAGCAACGGAATCTGCTCAACACGGTACCCAGCGCTCACGACCACCAGTGCCTGCTTCGCGTCATGCGCGAAGAGATGCGCCACGGCTCTCAGATGAGCCCCATTCTCGTCAATCATTTCGGCAGCGACGGCAAGCTCGAAGCAAGAAAGCTCCTGGAGCGAAGAGCTTACGAAGGAAGCCGCCTGCTCGGAGCTTTCAATCAACCCGTGACTCACTGGCTGGATTTTTTCACCTATACCTGCTTCATCGACCGCGACGGAAAATACCAGCTCACCATGCTGCACCCCTCCAGCTTCGCGCCGCTGTCCAGAAGCATGGGGCCGATGTTGAAGGAAGAGGCGTTTCACCTTTTTACCGGCCAGAGCGGCCTGTTGCGGGTCGTCAAGGCCGGAAAAGTCCCGCTCGAAATCATTCAAAAGTATCTGAACAAGTGGCTCTCGACCGGTTACGACCTCTTCGGCAAAGACCGCTCCGGCTCCGCGCAAAGGTTCTATCGCTGGGGATTTAAGGGACGATTCGACGAAGCGACCGCCACGGCGCCGCCGCAAGACCTCGAGCGGGTCAACGACGAGGCGCGAACCCACTACTACAACGAGGACTGCGAGATCATCAGGGGTTTCAATCAACTGATCCCGGACGGAGAGCCGAAGCTCCGCGCCCCGGACGTCAAGTTCAACCGCAAGATCGGAGAGTACGCCGACCGGACGTTTAGCGTCTACGGCGAACGGCTCTCAGCCGAGGAATACCCAAAATACCTGGAAGAAGTTCTCCCCGGCGCCGACGATGTGCGGCAGTTGGAGTCGATTTTCCGGGAAGGAAACTGGCTGGCCGGAACAGGGAACGCCTAGCGACGCAAAGATCTTCAAGTCAAGCTTCTATCTGCTGCAAGCGCGCGAGCGCCTGCCGCGCCGCTTCTTGCTCGGCTTGCTTCTTACTCTTGCCCTCGCCGCGGCCCAGCACTTTGCCGCCGACGAATATTTCGGTCACGAAGCGCTTCTCGTGATCGGGGCCGCTCTCGGCAACGAGCTTATAGACGGGCGGCTCATGGAACAGCATCTGGCTGATCTCCTGGAGGCGCGTCTTGTAATCCTGCTGCTCCGGCGCTCCTTCCTGGATGTCGGAGGCGAAGTAGCGCTCCACAATCCGGCGGGCCGGCTCGTAACCGCCATCCCAATAGACCGCGCCGAGCAGCGCTTCGAACACGCCTGCGAGGATGGACTGTTTGGTCCTGCCGCCGCTGCGCTCTTCTCCCTTGCCCATGCGCAGTGACTCGCCCAAATTCAGTTGGGTCGCTTTCTCGGCCAGCGCGGCGGCATTGACCAAGGATGCGCGCATTTTGGATAGATCTCCCTCGGTCTTCTCGGGAAAACGGCGCATGAGGAGGTCGCTGACGGCGAGGTCTAAAACCGCGTCGCCGAGAAACTCGAGCGTCTCGTTGTGACCGTCTTGCTTTCCCCGGCCGTAAGAGACGTGCGTCAAAGCGCGCGTGAGAAGGTCGGTGTCGGAGAATGAGTAGCCCAGCTCATTTTGCAGATGGGTCAAGTCGGCTGGGCTCGATGCCATTTTGGATTTTGAATTTGAGGTTAGTTGAGCGGTCTGCCGACGAGAGATCCATTTTCAAATCGCTCGATCGCTACGTCTACTTCTTCATTGACCCTTGCGCTTTCCCCATAGAATGACACCGGCAAGTAGTTTCTGCTGTAGCCTCGAAGGCCGCCCGCAGGCGTCGAGTCCGCCTCAACGAGAACGGAGGCGCGCCGTCCTAAAAAACGTTTGTAGAAGTCCCTCTTCTTCCGCGCTCCCAGCTCGCGCATTTTTCGCGCGCGCTCCTTCCTCGCCGCGTACGGAACCTGGTCGGGAAACGCGGCCGCCGGAGTCGTGGAGCGGACGGAGTATGGAAAGACGTGAAAGTAAGTCAACGGAAGCGAGTCGAAAAATTCCAACTGGCGCTCGAAGCTCTCTTCGCTCTCGCCGGGGAATCCGACGATGATATCGCTCCCCAACGCGGCGTCGGGAAGCAGCGCGCGCGCTTTCGTGACGATCTCACGGTAATACGCCGTGTCGTAGTTGCGGCGCATTTGTTTCAAGATCCGATCGTCTCCGGCTTGCGCGCAGATGTGCAGATGAGGACAGAGAGTTTCCGACTGTGCCATGAGTCTCAGCAGACGCTCCGGAACTTCGCGCGGATCGAGCGAGCTCAGGCGGAGCCGGCGGATCGGAGTTTTTTCGAGAATCTCTTCGAGCAGCGCCGTCAAATCCAACTTCGGAGCGAGGTCGTGGCCGTAGCCGCCGAGGTGAATGCCCGTGAGCACGATCTCCTTGAAGCCGCGCTCCGCGAGCGCGCGCACTTCACGCAAAATTTCTTCCAGCGGAACGCTGCGGCTCAGGCCGCGCGCCGACGGTATGATGCAATACGTGCAGGAATAGTTGCAGCCTTCCTGAATTTTTAAGAACGCCCGCGTGTGGCCGGGAAACGCCCGCGCGCCCAGCACCGGTGCGCCGCGTTCTCTTCGCACGTCGCCGACGGCCACTCTCTGCGCATCGGGCGAAAGCTCCGTCCGATCGACGAAGCGCAGCAAATCATCCAGGCGGTTCAGCCCGACGACGAAATCCACGTCCGGGACATCCGCCATCTCTTGAGGTTTCACCTGAGCGTAGCAACCCGTCACCAGGACGCGCGCCGCCGGGCTCCGCCGCTTGGCCCGTCTCACGAGCTGGCGCGCTTCCCAGTCCGCGCGGTCGGTCACGGTGCAGGCGTTGATGATGTAGAAGTCCGCTTCTTCGTCGAACGGCACGAACGAGTGCCGCCCTTCTTCCAGGCGCGATTGGATCACCGCGGAATCGTATTGATTGATCTTGCAGCCGAGGGTGGTTATCGCAATACGCATCTCAACCGCCCCTTCGGCCCATTGCAAAATGAAAGTTGCAAAATGTAAAAGTCAAAATTTCTACCGCTCCTATGCTCTTGCATTTTAAAATTTTCATTTTGCATTTTGCCTTTTTAATTTATCCCCCGTTCAATCCATCCTCCACCTAATACTCGGTCCTTCTGATAAAACACCGCGGCCTGGCCGGGGGCAACGGAGGGAAACGATTCTTCGAAGCGCGCTTCGCAACTTCCATCGTCATGGAAACGGACGCGGCACGGAACCGCAGACGAGCGGTAGCGCACCTGGACCTCGGCGGAGAATTCCTCTGTCTCGGGGGATTCGATCCAGTTGAGCGAGTCGGCGACAAAACCCTGACAATTCAATTCATCCTTTTCTCCAACGACCACTCGCCGCGATGCCTCGTCGATCTCCAGGACGTACAGAGGATGAGGAGAAGAAATCCCAAGGCCCTTTCTCTGGCCGATCGTCAAGCGATGGAGGCCATCGTGGCGGCCAAGAACCTTTCCGGAGCGATCGACGATCTCTCCGCCATGAATATCTTCCGGATTCGTAAGCGATTCGACGAACGAGCGGTAGTCGCCGAAACAAACGTCCTGGCTTTCCGGCCGGTCGGCGACCGGCAAGCCGAGACGGCGGGCCACGCCGCGTACTTCCACCTTTTCCATCTCGCCGAGAGGAAAGAGGGTTTGAGACAACTGCTCCTGCGAGAGCGCGAAAAGAAAGTAGGACTGGTCCTTGTTGCGATCGGCGCCGCGCGCGAGCGAAGCGCGTCCGGTATTCGCAGCATGCGACACGCGCGCGTAATGCCCGGTCGCGACGTAATCGGCCCCATGCGCCTTCGCCCAGTCGAGCAAAACGCCGAGCTTGAAGTCGCGATTGCAGGCGACGCAAGGGTTAGGCGTCCGGCCCTTCAGGTAGCTCGCGACGAACGGCTTGACCACCGTCTTGACGAAATCGGACCGCAGATCCATGACAGTGTGCGGGATACCGAGCAGATCGGCAACTGTCCTGGCCCCCATCGAGTCGGAACAGTTCTGGGGCTGTTCGCGCTGGCACTCCCACAACCTCAGAGAAACGCCCTCGACCTCGTAGCCGCCCTCCACGAGCAGCCCGGCGGTGACGGAGCTATCCACGCCCCCGCTCATGGCAACAACTACTTTTTTTCTGGTCGTAAGCATCATCGCTTGCGTTCAGGAATTAGGGATTGGGAATTGGGGGTTAGGGGAAAACCCTCATTTTCTTCTCCCCCCTAATTCCTAACGCCCAATCCCCAATTCCTACTCTTTTCCCGCCAGCAGCTCTTTGACTTTCCGTAGCGCCTCGTTGTCCTCGGCCTGCTTCTCTTCCAGCCCGCCCTGGCGCGCGTTCAACTCATTGACGCGTTTCTCTAGCTGTTCCACCTGCTCGAGCGCGCTCGTAAGCGCGCGCTGCACCGGGTCGGGGAGGTCGGCCGAGTTGAGGTCGATAATTGCCTTGCCGGCCGGCGTGTGCTTCGCCTCGATTTTCACAACCCTGCCCGGGACGCCGACTACCGTGGAGTGCGGCGGCACCGAAGTCACCAATACCGAGCCCGCGCCTACCCGGCTATGGCGGCCGACGGTCACCGGCCCGAGCACCTTCGCGCCACTGAAAATCGTGACACACTCCTCGATCGTGGGGTGGCGCTTGATGCGCTCCGTCGACGTGCCGCCGAGCGTGACCCCTTGATAGATAGTTACGTCGTCGCCGATTTCGGTGGTCTCGCCAATGACGACGCCCATGCCGTGATCGATGAAGAACCGCCGGCCGATCTTCGCTCCGGGATGGATCTCGATCCCGGTGAGGAAGCGGCCAACGTGGCTCACGAAGCGCGCGAGCGTGGGGAGCCGCTGCTGCCACAGCCAGTGCGCCAGCCGGTGGATCAGGATCGCGTGGAAGCCGGGATAGGTTAAGACGACTTCCCAGATATTCCGCGCCGCGGGATCGCGCTGGAAAACGACCTGGATGTCTTCTTTAAGAGTGTTCCACATGGGAATAGGCATGAGGCACGAGGCAACAGGCAATAGTTCAGAATCCGATGACTGTTGCCTATTGCCTGTTGCCTGTTGCCTGCTTTGAGTCTTTGTAGAGTTTATAGTCGATGCTGTCCACCACCGCCTGCCAGCTCGCCTCGATCACGTCGTGCGAGACGCCGACGGTGCCCCAGCGGTCCTTCTTGTCTCCCGACTCGATCAGCACGCGCACGGATGCGCCGGCCCCCTCGCCGGAGGAGAGCACGCGGACTTTGTAGTCGAGCAGCTCCACTTCCTTGAGTGCGGGATAAAATTTCGTCAGCGCTTTTCTGAGCGCGCTGTCGAGCGCGTTCACCGGGCCGTTGCCCATCGCCGCCGCGTGCTCGAGGACTCCGTCCACCTCAACCATGATCGTCGCCTCGGAGATTGGCGGCTCGCCTTCGTTTCTCTTCTCATCGATCACGCGAAAGCCGATCAGGCGGAAATTTTTTCTTTTCCGGTCCAGCGCCTCCTGGATCAACAGCTCGAAGGACGCCTCGGCGGCCTCGAATTCGTAGCCCTGGCTCTCGAGGTCTTTGATCCGGCGCAAGATCTGCTGCACGGCGTGATCCTGATGGTCGAGATCGATGCCGTACTCCTTGGCCTTGTAAATAATATTGCTCCGTCCCGACAGGTCGGAGACCAACACGCGCTGGTGATTGCCGACCAGCTCGGGATCGATGTGCTCGTAGGTCTCGCGGTTTTTGAGAATTCCCGCCACGTGCATCCCGCCCTTGTGGGCGAAAGCGCTGGCGCCGACGTAAGGCTGGTGCTTGTTCGGGCTCAAGTTGGCCAGCTCGTACAAAAAGTGCGAGACATCGCGCAATTTCTTGAGCTGCTCGGGCTCGACGCACTTCTTCCCCATTTTGAGCTGGAGGTCCGCGATCGCCGAGCACAGGTTCAGATTGCCGCAGCGCTCGCCGATGCCGTTGATGGTGCCTTGCACCTGGCGCACGCCCATCTCCACGGCGGTGAGCGTGTTGGCGACGGCCAGCTCGCCGTCGTTGTGGCAGTGGATGCCGAGCGGCTTCGAGATCACTCCCTGAAGCGCGGCGATCGCGGCGCGAATCTCGCCCGGCAGCCGGCCGCCGTTGGTGTCGCAGAGCACGATCCAGTCCGCGCCACCCTCCTCGGCCGCTTTCAAGCAATCCAGCGCGTGCTCGGGATTCGACCGATAGCCGTCGAAAAAATGCTCCGCGTCGAAGATCACCTCGTCCACCCGCTCCTTCATATAGGCGATCGACTCGGCGATGATCTCCAGGTTCGCCTTCATGCTGATGCGCAAGTCGTCGCGCACGTGGAGGTCCCACGTCTTTCCCACGAGAGTCACGACGGGCGTGTCCGCGTCGAGCAGCGTCTTCAAGCTCAAGTCCTGAGAAGGCTTCGAAGAAGGCTTGCGCGTCATTCCGAAAGCGGCGATCTTCGCATGCTTGAGCTTGAGCTTTTTGACCGCCTTAAAAAATTCCTCGTCGCGCGGATTGGAGCCGGGGAAGCCGCCCTCGACGTAATCGACGCCGATTTCCTCCAGCTTCGCGGCGATGCGAAGCTTGTCCTCCAGCGTAAAGGAGATGTCCTCCGCCTGGCAGCCGTCTCGCAGCGTCGTGTCGTAGATCAGAACGTCTTTCATACAGCCGCCTGGTTCTCGATAAATTCCTTGTGCAGCGCCTTGACCGCGCGCTCGGTATTTTTTTCGTCGATGACCACGGAAATTTTGATCTCCGACGTGGAGATCATTTCGATGTTGACGCCTGCGCGCGACAATACCTGAAACATCCGCGCCGCGACGCCGGCGTGCGTGCGCATGCCGACGCCGATGATCGAAACCTTGGCGATGTGGGGATCGACCGTGACGCCTTTGGCCTGGATCGAGTCCGCCATGTTCTCGACCACCGCGATGGCCTTTTTATAATCCGCCTTGGGCACGGTGAAAGTCAAATCGGTGGTCCCCGCCGCGCTGGCGTTCTGAATGATCATATCGACGACGATATTCGCTTCGGCGATCGGGCCGAAAATCTGCGCGGCAAGTCCGGGACGGTCCGGAACCCCGAGCAGAGTCACCTTAGCCTCGTCCTTGTCGTAGGTCACGCCCGAGACGAAAACCGCATCCATGGTATCATCCTCCTCGACCACCCATGTTCCTTCGGCCTCCGTGAAGCTCGATCGAACATGGATCGGCACCCTGAATTTCATGCCCAGCTCGACGGAGCGGATCTGCAGTACCTTGGCCCCCATGCTGGCCAGCTCGATCATCTCCTCGTAGGAGATCCGGTCGAGCTTCCTGGCCGCCGGGCAGATATTCGGATCGGTGGTGAAAACCCCCTCGACGTCGGTATAGATCTCGCAAGTCTCGGCGCCCATCGCCGCCGCGATCGCCACCGCGCTGGTGTCCGAGCCGCCCCGGCCGAGCGTGGTGATGTTGTCCTCTTCGTCCACCCCCTGAAATCCGGCGACGACCACGATCTCGCCGTCCTTGATCGACTGGAGCGCGCGCGCCGCGTCGATGCTCTTGATCCGCGCCTTGCCGTAAGCCTTATCCGTTTGTATGCGCATCTGGTGCGCCAGCAGCGAGCGCGCTTTATATCCCAGGCCCTTGATCGCGAGCGCAAGCAGCGCGGTGGAGACTTGCTCGCCGGAAGCGAGCAGAACGTCGCGCTCGCGCTCGTCGGGCGCGTCCGAGATCTGCTGCGCGAGTCCCACGAGCCGGTTGGTTTCGCCGGCCATCGCCGAGACCACGACGATCAGATCGCGTCCCGCCTGTTTCGCGGCGATGACTTTTCTGGCGACGTTTTTGATCCGCTCGACGCTGCCGACCGACGTGCCGCCGTATTTCTGAACGATCAAACCCACTACCCTCTCCTATAACTAACCCATCCCCATTTTCGATTTTAGATTTTAGATTTTAGATTTAAATCGAAAATCGGCAATCGAAAATCTAAAATTTACTTTCGCCTCGCGCCTAACGCCTCGATGATCTCCTTATATTGCCTGCCATGAGCGGTGAAGGTCAAACTGCGCTGGTTGGCCTTGCCGTGTTCAAAGTTGACCTGGAGCCATTCGTCCACCTCGCGCTCCGGCAAATGCTCGAACCATTCGACGACGCTCACGCCGCCCGAGAAAAGATATTCCCGGAGGTTCAACTCCTCCAGCTCGCGCGCGTTGCCGATGCGATAGAGATCGATGTGATACATCGGCAGCCGGCCGTCGTACTCGTTGATCAGCGTGAACGTCGGGCTGCGTATCCACGCCTCTTTACCGACGTCCAAGCCTTCGGCGACGCCGCGCGCGAAGCAGGTCTTGCCACTTCCCAGCTCGCCGGTAAGACCGACGATCTCGCCGCCCTGCATGAGCCGGCCCAATCGCTTACCCCAGTTGCGCGTTTGAGTTGGAGAATGCGAAACGACGCTCAGGCGTGAGGCGTGAGGCGTGAGGCGTGAGGAAGGACTCTTTTCCTGTTGCCTCATGCCTATTGCCTAATGCCTTCTTTTAGCTGTTTCAGCGACTCGGGCAGCGCCTCGATCACGTCCGAGGCGATGAGCCCGATCGGTCCTTTTGCCGCGGCGACTCGATCGCCGGCAAAACCGTGGAGAAATACGCCGAGCCGAAGCGCGTCCTCGACTGCAAAACCCTGGGCCAGGAGTCCGGCCAACATTCCGGCGAGCACGTCGCCCATCCCGCCGCTCGCCATGCCGGGATTTCCCGTCGGATTGATGAACACCCGGCCGGCGGGAGTTGCGATGACGGTGCGCGCGCCCTTGAGCACGACGTAGCAGCCGTGCTCGCCGGCAAACGCGCGCGCGACGCCGACCCTGTCGCGATTGACCGCCGCGGTGTCGCCGCCGATGAGGCGCGCCATCTCGCCCGGATGCGGCGTAAGAACCGGCGGCTGCCTGGCGCCGCCGAGCCGCTCGATGTCTCCCGCCAGGAGACTGAGCCCGTCGGCGTCGATCACAAACGGCACGTCCAAATTTTTCAGCAGCCACCAGAGGCCGCTGCGCGCGGAGTCGTTGACTCCCACTCCGGGGCCGAAGAGAACGGCGCTCTTTTTTTCCAGGATGCGGCGCCACTCGTGATCCGTCAGCGTCCCCACCTCACCCATCTCATCTTGGGCGTTGTCTCTCAGCGGCTCGGTCATGACTTCCACCAGGGCGCCGGCGAAAAGATCGTTGAGAGAGCGCGCCGCCGCAAGCGTCACGAGTCCGGCGCCGACCCGCATCGCCGCCCGGCAGGCAAGGATCGCCGCGCCGGTTTTGCCGCGCGAGCCCGCGACCGCAAGCAGGTGCCCGTACGTTCCTTTGTGGCTGTCCGGCTCTCTTGCGGGAACGAGCCAGCCGATCTCTTCATCTTCGAGGATCTCGGTGGAAGGAGCGACTTCTTTAACGGCGTCGAGATGAATGCCGATATCGGCCACGACCAGCTCTCCCACATACGAAATTCCAGGATGGATAACCTCTCCCAATTTCGGATAGCCGAGCGCGACCGTCATCTCCGCCTTGATCGCGGCGCCGAGCGGCCTGCCGCTGTCGCTGTCCAGACCGGAAGGGACGTCCGCCGCCACGACCGGCAGGCCGGAGTTACGGATCAACGCGATCGCCTCGGCATAAGCGCCGCGCACCTCTTCTTTGAGCCCGGTGCCGAGGATCGCGTCCACCACCAGCTTCTTCCCCTTCAGATGCCGGGCGAGCTGGGCGAGAGGGCTTTCGCGGGCTTCGAAGATCGTCCCTTTGATCTTGAGGTACGCGCGGAAGTTTTCCGCCGCGTCGGGCGATAAATCCTCCTTCCGCGCCAGCAGAACGACTTCGCACGGGATTCTTTTTTTTTTCAAATGGCGCGCGACCACCAGTCCGTCGCCGCCGTTGTTTCCCTTGCCGCAAACGACCAGCACTCCTCCCTTGGCCGCTTTGCCGAAGCGCTTGAGGAGCGCCAGCGCAATGGCCGCTCCGGCGTTCTCCATCAGCGTGAGGCTGGGCACGCGATATTTTTCGATCGTGAGCCGGTCCAGCTCGCGCATCTCTTTTGAAGTCACTACGATCATGGTTCAAGGTTCCACGTTTAAAGTTCAAAGTTCAGGAGTCAGACGTTGAGCTTTGAACCTTGAACTTTGAACGGGTTCTATTCCCCGGCTCTTATCAGTAACCGCTTCATCTCCCTCACCGCCTGCTCCATGCCGACCATGATCGCGCGGCCCACGATGCTGTGGCCGATGTTGAGCTCGACGATCTCCGCAATACGGGCGATGGGGAAAACGTTACCGTAATTCAGCCCGTGTCCGGCATGGACTTCCAGACCGAGACGGCGCGCCAATGCGACCGCCGCGACAACTTCGCCGATCTCTTTCGACCGGTCTCCGGCGGCATTGGCGTAGCTGCCGGTATGAATTTCGACGCCGTGTGCGCCCGTCTCCTTGCTCGCTTCGATCTGCTTCTCGTCCGGATCCACGAACAGGCTGACCCGGATGCCGCGCGCTTGAAGCCGCCGGGCGGCGTCGCGGATCTTGAACTTTTGCGCCGGCACGTCGAGGCCGCCCTCGGTCGTCAGCTCTTCGCGCCGCTCGGGAACGAAGCAGGCGGCGTCGGGCCGGAAGCGCTCCGCGAGGCGCACCATCTCCGGCGTCACCGCCATTTCTAAATTGAGCTTGGTCTTTATTCTCGCGCGCAGCAGCTCGACGTCGCGCTCCTGAATGTGGCGGCGGTCTTCCCGCAGGTGGACGGTGATGCCGTCCGCGCCGCCTTTCTCGGCCAAAAGCGCCGCTTCCACCGGATCGGGGATCTCGCCGCCTCTCGCCTGCCTAACGGTGGCCACGTGATCGACATTCACACCTAAACGAATCATGTTACTCACTGGTTACCGGTTATTGGTTACCGGTTACTCGTCTATTCGTATTGGTTACTGGTAAATTTTAACGGACATTTTCTCCGCCAATGAACCAATAAACCAGTAACCGTTAACTTAGTTCCTTCCGTATTTCCTCCGCTATTTCCTGCGCCATGGCGCGAATGCGGTCCTCGTTCTCTCCTTCGAGCATGACGCGCGCCAGCAACTCGGTCCCGGAGTAGCGGACCAGAAGCCTGCCGCGTGCGCCGAGATCTTTCTCCACGGCGGCGATCTTGGCGCGCACACCCGGCAAACTCGCCATATCTTTCTTCTCTTTCACTTTCACGTTGAGCAGCACCTGAGGAAGCCGGGTCATGACTTTCTTCAATTCTCCCAGCCGCCGTCCCCGTTCGACCATGACGGCCAGAAGCTGAAGGGCCGTAACGCAGCCGTCGCCGGTCGTGTTGTGGTCGAGAAAGAGAAGATGGCCGGACTGCTCGCCGCCCAGATTGAAGCCGCCCCGCAACATCTCCTCGACCACGTAGCGATCTCCCACCTGAGTGCGCGCAAGCTTCAACCCCATTCCTTGAAGAGCCAATTCAAGTCCCAGATTGCTCATGACCGTTGCGACGACCGTCCCCCCCCTTAGAGTTTTCTTGTCGCGCATTTCCTTCGCGCATATGGCCATCACCTGATCTCCGTCCACGACCTCGCCCTTCTCGTCGATGAAGATCGCGCGGTCCGCGTCGCCGTCCATGGCGAGCGCCAGGTCCGCTCCATACTCCATTAACGCCTGGCACGCCGTTTCCGGGTAGAGCGAGCCGCAGCCGCGATTGATGTTTTCTCCGTCCGGACGGACGCCGATGGGAAACACCTCGGCGCCCAATTCGGTCAACACGGCAGGCGCCACCCGGTAGGCCGCGCCGTGGCCGCAGTCCACCACGATCTTCATCCCCTCCAGGGTGAGATGGCGGGGAAAAGTGCTCTTGAGAAAGACGACGTATCTCCCGATGGCGTCGTCGACGCGGGACTGCTTGCCGATCTCGCCCGCCGTCGGCCGGTGGCGCTCGGTCTCGCCGCTGAAAATCATCTCTTCCATCCGCGCCTCGGTCTCGTCAGGCAGCTTGAAGCCGTCATAAGAAAAGAACTTGATGCCGTTGTCCTGAAAGGGGTTGTGCGACGCCGAGATCACCACTCCGGCATCGGCGCGCATGCTGCGCGTCAGGTACGCCACGCCCGGCGTCGGCAGCGGCCCGACGAGAAGCACGTCGGCGCCCATGGAACAGATGCCCGACGCCAGCGCCGTCTCCAGCATATAGCCCGAGAGGCGCGTGTCTTTGCCGATCAGGATTTTATAGCGGTGGCGTCCATGGACGCCGCGGAGCTTGGCCGGCGATGGGGCTTTGCTCTCGGCCGGCGCCCTGGAAGTATCGGATCGCGGGTTGTGCACGACGGCGGCCAGAGCCCGTCCCAGCTTGAGCGCCATCTCGGAGGTCATCGGCTCCTGATTCGCCACTCCCCGCACCCCGTCGGTGCCGAACAGTTGCCGTTTGCGGCTCAACTTTTTGATTTTTTCCGAAGACATTTCCTCTCGCTCCTCTATGTATGATAGATTACGCGGCTAGCCGGAGATCGTCACGCGGAAGCGGTCCGGCTTCTGCTCCAGCACCTTGATCTCGCGCGGCAGATTGAAGACGAGCGGCACCGTATGAGTTCCCGGCTTCAGTCCCTTCAAATCGAGATAAACCTGGTCGCGTCCCAGTTGCAGCTCGCCGAGAATACGCTTCGGCCCGGAGAGCTTCAACTGCGCTTGCCGCGGGCTCACGCTGTACTTGCCGGAAAAATTTTTGGCCATCACTTCGAAGCGGCCGAACTCTCGGGTAATGATCTCCTCTTCCAGCGCCACCGCCACGGTCACGCGGTCGGGTGAAAACGTCAGCGTCTCGTCGGTCGAGCCGAGGCGAAGCTCGCGCGTGAATTGTCCTTTGCTCGATTCCAGATCGAGCGGCGCGGTCTCGACCGACGTCATTCGATTCACCACGTTCGCGGGACCGCGAACCTTGACCGTGTCGGGCATCGGGTCCATACGGACAATCTTGTAACCGGCCGGAAGCTTCGCTCCGAGACGCACGGTCACCGGCAGGGACCGTTCCGCTTTCGGCTCCAGCCTGAGATTGATCACCGCGGGGCTGATGCGCGTGATCCTCACCCCGCGCGGCGGATTGAAAAACGACGCACTCAATCGATAGGTCGATGTGCCCGCGCGCGCTCCATCCAAATCCAACATGACCTTGAGATAATCCGGGTCCAGCGTGGAAAGGAGCGCCGGCGGGCCGGCCACCCGCACCTCCACCTGCCCCGGCGCCGGGCCGACCGCCATGAGATCCGCCGGGAGGTTGCGGAACTCGACGGGCACGACGAGGGATTTCTCCGTCGGCTTCTGGCCGGCATTGACGAAGAGCCAGAGGCCCAGCGCGAAGAGCAGCGAGAAGAGCTTGAGGCCCACGTCGCTGCTCGCCCAGGAGAACAGTTTTTCCCACGAGCGCTTCATGGCGCCACGAGCCGCTTGAGCGCGCTGCGCAATTGGGGTTCGTCGAGATTTTGCGTCACCTTTCCGTCCACTACGAGAGAGATTTTGCCGTGCTCTTCCGACACCACGACCACGGCGGCATCGGTCTGCTCCGTAAGGCCTACGGCCGCCCGGTGACGCGTGCCGAGCTCCGGGCTCAGCGTGGAATCCTCGCTCAAGGGGAGAATGCATCGCGCCGCGGCCATCCTGCCTTTTCGTATCACCAGGGCCCCGTCGTGGATCGGCGAGCGCGGCAAAAAGATGCTCTCGACCAGCTCCCGGCTAACGCGCGCGTCGAGCGGCGTGCCGACCTCGATGTAATCGTTCAGGCCCACTTCTCTCTCGAGGACGATCAGGGCTCCGACTCGTTTGCCGGCCATCGAGACCACTGCCTTGGCGATCTCTTCCAACGCCTGGCCGTGTTCGATCCGGTCGGGCCCGCTGAACAGCGGCGTCATGCCGACCTGGGTGAGCGCGCGCCGGATGTCGCTCTGAAAAATCACGATGACGACCAAAATGATCGAGCCCAAAAAATTATCCAACACCCAGTTGAGCGTAAACAGTCCCAGCATCTGCGAGCCCACGTAAACCAGCAGAACGATCACCAGGCCGATGACCATCTGCATCGCGCGCGTACCGCGCATCATGCGGATGAGACGGTACACGATAAAGGCGATGATGCCGATGTCGAGGACGTCTTGCCATCGGAGCTGGGTGAAGATTTCAATCATGCCCTCTCCTTACCCCTTACCCCTCACGCGGGGTTAGGGGTGAAGGGAAGCGCAGCGCGTCGGCGATGCGAACGGCGCGGACGGCCTCTTTTACGTCGTGAACCCGGATGATGTTCGCCCCGGCGAGCACCGCGGCCACCGCCGCGGCGAGGCTCCCTTCCAGCCGCTCTTCGGGAGCGGCATCGAGAAGCTTGCCGAGGAAAGTCTTGCGCGAAGTCCCGACGAGAACCGGCCGGCCCAGAGCGGTCAACGCGGCCAGGCCGCGCAGCAGCGCCAGGTTGTGCTCCAGATTTTTGCCGAAGCCGATGCCCGGGTCGATGACGATCCGCTCGGTCTCCACGCCCGACTCGACGGCAAATTGCATGCGGCTGTGTAAATACGTCCGGACCTCTTCGACCACGTCGCCATAAGACGGACTTTGCTGCATCGTCCGGGGCGTGCCCTGCATGTGCATGAGCGCGACCGGAACTTTCTCCGCCGCGGCGAGAGACGCCATCGCGGCGTCGAAGCCGAACGCGCTGATGTCGTTGATCACGTCCGCCCCTTCGTCCAGCGCGGCGCGCGCGACTTTGCTTTTCATCGTATCGATGGAGATCGGAAGCGAGATTTTACGGCGCAGTCCGCGAATGACCGGGATCACGCGGGCTATCTCATCCTCGGCCGGGACCGGCCGCGCTCCCGGCCGGGTGGACTCTCCACCGATGTCGATCAAATCCGCGCCTTCATGCGCCATCCGCTCTCCATGAGCGACGGCGCGCTCCGCATCGAAATATCTTCCCCTGTCGGAAAAAGAATCCGGCGTCACGTTGACGATTCCCATGACCGCGGTGCGCCGGCTCATGTCGATCGGCCCGTGGCGGGTCGCAATCACAAAGCCGGAAACGCTCGGACGCGCGTTGGATCGATGGCTGTGAGATTCCGGCGGGCTCTTCTCCATGGCCAGACCGAGACTATTGCCTACCGACTAGTGCCTCTCGCCTTTAAGGCTTGAGTTGAGGGTGGAGCGCTGGTTTCAAAGGGATCGATTCAGGCATGCCCGGCCGCGACCGGCATGGGAGAGATCGGACTTCCGCCGTTTCCCCCGAACTCCTGCATCAAGGCGTCGATCTCCGCGCCGTCCAGCGATTCCTTCTCCAGGAGTCTCTCGGCGAGCTTGTGCAGCAACTGGAGATTAGTATGCAGCAACTCCTTGGCCCGTTGATAGCTTGCCTGAATGATGCGCCGGACCTCGGCGTCGATCTCGACGGCCGTGCTCTCGGAATAGTCCTGCTGCTGGGTGAAATCCCGTCCCAGAAAGATCTCCCCCTCTTTCTTGCCGAAGGTCATGGGTCCCAACTTCTCGCTCATGCCCCACTCGCAAACCATCTTGTGGGCCAGCTCCGTGGCGCGTTCGATATCGTTGCCCGCGCCCGTCGTCGTAGATTTCAGAACCAGCTCCTCCGCGACGCGCCCGCCGAAAAGGATCGCAAGATTGTTGAGCAGGTATTCCTTGGGATAGGTATGCTTCTCGTCGATCGGGAGCTGCTGCGTCAGGCCCAGCGCCATGCCGCGCGGGATGATCGTAACTTTATGGATCGGGTCGGTGCCCGGAATAAGCTTGGCGACCAGGGTGTGGCCGGCCTCGTGATAGGCGGTGTTGCGCTTCTCCTCGTCGCTAATGATCATGCTCCTGCGCTCCGTCCCCATCATCACCTTGTCCTTGGCCAGCTCGAAGTCATTCATATCGACTTTTTCTTTGTTGTTGCGGGCCGCCAGCAGCGCCGCCTCATTGACCAGGTTCTCCAGGTCCGCGCCGGTAAAGCCAGGAGTGCCGCGGGCCAAGACGCTGATATCTACATCCGGCGCCAGGGGAACCTTCCGGGTATGTACTCCAAGAATCCCTTCCCGTCCCTTGACGTCCGGCCTATGGACCACCACACGGCGGTCAAACCTTCCCGGACGGAGCAGCGCCGGATCCAGCACATCCGGGCGATTGGTCGCCGCGATCAGGATCACGCCTTCGTTCGTCTCGAAGCCGTCCATCTCGACCAGCAGCTGGTTCAGCGTCTGCTCGCGCTCGTCGTGGCCGCCGCCAAGGCCGGCCCCTCGATGGCGCCCGACCGCGTCGATCTCATCGATGAAGATGATGCACGGGGCATTCTTTTTTCCCTGCACGAAAAGGTCGCGCACGCGCGAGGCGCCGACGCCGACGAACATCTCGACGAAATCAGAACCGCTGATGCTGAAGAAAGGCACTCCCGCCTCGCCCGCGATGGCACGCGCCAGAAGTGTCTTGCCGGTGCCCGGAGGGCCCACAAGAATAACACCCTTGGGAATTCTTCCGCCGAGCTTGGTGAACTTCTTAGGATCTTTCAGAAACGCGATGATCTCTTGCAGCTCTTCTTTCGCTTCTTCCACGCCGGCCACGTCGTTGAAGGTCGCCTTGTGCTGGTTTTCCGTAAGGAGCTTGGCGCGGCTCTTGCCGAAGGACATCGCCTTGCCGCCGCCCATCTGCATCTGGCGCATGAAGAAGATCCACACGCCGATCAAGAGCAGCATGGGAAACCAGTTGACCAGCAGCACCATGTACCAGGGAGACTCGTCCTCGGGCTTGGCGGCGATCTTCATTTTCTTGTCGCGCAGCATTTTGACGAGGTCCGGGTCGTTGGGCGCGAAGGTCTTGAAGCGCTCGCCGTTGCGGTATTTCCCCTGAATGTTATGGCCCTGGATGGTCACTTCCTGAATCTCGCCCCGGTCCACGGCGGCGGTAAATTCACTGAAGATGATCTCCGGCTCGCGCCCGTGCTGTTTGCTGAAGATGTTAAAAAGGAACAGAAAAATCAGCACCAGGACCAGCCACAAGGCCAGATTTTTCGACATCTGATTCAAAACTAAGCCTCCTACATCCCTATCGAGGGAGAAACCCTAAAAAGGTTAACACACGCAATGGGTTAGTTCAACGTTTAGCCGGCGACTTTCGGTGAAATTCTCCCGCCCGCTTTTGCTCGGCGAGAGCAGTTAGTTTGATCTTTAAAACCTCCCTCGTCGCCGGCCCGATCTTGGCGATCTCGCTGCGGGCATAGCCGGGAATCCAGAGGATTTCCTCCCCGGCCGCGACGAGCGGCAGCGTCGCGCGAACGTTCAAGGGAACTTTCTTGTCGATGAAAAGATCTTTGACTTTTTTGCGACCCGTCATTCCCAACGGCACAAAGCGGTCGCCGTTGCGAAAATTGCGCACGGTCAGGACTTCAGGCAGAGGTCTCGAATCGAACACGGCTTCGAGTTCGTTATCCGGCCGTGAAATCGAAGAGCTTCGCGCACTTGCGATCTTCACGCCGGCTTCAAGGACGATGAGATCTCCGCCTTGTGGAAGCGTGTAGCTGTAGCACGCGGCGCGGCGCACGCAGCCTTTTTTTTCGAGACGCAGGGTATCGTAGCTGCGAACGACCTCGAGGCCTTTCGGAATCGCGACGCGCCCCTGCGGCGGGCCGTCGGAGGTCAAGCCGAGAATGGCTTCGACGTGATCGAACTCGACGCCGCGCAAATTGCCAAAAGCTTTTTCCAGCCAGAGACGGATCAGCCGCCGCCGCATCGCTACCGGCTGTTTGAGCAGCGGACCGCGCAGAAGGTGTCCCTCGCGCGTGATTTGCGGCAGTAACTCCCGCGTAAGGTCGCGCAAGAATTTCTCTTCGTCGCGCATCCCGTCGGCCAACTGCGCGAGTCTCTCGCCGAGGCGCCGATCTATCCTCTCCCGGAGCCGCGGAAGTAGATCGAGCCGGATCCAGTTGCGCAATAGCGCCGGATCGAGGTTGGTGCGATCGAGGCGGTAATTGAGCTTTTCGTCCGCGAGATAATTTTCGATCTCTTGTCTTGAAGTCTCGATCAATGGACGAATCAGCGCAGGGCTTCCTTCAATTTCGCTCAGGCTTGAAACCGGAGCCATCCCCGCCAGACCTTTTCTCCCGCTTCCGCGAAGAAGCCGCATCAAAAACGTCTCCGCTTGATCGTCGCGCGTATGCCCGAGAGCTACCTTTTGAATGTCCCGCGCGCCGGCAAGCGCGGCAAAATAATGACGCCTGGCCTCTCTGGCCATCTCTTCGAGGTTGCCTTTGCCCCTGTCGGCTTTGATCTTTGGAAGCTCCAGCTCTTTTAGATGAAACGGAATCGCCAAGCGGTCGGCCATCTCGGCTACAAAGCGCGCGTCTTCGCGCGCCTCTTCGCCGCGAATGCCGTGCTGAAGGTGCGCGACTTCCAGGCGCAAGTTGAATTCATCTTTCATTTTCCAGAGCACATGCAGCAGCGCGACCGAGTCCGGCCCGCCGGAGACGGCGACCAGCACGCGGTCGCCTGGAGACAGCATGCGGTATTTCTGGATGGTTTTTTTGACTTTCGCCTGGAGGTTCACGAGATGAAGTTTGGTCGCTTTTACGAGGCAAATCAAGGAGCAGCTATAGCGCTTAAGTTGAAAGTAGCGCTGGCTGCATGGTAGGTTAAGTTAGGGGGAGTTGATATGAGCAAAGATGGTCAGCCAACAGCGTTCGACAGGAAGGCTGAGGCAATCTATCGAAAGAATCTGAAACCGAAGCTCGAGAGAAAACACAAAGGCCGCATCGTAGCCATAGATGTCGATTCCGGCGACTACTTTCTGGGACGCACCGTACTCGAAGCCACGGAAAAGGGCCGTAAAAAGCATCCCGGCAGGCTCTTCTATGCTATCCGGATCGGCCACCGGGCTGTTCACTCGATTCTCTGTTGGCCGGTTGACAATATAAGGAAGTCGCTGCTAGGTTGGCATTCCTGATGGCCGACTGGAGGGGTTTCGCATGGAAAGCAAAGGAAATAGTTTGAACGGTCTACCTGAACCCATCGCTAGGGGGCTTGAGATCGTAGCTCAGATCGCCCGAAATCTGGCGAGGACAGTGGTTCCTAAGGAGCGCCGGAAAGTCAAACTGGGAGTTCGCAAGGGGACGGTTTTTGGTCGACTAACCAGGGAAGAAATCTACGACGATGCCGACAGAACTGGTGATGCTTGACACGAACGTCTTGGTCTATGCCTTATATGAGGGAGCGCCACAACACCGAGCCGCTTTTCATCTACTCGACCAGGCACAAACCGAAGGCTCTCTTTTTTGCGTCTCCCCGCAAGTGTTGGCCGAGTTTTACTCGGTGATCACAAACCCGCGCCGCGTAAGCTCGCCGTTTGCGCCCAACGAAGCACTACAAGAAGTGGATAACATCAGAGCTTTGCCAGGCATGACTGTCCTGCCGGTTCCTTTGGATCTTGTAGACCGGTGGGCAGAGCTTGTCCGTCGATACCCGGTAACGGGCCGCAAGGTCTTCGATCTTCAACTCGTCGCCACTATGCTAGGAAATGGTGTCAAGAAAATGTACACGTTCAACGTGACGGATTTTGAGCCATTTCCTGAGGTAGAAGTTCTTCTGCCAGAAGTTTCCTAACTGTTTTTGAGACCTAACCAAGTTGGGATGACATTCTTCGAACACATCGCCGCATCGCAGCCAACCATGCCCCTCTTCTACCCCGATCCCGACCCCTCGGTTTCATTCCCTACTTCCCATCTCCCACCAAAATAAACGGCGCCCAGAAGTAGGGGTGAGAGGTCGGGACAGAACTCGGCACAGAGAGCTGAACGCCAGGTGTTTCGCCCAGCTTGCCGACACTGCCGACGTCGCACTAAGGAAAGTGCTTCCGACCTCTGCCCAGTTTCAACGGCAACTCTAGAGAGCGATTTTTAGTCGTGGCTGGACCAATCGCGACTTTGGAGGAGAAGCCAATTTCTTGATTCGTACATGGACAACGGCCTGGCCCTTTTCTCGATGGTGTCGGGCTAGAGCAAGATTCTTGCGGCATAGGCCGGGATCGTCCTCCGGCAGAAGAACCACTAGAGCGTTGTCCGGAATTTTGTCTGCCACCCCCGGATGTTCGACGAGATACTTGTTAAATTCCGTGTTCAGCACGATATTTTTGTAAGCGAAGCCCTTCTTGTTCACTTTAAAGTATCTCTCTCGGTACTCAGCAGTCCCCGGACATCTTCAACCTACCCTGCCTTACGCTTCTGAGAAGGCGACGCGCTGGGCAAACGTTTCCACCATTTTCCCAGTGCACCCGAATTGGCCTTTTTGCGGAAGTAAACTACCTGGGCCGCCAAAGTCAAGTTTTTCGTTTCCTCATATACTTTGCGTTGCACCCCGCGCTTGAATGCTACACAGTCGAATTCTCTTTCGGCCTTATCTTTACTCATCTACCAGGACCTCCTTCGGTGAAATGATGGTTAAGATTCCATAGCCATGCAGGAGATTGATTTGGTTATAAGCCTTTATCTTGTCGAGGCGCACGATGTGCCGGAAGTTCCAAGAGACAATCGCATCAGCCCGCGCGATTGTTGCTGCAGCGACATGGGCGGCATCGTCCGCGGAACGCGGAGTTAAAATCTTCGCCTTTATATAGGCGTCGCGGAGTTCAAGGACCTCTTCTGTTATCTCGACCCTTTCCACGGCTCCTCCCGGCAGCGAAGTGAGCAAGGCTTGCACTCGAGGCGGCGCATCCTCCAGTTCTCTCATGACGATTTCGCTAAGGAGCAACACCAAACGGCCATTAGCCACCGCGTTGATCAAGCGTAACGAGTCCTCGGCGAATTCACGGTCAAGGCATCCTCCAATGACCGAGGTATCAGAATATATTCGCAAAGGCCTCATGCGCCGTTGCCATCCAGATTGAAACCGTAGACAAACCTATCTTATCATCACTTCCCATCCCCCACCAGGATAAATGGAGCCCAGAAATAGGGGTGAGAGGTGGAAACGGAGAGAGGCTCTGAAGACACAGGCTTTACCTCTGGAACTTCGCCTAATTTGCCCACACCGCCGATTCCTCGACGAGCCAGAAGATCGCTGCGAGCTTCACCGCGTATCAATTGTAACTGCGCTTGTCTCAGCGCCTCGACCTTCGTCATCGTTTTCAAATTTTTATAGAAGCTCGCCATCAGCGCCGCCGTGCTGCTGTCCTCCACGTTCCAAAGACTCGCCACCACCGACGGTGTGCCCGCGTAGATGAAGGCGCGGGTGAGTCCCACAAGCTCGTCGCCGCTGGAAAGTTTTCCCAGTCCGGTTTCACAGGCGCTCAGCACGATGAGATTGGCCTTGAGATCCATCCCAAAAATCTCTCTGACTTCGAGCCGCCCGTCTTCCTTGTCTCCCTTGGCCAAGAGGATGGCTGAAGAGAGAGGATCGTCCTCGCTCAGCTCCGCGTGCGTGGCAGAGTGGATGATGTCGTTTTGCGGTGAAAGACCCTTAGCTTTGTCTTCCGTGGCGTCTCTTTTTAGCAAGAGCGTGGACTGGGGATGGAGCGCCTGAATCTCCCTTGCCTCACGCTCGGCAAATCGAAGATTCATTGCGGGATCTCCAAGATCCGGATTCCCCAAGACCAAGACCCGCTCTCCCATTGCCCTCCTCTTCTCCTTCGTGAACTGCATCAAGCTGGCGCTGGAGAGATAGTAAACCGGGTAGTCCTGAATCAGATACTTCCCCTGTGGCGACACCAAAGCCTGAAACGGCAGATAGTGAAGCACATCGTGGGGGACAATGATGAGCTCTTTACCTCTGATGTGGGGTAGCGCAGGTTGAATGAGAACTTTATGAAGTTCTTGCGAGAAGCTGTTGAACCTCTCCTTCTCGCCGGGCTGGTAAACAGTATCTCTCAGTTCGGTGACTTTCGTGACCAGATCCTTTCGCGCCATAGAAATACTGACAAACCGCACCCGATCCTTCTCCACCACCCACAACCACACGCTTCCTTGAGCCACATAATACTCAAGCATGGTAACGTCGGGATCCAACAATTCCTGCACCTGCTTGAGCGTCAGAGGCTCGACGTTCAAGAGCGACGCCTGTTCTTTGTTCTCCTTACGTACCTTCGTCAGGTAGTCGTTATAGGCCTGCCGGGCTTCTGCCAGTTCTTTTCTTAGCTCCGGCGTCTGGGTGGAAACCCCTTCCTCCCCTTCCAACATCGCCCGCAGGACGCTGATTCTCGCCTGCAACGCCCGCTCGTGCTCCAAGAGTGTGCCGCGCCGCGCAAGCTGAACCTTGCTCCCCAAGACATCCAAAAAAGCGCGCGCCCGCGCCCGCTCGGTGTAGTTGAAAGCTTCCAAAGTATTCCGCGCCCTCAATTGAGCGGCGATCATTTGAGAGTAGATTCGCTGCTTGTCCTCGAAGAAAGAGCTGCGCAACTCCGCGGATTCAAGCAAAGAGCGGTTAGATTCAATGACCTCAATCGCCCTCTTGTAATGGGGTATCGCCTCAGCGGGCCGCTGCGTCTGAAAGAACAAATCGCCTAGCGAAGCACTTACCGTGTGAAACCGGTCACGGAGATTTTTTTCCTCAGCCAACTGTAGCGATTTCTCAAGCATCTCCTGCGCACGGCTAAAATCTTTCTTTCGCAGATAAATCGCGCCGAGGCCGCGGTAGAGACTCACGTCCTCTTGGGTTTTTATGCCGGTGTCCTTGATAATATGGATCGCTCTTTCATACAGTTTCACGGCCTCGTCTGTGTTGCCTGCGCTGTGCTGAACGGAAGCCAGCCCGCTGAGGCTTACAACTACTGCGTTCTGGGCTTCGGCGATGACGTTAGGATTTCCCTTCGGCCGCGCGGTAAGATCGGCGAGTCGCGCCTCTTGAAGCTGAAGAGCGTGCAATCTGTACTCGACCGCCTTTTGCACGTCACCGCGCCGCTGATAATCGGTGCTAAGCCATTGATATATATTCGCTTCCCATAATTGTCTAAATGACGAATCCGAGATTTGCTTAGCCATCTCCAGCGCTCGCATCATGAATTCTTTCGCCTTTGCTCGCTGACCTAAGGCGGTATAGTTTTTGCCGATGTAATAGAGCGCCTGGGCTTGCAGTCCAGGAGCATTGACTCTCTCCGCTATTTCCAGCCCTTTGAGTCCATGATTGATCCCTTTTTGAAATTGGCCCAGACGGAGAGCCGCCAACGATCCAATGTTGTAGAAACTTGCAGCCTCCCGCCAGTGTCGCTCCGAAGGCGAGTTGGATGCCGCATTCCTTTCCGCCGCTGCCGCTTGAGACTCCATGAAAGCTAAAAACTGCTTCGATTCACCGCGCGCCATTGCCTCACGCAAAGACAAGGCCGTGGCTTGATATTTAGTCTGCGCAGCCGCAGAACCGGCACAACACTGTATGATGACGGCGAGAAAAACTGGCAGAACCCGGTTCACAAACCCCTCGTTCGCGGCATCGTCTTGGTCCAGCGCGACGACCCTTTTGTACCGAAGCGATTCTTATCTGTGATGAAGCTAACCGCCCGCACCACCGACCCGGTTCTGGTCAAACCTCGGTCGCCTTCTCGATCCTGAGAAGCGCGGCAGTGGCCGCCGCAGTTTCCTTTGCCGTTATCGTCACTTGACCGCGTCCACCTGAGCCGGATCGTTCATTGATCGGAATCCGCATCTTGGGCTTGTTTGGCCTTGGAGGGCGGCGCTACGTCTGCGGAGCTGAATTTCATCAGCTCTACGTCCAACGTATAGTCCAGGTCGGCATCCCCCCCCCCACTGATCCGGCGCTCGGTCCGGATGTGATACTTCAATACGCTTCGGGTGCGCGGGCTATAGAAGTAAACGTCCGTCACTTTATAGTTTATGTGTTCACAAATGCCGCAGCCATAATACGAGACCTTGAGGCGCCGTTCGATCCGGAAAGCCGGAAACGTTCCGGCGGGAGTGGCGACGGTCTCGACGCCGGCAACGATGTACTCCGGCGTGATCCAGTTTTCCCATAACGGGGCGAAGTAATTTGCCTTCCAGCTTTTGCCGACGGTCAGAGGGAACTGAAAATACTGTGCCGGGCTTTGACGGATGGGGCGCGTGGGCAGCATCAAAGTCCAAATGCCGGGAATATTTCCCTCGGTCCTGGCGCTGCCGTGAAGCCGGTAAATTTTCCGCAGACCTTTCTCGAACGTTACTTCGAACTCCCCGCTCGCTGAATTCGAGCTCGAAGAGCCGTATCTTTTTTCGCTGGCACGGTAGATCCATGACTCGCCGGTTTTGTACGCGGGAGCTCCGGCTTCTTCCAAAGCAGACACGACGTTTTCTGCGGCTTCGAGATCCGGAAGCGTTGCTGAGAACGCCGCGAGATGGAACAAGAGGATGGACCTGTGGAGAATTGGCTTCACGAACGTATCCTGCTCGTCGAATCTCCTCTGACAGTTCCTCGCAGTACGATACGAAGAGAAACTCCCAGAGGCTATAATTTCAACGGGGAATTGTCAACCGCGGAAAGTTACACCGCGTGAAGTTACACCTTCAACTTCCCCGCGTAACCCGTCATCTCGACATAGCCGAGACCCTCGACGGGCTTGTTCTGAAAAGTCCCGCGTACTTGGGCACTCCCTTCCCAGTAAATGACCTTGGTGCTTTTACGCGTGTCGAGTTCTTGGTCGGGGAAGAACGGAACGATTTCCAGCTCGATTCCTTCACTTGGAATTACGACTTTCCATTTCATCGGATAATTGCCGCCGCTTTTAGGGCTTTTCCATTTCTCCAGCGCTTGGACCTGAAAGTCGCGGAGCGCGAGATGCCGGACTGCGCCGGTGGAATAAACCAGCGTGCCGCTGGAATACGGATCAATCGAACCGTCCTTGCGCCGCATCAGGTACAGCATCAATTCTGTGTTGTTATCGAGCTGGATGCTGAACCAGTCCCATCCCAGTTGATCTTCCGCCAATTGATTGCTGCCGAACTCATGGTCCATCCAGCTTTGGCCCCGGAACTTTTCCTTTTTCCCTCCGACTTCCAAGACTCCTTCTGTGCCCAAACGGGTAAGGGAGTAGTAATACGACGCTCTCCCCCTTCCTTCGGCCTTCTGACTGAGACCGTTGTCTCCATGGAGAACCGGCGGCTTCTGCGACGTCAGTCGCAGCTTCAACGCCACATCTTTATCTTTCACTTCGATGACGTGGCTCTCGCCCTGAGCCTCTACTTTCCAATCCTCGTTCCAGACGAGATAACGGTCCGTGGCGGCGCCGGCTTTATCGTTGTAACCGCGATTGGCGCGCTCGGCGACGCGGAATTTTTTTCCCTGCTTGTCCGACAGCGCGAAGTGCGCCATGTAAAGATCGGTGAACAAGGGTGCTTCATCCTTCACTTCTTTTTGCCGGTCGCGCAGACCGAAGCGGAAAAAAGTCACCTGATAGCCGTAGCTCTTTCCAGACTCGCTCTCGAAATGGCCGGTGTAGTACCACCACTCCGTCTTGTAGTCGGGATGAGAGAAGTGGTCCTGAGGGAATTTGAGCGCGCGTCCGGGAACGGCGAGCTGATAGGTGAATGCCGAACTCAAAAGAGACGCTGTAAGAATCGAAAGAATGAGCGAATAGCGGCGCCGCATGCTAGGTCGGGTCCATTTCAAAATGAAAATTGTAAATTGCAAAAGTCAAAATGAATGTGTATCTATAAAGCACGTCTTTGTCCGCTACTTTGCATTTTTCATTTTGCACTTTGCAGTTTGAATTGAAGCGGAGTTCGTCATGGAAAAACGAAAATACACCCGTCCGGAGCTGCTCACAACCCCGGAAGAGCTGAAAGAAAAATCAGGCAAGGCGGATCTCATCGTGATCGACGCGCGCCAAGCGGAGCTGTTCGCCCAGGGACACATTCCCGGCGCGATTCATTTCGATCTCTTCGGCATCAGCCTGATCGACACGAGCGCGGCGCCGCTCAAGGCGTTTATGTCGATGATGGCGCACCTCTTCGAGCTGCGCGGCGTGAATCTCGACACGGAAGTCGTTTTTTACGAGGAAAATTCCGGCATGAAGGCGGCGCGCGGCCTCTGGTTTCTGGAATATTTCGGCCATCGAAATGTCTCCGTCCTCGACGGCGGCATTCAGACGTGGAAGCAAGCCGGATATCCGATCGCGACCGAAGCGGTCCCGCCCAAGGCGACGCACTTCAACGTATCGGAGAAGAGAGATCTCCTTGCCACCGCCGACGACATCCTCGGTTCACTCGGGAAAAAAGGAATTGCCATCGTGGACACACGCAGCGATGATGAATATATGGGGCGGCTGATTCGCGCCGCGCGCGGCGGCGCGATTCCGGGCGCGGTGCATCTCGAATGGACCCATAACCTCGACGCCGATGGCCGGTTCAAGCTGGAAGCCGAACTGCGTGAGATGTATCAGGAGCTGGGTGTGACGCCGGATAAAGAGGTCATTCCCTATTGCCAGGGCGGCTACCGCGCGGCCCACACCTATCTGGCCTTGAGATTAATCGGCTTCCCTAAAGTCCGTAACTATATCGGTTCGTGGAAAGAATGGGGCGACCGGCTCGATCTGCCGATCGAAAAGCCGTGGGAGGACAAGTGAGCCATCGCCACCGCTGGTTGCCCGGCCTCATCCTGCCGCTGCTGTCGGCCGCAGTTGTGCTGACGGCGACACGCTTAGCCGCTCAGGAATTCAAGAAAATAACACTCTCCTACTCGGCCGTGAGCATGACCTGGCTGCCGGTCAAGGTCGCTGTTGAGAGAGGTTTTTTTCGGGTGGAAGGCCTGGATCCCCAGTTGGTTCAGATGCGGGGAAATATCGTCACCCCGGCACTCTCCACGGGGAATCTGGATTTTTCTCTCAACATTTCGCCGATTCTCAACGGCGCGATCCAAGGCTTGGGGCTAAAGCTCCTGGCCGGACTGAATACCCGCCCGCTCTTCTCGTTGATGGTGCGCCCGGAGATCAAGACACCGGCCGACCTCAAGGGAAAGGTCTTCGCGGTGAATGCTTTCGCTAACACGCAAGCAATCCTGACGGAGAAACATCTTCAACACCTCGGATTGAAGAGAGGAGAATACAAACTGATCGCGGTCGGCGGCACCGCGGCGCGTCTGGCTACTATGGAGCAGAACATCGCCCAGGGAAGCCTGATGCCTCCGCCGGCCAACGTGATGATGGAAAATCAGGGCTACCGCCTGCTCGGCAATACCGCGGAAATCGTGGTCCAGCCCGTCGCCGGTCTCGGCGCGCACGAGAGCAAAATCAAAAGCCAGCGGGAGATGGTGAAGAAAACCCTCCGCGCCGCCCTGAAGGGCCTTCAATTCGTGCGCGACAACCGCAATGAAACGGTGATAATCATCACGGCGTGGACCCACATCAACGAGAGGGACGCGGCGCGAGTCTACGATCTTTCCAAGGCGGGATTCAGCGCGACCGGCCTGCTCACCGACGAAGACCTGAACATCGAATGGGGCTTCATCCAACAGGAAACGAAGAAGACCAACGTCCCGGTGTCCGTGGCCCACGACATGACGCTACTGAGAGAAGCCCAAAAAGAATTCGGCCTTCCGTGACTTGCATCCAGCCGTTGGTATAATAGATTCGGTTCACCGCACGAAATTCGGAACAAGAAAGGGATTTTCATGCTTCAAACTTTAGAGCTTCTCGCCAGCGATTCGTCTCATTTGCCGCTGCTCACGGTTTTCAAAGAATCGCGGGTGATGGAAAAATACGGCTTCGAGCTCGAGCTCGCCATCGTCGGCGACGCCAAGGCCCCGACGATGGCGCACCGCGCCAAGCTCCTGCTCGCCGGAGAAATAGACTTTGTCAGCGGCTTGCATCACGAGACCTACCGCGAACGCGCGCGCGGAGAGAAGCGGCTCGTTTATCTGGCGCAAGCGCAAAACAATTGGGACGACCGTCTCATGGCCGGTTCGAAAATCAATAAAGTAGAGGACTTAAAAGGCCGGAAGATTATCTGTCATACAAAGGCGCCCTGCGTCGCCGGCAATCTGGGCGCAGTCTTGGAAACCTGCGGTCTCAAACCGGATGAGATTCAAATTGAAGCGAGCGAAGTCCCCTCGGGAAAACATTTAGAATTTATCGAGCGGGTTTGTTCCGGCGACGCGGCTGCGGCGCTGGTGGACATGCCCTTCGATCTATACGGGCAGAAAAAAGGGCTGCACATCGTCGCGCTGCCGGACCGGCCCGTCATCCATAACACGACTCTGCTAGCCACCACCGACTACATCAAGGCGAACGACGGCACGGTTACGAGCTTCCTCAAAGGCTTTATCGAAGCGATTCACTTCTTCAAGACCCGCTCGGCGGAAACGGTTCAGATTTTGAAAAAAAATCTGGCCCGGCGCTACGGTCTGGCCGAGGACGAATACTACATTCATCTCCAGCGCGAATGGGCGACGCTCCTCTCGAAAAAGCCGTATCCGCTGCCGATCGCTATCCAAAACGTCTACGACTTGGACGTGGGCAAAGACCCGGCGATGCAGCACGTCGGCCCTCTCGAAACATGGGACCTGCACCACCTGCGCGCCATCGACGACAGCGGGTTTATCGACCGGCTGTACGCCTCATAAGACACAAAAATGGAGTATTGGAGTACAGGAGTATTGGAGTGTTGGGTCTAAAATCCATTACTCCATTACTCCAACACTCCAGTGCTCCAGACTAGAAATGTTACGTCTCGATCTTCCGCAGGATAGGCACACGCCAGGAAACCAACAGCGCAAGCAGAATCACGATGCCGCCCATCGCCGCCACCGTCAACGGCGCGCCGACGACGTGCGCGGCGAGTCCGGCCATCAACGCTCCCACCGGCATCAGCCCGCGATCGAGCATATAGAGGCTCATCACGCGGCCGCGCAGCGCGTCGGGCACCGTCATCTGCAAGAGCGTATTGGTCGTCGCCATGAACATGATCTGCGAGGCGCCGACCCCGACCAGCGCAAGCAGAGCCAGCGGGAAAGACGTGATCCGCGAAAACACGATCAAAAGACTTCCCAGGCAGACGAGACTCCACAACAGCAACAGTCCTTTGCGTTTGATCCTGTGCGCCGTGGACGCCAGCAGCAGCACGGACAACACCGCTCCGGCGCCGGGCGCCGCCATGAGAAGACCCAATCCTCCCGGCCCGACGCCCAGCACGTCTTTCTGAAAGACCGGCATCAGCGCCTGGTAAGGCACCGCGAAGACCCGCGGCACGTAGGCCGCCGCCATCAGCGCGAGCACCGTCGGATTGGACCAGACGTAGGCGAATCCTTCCTTCAGATTTGCCATTGCGGATGATTTCCGCGCTTCGTCCGACGTCGGCGGCACGCGCATCAAGTAGACCATCGCCAACACGCCCATGTAGGCCGCGCTTTGCACGAAAAAATTTCCCGCGGCGCCGAACGCGGCGATGAGAACGCCGCCCAGCGCGGGTCCGATAACTTTGGTGAGATTGAATCCGGCTGAATTCAGCGTGATCGCGTTCATCAACTCGCGCTTGGGCACCATGCCGGGAACGAGGCTTTGCCGGACCGGCTCGTTGAACGCCCACGCCATTCCGGTGAAGAGCGTAAAGACGAAGAGATGCCACGCCCGCAGGTAGCCCGAAGCCACCAGAACTCCCATGCTAAGCGCGGTGAAGACGAGGACATATTGCGTGTTGAGCATCAGTTTTTTCCGGTCCATCCGGTCGGCCGCCACGCCGGCGATCGGCCCCGCCACGAGAAAAGGCAGCGCGCGCACTCCGTTCAGCGCGCCGAGCAGGACCGACGATCCGGTAAGATCGTAGAGCAGCCATCCGAGCGTCACCTGCTGAATCCACTGCCCGGCGCTCATCAGCACGGTGCCGGTCCAAAGATAACGGTAGTTGAGATAGCGGAGCGAAGAAAAAGTGCGCGGCCTGAATGCCGGAGCGGCCGATTCAATCACGGCCTCCGCTTGCGTCGTCGATAGTTCTTCCAAAAATCCTCCTCGCTCGGTCGTTGCGTTCGCAAACGCAACGAAGTTAGTATTAGCAAGATCCAGCCTGGCTTGCTAGAAAATCTTTTTTCGCGAGGTGCATGCTCATGAACTTGACGAGAAAAACTGCGGCGTTTTTACTCGGCGCGCCGATCGTCGCCGCGACCTTCGCACTTGGCGCGGAAAGTCCGGCAAAGATGGAAATAAAAACCCCGGCGTTCGAAAACGGCGCGGATATTCCGCGCAAATACACCTGCGACGGCGCCGACGTCTCGCCCGCTCTCGCTTGGGAAGGCGCGCCGGCGGGATCGAAGACATTTGCGCTCGTCGCCGACGATCCCGACGCTCCGGTCGGGACCTGGGTCCACTGGGTGTTTTACGATTTGCCGGCGACGACGAAGGATCTCACCGAAGGCGTCGCCGCTGCCGAGACGCTGCCCGACGGCGCGAAGCAGGGACTGAACGATTTTCGGAAAGTGGGTTACGGCGGTCCGTGCCCTCCGCCCGGGCCGGCCCACCGCTATTTTTTCAAACTCTACGCGCTGGACGCGCCGACGAACCTAAAGCCGCGCGCGACGAAGCAACAATTGCTCGACGCGATGAAAGGGCACATCCTCGCCGAGGCTCAGCTGATGGGCAGGTATGGGAGATAACAAAAATGGAGCGTTGGAGTATTGGAGTGTTGGCTCGAAACGCATTACTCCATTACTCCACCACTCCAGTACTCCAGTCTGCTATTTCGGTTTCTCGAAGCGCAGCACAAACCGATCGCTCTTGCCGCGCGCCTCTTTGATCGCGTTCGTGGTCCGTGGATCTTCGGGATTCCTCAACATCTCCCCTTCTTTGCCCGGCTTGAAACCGGCGGCCGTCACTTCTTTCACCACCAGCGCTTTTTCTATCCGATGCAGAGTCTTCGCCGGCGCGTCACCCGCGCCATCGGCGGCATTGTGGTCCACGACACCGTAAACTCCGCCCGGCTTGAGGGCCGCAAAGACTTTCTTGTTCATCGACGCCCGGTCGGCCGCATCCACCTCGTGATAGTCGAGGTTGATCAGAACGAAATCGAGCGAGCCGTCCGCAGGCAAAGCGACCGCCCCCATGCCGCCTTCGACCAGCTTCACGTTCGCGTACTGTGGATTCTTAAATCGCTCCTTGGTTTCGTCCCGGAACGTCGGATGCGCGGAATAAACGACACCCTTCCCGCCGACGACCTGCGAGAGAATCGCCGTGTAATAGCCCCGGCTCGCCATGAGATCGGCGACCTTGTCGCCCGGCTTGACGCCATAAAATTTTAGCATCTCATCGGGCTTGCGGATCGCGTCCGCCGCCCGCTCGTTCTCCGGCCGCGCCGGATTGGCGAGGATCGCCTTGTAATCCTGCGCCGCAACCGACGTCGCCAGAAACAACAGACCGGCGAGAATTCCGTAAATCTTAGAGAGTATTTTCATCGTTGCTCCTCCTTTGATAATATCCTGGTTACCTGATGACATCGCCTTGTGCTTGTCTGAACATCGCGTCGTCGCGGCGGATATAACCCGGCGGCTTTCCGTGCTTGGAGCGGACCTGGAGCCAATCTCCCTCAGAGCCGACCACGTTGACCGTCGTCCCTTTTTGGATGAGCGCCACCTCGCGCGCGGAAGAGGACGGCTTCTCCAAAACCGCGCTGTCTTGAATGATCTCATAAGCGCCGGGCTCGGCCGGGCGTCTCCAGCTCGGAGGCGGAGAAGACTCCTTAGTCTTCGCTACGGTTCTTTCTCTAGGCGGAGATGGCGCAGGTTCCATGTTGCGGGCCGCGCTCTTGACCGGAGACGGAACGGCGGCGACGCGCTCGCCTTGCTTCTGCGCCACTTTCAGCTTTTGCTGCGAGGCCGACAGCGCTTTCTTGTTTTCGTCCAACTTGGCCTCCAGCTCCTTCACCCTGCTGGAATTGGCCTCGGTCTCCTTGCGCAGCTCGGCGATTTCACTTTTGAGATCCTGAATCTGCCGGTCCTTCTCGGGTAAATCCTTGCCGGTCGAATCCTTCGCGTTTTGCTCCACCGGCGGCGTCAAGGCGACGCCGCCGCTTTTTTTTCCGACAAGAGCCTTCGCCGTCAGGACGACGACGATCGCGAGCAGCGCGAAGATCACTATGTAGGTCCATCTCGGGTATTTATCTCTCATACCGGCTCCTTCGACGGTTCTCCCGGTCACGCTGCAACTTATTATGCACTTCCTTCGTCGGCTTTCCAAGACAGCGGGCCTGTGCTAAGTCAGTTGCGCAAGGAGAAGGAACATGGCTTTGATCATCGGCGAAAAAGAGACTCGGAAGCTGATCGACATGCCGCGCGCGGTCAAGATCGTGGAGCGGATTTTTCGCGACCGGGCGGCGGGAAAAGTCCGCAGCCTGCCGCGGCGCCGGCTCAAGGGTAGCGAGAAGCAGCTCAACATCATGGCATCCTGGCACGCCGACTCGGACTTGCTTTGCCTGCGCGCGTACGCCGGCGCGTCGAACACGATCACGCTGTACAGCGGACGCACCGGCGAGATCCGCGCGATCTTGAACGCCGCGTACCTCAGCAGCCTGCGAACGGGCGCGGCGAGCGGCGTGGCGGCGAAGTATCTCGCCCCGGCGAAGACGGACGTGCTGGGAATCATCGGCCCTGGATGGCAGGCGACTTTCCAAGTCGAAGCGATTGTTCACGCTTGCGCCGTGAGGCAGGTGTCGGTTTACGGCCGCAATCCAAAAAAGAGCCGGGCGTTCATAAAAGAGATGAGCAGGAGACTCTCGGTCGAATTCAAAGAATCATCGTCGCTCGAAGAGCTGGAAGCGGAGTCGGACATTCTCGTTTTGGCTACCGACGCGGCCTCGCCGCTGAGCGACGGCGCGCGGCTCAAGCCGGAAGTCCTGGTGATCTCGATGGGCGCCAACCAGCCGGTGAAGCACGAGGTCTCCGCCGAGTTGATCAAGCGGATGGATTTGATCGTGACCGACGATCTTCCCACGGCTGAGACCGACAGCGGCGACCTGATCGCCGCCTGCGCGCAGGGAATCATTCGCTGGGAAGACGTGATCCCGCTGGAAAAAATCGTCGCCGGCGGCAGCGCCACGCAGCGGCCGAAAAGGATTCTCTTCCAATCCAACGGCATTGCCGACGAAGATCTCGCTGTAGGCCGGTACGTATGGGAGCAGGCGCGAAGAAAAAAGGCCAAGGTAAAATCCGTCTCGGAAATCTAAAGTGAGGAGTATATGGGCACAGGTTCATACATTAACGGTCAGTGGCGTCATCCGAAATCAGAGCGCCTCGTCCGCAACATCAATCCGGCTGACAGTAAAGATGTGTTGGCAGAGTTCCCCGCGGCGACTGCTGACGATGTGCAACAGGCCATCGGCGCGGCGCAGGCGGCTTTTCGCGATTGGAAACGGACACCGGGACCGGAACGCGGACGCGTCATCTGGCGCGCCGCAGACATCGCGCGCCAGCGAGTGGACGAAATTGCGCGCACTTTGACTCGGGAAGAAGGCAAAATCCTTAAAGAGGCCAAAGGCGAAGTCCTCAAAGGCATTTCGCTGCTTGAGTTCTACGCCGGAGAAGGATTCCGCGTGCACGGGAAGACTCTCCCCTCTGAAGCGCGCGACACCTTCACCTATACCATTCGCCGGCCGCTCGGCGTCGTTGGTCTGATCGCGCCGTGGAATTTTCCCTGGGCGATTCCGGTGTGGAAATCGGCCCCGGCATTAGTGGCCGGGAACACCGTGGTGTTTAAGCCTGCGGAGCTGACGCCCGCCACGGCGTCGTTGATGACCGAGATCTACGAGCACGCTGGACTGCCGCCTGGTGTTTTCAACATGATCGTCGGCTCGGGCTCCGTGGTCGGCGAGGCGATGGTCAATTCCACTGCGATTCGGGCCGTCTCCTTCACCGGCTCCAACGAGGTCGGAGGCGCGCTTTACGTCAAAGCGGCAGCGCGCGGGGCCAAGGTGACTTGCGAGATGGGCGGCAAAAACGCCGTTATCGTAATGCCGGACGCCGATCTGGACAAGGCGGCGGTCGCGATCCACGGCGGCGCTTTCGGCTCCACCGGCCAGCGCTGCACGGCGACGTCGCGTGTAATCGCGATGCCACAGGTCAAAGACGCGTTGCTCGAGCGCCTTGTCGAGCAAGCGAAAAAGATCAAAGTCGGATCGGGATTGGACGAGAGCGTTGACATGGGTCCCGCCGTGGACGAAAAGCAGTGGAAAACTGACCTGGACTACATCGAGATAGGAAAACGAGAAGGCGCGCGCCTCGTGCTGGGCGGAAAACGGCCGGGGCATCTGAGCAGCGGCTATTTCGTCGAGCCGACGATTTTCGATGACGTTACGCCCGACATGCGCATCTTCCGCGAAGAGATCTTCGGCCCGGTCCTGTCCGTGAGCGTTGCGAAGAACTTGGAGGAGGCGCTTCATTTCGCCAACTCGGTGGAATACGGCCTGACCAGTTCGATCTTCACGGAGAACATCGATACCATCCTGCATTTCGTCGAGGAGGTCGAGACCGGCATGGTCCACGTGAACGAGCCGACGATCGGCGGCGAGGCGCAATTGCCTTTCGGCGGCACGAAGTCCACGGGCGTGGGCGAGAGGGAGATGGCCGAAGAGGGGCTCAACTTCTTCACCGAGCTCAAGACCGTCTTTATGAATTATTCTGGAAAAGCCGAACGGCTGATGATCCGGTAAGCGTTGAAAAAAACGCCGTGCCCCAACCCAACGACATCGCCGACGAAGATCTGGCCGTGGGTCGGTGCGTCTGGGATCAAGCGCGAAAGAATAAGGGGAGGGTGAGGAAGGTTTCGGAGATTTAAAAAGATCCGGCAAAATTGTGTACCTCACTGAATCTGCTTTCGGATGATGATCTCCTCGATCAGTTTGTAGCCCTTGTCCTTGACCACCGGCATCTTGTCGGGACCGACCAGGATCATGCGGATTCCTTTTTCATCCAGGTTGGAAACTTCTTCGTACGCTCCCTTGACGCCCTTTCTCGCGGGCAGGCCGCCGTTCTTGGCCAGCGCCGTGGCGCCTTCCGCGCTCAAGATGTAGTCGAGATAGAGCGCGGCGGCATGCGGATGGGTGGCGCTCTTGGCGATTCCCGAATGGCTGCCCAGGGAGCCCGGCGTCGGATTGGGGAAAACCATTTCGAGCGGGCATCCTTTCTCGTGCTTCATCTGGGCGATTCGCGCAGGATAGACTTCGACCGCGATCTTGGTCTCGCCGCTGCACAAAAGCTGCACTTGCAGCGTGTGCCCCCGGCGCGGCACGGCGCCGTTGCGCATCAGCGCCTTCATATACTCGACAGTTTTCGCTTCTCCCCAATCGAGCAGCCAGACGAAGACCGCCTGTTCGGGCTCGGTGTCGATGGAGATATCGTTTTTCCACTTCGGGTTGAGCAAATCGGCGTAGCTCTTCGGGGCTTCCGTCGGGTTGACGAGCTTGCTGTTATAACCGATGACCACGAGCGTGTAGTCGGTCACGTACCAGCGCCCGTCTTTGTCCCAAAATTGGCTCGCGTAAGCTTTTTTCTCCGGCGAATCGTAACGTCCGAGAACCCCGCCTTTAAGCAATTCGGTGATGTTGTCGAAATCGACCCCGGCGACGTCGGCCTGAAACTTGCCGATCCTGTGCTCCAGCAGCATCCGCTCCATCCCTTTCGCGCCCTGAAGCCGCGTCGAGTCAATTTTGACGAAGGGATATTTTTTGCCGAAACCTTCCGAGTAGGCGCGAATGGTTTCGAGCCCCTGATTGGAATAGACGGTGAGACTTCCTTCCTTTTTCGCTCCCTCTTCGAGCCGTCTCTGTCTTTCGTTCGCGGGAAGCTTATTGATCTCGGCGAGCAGATCTTCGGCGCTCGCAGCGAAAGCCGGCGAAAAAGATAGCGCGGTCAACCACGCCGCGGTTAACAGCGCTGCTACTCGATGGTTCGTTTTCATAAAGGCTCCTTTGGTAAAGATCGGTTAATGTTCATTCCGACGTCGGGCTTTGATGCGTGAGCAGAATTTCCCGCCGCTCGCGCGCCGACTGCATGATCGCAAGACAGACTTCCAGCGTCGCCATGCCCCACCTGCCGTCGTGATAGACGGGACGGTCCTGCGTGACCGCCTCGTAAAGCTCGTTCAGCTCGGAAAAGCGCGACGCGCTCCGTCCCGTGATGGGAAGCTCTTTCTGCCCTTCGTCGCTATAGACGTAAATACCGTCGCGCGACTGGCGGATGTCGCCGCGCTCGCATGTCACGAGCGTGATGCCGAAGAAACTGCCGCCGCCTTGAATCCCGCGCCGCGCGCGATCTTCCTGCGCCGTGGCGCCATGCGAGAACTCGCCTTCCCGCTTGCCGCCGAAGCGCATCGCTTCTTTGGCTTTTTCTTCGTCCAGCGTTTTGTTTCTGAGCTCTCTTCGAACGCGCGCCCGTTCTTCCGGGTTGAAATGGCGCTCGCCCACTCCCCACGTCAGCTCGGATGTATCGAAATAGCCGTAACCATTATATACGACGACCGCGGGCGCGCCGTTTTCGAATTCCAAAAACGCCGAGTAATATCCGGGCGCCGGGCGCTCGCCCATCCATTGCCCCGTCATCGCGCGCACGCTTCGCACCATCCCGCCGCCGAGGAGACGGATCGTGTCGATCTGATGCGGCCCCTGCCGGTAGACGACGCCGCCGCCGAGTTTTAAATCGAGCTCCGCGGGCATGCGCGGGCGCAGCATCCAGTCGGTGTACATCCACGTGTGCAGCGCGCAGAGGCGGCCCAGCTCGCCGGACTTGACGACTTTTCTCATCGCGCGAATGGCCGGATTGAAGCTCTGCGTGTGGCCGCAGAGAAGCTTCACTTTGTTTTTTTCCGCCGCGGACACCATCTTCTCGCACTCCGCGAGCGACAGCGCCATTGGCTTTTCGACGACCACATGCTTGCCGCGCTCGGCCGCCGCGAGCACGTGCTCGCAGTGAAACTGATTCGGCGTCGAGACCCACACCGCCTCGACCTCGGGGTCTTCGCACAATTTTTCCACGCTGTCGTAAGCGCGGCCGCCGTATTTTTGCTTGAAGGTCTCCAGCGCGTCTTTGCGGAAATCCGCCGCGGCGACGAGCCGCATGCCGGGCATCTGCGCCATCGCCGGGATGATTTGCGTGCTGCCCACGCCCAGACCCGCGATGCCCACCTTTAGTGTTCTCGTTTCAGCCATTCACCTTGCTCCTAACTTAACCATGGTGCACTTCACCACTTCAGCGCCCGAGCAGACGGGCGTTGAAGGCCGCGGGCACAGGGACGTGCTGCCGCCACGACTTGTGAGGTGCTTGGCCATCGGCATGCGGTCTTCCTGACGTTCTCTCATACCAGCCGTTTGAAGGCCGCCTCAAGGCAGAAAACTATTGCCCTCGACCGGAATGGCTCGCCTGCGAGGGCGTCATTCCCCCTACCACCACACATCGTGCTTTTTCTTCGGAGCCGGCGGCTGCTCGGCTTTCGACGGATGGTTCTCTCGCATCGCGCGGTCCACTTCGGAGCGCAGCAGATCCCAGATTTTTTCCAGACAGCGGATAAAATCCGGATCGCTCATGCTCTTGAAGCCGCGCGGGCGCGGCAGATCAATCGTGATAACGCTTTTGATCACGCCTGGCGACGCGCTCATCACCGCGACGCGGTCGCAGAGCATCACCGCCTCCTCGATGTTGTGCGTCACCAGAATCACCGTCTTTTTGTGTTTCTCCCAGATGTCGAGCAGCTCCTCGCGGAGCAGCAGCCGCGTCTGCGCGTCCAGGTTGGCGAAAGGCTCGTCCATGACGATGACTTCGGGATCGTTCGCCAGGGCGCGCGCGATCGCGACCTTCTGCTTCATGCCGCCGGAAAGCTCCATCGGATGCGTGCCGCCGAAGTCGAGCATGCGCACGACTTCCAGAAAAAACTGCGTCACCCGCTTGTAAGCCGGAACGGACTGCTTGCGGAACTCCGGCCCCAGCGGCACGTTGTCCGCCACCGTCCGCCACGGCATCAGCGCCGCGTCCTGAAAAACCATCGAGACCATCGCCTCGGTCCTCTTATCGCCGACGAACTCCACCGTGCCGTCCGTCGGCTTTTCCAGTCCGGCGAGAATGTGGAGCAGCGTCGTCTTGCCGCAGCCGGTCGGCCCGATCACGCCGAAAAATTCCCGGTCCCGCACTTCGAGATCGACGCCCGCGAGCGCGCGGACTTTTCTCTCGCCCTTCCGGCCGCTGACGAAAGTTTTGGTGAGTCCGTGAATGACGACGCGCATGGCGGCTATTTGAACTTGAAAGTGTCGTCGAAGAGACGGACGTAGCGATCGAAGCTGTCGTAAACCTCGGGTGAAGTCACCGCCGGGCGGATGCCTTCGATCAGCCGCGGCGGGTCGGGCGGCGTGTCGGTGCGATCGGGAATGCGCTTGGCCGCGCGAAGAATTTCCTGGCCTTTCTTCGAGAGGATAAAGTCCATGAAGAGGCGCGCGGCGTTGGGGTGCGGCGCCTTGGCGGCGATGCCCGTCGGATGGATGCTGGCATAGACGGGATCGAGCGGCGTCCAATCGACGGGCGCGCCGCTTCCCTTGAGGATTTCATAGCTCTGGGAATAGACCGAGACCGAGCCCCTGTATTCTCCCGCGGTGACGAGCTGGGCGATCAGCGTCCTGCCCGGGCGCGGTTGGAGTTGCTGCTGTGCCAGACGGCGCATGAAAGCGAGCCCTTTCTCCTCGCCACCCATATTTCTCATCGTCGTGGCGAACCACTCATAGGCCCGCTGCTCGATTCCGATCTGCCCTTTCCATTCGGGCTTGAGCAGGTCTTCGTAAGATTTCGGCACGCCGCTTTTAGGGACGAGCTTCGTATTGTAGCCAAGAACGGCGTAGGTCGTGTAGATCGAAGTCCAGAACGCCTGTGGATCTTTGTAGGCGTCGCGGAAAAATTTCCGCTCGGGAGAGTCGTAGGCTTCGAGCATTCCTCTTTTCTTCAGAAGATGGCCGTAAAAGCCGGTCTCGCTGACGACGTCCCAAAGCGGTTTGCCCGCGCGCGACTCCGTTAATATTTTTTCCATCAACTGCGAATCGCTGGTGCGGTAGAACTCGCCGTCGATCTTCGGGTAGAGCTGTTTGAATCCGTCCACGAGCGCTTTTGCGTCGGTGGCGGTCATCGAGGCGTAAAAAACCACCTTGCCCTCGGCTTCGGCCTTTTGTTGCACCTCGGCGGCGCCGACATGAACCGAGAGAAAAACTCCCAAACAAAACAGGACGCGGCTTAAAATATGTCTCGTGCTGCGTTTCATAATCGCTCCGATCTGCCGAGCACCCAACCCGGAAGAGCGCCCGTATGTTTGCCGTCTTCCGTCAGAACCTCACCGTTCACAACGGTCATCTTCACACCTGTAGCCTTCTGCACAAGCCGCTTCTCCCCCCCGGGCAAATCATTCACCAACTCAGGTTCACAATCGCCGACCGTATCGGGATCGAAGACAACCAGATCCGCCGCCAATCCCGGACGGACGAGCCCGCGGTCATAGAGGCCGAAGATCGAAGCGACCATGAAAGTGAGCTTGCGCACGCCTTCTTCCAGGCTCATGATTTTGCGCTCTCTGATCCAATGTCCCAGGAAGCGCGTGGCGTAACCGTAGCCCGCGTCGTAGATCAGATGGGCGCCGGCGTCGGATTGTCCCACCAGCGTGAACGGGCTCTTCAGAATCTCGGCGACCGCTTTCTCATCGCCGTTGTTGCTCGACGTCTGAAAGAGGGTGTCGAGGTTTTCCTCCAGGGAGAGATCCAAAAAAGCGTCCAGAGCTTCTTTGTTCTGCATTCGGGCGATCTCGGCGACGCTCTTTCCCTCCAGCGGCTTGTTCTTCGGGAACGCCGCTTTAATCATATAGACCAGGTCCCAGCGCCGGGAAAAGCGCGAGCGAAAATGGTTCTCCACCGCTTCGTAGCGAAGCTTTTGTCTCGCCTCGGGGTCGCGGAAAATCTCCATCCTCCGCTCCAAAGGGGTGAACAAAATCTGTTTCCAGGTCGGCAGGTCGTCGAAGACTTGCGCGTTCTTGAGATTGAAACGGTTATTGAACAGCCGGGCGTTGCACAGAGGAAAAGACGGAACGCCGGCGGCGAGGCTTTCTTCCGCTAGGTCCAGCAGCTCGCGCCATTGGTCGGGCTTATCCCAGCGGTGAGCGATCGCCTGCCAGATCACCGGCCGTCCTACCGATGCGAGGCGCTTGAAGAGGTCGACGCCCTCTTTTTCCGGCACCGCGATGCCCAACGTCCCGATGGAGATCTGAATCGATCCCCGGTTCAACTCGCCCAGGACGCCAGCCAATTCGAAAAGCTCTCGATCGTCCGCCAGACGGCTGGCGATCGGTCTCCCGTCGGTGCGCATGTGGACCGGATTGCGGTTGGTCGAAAAGCCAATCGCGCCAGCGAGCACGCTCTCGCGCAAAACTTTTTTCATGCGCTCGATCTCGTCCCCTGTCGCCGCGCGCTCGCAGGACGCTTCGCCCATGACGTATTGGCGCAGCGCGCAGTGGCCGAGCAGCGAAGCGACGTTGACGCCGAGCCGGCCGTTGAGCCGGTTCAAATATTCGCCGAAGCTCTCCCACTCCCAGCTCACCGCGTCCTTCAAGACCTTGACGGGCATCGCCTCCACGCGAACAAAACTATCCAGGATGCTTTCTCTATCCTGAGGCCGCGAAGGCGCGAGCGTCAGACCGCAATTCCCGGGAATGACCGTCGTGATGCCGTGGAAACAAGAGGAGCTCGCGATCGGGTCCCAGAGGAGTTGCGCGTCGAGATGGGCGTGAAAGTCGATGAAGCCGGGCGAGACTGCGAGGCCGTCCGCATCGATGACGCGCTGTGCGCTGCCGCTCACACGCCCGACTTCGGCGATTTTTCCGTCGTGGACAGCTACGTCTCCCATGAATGACGGCAAACCGCTGCCGTCGATCACGCGTGCGCCTTTGATGACTAGGTCGTAAGGCATGTATGAATTGAGCCGTCGAAGCCAATCCTCACATACACCCGTTGGGAGGGGCGATCAAGATGAATGATCAAGCACGCCTGGGACAATCCACTCGGCAGCCAACTTCCGAGCGCCGCCGGGAAAGTTGGGAGCTACTTGAGTCAATAGATTTTCCAGGTGCTTGAGGTCAATTGTCAGACGATCGTCCAACAGGAGCAGATATTCGTCAAACGTCTTGCCGGCCAGAGACGGCGAATGACCGAACTTGTCGCCGAGCATTCGGACGGTCTGATCGCGATTCGCCTTAAGGTGGCGAATAGCCTCGCGGTGAGCAGCGATGAAGGCAGCCAATTCCTTGTGTCGGTCTCGAAGGATTTGCTCCGTGGTTTCGATCGCAACCGGCAAGGGATCATCCACAACGTCTGGCCAATCATTCATCCTTTTGAAACCTTTTTCTTCGGCTAGGAAGCCGTACTGCCTAGGTAACAGCGCGGCTTGAACTTCACCGGCGATGAGCAAGTCAAAGGCATCTTGATCGCCGGCGCAGAATTTAAGCGTTATGTCTTCGCCCGATTTGAGTCCGGTATTCAGGATGAAGACCTGACGTAACGGCGCGTTTCGCGCCGGCTCCTCCCGACAAGCAACCGTCTTTCCTTTGAGATCCCTCAGCCTCTTCACCGGAGGACTCACGATAAGATGGTAAGGGCAGCTGTTCATCGACGAGCCGATCAGCCGCGTCGTCTTGGAGTCCAGGAAATGCTTCAGCGCCGCCCGTCCGACGACGAAGGAAACATCCGCAGCGCCTGTTTCAAGCCTGCGATAGCGCTCCTCGGTTCCCTGAATGTGCTGCCAGGAGAGATCGAGTCCCCATCGGCTATAGATTCCCGCCTCGATCCCGATGTATCCCGTCACGTCGCGGGCGAATTTTCCCTCGGCGCCCTCGAGCTTTCCGTACATTGCCGTGAGGCGGGCTAAGCCCATCTTTCTTCTTTTCTCCTCTCGCCGTTAGGATCGACGACGCCATTGTGAGAGAAGCCGATCATAGTCGGCGTGCGTGCCGATCCAAAACCAAACAATTTCGTCTCCTTCTAAGGTTCCGACGGCGCGATAGCCGGGACTGATTCGTACAGAATAGATCGGCCGTGTAGGATGAACAGGCTTGAAGCGGAGACTCGGGTGATTTGGATTTTGTCGGAAAAGTCGATATGCGCGCCGTGCTTGACCTTGAACGTTCGGTGGTAGGTCAGCAAAGGCGCTGCGAAAATGCGCAGTCGTGCGCGAGGTCACAGCTTGTCCGGGTCAAGCTCTTTCGTCCGGCCGGCTCGGTGTTCTTCTAAAGCCTCGTCAGCCAGTTGGTCGAGAATATCCTGCGAGCCGGCAAAGAGCTCGTCCCAGCGTCGCTCAGTGGCAAGCTCGTCCAACAGGACTCGGGCAAGCTTATCTTGCTCTTCCTTGGAAAGTTTCTCCGCCTCTTTAAATGCCCTCTCAAGCAGTTTTGTCATCTTGATCCTCCGCACACACTGTAGCAAAAAGATCGGCCTAAAGCACCTTGCTTCCTATCAGGGACGTCAGCACTCTCTCATAAAATTCCCGGTCGCCTTCGAAGATTTTCATTCCGGAAATCTCGTCAACCTTGAGCCAGCGGGCATCGCTTGCTTCTCTTTTATCGAGCGTCAATTCTCCGCCGATGTACTCGGCAAGCCACCAATGAAGTCTGTAAATTTCGCTCGTAGAGATATTTTCCCAAACCTTGCGCACCGGCCGCACCGTCAAGCCGACTTCTTCCATCGACTCGCGCACCACCGCCTCCTCCTGGCTCTCTCCAGGCTCGACCTTCCCGCTCACCGGCGCCCAATATCCTGAATACAACCCGCGCGGCGCTCTTTCGATAAGGAGAATCTTGTCACCTTTCATTATCACCACAACAATCGCGTCAAGCATGATAGTGACGTAGTGTGAGGCTTGAATCATTTCTGGTCAAGGACTTCCTTCGCCGCGGCCGGTACTGTTCGTTGAACCCTGTAGAAAATAATGTTACGCCTGACTCACGATGGCGAAGTATCGCGTGACGGTGGACGCGGGCGGGACGTTTTCGGATTTTGTTTTCTTCAACGAAGACACCGGCGAGATCGGCATCACCAAGGTTCCCTCGACGCCGAAGGAGCCGTTTCAAGCCGTGCTGAACGGCTTGAAGGAGCTTCTCGATCAAGGCGTCGCGGCAAAAGACATTTCATTTTTCTCCCACGGCACGACCGTGGGAACCAACACGCTTCTCGAAGAGAAAGGCGCGAGAACCGGCCTGCTCGTGACGGAGGGATTCCGCGGCATCTATGAAGTCATGGAGCAGTCGCGCGGCTACGGGCCGGCGACCTACGATCTTTTTTTCGAGAAGCCGCGGCTGCTCGCGCCGCCATACTACACTGAAGAAATTCCCGAGCGCGTGGATTTTCGCGGTGCGGTGCTGAAGCCGATCGACGTCGAATCGTCGCTGCAGGCTATTCTCAGATTGAAACAGAAAAAAGTCGAATCGATCGCGGCCTGCTTTCTCTTTTCTTTTCTGAATCCCGACCACGAGCTGAAAATCAAAGAGATCGCCGAACGCGAATTTCCCGAGGCGAGTCTTTCGCTCTCGTGCGAAGTGTTGCCGCAGATCCGCGAGTTCTACCGCTTGAGCACCACGGTAATCAACGCCTACATCGCGCCGGTGATGAGCCGCTATCTCGGGCGCTTGGAGCAGAGGCTCAGGGAAATGGGAGTGGCGACGCCGAGACTCTACATCATGCAGTCGAACGGCGGCGTCGCGACCTTCCAGAGCGCGGCGAAAAAACCCGTCGCGACCGTTCTCTCAGGTCCCGCCGGCGGCGTCATCGCCTCCCTCGGCATCAGCCAGAGAGCGGGAATCAAAAACATCATCACCTTCGATATGGGCGGAACGAGCTGCGACGTGGCGCTGATCCACGAGGGGAAACCGGCGATCACCACGCAGGGAAGAATCAACCAGCGCCCGATCAGCCTGCCGATGCTCGACATCCACACGGTCAGCGCCGGGGGCGGAACGATCGCGCGCATCGACGCCGTCGGCGGCGTTCAGGTCGGACCGGATAGCGCGGGCGCCGACCCCGGCCCCATCTGCTACGATCAAGGAGGAGAAAACGTCACCATCACCGACGCCAATCTCGTCCTCGGCGTGCTCCACCCGGAGAAATTTCTCGGCGGCAGGCTGAAGCTCAACCGCGCCAAAGCCGAAAAACTTTTGGAAGAAAAGATCGCCAAGCCGCTTGGTTTAAGTACTTTGGAAGCCGCGGACGGAATTCTCAAGATCATCAACGCCAAAATGGAAGAAGCGATCAAAGCGGTCTCGTCGCAGCGCGGCTACGACATCCGCGACTTCACGCTGATCGCCTTCGGCGGCGGCGGCCCGATGCACGCCGGAAGGATCGCCCTCGATCTCGGAATTCCGACGCTGCTCGTCCCGTTGACTCCCGGCGTGACTTCGGCGCTTGGGCTCCTGCTCGCCGACGTCAAGCACGACTACGTGAGATCCAAGCTAGCGCCGCTGAAGGAATTGGACCTGAACGAAATCAATCGTCTCTTTTCCGAGCTTACCTCGCAGGCAAAGAACGATCTTAGGGGTGAAGGCTTCGGCGACGGCGAGATCTCGCTGCAAGCCTTTCTCGATCTGCGCTATGCGGGCCAGGGATACGAGCTGACCGTGCCTTCGCTCATGCCGCCGTTCAAAGCGGCGGACCTGGACGAGATCCGCCGGCGCTTCGACGCGCAGCATGAGCAGGCCCACGGTCACAAAGCGGAATCCGAGCCGGTCGAGCTCGTGAGCTTGCGCCTGGTTTCGACCGGTCTTGTGCCGGAGGCGAAGCTTTCCCCGGCAAAAGCGGCCGGTGGAAAAGTTGAGGCCGCGCGCACGGGAGAGAGAAAAATTTTCTTCGGCAAAGAGCACGGCTTGCTCACTTGCCAAATTTACCGCCGCGATCTGCTCGAGCCGGGACACAGAATTTACGGTCCGGCTGTCATCGAGCAGCTCGACACCACGACGGTGATCCACCCGGAGCAGGAAGCGATTGTCGATAGTTACCGAAACTTGATCGTGAAAGTGAAGCAGGCGGGAGACGTGCCGCCAAGTAAAAAGTAAAACGGTAAAAGGAAAAAGTTTTGAGTTTTGAGTTTTGAGTTTTACTTTTGCCTTTTTACTTTTGCCTTTTGCCTTGTGATTTATGACCGTTGATCCAATCACCTTACAGGTTATTCAAGCGCGTCTCGCCGGCATCGTCCAGGAGATGCAGAACTCCCTTTTCCGCACCGGCTACTCCACCATCATCCGCGAATCTCAGGACGCGAGCTGCGCGATCTTGAATACCAAAGGAGAAGTCGTCGCGCAGCACGTCGTGCTGCCGCTGCACATGGGCGCTTTTCCCGCCTGCGCCCAGGGCGTGCTCAAGCAATACCAACCTTCCGAAATCCATGAAGGCGACGCGTTCATCACGAATCATCCGTATTTGGGCGGCAGCCCGC